>JAVBLA010000072.1:0-35455 GCA_031553775.1 Bacteroidales bacterium
ATTGACACCGAATGTCATGTAGTTTATTTTTTGCCAGAAGCCGTCTTTATACAAATCGGGGGGGGGGGAGAGTCATTGGTTCGGAAGAAATGGAACGGTCGCTACGGGTGTAGTATCCACCTCTCTCATTGAGATAGTTGAAGCCCTTGGCTTGTCCCCCTGTAATCTGCAACCTGGCTCCCAGATAAGGTGAAAACCATTTCCCGGCAGAAAGTTCTCCGGAATAACTGATTCGTTTGATTAAATCCACATCCCGGTCTTGTTCTCCCATAAGTAAATTAGGTCCGACACCGAAAGAAATGAACCAGTTGTTTTTGGCTTTGACTGTTTGTGCCTGCTCTACTAATTGCGCATAACTACCCATGGCAAAAAATGCCAGAACCGGTAGTATAATTAATTTTTTGTGTTTCATAATTTTTTCAGTCTATTTGTTAGTAATACTTCTATTCTTACATATTGAATCACTTTGTTTTGTTTTTTTCGGAAGCATATCCGTATCCATAGCTGTATCCATATCCATATCCGTATCCATACCGGTATTTCCCTCCTTTATTTTCGGATATACCGTTGATCAGGATATGCGGATCATTGAGCCTTCCTTCAACACTGATTTCATTTAACATCCGGAGGGCAACTTTGGGCGTGTATTTGCTACGGACAACGAATAACGAAATATCAGTCACCCGGTTTAAGAGGAATGAATCGGAAACACTTCCTACAGGAGAGGTATCTACAATGATATATTCATATCGTTTACGTAGTTCATTGAAGAGCTTTTCCAGATTTTTTTCCATCAGCAATTCATTGGGATCCGGGGGAATCATACCCGCCGGAATAACATCTAATTGTTCGTGTAACCCGCTGGCTTGTATGATTTCGTTTATATCCGGGGTGAATCCTGATAAATAGGATACTACACCATTTTTGGATGGTTCCAGATTCATATAATTGGATAGTTTCGGTCGCCTGATATCCAATCCGACCAATACTGTTTTGTATTTCAGGGCAAATGTCATTGCCAGGTTGATCGATACGAATGTTTTTCCTTCACCGGAAATGAAAGAAGTAATCAGTATCACTTTTTTTCCGGTTTCCTGCGAATTCATTGCAAACTGAAGCTTTGTGCGTAATAGACGGAACATTTCTGCTATAGGGCTGGTATCATGAGAGGATATTACGATAGATCTTTTCTTTTTGTCGAATGGGAGAGAACTTATTACCGGTACTTTACTAATACGGGCAACATCACCTTCATTTTCTATCCGATAGTTAAAAATAGCTTTAATACCCAATATGATTAAAGGTATCAATAAGCCGATTAACAATGCGGATAACATGACAGACATCCTATTGGGAGAAACGATTCCTACTGTAATAGGAGATTCGATCACTTTTGCTCCGGGAGCCGTAACTGCTAAGGATAGCGATACTTCTTCTTTTCTTTCAAGCAGGGCTACATAAAGTGTTTCTTTGATTTTTTGTTGCCGGAGTTTTTCAGCCCATTCCCTTTCCAACCGTGGAAATTCATCTACATGCTTATCGCTTTCCCTGTTTGTTTTCTTTAGATCTTTTTCATTTATCTTCAAAGACTTACGATATCCTTCGATCGAAATGATCAGTGATTCTTTTACTGAAGAGATATTTTCTTCTATTCTTACTACGGAAGGATTTCCTTCTACAGTATAATTTCCCAGTCGTTCCCGTTCGAGGACTAATGCATTGTATTGATTGATATTGTTTATCAGGCTTGCATCTTGTACTCCGGGATTAGTTATCAGCCGGGAGTTTCCTGTTTGATTTTTTCCGATTTCGTCGCTCAGTATTCTCAGGAGTTCCAGTTGAAGTCCGATTTGAACCAATTGTTTCTCGGAGTCGCTTCCATCGGACAAAAATCGTTCGGATTCACTGGACAGGCTGGTAATAACCTTGTTGTTCCTCTTAAAATCAACAATGTCTTCTTCTGCCGATTCCAGGTCTCCGTTTACAAAAGATAAACGCTCTTCTATAAATTTCAATGCATTACGGGCAGCTTTATTTTTGTCGTCCATTACATCGTGATTATAAGCGTCGATCAATTTATTCAGAAAATCGATACCCCGTACCGGATGGGCATCCAGTATCGACAATTTTACGATACTTGTATTGTTGATGGTGTTTTCCAGGGATAACCTGGACAGATAAGACATGGCTACACCGGCAGGATTATATATATTTACATCCAGGTTATGATCTCCGTTGAATGGGATATTTTCATCCACATACATGTAAATAGTCCCTGCAGACATTGTTATGCTGTCTAATACTCCATTGAGTTGTTTGGAAAAGGTTTCCAGACCATAACTCCCGTTCATCAGGATCTTTTCATTTGCTTCACTAGCGAATTTAAGGTTGATACAACCATTGATGGAAGATGCAGATTGGGCTTTCATGAATACTTCTACCGGAGTGGACTGGAAATAACGGTTATTGTTCCCATAGATTTCCGTATCTTTCAGCCGACCTTTTACTGTATACGAAATGTAGAGTCCCATTTGACGTACCACATTTTCCAGCAAATTTCTGGAGTGGAAAAATTCCATCTGGTTGACGATGCTGTTATTTGAATTGATCAATCCCATGCTTTCAAATACGGCAAATTCGCTGTTTCCACTTCCACCCTGGCTGTTTTGAAGCACAATTTTAGAATCTACCTGATATATATTGGTGCTGTACCGAAGTTTCAGGTATCCGGCAGGGAGACAAATCAATAATGAAGCGAGGAACCACTTCCAGTGCAGGATAATGTGAATAAATATCCATTGTAAGTCTATTTCCGCATTGGCCCTGGATAGGGGTTCTGTTCTTCCTTTAGTTTCCATTCAGTAGCATTTATTTAGTGAACGATATGACTAAAACCGCAGCGGTGGTCAGGATAGAAGCCATTGACATCCAGAATGAAGTTTGGGCGGTAATGGTAGAAAATCCGGCGTTTGCTTTATTATGTTCCGCATATATGATGTCGTTCTGTTGCAAGTAGAAATAGGGAGACCTCATAATCTCCACATCCGAAATATCGAGCCGTACTTTAACATATTCTCCATTCGCCTGTTCCCGGATTAGCATGATCCGGTCCCGTTTGCCGAAATGATTCAGGTCGCCTGACATTGCCAGGGCTTCCAATAAATTGATTTTTTCTTTGTTCACTTTATGTACGTTGGCTCCGGTTTCTCCCAGTGTATAAAACTCAAAATTCAATAAACTTACAGTTACTATAGGTTCTTCCCTGATGTATGTTTTTAACCGCTCTTTGAGATCATTTTCCAACTCTTCTTTGGTCATGCCCTGTACATGAAGTGTACCCAAAATAGGAAATTCAATATTTCCGCGACTGTCTACCAGGTAGCTTAGCGCAGAAGATTGAGCTCCGGCGATGCCTCCTCCTATTGCTGTTGCTGCATCGATTAAATTGAAAGATTTGGCTCCATCGGGTTCCCGGGGTGTGAGTACAGAAATATTTAACTGGTCTTCAGGTCGTAAACGGATGGTTCCTCTGTGTTTTTTCGGTACGATGACCGATAAAGAATCAGGGTCTCCGGGTGATTGGAGGTAGGGAATTTTTTTATAAGAACTACAGGAAGATAGTATAAAAATAACCAATACAGGAAATAAATACATTCTTAAATTTGCTTTCATTAAGTTAAACTGTTAGTTGAAAAAAACTTCTATCGGTAAGGATTCCAAGCACACACACATACATTAATAAGTAGGTCGTTTTTTGGGTGATAATAGTAAAAAAAGAAAGGTCATAAAGGCAGGAATTCCTTACCGAATGAAGAATTTTTCCATATATATGTTGTAATGTTGATTTTAAATGGGGAGAATTTATGTATATACATGTAATAATGCTTTTGGGTTATAAATTATCGTTTCCTAATTGCTTTTGAATTTCTGTCACTTGGTAAGTGACGGATACAAATGCACATTATATGACACTAAATTTTGCAAAAACGGGGATTGAAAAAAAATCCTTAAAGAAAAGAGAAAGTTTTTCCTCTATTCATGCTGATAAAGCAGCTATTTTGTTTTTTTTGGACGGGGACTTAACCCTTGGAATGAATGGAAATGAGTTAAATATACATGCTGGAGAAATGTTTTTCTTATCGGCAGGAGATACTTATTTTATTCAGATTAATGGAGATTTAGATTTAATTTATTTTCCATTTGACCTATACTGTTCTATTTCTGAGGGAGTTAATATGCAGAATCTATTATCTTCCATGCCGAATGAGAATTCTCTTAACACAGGTTTGCCTTATTGTTTGCCTTTCCGGAAAAGTATCCGGCAATTTTTAGCCTTGATGGAAGAATATCTCAATGATCACTTATACACAGAGGAAATTTACAAAATTAAGATCAGTGAACTGATTGTTTTATTAAGATCATTGTATGCTCCCCACGAATTGGCTTTGTTTTTTTCTTCAGTTGTAGGCAACGATTTGGTATTCATGGAGATGGTATCGAGTAACTATCACAGATTCAATACAGTAGAATCCCTGGCCCAGTATACTTGCTACAGCACATCGGGTTTTACAAAGAAATTTCACCGGGTGTTTCACGAATCTCCTTACCAGTGGATGCTTAGAAAAAAAGCTCAAAAAATACTTTCCGACATTAAATTGTCGGGAAAAACTTTTAAAGAAATATCCATGGAATACGGGTTTTCTTCACAATCTCATTTTTACCTCTTTTGTAAAAAACAATACAATGCTTCACCTTCCTTTATTCGAAAAAAACATGATTTTAAATACGAAATGGCTTGAATTTAATAATTGTAGGTAGAAATATTATAGTTGTATGTATCC
The DNA here is from genome assembly GCA_031553775.1 of Bacteroidales bacterium. Classification (GTDB taxonomy): domain Bacteria; phylum Bacteroidota; class Bacteroidia; order Bacteroidales; family Azobacteroidaceae; genus JAISFI01. Next base: position 4,842 of record JAVBLA010000072.1, read on the forward strand.
CTTTGTAGCTAACTTTGTGCCGTGGTTTTTAAGGAAGATTCCGTCACTTACCAATTGACAGAAATTTTGCACAAAAGTACGTTTTTTTTTGAGAATAATCCTCTTTTTTGTTTTTTTACACGGTAACTTTCATGTTAACCCGGTGAAGTATCGACTGATCAAAAGCAGCCAGATAGATCATCGTGGTTTTAATATTAGAATGGCCCAATGATTCTGAAATTTGTTCGATCGGAACCTGCATGTATTTGGCTATGGTAGCCCAGGAATGCCGGGCAACATAACCGGTCAGCGCTTTATTAATTCCGGTCATCGATCTTATTTTTTTTAAGTTGTTGTTATAAGTCCTCAATGCAGATTCATATTGTGTCCTCTCCGGTTTATCCGGTTTGGTTATGATCGGCAGCAAATAGATAGAGTCAGAAGTTTCCTGTTCAAAAAAACGAATGATTTTTTTCAAATCAGGAGTAATTTGAACGTGAATGGTCTGTCCGGTTTTTTTTCGGGCATAGCAAATAACATTATTATTGACATCCTCCTTTTTTAGATAGGCCATATCGATGAACGACATGCCGCGGGTATAAAAACTAAAAAGGAAATAGAGTTTTGCATGCAATAGCGCATCTTTACTCCGTTTATCGGCCTCATCATTTTTCCAATTCTTGATCAAGGTAATTTCTGATTTACTTAAAGCCCGTTTGGATGTCTGGGCATTTCCTGTAAATACTTTCAGAAAAGGATTTTTTTCAGGGGCATGGAGAAGTTCCTTGTCTATCGCTTTATTATATATGGCACGTAAGTTTCTCATATAAAAAGAGATCGTGTTCAACCTACATCCTCTCATTTTGAGAAAGGTTTCGAGATCCTTTACAAAATTCTCGGAGATTTCCCCCAATGATATGTCATCTGTATCAGTAAACCTTAATACACAATTGAGAGTACCGATGTAAGCCCTGGCTGTCCGGATCCTGTTTTCGGCCTTTAATTCTTCAGAGAGACGAATAACATGTGTGCGTAATGAGTTCTTTTTCCGTATGAATGCGTGCCCATTCTTGTGTTTAAAAAATATGCCACTGATGTGTGGCACTTTCAATGTTACTTTCATAATCTTGTCCATTTATGTGTGAAGTTTGCTTTCCTATGTTTTTCAGCAATAAAGTATCTAAAATGTGCTTTCTAGGGCAAAGGTACTCTAAATTGTAAAAAAACATACAAATGAAACATGATTTTGGTTGAAAATGTTCTGCCTGAAAGGATAATAGGAAAATGTTACAGGCTGATATTAAAGAAAGACAAATGTTATAACCTGACAATATCTTTCAGGGTTTTATAACCACTAGCAGAGGCCTTCAATATTTTTCCGTTCCGAAGATATACCCGGTAGGATTCTTTTTCATACAATTCTATTTTGGTAACTTCATTTACATTGACAATATATGAACGATGGATCCGGATAAACTGTTCTCCCGGAAGATTTTCCTCAAAAAATTTCATGGTTTTTTCTTTTATGAATGAACCTCTGGCTGTGTGGAGATATACATAATCGCCACAAGCTTCGATATAGTCGATATCCTGTGTCGGGATTACATGAATTTGTTGCCGGTCTTTGACGGCTATCCTGACCAGCTTTTCCTGGTGTACTTCTCTGCTTTCACTGAGTTTTTGTAATGCAGGACGGGAATTTGCCCCATTCGCGATTTTAGATAAGGCTTTTTGAAGAGCAACTTCGAAGCGCTCTTTTGAATAAGGTTTTAGGAGATAGTCTACTGCATTCGATTCAAAAGCCCGGATTGCATATTGATCATAGGCTGTGGAGAAGATAACCTCCGGAGGATTATCCAGCAGTTCGAGCATTTCAAATCCAGTCAACTTAGGCATCTGAATATCCAAAAATACCAGTTGTGGACACAAATCCCGGATGATTTTCATCCCATCGAACCCATTATCCGCCTCCCCGACAACTAAAATACCCGGACAATCCTTCAGATAAAACCTCAGAATTTCTCTTGCCGGCTCCTCATCATCAATAATCACCACCGAAACAACCCCTCTCATGTCCTCACCAATCATCTCCAATCTACCTCCCCCGATATTTAACTCTTAAATTAATCCCGCTTCGCGGTCTTGATCTCCTTCGCCCCTCAACCATACAAGCAAGCTTGATGGCATTCGGTCTGTCGTCAATTCTTAATTCTTAATTCTTAACTCTTAACTCTTAATTCTTAACTCCCCGGTATCCCAACCTCCACCCCAAACTCTCCTTCAACAGATTTAACCTGCAAAAAAGCATCGGTTCCATAAAACAGAAGCAACCGTTCCCTTATGTTTTTCAATCCGGTTCCGGATCCTATGCGTTTGCCGGATGTTTCCGGATCAAAATTATTCCTGATCTCTATGCTTACCAATCGATTGTCTTTCCGTATGGTTGTATGGATATAAATAGTGTCGATACTTTCATATACTCCATGTTTAACTGCGTTCTCGAACAGGGGCTGCAGTAGCATAGATGGAATCTTTAACGAAAGACAATCCGGCTGAATATCAAATATATACACCAGTTTATCACCAAAACGAAGTTTCTCGATGGATAAATAGCGTTGGGAATTCATAATTTCCTCTTTGATATCCGACATTTCCTGGCGGGTAGATAATACCGTATATCTCAGGTAATCGGAGAGGGATACCAGCATTTCTCCTGCTTGCTCAGGTGATTTAAGGATAAGTGCCTGCACGGAATTCAGGCTATTAAACAGGAAATGCGGATTAATCTGCGATTTCAATGCATTCAATTCGGCATCCTTGACTAACTTATTCAGCCGGATCTCATTGTTGCTTTTTTCATTCAACCTTTCTATATAGATGTAAATATGAAGTGATAATATGGCGATGATGTATAGAATTATTCCTTCAATGGCTCTCCATCCGAGAGATGACAGGATAAACTCGTTATAAATTTCATTTCCGGAAGGGTGATTTAGCAGATATGCTATGGCTGAACTGGTTGCCAGCCATAGAGGAAGTATTAGTAACCCGATTAAGATAGACGGAAGAAAAGACCGGGAATGACGATTCATACTGCTATAGTATACCGGATACCATAGTGGAATAATGTAAAAAGCCAGTACCCAGTTGTACAGGAAAGAATCTATGCATGAAAATCTGAAGGACATCCCGGTGGCAAGATGCACGATTATTGCCTGAATAAGGGAGAAAAAAAGCCAGAATCCGGCATAAACCATTCTTGTTTTGTAGTCCCTGATAATAGGATGTTGCATCTTAATTAATTATTTTTAGCTTTGATTTCTCCACCCCCGAATACACAGCTGACGTTTATTTGCAAAATTCTGTTCTCTTCAACTTCAAAACCAGGTTTAGGACGATGGTCGATAAAATTGCCGAATACCTGGCTCTGATTGATTTCTATTTTCCACTCAACCGGTGCAATGATGACTATTCCTCCAAAAACGGCATTGATTTCCAAGGTATTGATTCCTTCAGATAGAGCCGCATCAGTCAAATCCAGTTCCATGCCTCCGAATATACAGTTGATTTCTCCTCCTTTGAAACTTCTGAAATCTATTTTTTCATTGGATCCTCCGAATACATAGTTACGGTTAATGTAGCCCATATCGTTTTTTGTATGACTTTTCTCCCATCTGCCGGAATAAACATGTTGGCTTTCATTTCCTTTTTCTCCTGGTTTTCTTAGGGTTTTTTTATTTTTTTGATTGAAGATCGTAACAAAAAGAAAGGCACAACCTCCGCCAATCAGGAAACTCGGCCAAAAGCTTTTGAACGAAATAATACCCCAGGAGTCGATTTGCATTTTTTGAGCCAATAAAACTGCTCCGACAACTATCAAGCCGATTCCGACTATCCGTTTCCGGATATAAGATGAAAACAGGAAAAATAAGCCAAGAATGATGATTGCCGATTGCCAGGAAAATACAATCGGTCTGTATTCGGGTAACAGGACTTCCTTATCAAAAAGACTGAGTAAAACACCTGCAGCAATGAGTAGGAAACCTACTGCATAAGCTTTAATTTTTGTTTTGTTGGATTGCATATCGATTTAGTTTGACGATTAATAAATATGCAGCAAAAGTATCACGCCTGCCCATACCTGGAAATACCCAGTCTGCAAATATAGGTTATTTTCCGGTGAATGACCGGTTTTTTCCGATGAATTCCGATAGACGTATACTTTTGATAAAATGTCGATATCTCTAAATCTCTGAAGAAAGAAACAGTTTTTTTTATAACATCGGAATTTTTTTTCATTTTTTCTTTCTCTATATAAAAACTATTTCTATCTTTGCATTGTTGTTTATGCAAATATTGTTTATGAAACTATCTGGAAAATTAAATCATGACGAGTTGTTCGCTATTCTGAACGGACGCATCTCTATGTTAATCAATCGCTACCTGTATAATAAATTCAGAGAGGCAAATCTGGGAATTACCGTTGAACAATGGACAGTACTGGCTTGTTTGTGGGAAAAGGATAAGGTGACCCAGCAGACTTTGTCGGAAATAACGTTTCGTGACCAACCTTCGATTACCCGGTTGATCGATAATCTGGAAAAACGAAATCTGGTAGTAAGGGTTTCCGATCCGTCTGATCGCAGAACTAAATTAATATATCTGACCGAACAGGGAATGGCGCTTGAGCATCGTTCGACTGAAATAATCGGTGCTGCTGTAAATAAAGTGCTTTTTGATATTTCGGATGAAAATGTCCTGATTTGCCGAAATACATTGAAAAAAGTTTTGGATAATCTGGTATAAGTAGAGATATATAATCGATAAAAATTTTATTAAATTAATTGTATAAACAATTATTGTTCTATTATGTAATTCAATTCATGAAACTTCAAAACATAAATTTGTTTATATGGAACAGGTACAATATTTCAAGATGAAAAAAAACAGAAAAATTTCCTTCTTTTATCTCAGTGTTGTCAGGAGAATACAGGTAATAGCCATTTTTTTTCTTTCCTTTTCTTTTACTTTTCAGGCTCAAACCAGAATTTTATCCCTTGAGGAGTGTTTGGACCTGGCAGTTAAACAAAGTCATGCACTGCAGATTAAACAGGAAGAATTGAAAATGGCCGAGGCACAGAAGAAACAAGCTGTAACAGGTTATTTACCCAAAGTAGATGCTACACTGTCTTACCTCCATTTAAGCGATAAAATGTATTTATTATCGGAAGATAAGTTTTTGCCGATCGGTACTAAAATGGCCGATGGTAGTTTTGGTTTCCGCCAGGACCAGGTAAATAACGGTTGGACAATGATCGACGGACAAGCGGTTCCTTTAGACGCCAGTGGCCGGCCGTTCAACCCGAAAACCGATCCGGATAAAATTCTTTGGAAAGATTATACGACTATCCCGCAGGATGAATTGGTTGTAGATATGCGGAATACCTTTGTGGGTATGTTGTCTCTTGTGCAGCCGATCTATATGGGAGGTCGCATATACCAGATGAATAAAATGGCAAAAATAGGAGTGGATATCGCCAAGGAACAACAGCTTATGGAGGTCAACGAAGTATTGTATAATACAGAAGCTGCATACTGGACAGTTGTTTCTGTTGCCAATAAAGTTAAAGTAGCATCCGATTATAAAAAACTACTGACACGTTTGAATGAAGATGTTGCCGAATTGGCAAAAGAAGGAATGGCTACCAATGCCGATGTACTTAAAGTCAGGGTGAAACTGAATGAAGTGAATATGAACCTGACCAAAGCCGAAAATGGATTGAGCCTGGCAAAAATGAGTCTCAGCCAGATGATCGGAATTCCAATGGATGAACCGGTTATGCTGGACGATGAAACCGATCCGAAAGAAAATCCGGCAGCTTATGGAGAAATAGTAAGTTTGGATGATGCATTAAATAACCGTTCGGAGATTAAAAGTCTGGAAAAACTAGTGGATTTGTCGGAGTCAAAAAAGAAACTGGCAGCGGCAGGTTATCTTCCGGAAGTAGGCCTGGTGGCCAATTATGTATATTCCAATCCCGATTTTTTCAATGGTTTTGAAAAAGAATTTTCCGGTTCGTGGAATGTGGGGGTTGTTATGCGTATTCCATTGTTACACTGGGGAGAGAACAAACAAAAGGTTCGGGTAGCCAAAAGTGAGCGGATTATCAGCGAAACCAAGCTCACGGATGCAAAGGAAAAAATTGAATTGCAATTCCGGCAGGCAGTATATAAAATAGAGGAGTCCGATAAAAAATTAATGGCTGCCAGTGCCAATCTTGATCAGGCCGACGAAAATCTCAGGTATGCACAACTGTCTTTCAACGAAGGTCTGGTAGGCGTTACCGATGTGCTGGATGCACAGGCTTCCCGCTTTTCAGCCTATTCGGAACATTCGGATGCTCAGATTGAAATGAGGATCAATCGATTGTTTTTGAAAAAAGTATCAGGTAAAATGCAAAAATAAAAAATACAATAAAAACGATAAATCATGGATCGAAAAAAACAAAACAAATCACTTGTAACAGCTTTGATTGTTCTGATCACGGTAATTGTTGCCGTGTCTGTGGTGGGAATTTTTGTCCTCCACCCGGAACCACTTTCCTGGCAGGGAGAAGTAGAGGCCAAGGAGGTCAGGGTTTCCGGTAAAGTTCCCGGACGGATCGAGCGCTTTTTTGTGGAAGAAGGACAGCAGGTTACAAAAGGAGATACGCTGGTACTTTTGAGCAGTCCGGAGATAGAGGCCAAGCTGCAGCAGGTAACAGCTGTAGAACAGGCCGCTTCTGCCCAAAACCAAAAGGCGAATAAAGGAGCCCGTAAACAACAGATCGAGGGTGCTTATGAGCAGTTCCAACGAGCCAAAGCAGGGGAGGAGATTGCAAAAAAAACATATGAACGGGTACAGAATCTGTATGATAAAGGTGTATTGCCTGCACAGAAAAGAGATGAAGCCGAGGCAAATTATAAAGCTTCCTCCGCTTTGGCCAAAGCAGCTCAATCGCAATACCAGCTGGCTCTGGAAGGTGCTCAGAAAGAAGATAAAGATGCAGCAAAAGCTTTGCTGGAACAAGCTCAGGGAGCTGTTAATGAAGTGGAAGCGTACAAACAGGAAACCTGCCTGTTGTCGCCCATCTCCGGAGAAATTTCTGATATATTCCCCAAAGAGGGAGAACTGGCAGGCACCGGAGCTCCTATCATGAATGTTTTGGACCTGAACGATATCTGGGTAGTTTTCAATGTCAGGGAAGACCGCTTGTCGGATGTAAAACAGGGACAGGAATTTGATGCAATCGTTCCTGCACTGGGAAATAAAACCATACGCCTGAAAGTAGTCCGGATCAAAGCTCTTGGTAGCTATGCCACCTGGAAGGCAACCAAGGTATCCGGAGAATTCGACCTGAAGAGTTTTGAAGTCAAAGCTAAACCGGTAGATCCTACCGATGGATTACGCCCCGGAATGAGTGTCCGCTCCTTCATTGGAAAATAATCAGGCAAACAACATGTCATTTTCAATCGAAGATAGGCCTTAGCCCATTTTCAATTTTCAATTTTTAATTTTCAATTATTTCCGTATGAAATATCATCAGGGAATCATAGCAGTTGTCCGCAGGGAACTGGGAAGAATGGTGTCGCGGAGGATCTATCTGGTAACCATCTTGCTGATTCCCATCTTCTCCTATATCCTTTTTATGACACTTTTCCATGAAGGCTTGCCTACTAATCTGCCTTTAGCGGTGATCGATTACGATAACACTTCTTTGTCCCGTAACCTGGTCCGCCAGATAGACGCTTTGCAGATGTCGGAGGTCAAAATGCATTTAAGCAGTTTTCATGAAGCAGAACATGAAATGAAAAAGGGGAATATATTTGCTTTTGTGATCATACCTAAAGATATGCAGGCCGATTTATTGTCCGGACATCAGCCGGAACTGACGTTTTATTATAATAACGCTTTTTTTATTCCCGGCTCATTGCTGATGAAAGATCTGAACCTGATGTCTTCATTGTCATCTGCTTCGGTAACACTGAGTACCGGATTAGCGAAAGGAAAGACTGAAGAACAGATCATGGGGCAGTTGCAACCGATTGTCCTGGACGCTCATTTGATCGGAAATCCATATACCAATTATTCGGTCTATTTATCAAATGTGCTAATGCCGGGTATCTTGCAATTGATGATTTTGTTGGTTACGGTTTTCTCTATCGGACTGGAATTAAAAGATCGCACCAGCCGTATCTGGCTACGAACAGGTGGTAAATCGATCAATAAGTCCCTGACCGGAAAACTGCTTCCATATACTTTGATTTTTACAGCTATTGTGGTTTTTCAAAATGTGATTTTATTCCGGATTTCAGATTTTCCGCTTCATAGTAATATTTTTACGATGTTACTGGCTTCTGTGCTTTTTGTGTTGGCTACCCAGGCAATCGGGGTTTTTATTATAGGTACTTTGCCTGTTTTACGGACCGGCATGAGTTTTGCCGCAGTGTTGGGCATCCTGGGAATCAGCTATTCGGGATTTACTTTTCCTATTGAACAGATGCCTCTGGCCGTCCGCTCGCTGGCAATGTTTTTTCCTATGCGGCATTTCTTCCAGATATATCAGAATAGTGCCTTGAACGGAGCTCCGTTGACCTATTACTGGTCTTCATATCTGGCTTTGGTGTTGTTTTTGTTTTTGCCGTTGATCATTATCATTCGCTTGAAAAAAGCCTTGATTTACCAAAATTATCCTGAAAGATGAAACAATATACATCTTATACTTTTCAAAAGCGTTTCTTCGATATGCTCTATATCTGGAGGAAAGAGTTTATCCGGATCATCCGTGATCCGGGCGCTATCCTGATCTTTTTTGCCGCGACATTGCTGTATCCTTTGTTGTATGGCTTGATTTACAAGCATGAGGTGGTAAGGGATATCCCGGTGGCTGTTATCGATTGGTCGAATACATCTCAAAGCCGTGGATATGTCAGGGCATTGAATGCAACTCCTGAGTTGCAGATCGCCTATAAATGTGATAATCTGGAAGAAGCAAAAGCACTTTTTTATGAACATAAAGTACATGCAATTGTCTTTATCCCGACAGATTTTTCCCGGTTGATTGCCCGTGGAAAGCAGGTTCATGTGTCTGCCTATTTTGATATGAGCAGTTTTTTGTACTATAAAAATGCCATGTCGGCTGTCAGCTTTACTAATAAGGAAATAGGAGTGGAGATCCAGTATGCTAACCTGGTAAAATCAGGGATGACGGAAAAACAGGCGGAAATATCTATTGCGCCCTTCCGCTACGAAGGCATTGCGTTGTTTAATTCTGGTGGGGGATTCGCCAGCTTCCTGTTACCTGCAGTATTAATCCTGATTTTGTATCAGACCATGATGTTGGGGATTAATATGATGGCTGGGCTGGATTGGGAAAAAAATAACCTGAAAATGCTGGTGCCTCTGAATAACCGGTATCATGGAACCATTCGCATTGTTCTGGGAAAAGGTCTTTGCTATTTTACCCTGTATACGGTACTGACATTTTATGTGCTGGGTTTTATTCCCCACTTGTTCAATTTGCCTCATATTGGAAGCCAGTTGACATTGGTCTTATTCATGCTTCCTTTTTTGTTATCCAGTATATTTCTGGCAATGTCGTTATCCGGATGGATGCGGAATATGGAAAGTGCTTTTCTGCTGCTCCTGTTTTCCACGATGCCTTTATTGTTCCTGGCGGGAGCTTCCTGGCCACAGACCGATATTCCCTGGTTCTGGAAAATAGTAAGCTATTTATTTCCTTCTACGCACGGAGTACAGGGATATATCAGGATTAATACGATGTCGGCCAATCTATATGAGGTTGGAAAAGAATATCTGATATTATGGTTGCAAACCGGAGTGTATTTTTTTACAGCATGTTGGGTGTACGACCGGCAGATTAAAAAAACGATTGGATAAATCTATTTGGCAAATAAAAATAAACTGAATCCCATAATCATCATCCCTGTTACCAATCCGGTGATGGAGATATGATGTTCGCCGTATTTTTCGGAAGAGGGAAGTAGTTCATCTAATGAAATAAAAACCATGATGCCGGAAACAGCAGCCAGTACAATACCATTGATGGTAGGATTCCAGTAAGGCATCAGGAAAAGATAAGCGATCAGTGCTCCTACGGGTTCTGCCAGTCCCGACAAAAATGAGTATGTAAAAGCTTTTTTCTTATTGCCGGTGGCATGATATATAGGTACGGATACAGCAATCCCTTCAGGAATATTGTGTATGGCAATAGCAACTGTAATGGGAATGGCGATGTCCATTCCGCTTAATGCCGAGGTGAAAGTGGCGATCCCTTCCGGAAAGTTATGTATGGCGATAGAAAGAGCGACTACAATACCCACTCGGTGCAAAGGGTCTTTTTTATTCATTTCTTCCACTCCGTGTATTTCATGCGGGTTTCCCGATTCCGGAACCAGGAAGTCGATCAGGGTGATGAGGGCGATTCCTCCCAGAAAAGCGAGAAGCATATATAAAATTCCCACTCTTTCTCCGAAAACGGTAACCAGTTCTTCTCTTGCTGTCGGCATCATTTCCATAAATGAAACATAAATCATAACCCCTGCCGATAGTCCGAGCGAAAAACAGAGGAATTTTTTATTTGTTCTTTTGGCAACTAAAGCGATCAAACTGCCGATACCGGTAGAAAGTCCGGCTATCAATGTCATGGCGAATGCAATCAGTACGGTATGCTGGTCCATTGTAAAAATATCAAAAATGATTATCGGGTACAAATATCGCTAATTCTTTTCTATATTTGCAACAAAGAACCAAAGAAACAATCAAATGATACAATCTGTCATAGAACTGGAGCAGATGGAGTTTTTTTCCTATCATGGAGTAATGGAACAGGAACGGTTGGTCGGCAATACCTTTTGGGTCGATGTATCGCTACACGTAGACGTATCTAAAGCGATACAATCTGATTGCCTGGAAGATACGATAAGCTATGCCGAAGTATACCGTTTAGTCCGGCAGGAAATGGAAATTCCTTCAAACCTGTTGGAACACGTAGCAGGACGGATACTTCATAGTCTGAAGACTCATTTTCCACAAGCCGGAAAAATCTGCATTTCGGTTGCCAAGAAGAATCCTCCGGTAGGGGGACAAACTAAGCTTGCTAAAGTTACTGTAGTTAGCTCTTAATTCTCCCAGCCAAGCCCGGAAAACTCCCTAACCTTATCCCAATAGTACCGTAAAACAATACTTTTCCGGTAAATGAGGGGTGGATTTTCAACAATAACCCGCGATTGAGCTCTTTCCCGGAGAGGTTTGAAACTGGCTTTCATTTCCCTGAAAGCTTTTCTGGCGTTTAGTACAGCTTTGGCATTGGCCGAGTGGCCTTGTATGAAAAAGAGAAGAGCTGCCGAAAGATCCATAAAGTAGCGGATAAATAATATTTTCTTTAAATCTTTATCCGGTACATTTGTGTAAAGCAACAACAGGTTGTTACGAAAATTCAGAAAGGTTTTCTGGTAACTTTCTGTTTGCAGGGTTGCGCCTCCTATGTGATAAACCACTGATGAAGGAATAAATACGATTTGTTTTCCTTGTGCATTCATCCTCCAGCAAAGATCGATCTCTTCCTGGTGAGCGAAAAAAAGATCTTCGAAACCTCCGGCTTCACGGAAAGATTGCGGACGGATAAACATACAGGCACCGCTGGCCCAGAAAATGGGACGGATATCGTTGTACTGTCCCCTGTCTTTTTCTATGGAATCGAACATTCTTCCCCGGCAAAACGGATAACCGAGATAATCTATATATCCTCCTGCAGCACCGGCATATTCAAAAGTGTCTTTGTTTTTGTATGATAAAATTTTGGGTTGTGCGGCCGATACTTCCGGATGTTCGTCCAGGTATTCAACTAAGGGTTCCAGCCATCCTTCCGTTACTTCTACATCCGAATTCAACAGCACGGCATATTCATTGCGCATGCCGGTAAGAACAATGTTGTATGCCGTAGCAAACCCATGGTTCGTTTCCATCCTTATGCTGGTGATGAAAGGATAGTTCTTCCGTAGAAAAGGAATAGAACCATCTGTAGATGCATTATCGGCAACAATGAAGTTGGCCAGGTGTTCCGGTGTGTTTTTTAACAGAACAGGAATGAACTGTTCCAGTAAATGTTTTCCATTCCAGTTCAGGATTACAACGGCTACTTTTTTTACTTCTAAGCGATCATTCATATTTTATATTTCCAACGGTTATGGGTCCAGAGCCAGGAGGCAGGATTGCGGAGAATGGTTTGCTCCATCATCCGTATATATTTTTCTGTAATTTCGAAATCACCGGTGGCTTTGGGGTTATCGGACAATAAAATGCATTCGGCTTCGTAATAACCTCTTTTGATGGAGGTTATGTCTAAGTAGAATACATAAAATCCGGTTTGTCTGGCAATCCTTTCCACTCCTGTAAATACGGCCGTTTCCTGATTCAGAAAAGTGCTCCAGTAATGGATGTTTTTAGGAGATGGGGTCTGGTCGGACATAAAACCGGTCAGCGTTTTTTTGTTATCTCTCCGCATTTTGACCATTTCCCGTAAAGTATTTTCTTTGGGAATGCCAACTGAGCCGAATCTTTTTCTGATATCTAAAAATAAACGGTCGAAAGTCTGATTCCGCAGGGGACGATAAATCTGGGCCAGGGTGATGGATGGATCTGTCCACAAACTGATGGAGGTAACCCATTCCCAATTGCCGAAATGCCCCAGATACATCATACCTGAATTGCCGTCCTGCATCAGTTGGTTCACCAATTCGATATTTTTGAATTTCATTCTTTTCTTCATTTCTTTATCGGAAATATGAATGAGTTTCATCGTTTCGAACCAATAGTCGCAAAAGTTTCTGTAAAAAGCTTTTTCCAGGCGGATGATTTCAGATTTGGATTTGTCAGGAAAAGCATTGACCATGTTCTTTCTTACCATTTTTCTGCGATAACGGGCAACATAGTATGTCGGGAAAAATAAAATATCGGAAAAAATGTACAATACCGGCAAGGGTAGGATGGCATGGCAGTACATCCAGCAATAAATGATATAGTATGCGATTTTATTCATATGACTTGACTGTCAATGCCGAATAATTTTCGTTAAAATCTCCCAAAGTTACAGAAATTATCCGGTTTACCAATACTTTATCATAGGAGGATTCTACTTTGACATAGTTTTCCGTAAAACCGTACATCTTCCCGTCTTTTTTGCTGTGTTCGAAAAGTACTTGTTTTTGTTTCCCTATCTGGGATGTATAGAACGACCGGATTTTACGATCGGACATTTCCAATAATACCTGGCTTCTTTCATGTTTGGTCTTCGGATCTACAATATGGTCGATTTCCAATGCCTGGGTACCCGGTCTTTCCGAATAAGTAAATACATGCAATTGGGAAATATCCAACCCTTCAATAAATGTTTTCGCTTCTTCAAAACAGGGATTGGTTTCTCCTCGTACGCCCACGATAACATCTACTCCGATAAACGCATCGGGCATCAGCGATTTGATTCTGTTTATTCTTGCTTCAAAAAGCGCTGTATCGTATTTTCTGCGCATCAGTTTTAATATACTGTCCGAACCTGCCTGCAGGGGAATATGGAAATGAGGAACGAATTTGCCGGAGCGGGAAACAAATGTAAGAATTTCGTCCGTCAACAGATTCGGTTCGATGGAAGAGATCCTGTAACGTTCGATACCGGCGACATTTTCCAGCGCCTGGATCAATTCATAAAAAGTTTCTCCGGTAGAATGCCCGAAATCGCCGATGTTTACTCCGGTAAGAACAATTTCTTTTCCTCCTTCTGTCGCTGCTTTTTCTGCCTGGCCGACCAGATCGGCAATCGATCCGTTCCGGCTTCTTCCCCTGGCATAGGGGATGGTACAGTAAGAACAAAAATAATTGCAACCGTCTTGTACTTTCAGGAAATAGCGGGTACGGTCACCTTTTGAGCAGGAGTGAGAAAACGAATGGATATCTTTTGCTTTTGAAACAAGTACTTCGCTGTTGTTTTTCCTATGAAACAGCAGTTGATCCAGATGTTCGGGAATCAGCATTTTCTGTTCAGTTCCCAGCACCAGATCCACACCTTCTATCGCAGCCACCTCTTCCGGCTTGAGTTGGGCATAACATCCGGTAACTACAACCGGAGCGCCGGGGTGCTGTTTCGCTATCCGGCGGATGGCCTGGCGGCATTTTTTATCAGCCAGTTCCGTAACGGAGCAGGTGTTAATTACACAGATGTCTGCTATTTCTCCCGGCTGTACCCTCCGAATGCCTCGGTTCGACAGCATTTTTCCTATGGTGGAAGTTTCTGCAAAATTCAGTTTACATCCTAAGGTGAAATAAGCTGCTTTTTTATTTTCAAATATATTAGTGTCTGTCATTGATTTCTTTTTCCACGGCAAATTTACGATTAATTTGGCAAATAATGCAATTGTTTGTACTTTTGCACACACAAACAGAAAATGTGCAATATGGTACAAGAAAATTTTATCAAACTGTATGAAAAGAGTTTCCGGGAAAACTGGGAGATGCCGGCTTTATCGGATTATGGAGAGCATGTAACATTGACATATGGCGACCTGGCAAAAGAAATCGCACGTATCCATATCCTGTTCGAAGAATGTAAGATACGCAGGGGAGATAAAATTGCCCTGATTGGTAAAAATACGAGCAAATGGTGTATTACTTATCTGGCAACGGTTACCTATGGAGCTATCATTGTTCCGATTCTTCAGGATTTCAACCCCAATGATGTTCATCATATTGTCAATCATTCACAGGCCCTTTTTCTGTTTGTTTCCGATCATATCTGGGAAAATCTGGAAGAGGAAAAAATAAACGAAGTAAGAGGAGTGATATCATTGAACGATATGCGCTGCCTGCACCAAAAAGACGGAGAGTCGATCAATAAGATCCTGAAGAGTATAGATTCCGTCATGGAGGAGAGATATCCCCGGGGCTTTTCTGTTAGTGATGTGAAATACACCGACCTGTCGAATGATAAAGTGGTGGCACTTAACTATACTTCGGGTACTACCGGTTTCAGCAAGGCGGTGATGACTACAGGCAATAACCTGGCAGGCAATATCACTTTTGTAGGCCGGAATAATATCCTTAACAAAGGAGAAAAAACCTTGTCGTTCCTTCCTTTGGCTCATGCTTATGGTTGTGCCTTTGAGTTTTTATATGCTTTGAGTGCCGGATGCCATACAACTTTACTGGGAAAAACTCCTTCTCCGAAAATACTGCTGAAGGCTTTTGAAGAAATCAAACCGAATGTGGTGATAACGGTGCCTCTGATTATAGAAAAAATCTACAGGAAAATGATCCTGCCGCAACTCAATAAAAAGTCGATGCGCTGGGCGTTGAATGTTCCTTTCCTGGATGGGCAGATTTATCTGCAGATCCGGAAAAAACTGGTAGATGCTTTCGGAGGGCGCTTCGCCCAGGTAATTATCGGTGGAGCCCCGTTGAACCGGGAAGTGGAAGAGTTTCTTCAGAAAATCAAATTTCCGTATACCGTAGGATATGGAATGACGGAATGTGCACCTTTGATCAGCTATGCCCGGTTTTGCGATTTTATTCCAACTTCCTGTGGTAAAGTACTAGATATCATGGAAGTCCGGATCGACTCAGAAGATCCTTATACCATAGTAGGGGAAATCCAGGTCAGGGGAGAAAATGTCATGGCCGGATATTATAAAAACGAAGATGCTTCAAAAGCAGTATTTACGGAAGACGGATGGCTGAAAACCGGCGATCTCGGGACCATCGATAAAGACTATAATATCTTTATCCGTGGACGTTCGAAGAGCATGATTCTCGGTGCAAACGGACAAAATATCTATCCGGAGGAAATAGAAGCCAAGCTGAATAACCTTCCTTTTGTGATGGAAAGTCTGGTGCTGGAAAAAAATGGCCGGTTGATTGCATTGGTTTATCCTGATTATGAGGCAGTAGACGGAACCGGACTTACCAGTGAAAACCTTCCGGCGATTATGGAAGAAAACAGAAAAGCCTTGAATCAAACAGTAGCACCATATGAGTCGATAGCTGTTATCCAACTTTATCCGACAGAGTTTGAAAAGACCCCTAAAAAGAGTATTAAACGGTATTTGTACAGTGAAATTTAGAAATTTCCGATTTTTTTGATTTTTTTATTCATTTTCTTGGCTACATTGAAAAAAATGCTTTAACTTTGCAGCGTCAAAGCAAAATGACAAAGAAAACAGATTTATTACCGTTTAATTAGAAAAAAATGAAAAAGTTAGTTTTATTTTTCGCTGTAGCTACAGCTATTTCTTTCGCAGCTTGTACTAACACAAACAAAACTGAAACTCCGGAAGCTGAAGCTCCTGAAGTTGTAGAACCAGCTCCTGTTGTAGAACCTGCTGCTACTGATTCTGCTGTTGTTGAAGCTCCTGCTGTTGAAGCTCCTGCTGCTGAAGTGAAGTAAGAAAAAATTGACGTTGTCAAGAAATAACCGTTCCGGAGGTTTCTCCGGGGCGGTTTTTTTTAGTTAAGAGTTAAGAATTGACGACAAACCGAATGCTATCAAGTTTGCTTGCATGGATGGCTGAGGTGCGAAGGAAATCAAGACCGCGAAACGGGATTAATTAAGAATTGGGATTCTTCGAATTCCTGGTGAAATATCTTCATCTGCTCTTTATGGCTTGTATAGCTACCTTATAATTGGTATGTTTTTTGAATTTAACCATAAATGAAACGGTACAAATTTCTATTGAAGTAATAAATTTCAAGAAAAGATTGCAATATTGGAAATTTTGTATATTTTTGTGAGATTATAATACCATTTAATGAAAAACATCACTCCCATATTATTCATTTTACTATTATTGTCCCATTTCATTCATGTATATGGACAATTACCGGTTATCAAACACCCCCAACCAGCTTCATTGTCATCGGGAGTTATTGTAGGTACTCCATCGAACGCTTCACAGTCCAATATTCCTGATTTTCGCCGGAACCTCAATTCTTCCAATACATTGGATATGCATGAGCGTGACAGGCTGGAGTTGAGCGTAGAAATATAGCGATTCAAAAAATGTATGAAAATATTCCCTCAACCGGTTCGATTTATACAGATCTTCCATCTCAGGCAGGACGGGAAGGAACAGATTATTACCACACTGCTTCCGGAAAGCTGCTCGATATGCTGAAAGGAGCAACTCCCTGCAACCTGAAAGAAGCCGTCTTCCTGGTCGAAAATGCTTATTTTGAAGGACAACTTGATCGATCAGCATATAACAACTCCATCCGTGATCTGGGCACCTTGGCCAAACAGAAAGCAAGGCAGGACGGATATAACTGGAACAATCCGGTCACTAAAAATATCATGCTGTTCCGGGTGATGTCGGACACTCTGAAAATTAAATCTCCTTTGCAGGAAGGCTACCTGACCTCTTATCCCATGCGTTACGACTTTGAAGACTTTCGGGGAGAGAAAGACTGGTCGAAAATGTTTGTAACGAAATTGCTGGCTACCCATAAAGGCCAGTGCCATTCCCTTCCTCTGCTTTACCTGATCCTGTGTGAATCGGTCGGGGCGGAAGCATCGATAGCCTATTCCCCTTCGCATTCTTATATCACTTTCAAAGACCAGAAAGGAAACTGGTATAACCTGGAACTGACCAACGGGAAAATTGTTTCGGATGCTTTTATCGCCGGTTCGGGTTTTGTTTCGGCAGAAGCGATTCGTAATGGTACCTATATGGCACCACAATCGCCCAAACAGGTTATCGCAGAATGTTTATCTGACCTGGCAATGGGTTATGCCCATAAATTTGGTTACGATGGTTTTGTAAACCAGTGTGTCGATTCCGTATTGAAATATGATCCGAAAAACCTGATGGCCTGGATGGTTAAGTCCAATTATCAGACCGTCCGTTTCGAATATGTGGTCAATCAGGTAGGACGTCCACATCCCGACATACTGAAATCCAATTATCCGGAAATTTACAGGCTTTTAACCGACAGGAATGAAACTTACCGCCGGGTAGACGCTTCCGGCCATAGGGAAATGCCCCCGGAAGTTTATTCCGCCTGGCTGAAAGCGGTTGAAGCGGAAAAGGAAAAACGGTCACATGAGGAAAAATATCAACAGGTAATACAATTTATCAAGTAAAATCACATTCAATAAGAATATCATGAAACAACTATCGCTTTTATTTGTAATTTTGTTTTTAACCGGAAGTGTCCGGGCGGAGGATATTTTTAAAAAACATGGTTTTGATGAGAAACCTTTAACATTGAGTAAAGGACAGTACCAGGAAACTTTTGCTAATGATGAAGTGGTTCAGATTGGAACGGTCTTGCTGGATACCCGGATGAACCGGATTGTCAGGTTCCTGGATGAAGATACTGCCGAACCGGTTCAAAAGGCGGAGTATTCTAGTCGCTGGTTAACGCCGGATCCTTTGGCGGAAAAGTATTATTCGATTAGTCCTTATGCTTATTGTTTGAACAATCCGATAAATTTTATAGATCCAACAGGGATGGCTCCTATTTTTGATGAAGACGGGAATCTCTTAGGTACAGATGCTGATGGTTGGAAGGGGACTTCTATTGTAATGAATAAGGACAGGTATACAGAAGGAATGTCTAATAAAGAAGCCTTAAAAGCAGGCACAAAGTTAAATGAATATGGCAAGGGAATAAAAATTTCTGATAAATCATGGACTGCAGTTACAGATAATGGAGGAGAACGAATGGATCCTTATATCCGAAATAATAGTGAAAATACAGTATATTACAAACCAGAAGAAGCCACTGGGGATTATGAAGATGGAGGTGCTTATGCTGTAGAGGCGGGTAAAGATATGTACATGCGAGTTGATGGGGTGAAAACACAAGACATGAAACCTGATGAAGTGTTTAAGATCCCTGACTATGGCCGAGTAGAAATAAATAGTGAAGGTAAAGTTGAATTTACAAATTCTGTATATAACTTGTTTAAAGTTGTATCAAAAGCTGGAATAATGCAAAGTCCAGCTGGAAATTTTGAGAATTTAAGAAGATCTTATCCAATACTAAGAGATTCTCCAATAATTTTTCCAAAAATTCCAGGAGTCCATCGTCCTATTATTTCTCCAAAATCTTAAGGAATGAAATTATTAAAAGTAATACATTATATTTTGACAGGAATACCAATCATATATTTAGCGTGTTTAGGTGTTCTGTATGTAAAAATAGGCTTTAGAGAAGAACTGTTGTCTAGTAAAAATTTGGATATAAGTATATTGCATGAAATGACTGTAAATTTATTTTTATATTCAGCGATTGCTTTAATTATTTCATTTTTGTTATTAGTGATCAGATTTTTTCTGAAAGACAAAAACTTAAAATGTATTTTTTCTTTTGTGATGATTGAATTAGTAGTATATATAGTTACTTTTTTTGCATGTAATTTTTATGATACTTAATTTAAGATGTCATTTATAAATTTGCAATTTTGTCAAAAGTATAATTATACACATGTGGCTTGGGGTAGCACTAGAACCTGTTGATGCCAATATGTCATGAGAAATCAACCAAATTAATCCTATTGATATCCCTAAGTTAAAATATGTAGAGAAAAATTCTAAAAAATAAGAAGTAATGAGAAAAACTCTTGTCGCGTTCATTATGCTATTTTGTATACTATCTTTTTATGCCCAAATCCCTTCCACTTACCCGCAAACATACAATTATCTAACCGATATGCTAACGGATAAGCGACCACTAAACTTCAAAGAAGCCGTTTTTACCGTCGAAAATGCCTATTTTGAAGGACAATTAGATATGAATGAAATAAACCGCAGCATAGAAACCCTTTCATATCTAACAAAGGTACTTTCGGAAACAGAATTGATCACTTATCAGGGAAAAGACAAAGATATCGTTACCAAACATGCCTCCCTATTTAAACTTTTCACAGATACTGTCCCTTTCTTTTTCGATCCGGAGCATATACTTATCCATACTCCATACACTTATGATTTCGAGGATATCCAAGGAGAAACAAATTGGTCAAAAATGTTCGTGACCAAATTACTGGAAACAAGAACAGGAAATTGTCATTCCATGCCTTATCTGTACAAAATGGTCTCGGATGAACTGAAAATTCCGTGTTATCTGTCTTTTGCCCCCAGCCATATATACCTCAAACTGTATGCGGAAACAACCGGTTGGTACAATACCGAACTGACCAGCGCCATGTTTCCTGTCGATGCTTGGATCATGGCTTCGGGTTATATCAATACCGATGCCATCCGGAACGGATTATACATGGATACCTTAAGTAATAAACAGGCTGTTGCTCATTGCTTAGTGGATCTGGCACAGGGATATCAGCATAAGTATGGGAAGGAAAACCCTGAATTTGTAATTCAATGCTGCAATACTGCTTTAGTATATCATTCTGCAAATGTCAGTGCCATGCTAACCAAAGCCGAAGCACAGAAGTCTTATATTCAACGCCTACAGAAAAATAAACAGGTAAAAAACACCGGGGATCTTTTCGGTGATCCTCATGTACAAGCCATGTATTCAGATATGGAAAATACTTATGTGCGTTTGCACGAGCTGGGTTACCGGCAAATGCCGGAAGAGATGTACCGGAAGTGGATGGAACAATTGAAAAATAAGACGATGAACTTCAATTCAAATTCTCAGCCATCTTATTAAACAGAGATCAATTCATATTCCATCGATCCCAGCCCGATCTTCTCCCCATGCTCCAACCCAGCTTTCCAATCCGTATTCGGATGCAAATGCTTGAACTTATCTTCTCCTTCCATGTTGCCATGCTTGTGGATATCGATACAGGAACCGGGACTTACACCCGCCCGGGTAACCAGGTCTGCACAAGCTTTATCCAGGGCAACCGGGTCGAATGACGCGGCTATACCGATGTTGGGAACTATGGCTGCGTCGTTATGCCCCCAGCAATCGCAGAGTGGAGAAACGTCCATGATGAAGCTGATATGGAAATTGGGCTTTCCCTGTACTACAGCTAAAGAATATTCGGCAATTTTATAATTGGTAATGTCCGAAGAACTATTCCATACCACTTGTGCGGCGTCAAATTGGCATACGGCGACACATTGTCCGCATCCTACGCATTTTTCGTAATCGATTTCCGCTTTTTTGTCCGCATTGAGGTGTACAGCGTCCGAAGCGCAGTATTTGACGCATTGTCCGCAGGATGTACAGCTTTCTGAATCGATGACCGGTTGGGACGAAGAGTGCATCTCCATCTTACCCGCCGCAGATGCGGAACCCATCCCCAGGTTTTTGAGCGTTCCCCCGAAACCTGTTTGTTCATGTCCTTTGAAATGTGTCATCGAGATGACAATATCGGCATCAGCTATAGCAGAACCGATTTTTGCCGTTTGGCAATATTCTCCCGGGATGGAAATTTCCCGGTAGTCGATTGCTTTTAATCCGTCGGCTATGATTACAGGGCAGGGAACAGCTATCGGGTTGAATCCGTTTTCCATAGCGCTTTGAAAATGGTCCACCGCATTCGAACGGCGTCCGAGATAAAGCGTATTGGCATCTGTCAGGAAAACTTTGGCATTTTTCTTTTGAAGAAATTGTACGATCCTGGCTGCATAGTTGGGCCGGATATACGAGAGGTTGCCCGGTTCGCCGAAATGTATTTTTACGGCAGTGAATTTATTGTTGAAATCAATTTGTTCGATACCTGCTTTTTTGATCAGGATCTCCAGTTTGTCTAACAGGTTTCGACCGGGCCTGGTACGCAGGTCTGTAAAGAATACTTTTTCTGACATGAGGTAGATGTTTATTGGTTCCTGGCGGAAAGCAACCAGGCGTTCCGGTGCTCCGGATATTTTTCCCTGAATCCGGACAGATAAGCTTCAGCTTCTTTTTTATCGGAGAATTGAGCGACGTATATGCGGAACAGGTTGTCTTTTTCCAGAATTCCTGCTTGGGAATTTAGATTTGATTTGATCCCGGGCAGAAAATTTTCAGCACTTTTCCGGGTGGGAGAACTGCTGACAATAATATAATATGTACGACCGGATACAGGTTTAGGTTCTGCCTTAATTTCCGGTTTGACTTCCGGAGTTTCCTTGGTTTCAGTTACTTGTATCTGAGGAGAAACCGTTTCCGGATGTTTTTGAGAACAGGATTGAATCTCTTTAATTTCTGCTGCTTCCGGAACTGCCGTCCGGGTAATTACAGCAGCAGAAGCGGGATGATCGGTAATAATACTTCCCGAATCGATCACACTTGCATATTGCGAGAGAGACCGGTTGTCTATCGGGGTGGAGATCATCAGGATACCGGCGATAATGGCTACGGCTGTAGCAACAGTACGTAACAAACGTTTGCTGACCGGGATCATGATTACCTGCCTGTCTTTCTTTCCGGCAAATGTTTCTCTGGCAGGCATGGAAACTTCCAGTTCGGACAGCAAAGGCAGGTAGAAATTTGATAAACCGTATGCCAGTGCATTTAAGTCCTTGTTTTTTGAGGGAGAAAAAACTTTTTTTCCATCGGAAGACATGCTCAGGGTTCCTATTCCAGAGAAAATAATTTCTCCTGTAGTATCTAATTCCTTCCGGATCTCTTCTGTAAATTGTTCTACCTGTTCTTGTGCAGCCTTATAACTGATGTTCCCGGCACGCATCAAAGAGTGGACCAGTAGATTATCGTTATGACTTAGTTGAGCATTGAATCCGACTGAAGATGCCGGAGGAATGAAAATACCTTTATCACTGATACATTGTGCCTTTTCGCGATATATTACGAAACCGCCAAAGCCGGGAATGATCACACAATCATGCTCCGTCAGTAAAAATGCCAAGTGATCGAAGGTATTTTGCATGAGACAAAGATAGAAAATCTTTCGGCGTTATGCAAATATTAAGATTAATAATTGAGCGGAAAGTACCCTCAGGAACATGGTCAAAGGATACACCGAAGCATAACTTACGGCTGGAGCATCGTTTCCGGCAATCGTATTGGCGTAAGCCAGGGCGGGAGGATCGGTCATACTTCCTGCCATCAGTCCCATCAAAGTGAAAAAGTTGATTTTGTATATTTTACGGCCGACAAAACCGACGATCAGCAGGGGAAGTACGGTAATGATAAAGCCTAATCCAATCCAATTGAATCCGCCTTTGTTGACAATTGTATCTACGAATCCGTCTCCTGCTCCGATTCCCACACAGGCCAGAAATAAGCAGATACCGACCTCTCTTAACATCAGGTTGGCACTCATGGTGGTGTAGGTGACTAACTTATATTTCGGACCGAAAATGCTGATCAGAATGGCTACGATCAACGGGCCTCCTGCTAATCCTAATTTGACCGGTTGCGGTATGCCGGGGAAGGCAAAGGGAATACTTCCCAATAAAACCCCAAGGAAAATACCGATGAAGATAGGGATCAGATTCGGTTCGTTGAGCCGTTTCATTTTGTTGCCCAATACCTGTTCTACGTTTCTTACGGCGACTTCCGTTCCGACTACCGTTACCCGGTCGCCCATCTGTAATTGCAGGTTCGGCTGTGCAATCAGGTCGATACCGGCGCGGTTTACCCGGGTAATATTGATGCCGAAGTTATTCCTGAGTTTGAGCTGCCCGATCGTTCTGCCGTTCAATTCTGATTTGGTTATGATAAATCGTCTGGATATTAATTGATTATCCAGCTTGTTCCAGTCCGATTCATCCATGTCGATTTCTTTTCCGATAAAGGCTTTCACAGCATTCATATCAGTGGCGGTTACGACAACAAAAACACGGTCGCCTTCGTTCAGGATCGTTTGAGAAGAAACAATTTCTATCTGTTCGTTCGCCTGGTGGCAAACGCGTGAAATTACAAATTTACGGTCGATCAGTCTGGCAATTTCTGAGACGGCTTTACCGAAAATAGCCGGATTCTTCACCTCCAGGGAGATGGTACCCATTGAAGCACTTTTTTGGTTGTTAGTGCTTTGCAGGTTTTCTGTTTCCGATTCTTGTTTGACACGGAAAACAGCTTTGAGGAAGATCATAGAAAGAATGATTCCTACAACCCCTAAAGGATAAGCCACTGCGTAACCCATAGCGATAGTAGGATCGGGTGTTCCGAGCACATTTCTGTAGGCTTCCTGTGCAGCACCCAAACCGGGTGTGTTGGTAACGGCTCCCGACAGGATACCAACCATGGTGGAAATAGGAAGACCGGTTATGAAATGGAGGGTGATCGTAGTGGCAACTCCCAGGAAAACAATGCTGCATGCCAGCATATTCAGTTTGATCCCTCCTTTTTTGAAAGAAGAGAAAAACCCCGGACCTACTTGAAGACCTACGGAGTAGACAAACAGGATCAATCCGAACTCTTTCATGAAATGCAGAATTTCATGATTGACATGGAATCCGAAATGCCCTGCCAGGATACCCACGAAAAGGACAAATGTAATACCTAATGAAATACCGAATACTTTAATTTTTCCTAAAGTAATTCCGGCAGCAATGACGAAAGAAAAGAGAAGCACGGTATGCGCAATACCATCACCCCAGAAAAGGTCGTTCAACCACTCCATAGATTTTATTTTCAGTTATTTACGATGAAAGTTTAAGATTATTTTTTGAAGGCGCAAAATTAGTGAAAGTATTTGGGTGGAACAAACTTTTTGAGGTCTTTTTTGGAATAGTTTTTTAAGTAGAAGAATATATCTATATGATAATATGTAAATGATTTATATTCAATGATTTATATTTTATGTC
This sequence comes from Bacteroidales bacterium, assembly GCA_031553775.1. Classification (GTDB taxonomy): domain Bacteria; phylum Bacteroidota; class Bacteroidia; order Bacteroidales; family Azobacteroidaceae; genus JAISFI01. The sequence goes on from JAVBLA010000072.1 coordinate 29,601, forward strand.
TTGATTAATTCTACTGCTTCTGCGCAACGTTCCCCATCGATAGCCGCCGAAACGATTCCGCCTGCATATCCGGCCCCTTCACCACAGGGAAATAAACCTTCGATTTGTATATGTTGCAGGCTGTCTTTATCGCGGATCATTCTTACAGGAGAAGAAGTCCGCGTTTCAACACCGATCATTGTCGCTTCATTCGTTAAAAATCCCTTGTATGTCTTGCCGAAATGGATAAATCCTTCCCGGAGTTTTTGTGTAATGAATTCCGGCATCCAGAAGTGCAGGGGAGAAGCAATTAGTCCGGGTGCGTAAGAAGATACAGATAAAGTGGAGGATAGTTTCCGTTGTACAAAATCGTTCATCCGTTGTGCCGGTGCCGTTTGTTTCCTGTTTCCGTTCTGCCAGCAATCGAACTCCAGCTTTTCCTGTAATTTCATCAGGGCTAATGCTCCGTTGGCTGCATATTCCGGAAAATCTTCGGGATGGATTTCTACTACCATTCCTGCATTGGCCCATCGTGATCCCCGGTTGGAGGGCGACATACCGTTGACTACCAGTTGTTCGCTGCCGCTGGCTGCCGGAACCACAAATCCTCCGGGGCACATGCAGAACGAATAAACGCCACGGCCTCCGGATTGTGTGACCATGCTGTATTCGGCCGCCGGCAGGTATTTTCCCCTTCCCTGCGGATGGTGGTACTGTATTTGGTCGATTAATTCCTGCGGATGTTCCAAACGTACGCCTACAGCTAAGGATTTGCACTCCAGGGCTACCTGTTTTTCGTGTAACAGGTAGTAAACATCCCGGGCGGAATGTCCGGTGGCAAGGATTACAGGACCATAAAATTCCTTTCCCCCGGCAGTGATGATTCCTTTGACTTTGTTTTTTTCTATGATCAATCCGTCCATCCTGGTTTCGAAATAAATTTCACCTCCGTTATGGAGGATCGTGTTCCGGATGTTTTCTATAACAGCGGGTAACTTATCCGTACCGATATGCGGATGGGCATCATATAGAATGGACGTACTGGCACCGTGTTGGCAAAGCACATGCAGTATCTTGTCTACCGAACCTCTTTTTTTACTTCTTGTATATAGTTTACCATCAGAATAGGCTCCGGCACCGCCTTCACCGAAACAGTAGTTGGATTCCGGATCGATTTGTTGGTCGCGGCCTATCAGAGCAATGTCTTTTTTTCGTTCCCGTACATTTTTTCCCCGTTCCACGATGATGGGTTTTCGTCCTGTCTCGATCAACCTGAGAGCGGCAAATAAACCGGCAGGACCGGCACCGACAATAATTACGGGTTTTTCTCCGGAAACATCTTTGTATTCTGTCCGTGGATACGATTCTTCTTCCGGCATTTCATTAATATACACCCGGATTTTCAGGTTGACGTAAACGGTTCGCTGGCGGGCGTCTACAGACCGTTTCAGGATGCGGATGGCCTGGATTTCTTTGAGAGGAAAGGATTCTTCCCTGGAAACAATGGCTTTGATAGATTGCTCAGATGCTGCTTCCTGTGGTAAAATCCTGTATGTTAATTCTTTAATCATCTTGTAAACGGATCATTGTCAAAAAATATCCCTCAAAGGTAGGCAAAAATATCAGAACGGATATCCGATGGCAAAATACAAGGCTGAATTACCTCCGAATTTTTCGAAAAGCACCCAGGGTTTACTTCCTGTTTGGGTGGGATCGTACAGCTTTTTCCCTCCGTCTACACGAATGATCAGGAAACTAAGGTCTAAACGCAGTCCGATACCGACTCCCAGTGCCATTTCTTTATAAAAACTGTCCCACCGGAATAAACCTCCCGGCTGATTATCGTAATTTTTGATGGTCCATATATTACCGGCATCGATAAAGGTGGCGAATTCGAGCATAGGGATGAATTTATGGCGGAATTCGGCATTCAGCAGGAGACTGATATCTCCTGTCTGGGTACTGACGTCGGTGGCCGCATTGAAAGTGCCGGGTCCTAACCCCCTGGTGTTCCATCCTCTTACACTGTTAGGCCCTCCTGCATAATATCGTTTCTCAAAGGGCAGGATGGTAGAGTTACCGTAAGGATAAGCTACTCCCAATCCGCTGTGTATGGCAATGCCGTTTTTCTCGTCCAACTGGTAGGTTTGTGAAAAGTCGAAATCGAACTTGGCATATTGGGCAAAAGGATTGCCGAGGATCTGGTATTGTCCGTCGGCATTTTTATTGGCGTCGAAAAGTTTAAATAAACCCTGCAACAGATTGCCGGAAAATTCGACTCCGTAACGCAAAGTATAAAGACGCTCCTGGTATTTGGCATTGTTTGTATTGGTATAGATGCCGTTATATCCGTTTCCGGCCGTAAAAACATTATCATAACTGGCTTTTGTGAGATAATTATCTTCCTGGTCCAGATATTGCTGGAATTCGGCCGACTTGTAAGGCATGGCCACGAAGTTAATGATAAGGAAATTCAGGGTGTGCGACATGTTTTTTCGCGAATTATCCCATTTGTACTTCCAACTGGCATTAAAGAAATCACGGGTGTATTCCGGCCTTTTCTGGATGTCGAAGCCTATCCCGAATTGGGTATTGGCTTTTAACCTTTGCTTGATTTTATGACTGAAAAAAGGGAAAATGATTTTAGGAAATAAGAGTGATGTACCGATACCGGCTTCGTAATAATTATGCGTGACTAAATCGGTTTCCGATGTTCCGCTGATAAATTCGTATGCTCCCCGTAATTTGATATTGAGAGTTTCCGATCCGTTAAAAATATTTCCATGGGTGTATGATATATTTGCGGCGATTCCCAGGTCGCCTGCATTATTGGTTCCGTCCAATCCTATCTGAATGCCGTGGATATTAGCCGGAGTGATGTAAATGTTGCAATCCAGGGCTGTCGTATCGTTAATGGGGACTTCCTTGTATTCGATACTTGTTTTGCTTACGGCACTCAACGAATTGATCAGGTCGTAAGTTTGTTCCGAGCGCCTTTCGCTATAGCGGTTGCCGGTTTGTACGGTAACGTTATCGAATAAAACATGTGGACGGATGAAATGGGTTTTATCGTATACGATATTCAGTCCGCGGTAAGTGACCGTGTCTACCGGGCGGAAACGCCGGTCGCCCAAAGGATCGTATCCGCTTAATATAGTTACTTTATTGATGTAATAAGGGCGGAAATCCGTACTGTCCCTCAAAGTCAGGGTTAGATCTACCTGGTTGGTTCGTAAAGTTGTATCGGCCAGGTAGTACAAATTATCTGTGGAAAAAGTGTAGTAACCAACATTCCGGAAGAATTTACTGGCATTGACCCTTTCTTCTTCTAAAAGTGAAATATCGAAAACTGTTTCCGGTTTCAGTTTTTGTTGCCGTCGTTTATTCCATATATTGATGAATTTTTCAGCGTCTTCACTGGGGATATCGATCGTATAGTTCCTGATACGATACGGATCGTTTCCGGTTATTTTATAGTGTACATTCATCTTTTTTTTACCGGCAGTATCTCTTGTCGCTTCCACTTTGGCATTCAGGTAGCCTTTGTTGACCATTTCTATCTGAAGTTGTTTGACTGATTGGTCAACGGATTTGGGATCGTATATAACAGGAGCATCTCCCATCTTCCGTATAAACCGCTTGAACCAGTTGGTAGTATCCCCCAGACTGTACAGCCGGACACGGAATTTGGCATAATTGGGCTTCTGCTTGACATAATCGTTGAGGTCGACTGCTTTTATTTCTTTCCTGTCGACTTCCACTTCCATTTTGTTCAGCAGGAATTGCCCGTCCGGAACATATTTAGTCGAACTACAGGCAACCAACAGGCAACAGATGCAAAAAGCCAGATATTTATTGATTTCCTTCCTTCTCAACATTTTCTTGGGGTTTGGAATTATTATCGTTTAATACTCCTTCTTTTTTCTGAATCGTATCGTTCGGAATTGTATTTCTGTCATTCTCTCTATTTCTGCTTAAAGGTCTCGGAAATCTTCCGATTGTTTTTTTGAAAAGTTCTTTAAATGTTTTGGCTTCTTTCCTGTAAACAACCCCCACGCCCTGGGTAGTTAGTGATTGCTTGTAATATTCGTCGTTGGTTACATTGAAAACTTTGAGGCTGAGTTCTCCGGTGCGGGTCAGCTTGTATTCCGCCTGGAAGTCACCGGTGAAATTGGTTGGCCGGCTGGAGTTATTTTTGTAACCTAAGTTCGTATTGACGGTCAATCGGTTGTTGAATAAACGGGTAGAGACATTCACATCCATTTCCACATCAGAGAAGTTATCGTCGTTCGATTGGAAATTGGTGCCAATGGTCCAGTTTTCTTTTAATACGCCCGATAGCAGGTTGTTTAGTTGTGTGCTGAGAGTGGAAGAAGCCAGTGAAGTCCAGATCGTTGTTTTCGGACTGGCACCCTGATTGCCGTCGGGAGGATAAAAGCTTCCTAAAGCCAGCAGGTAAGCAACTTCCTTGATCCTGATCTCGTCGGAATATATCAGGTTGGAAACCTTCCGTTGTACGCTTTCGTCCACTTCCGGGACTTTGACATCGTAAGTTATATTCATTTTGTCTACATTACCGGAAACACTCAATATACAATCGACCCTTACCCGGGAATTCGGAAGGTAGTTGTCGTTAGCAAAACTATCATCCAGGGAAACCAGGTCGGCCCTCAAAGTATAAACAGCAGTAACATTGAATGAAGTAGCCAGCGGATCGCCTTTGAAAACGACTGTACTTCCTTTTTGGATGGTAAATACTTTTTTGGTGATATTTTTTAAGGAAAGCACACATTTACCGTCATCGATGGTGTAATCTCCCAACAATTTCATGCTACTGTTCGACATATCGTAATCGAAGCTGATATTGCCGGAACCGGTTACTGTTGCAGCATCCTGTGTAGATGGATTGATCACCACTCCCAGCATCAGGTCGGGGGTAACTTCTGCATTCAGTTTTACTTTAATAGGGAAAGAGTTTGCACCGGCTTTCGAGGAAATAGCTTTACTTATTTTCTCCTGTTCCTTTGATAATTCTTCCTGTTCAGTATTAATATAGACGATATTCTCGTACTGGCTGGCTTCCATTTCCGATTCGGGCAATTGTACGTATACTTTTCCCTTCGTTCCTTTCCGGATGCCTACGTTCACGTTCAGCCCTTTTTCCGATCCTTTGACATCTACAGATCCCAACACATTGAGTGTGCCGTAAAACAGACTGTCTTTCTGTTCCGGATTACTCAATAACAGGAGGTTATTGATCTGCATTTTGGTATCGATATTAAATGTCTTGAATTCTTTATGCGATATTTTTCCATTGATCACGGCTGTATTTTTAGCCTGGTCGGTAATTCTGAACCTGTTAAAATCGATGGAAGAGGGAGTGATTGCGATTGAGTCGGAAAGTGTATAACGCACTCCGGTCATGTTTACTCCTAAACTTGCATTGTTTGCATAGATTGCTCCGCTTAACTGCGGATTACTCAGTTTTCCCCTGGCTGAAATCCTGGCCCCGATATTCCCGTCTAATCCGGAAAGAAAATCTTTGACGAATGGTTGTGCCCAGTCCAGTTCTATCGCCCGGATATCGGCCCGTACGAAAAGAGAGTCTTTTCTGGGCATCACATACCCGAATATCCTGGAACTCTGGTTGTTGGTTTGTTTCAGGTTGATGCCGATAGCCACGCCCTGCCGCTGTTCGGACCAGACACTCCGGATATCCATATCGCCGATTTTTTTATCGGCAATGGAAATGTTCTTGACGGTAAAACTGTCCGTCATAAAGAGGGGAGAAGTCTGCAGGCTTTTCAATATGACGCCTCCGTTGATTAACGCATCCATTTTAACACCGTTATACCTGAACAGTTCTGCCAAAGGAG
>JAVBLA010000074.1:0-39989 GCA_031553775.1 Bacteroidales bacterium
GGTTGGCAGTAACTTTTGCGCCGAAGCCGTATTTTGGAAATCGAATAATGTTTTTATGATTGCGGGACATAAATATGGCTATGGATATGATGTATGGGTATTCGATATTGCAAAGAAAACAAAAACTTGCTATCAAATTACAGCAGAAAACGCCGAGCATGGCAAATATATGAACAAAGTATATTGGAAAGAAAAAGGAATAATTGTAAATGAACAATGAAAAAAAATATATTTATTGCACTATTATCTACAATAATATTCTTCTTTGTCGGGGTTATTAATTTGGATAGTGAATTTGGCGAAGAACCTCATTTATTTATTAAAATACCACCGACTTATGAATTTTATTTCGGATGTCCGCCACTTGGTCTTAATGAAGTTGAAAATGAGGAACAATATAAAATGGTGTCGGGATTTGACAAAAGATTGAAATCATTTGAATGTATGGGGCTTTTAGGCGAGGCGCTTGCATTTTGCCTTGTCGAATTATTGTTGGTTGCGTTATTTATTAAACCTGTATTCTCAAAAAAGGTAAAATTTATCCTAATTGATATTGTGCTGTTTGCTGTATCTACATTTGTGACGTTATTTTGCTTTGCGGCGTGGAACATCACTTCGGTAGAAGTTGTGGTGTTGATTACTATCACATTGTTGGCGCACTACGTTATATTAAGATTATTAAGACCCGTAAGAAAATACAAGAATCAACCACAACCCCAATTATAAAAACATTTTAATTTGTATAAAAATGAAACTCATCATAGCCTTTTACCTGTCTTGTTCTCTGTTTTTAGTATCCTGCCATTCGGATAGCAACATTATAATCAATCCAATAGATTTGGAATTGGATTATGCGCCTGTAGATAAAATGAAATATTATGAAATTTCTAACTTTGAGCGATTATCGAATGAGGATTTACTTCAAACATTAGAAGATTATGTCCGTTCGAATTGCTCTGAAAATGAGATTAAGCAATATGAATACTATACATTATCTTTCTACAAAAAAAGTGTTGGGGTTGATTATCGACAATATATTTTGGAAAAGCGGAAAGAGCAGGCAGAATTTCCGATTATAGAAGAACAAAAGGAAAATAACATAGCATTGATTTATTTTAGGAAATTGGATGAGCGGAAGGATGTGTGGTCATATTCTCGAATCCTGTATAACAACGACTCAATACTGTTAATAAAAGAAGATACAATAAGTTGCCGCAACAATACAAACAAACAAGAACTCAAAACACCCATGAATAAAAATATTCCCGAAAATACGATAACTGTTATACATTTTGAAGGCGAAGATATTTACTTAACTGATATTCACAGGGTACCTGTAGAAACAACATTTTATTCGCCTGACTCATGGTATGGAAAAGCAAAGGAACATGCGGATAATGACGACTTTCTATACGTCGCATTTATAACAGAGAATTATCCGGCCGAGTATAGGGAAGAATTATATTTTGTACACATTATTCCCGAAGGCAACAAATTCAGGCTAAGAACTTGGCTTTCGTTTTACGGCTTTTTCGAAAATAAAAAATATGTAACGGATGGCGAGCCAATAGGGTTATGGGAAGACGTCGGCTATTCGACAGACAATACCTTGTGGGCAAAAATAGTGGAATATTACATGAGCAAAAAATAAAAATCCTATCAAATAAATTTATGAATAAACTCAAATATCTTTTCATCCTCTTGGCTTTGCTGCCCGTCACTCTGTGGGCACAGGAAATGCTTACCTGTAAACAAACGAGAAAAGAATATTTATTCTTGGGAAGCCTTTCGGTGGAGTGGCAAAAAGGAAAATTTATTGAAAACGGTAAAATCTGTTGGAAAGACATGGACAGCTTGCAGCAAACCGATTTCCTTTCGACAAAGGCATTTCTGGATATCTTTTTTAGTCAAAACCTGCAATTTGAGATGGAAGGTTACGAACCTTTCTGGAAAGCACGGCTTACTAACGATTTGTTAATTTTCTTTGACCCGGAAACGGGTAAAGAAACAGCTTATCCGATGCGGATAGTACCTAATACATCTACGGTGGATAGCCATATTTATTTCATGTTCGAAGGCAAACAAGGCCATATTTTCGGATTAGTCGATTATGCAGGGCTACGGGATTCAACCGGTCAAGAATATTGCGAATACAATTTGGAAGAAGACGAAAAAGCATTGTACCGCATGTTTTTTACTGTTGGAAACAAAATGTATAAGGGGTGTGTGCCACTATTGATGAAAAAACAAATGGAAAATTCATTTGGAAAGAATAAAAGTTAATGATTATGAGCACAACCTTCAAATACCTTTTCATTCTCTTGGCATTGCTTTCTGTGTTACACTCGTGCAAACCAAAAAGTAAACCAGCTGCTAAAAGCGCCATAGAAACGCCATCCTCAACTGCCGACAGCGCCGGAATTACCGGATTCAAGTTCGAGGATGTTGATGAATGGCTAATAACCGTCAACGAACCTTGGCGAACAGCCGACACCACAGGCATTATGCACATGAGCCTGCAACAACTCATGCAGCGCGTGTTGCCCGAAGTGTGCCGCTATGCTGCATCCGATACCACATTTGCTTTCTACAACAATGTGTTGCAGGCGCGTTTCCCGTCGATGTCTAATTTAAGCATGGGCTGCGACTATGATACCTCTAAAGTTGTAGAACATTTATATTTCAATGATGACGAATGTGGCGAATTATTGGCAATCGGGAAATTTATCGACGATAAACAGGCCTTTGCTATTGCCTACACTGAAAAAACAAAAATGGTGTATTTCTACCGCCTGCACAATAAACAGTGGAAAGAAGTCGGGCGCAGGAAGACGGAACTACCAACTATTTTCGATGTCTATTTCGAGGAACTCAACGCCAAGCCCGGCTTGGAAATAGTGTTGGCTACCGGGTCTAACATGAACGGCAATTCGTGGATGGAATGTTTTTCGTATTTCCCGAAAGAAGATAAGATAAAATTTGCTGGTGATTTTTCGACACACTATACCGTGAACTTGAAAGACACGATTATGACCGAAGAGTACGAAGGAAGCCACTACATGAGCCCGAGCAAAACGGTGTATGGTTGGTATAACAACGAGTTGGTGACGCTTCGCCAAATGATTATCGTTTCGCCCGACGACAGCGGCGACACAATTCCCTACATTGAATATTACGAAAATCCCACACGGAAAAAATTGAAACGAATATTCCGCGAACCATACAATAGCCAAAATCCAACGCATGACGAAGAGTGGAACCACTTTTTTGAATTGGACAAGGCAATTAGCTACAGCGAATTTGAAACATTTTTCCCGCGTTTTCGCAGTGCGGTGTTGAGGCGCGACATGGCAGCATTGGCGGGTATGATAAACGAGCATCTTACCGGCGATTGCCTTTGGTCTATCCTGTTTGGTGGTCACGAAGACGGTGTTAAACAAGAGCGTGCTTTCAATTATAAAATACCGCAAAAAGTATTTCTCGAACGGATAGATAGCCTTTTTACACCCATCTATCGCTCACTTTTGTCGCAGTACGATGTAAAAAAGGATTTGCATTCATCGGGCTATCGTTGTGAGAAAAAGGTGGGTAAAAAGATTTTTTCTGTCGATACAGAAATGAATATAATTTCCTATACCGATGATGGAAAAGCAAAATATAGAGAGGCTGCCTTTTGCATGAACTGGCAGGAACCGGATGCCGACATCTGCGACAGTTTCAGCATTTGTTTATATTTTGTAAAAACACCGGCAGGCATTAAGTTGCTACATATTAATTGTATGGGATAAATGATTTTGAAACAAAAGTGAACAAATGAAAATATAAAATAGAAACCAATGAATAAATATTTGACAATTATTCTTCTGTTTATAGCAAATAATATTTATGCTCAGGAAATTGACGTCAACGACTTGGAGATTTCTTTCAATCGTATAAATAGCGGACAAATATTGCCCAGCGACCACCAAACGTTGGAATATTTACGGAGATATGAAAACGATTCACTTATTATTCGTAAAATGTTTACAGACAAAAACGGCACCAACAAACTCGAAATAAAAGTCGTAAACCCTTGCAAACAGTCCGAAAACATAGATGAAATACGGGTTGACGGCATTATAAATTACATTATTATCCGATTACAATGTAAAGACAGGTCGCGACCCGCCTCTACCGACACACTGACCTATTACAACCCCAATGTTCCGATGTCATTGATACACCTTGAGGAAAGTAATATTACACTAAAAACCATTGCCGGAAAGCAAGCCGTTTTCATCCCCTTTGCCTATTGCATGAGTGCGGGCGACGACGATATACGCATTGCCTACATTGTTTTCTACGACCATCAAAAATATTTTTATCATATCAACCTGCGCGGGCAGGATTTTGCCAATTACAAAATTGTAGACGATTTGGACGAAAAGTTCAAAGCCCTGCCACCAAAATTGAAAAAGGGATTTATACAACTTGTCCAATCGCAATGCGATACAATTCTTCAGTCGATAGGCATTATGCCCGACGACAACCTTTACCTCAAGCAATATTATGCAGACAGCACACAGGTCGGCAGAAAAGGATACAATAAGGTGGAACTTGCACATTATATAGGCGACAGCGTTTTTGTCCGTATTCGCTTTTATTCTAAAACGCCCAAACAAACATGGACAATGAAACAGGAATTTGTATTTGAGAAAGACCTTATTTCCGATTGCGATATGCAAATCGCCGATTTCAACAACGATGGTTTCGGCGATATGACTTACGCGTCGGCCACAGCGGCACGAGGAGCCAACGAAATACGACGCCTGTTCATTTATGATAAAAAGAAAGACGAATTGATATTCCTGAAAAATTCAGACAAGTTTTCCAACCTAAGTTATAACAAGACCTTGAATTGTATTACTGAATTTTCGGTTTACGGATGTTGCGCCACCACATTTTTAACCATACAAGGCGACCGTCTGAAACCCTTTGCCAGCGTGGAATTGTGCGAAGACGGCGAATTGACGGTAAGGGAATACGACAAGTCGGGAAAAGAAAAGAACGTGAAGCGGGAAATTAACCATGAATTCGACCCGTCTTCATCGTTCGAAAATTACAAACCATTGAAACAGTAAACGAACAAAATAAAATAGAACGAACATGAATAAACTCAAATACCTTTTCATCCTCTTGGCCTTGTTTGTCGCTTGCAAAGGGCGAACACCTCAACCTGCCGAAACGACTGACGATACCGCTATAATAATCAGCGACGCCGATAAATCGAAGTTCTACACCACGCAGGATACTGTCGTCATTTTTGATAGTAAATACGAATCGATAAAGTATTGCAAAGAGGAATTCAATGCAATAGTGGACGATCATCCCGAATTTTACGACGATTTGGTTTACAAGCCCGATTGGACTTATCATACATACGGCAACGACTTTGGCAGCGAAGCGGGACAGGATGGTTATTATGTGTTGTATGCTTACTTTTTGAGACAACAAAACGGCGTTGAAAAATATGCTGAACAGAGGCAGAAACTTACGGAAATTTACTTAAACATCAATCATTTATTTCAACAGATACAAGGCGGCGGAACTTATTTCGGACATCAATATTACAGGATTCCGGCTTATGCCGAATATGGCATTTATGAACTTGCCTACTGTGAGCACGGCGAAAAATCGAAGACGTACGACATCGGCAAGCAAAAGGACTTATACATACAATCGCTCCGACAGCTGATTAAAGACGAAAATGAGGTTGCCGCCATGCACATGCCCAAAGAGGATATACAGGAACGAAACAAAGAACTGCAAAAAGCGGTGGATGAGGTGGCAAAAAACATTATCGATTTTTTCTATCTGCGCAAAGCTCAGGAATTTCAATACAGTTATTACGGTTATTTTAATTAAGCCATGAATAAACTCAAATACCTTTTCATCCTCTTGGCCTTGCTATCCGCTGCATTTTACTTGCATTCTTGCAAAAACAAAACGATGCGGGTTGAAGGAATGAATGTGTCAAAACCGGTCGATTTTGCGGTAACACTCGATGGCGATACCGTATGGACTCAAACATTCAACCTGAAAAACGGTTACACATTAACTTTTTTTATTACCCAAACCGAAGGACAAATGTGTATAAGTGGCGGCCAAACCTATCCTTGTCGCGGCGACCAACATGCACGATTAACAGGCAATGGTATTGATACGGTCGTAATGTCTATAGGCATAATGCAATCGAAGTATTTGCTACGTTTCGACAATATAGATTTTGACAACTATTTTGTTCTCGAAAACAGTGGAGGCGGAAATTTTTCGTTATACACCAATGTTTTCGAAAAATGCACTGGAAACCTTGTATTGGAAGGACGCGCTGGCACTTACGACACAACCAATGACTTGATAATTTTTCAGGACGACGAAAACAACGACGCTGTCATGCTATATGATTTAAAACGTAATAAAAAGACAGAAATCACAGAAAATTACAACGATTCCGGATTCAGCAACATGGGCGCCATTACAGCCTACAAAATTGACAAGGTAACGTCCAAAACTGTTTACGTCGGATTTTATGGCGGACTGAAAAAGGACAAATATATTTTCAAAATTCCACGGAATGAAATGGTGAACATAAATTGAACAAACATGAATACAACCTGCAAATATTTCTTTATCCTTTTGGTCTTGCTGCCCGCTACACTGTGGGCGCAGGAAGCTGAACAAACCGAGCGTCCATGCGAAATCAACGACAGTAGTTTTGTTTATACCCGATTGATTCAACACCGGATAACGCAAGTAAAAACAATGCTCGCAACTTCCGGTACGTTGCAAGCGAACCGGTTATACCTGCAAACGGATAGCCTGTTAGAGGCGTATTTACACTGCCTGAAAAACCTGAATAGAAAATGCCTTAATAATGATGCATTGCTTACAGGAGCAGGTCTTTCGCCGAAAATCGAGCAATTGATTGACCAACTGAAAGAATGTAACATCGAAATAAGAGATATTCGCGAAGGACAGTCGGATATGATATACACCCCGTTCTTTTACTACGACTTATTTAAAGACTATGTATCGAAAGATTTCCGTGACTTCCTTAAAATAAAAGGACGTCAAAATGCAGGAGTATTTTCTGCCGATGCAGCCATTGTAATTCCATGGGAAGAAATCGGCCAATACGTGATGGATTGGGAAAGTTTTATAGAGAAATATCCTTCAAGTTATTTCAAAGGAGAAGCAGCTAATGAATATTTTCGTTACATAAATTCTTTTTTGTTTGGGGATTATAATTCCCCGGTTTTGGATGAAACTTCCACTATTGACAAGGATATTCGTCCAATTTTTGATAATTTTTTAAAGAAATATCCAAATTCAAAATCAGCTCAAATTCTCACGTTTTACTTAGAGGAAGTAAAGAATAACGAAGGAAAAGCCATAAATAATTTGCATAAGAGTGTAGATGAATTTATTGAACAATTGATATATTAAGTGCTGTAATGAAAGAAGCCATACTTTGCACAATACTACTATCGAATTCGCTTAACTTTTATTTTGCACAAAATAAGTTTTTTCAACCTTATGACGAATTTTATAATTTTCAAGCTCAACTAAAAAAACTAAACCTCTATGGTGGTAAACAAAAAGAGTCATAAGTGAATCATATACTAAAGATATTCCAACAGTTCAAGAACAAGTTGAAAAAGGAAAATTCAAGCCATATCGAGAAAGAAAAGAAAGCTTTAAATATAAATATTATGAGCAAGGTAATTGGATAAAACTTGAGAAATCTACAAAAGGCAAAGTGGAGGAGTTTATTATAAGAGAGATAAAATATTATTGATGTTAACCCATATTGAGCATAGAAGCGATATGGTTTCGAATGTCAGGAAAAAAGTAATGAAGCAAAACAAACAAGCAAAATAGCATGCAATGAATCAAAAGAAAATAATAATACGACTTATACCATTTGCTTTATTCCTTGTTACGGCATGGTTGCTTTGTCTGACGCAAGCCTACGTCAGCATGAGGGAATACAGCAATAGCCTGTCGGCAAATTGTATGACTTGCTCTCTTTTGGATGAAACTTTCAGATTCAGTTTGTTTGTACCGATTGTATTTGCTTTGATATACGCCGCATTGTGGAAAGTGAAAAATAGTTATAGAGCCATAATCCTCACAATCATTTATGCACTTGCTTGTATGTTTGTGAACCACGAAATATTTGTTTCGCGGGAATCCGCATGGAGCACCTACACTATGGGCGAAGAACTAAGCCATACATGGCATTTATCATATCTGGCCATACTGCTTAGTTCTGCCCTGTTGTTTTTGGCAACCATTGGAACAAATTTTATTGTAAAAAATATGAATAACCTGTTTCTAAAATTAATTCTGCCACTTTGCCTGTTTTGTGCATTCGGAATGCCTGCTACGGCACAAACTAAACCTTCCAGTATTGACCGCTTTTGTGGTACATGGTCGTCCGAATTTATTTGCAACGAAGACGAAATGCTCAACAGCCGTTTCGAACTGTATTTGGAAAAAGACAGCACCAAGAAAAATGCAATCATAGGCTGGCATTGCTCGGAAGTCCGTGGCGGACGCAAGATTGATTGCTTCGACCGCCATAGCGAAGAACCAAGCCTTAATGGTTACCTGAAAAACGACACGGTTTATCTGCATTTCGTCAGTTCATGGGAAGTAGAAGGTGAAGCAAAACTTTACTTTGAAAAATCGGCACAAAATCAGGTCACCCTAATTTGGGTGTTGGGCAAATTTGAAAATACATCGCAGGGTTATGAGAATAAAGGAGTAGACACCGAGCATTATATGCCTTTCAATGATACGTTAAGACGGAAAGAAGAAACGATAATAGGAATTAAGAATAACAAAAATATGAATCTAACAAAATTTATACCCGCAAAATTTGAAAATATTAATTTTGAAAGTATGGAAACAGAAATGTGTCCATGTTCACCGAATTTTCCTCACGAATTAAATGAAGTGAATACCGTTAAAATTAATGTTCCGGAAAAAATATTTTTCCATAGTTTGGATGAAGAGGCTATTCCTGTTCTTCCTGTTTGTATTGCTTATTCGAAATCCTATTTGAGAGGGGTGAAATATTGCTACTTTTCCCAACAAAAGATTCATATAAAGCATGAAAACGAAAACATTGTATACTCTGCCGACTATTATGATAAAAGTACAGTCAACAAAATACCTAATATTTCAATTGAGGAAGAAGAAGGTCGGCAAAAAGAAACTAAAGAAGCACAAAAGCTTAGTGATAAGGAATTGGATGAGAGTCCTTATTCTCGTGGTTATTTCAATATAAATGCATTAGATTATGTTCAGTTGCCGATAAAATCAGGTAAATATGAGGTTTGGGTTAGTTATTATGGCCTCGAATCCAATCATGCAAAAGTGGAAATTACACTTCAAAAATAACTAAACAGAAATAAGAAACCAAATTCAGGTAAATAAAGTACAATGTACTATCCCGAACCCGAGAATCGTCTAAAATCCTCTTTTTTCAGGGGAAAATCCGTTATTTGAATGGTTGCTGCAATACAAAAACAGGTAACATATTCGTAACGGAAAGTCTTCCCAAATACACAATATTCTGCTATTTTACTGCTTGCATCGGAGAGAAAAGAAGTGAAGTTGTCGCCTGTAAATCAGATGGTTACGCCATTTTGTCCGTTCTTGCGTTTTCGGTGCATAGTTTAGAAACAAACCGATGCAATTTATTGCATCACTAGTAATCGCTAATTGTAAAATACTTTTTGTACATACACTAATGAAGAAAGGAATGGCAAGTGCGAAAATCATTTGCCGTTCTCATATATAGAGAAAATTAAATCAATTATTAATAGAACACCTGTGTTCTCAAATGTGTTACCCTACTAAATAATCAATAACAGGTTTGCATAAAAGCAAATTAAATGTAACTCGGTAAGCCGCAATAGCTCAGTTGGTAAGCCTTGAAAGAAGAGGCTTGCTGAAGTCTTTTGAGGCTGAAAAGAACAATTCATTCGTAATGAATAGGTTGCCGGTTCGATTCCGGCTTCCGGCTCTTGGATAATAGACAGTTACTGGAAAATGGCTGTCTTTTGTTTTCAAAATACTCTTAATTTTCTGTTACCTTTTGGGACTCTAAGTTATAAAAAACAGAGGGTAGTTATACCAATAAATTATAACAAATAAAGGATAGTGGAAGCTTTGTAGAAATTTGTATATTTTTTTTAGTGTAACGATGTTATATATTTACGTCAAATATTCCATCACTTATAAAGCAACGAAAAGAAATTGACCATAAAAATAAAATTTTGAAATATGAATGAACAATTTTTTATCAAATCTCAGAACATGTTGCATGAAACACGCATACAAAATAGGGCTGCGTGTATAACTGGTCATGCCAAATTATCGTTGAAAAAGCTTTCTTTGCTTTTTGCACTTTTTCTATTCTGTCCTGCACTGTTTGCCGTTAATTACGATATCACAGAAATCAGGCAACTGGTAACTTTCCTTAATCAGCCGAGTGGAGAGCAAGGTAAAACCAATGCCGGAGCTATCGGAATCCCTGTTCAGGTAACAGAGATTAATGTTGCTGAATGGGAGAGATACTTGAGTATTTATATTAAAAGCGAAGGTGGAATTGACCATATCAGGGATATCTCGTTGGAAAACAAGGGTGATTTTCGTTTAGCAGGAAGTTTCAGTATTGAAAATTTCAAATGTCTCAAGACTCTGTCTCTATACGGCATGGGCAGCGAGGTAAAGGTGAAAAACTGTCCTGAATTGGGAGAATTCCGCCTGATGGGTAAGTTTCGCCAGGAACATTGCAAGGAGCGCAGGCTTGAAATAATAGCTTGTCCGAAACTTTGGAGATTTAGAATTGACTGTCTTGTTACCGAATTTATTCTCAATGGCAGCACTGATTTGGAAGAAGTTAATATTAGTTATACCGATTTTCCTGCTATTGATTTCAGCGCGCAGATTAAATTGAAGTGGCTGATACTCCCGAATAATGCATTCTCTGAAATCAATATTCCTGAAGCAAACAAATGGAGCCTGGAATGTCAGGATAACCGGATAGAACCTGCCGACCTGATGAAAATTATCCGGAAACATCGGGGTGACGACCTGTATTTAGACTGGCGTTTCCCTACAACGGAATACACTCCCCAGCAAATAATCTGTTACGACCCGATAAGCCATGCCCATTCAGTTTCTGTCGGAACTAAAGTTGACTTGCGGGAGAAAGCCACATTCAAATATGGAAATCCGGAAAAAACCTATACAGGGACTTTTAAGTGGCAATATAAAAAAACAGAGAGCTGGGGTGGTACGACAATGGTCGACATATCTGCAAATACCGGTATGAAACAGGGCGTTTATACAATTCCTGCCGGAATGGCAAACCGGACAATTGTTGTGTCCTACAATTGTGAACCTTTTTTTACAGGCGATAAGATACAGTATATTATAAATGTAGTGCCATAAGTAGCCTCTACCTGGATACTCCACTCACTTCAAGCAAGCTTGAAGGCATTCGGTTTGTCGTCAGTTCTTAACTCTTAATTCCTGATTCCAGGCTCCTCCAGTTTTATTAATTCCAAAAAATAAATATCTTTGTTCCTTTCAATAAACTAATTTTAAAACATAAAACCATGAGTAAAATAGCAATCGGAGTCGACGTAGGAGGCTCTCATGTATCGGCTACAGCCATTGATCTGAATAATCCGGGTATCGTAAAAGAAAAAATCCATCGTATTAAAGTAGATGAGAGCCGCACTGCAGAAAGAATCTTATCCGCCTGGACGGAAGTTATCTGGGCCGCTATCGACGATGTGGATTTGAAAAATGTGGCAGGTATCGGATTGGCTATGCCAGGTCCGTTCGACTATGAAAACGGAATCTGCTGGATGGAACAGAAGTTCAAAGCACTTTACGGAGTAAATGTCAAGGAAGAATTATCCAAACGAACAGGCATTGCTTCTGATAAGATCAAATTTAAGAATGATGCCGAATGCTACTTGCTGGGTGAAGTTTTCGGACGTGAGAAAAAAGAGAATGAAAAGACCATTCCTCAGGCGCAACGATATATTGGGGTAACACTCGGAACTGGTTTTGGGTCTGCATTTGTATTCGAAGGCCAATCGGCAGATGCTAACCTGTGGTGTGCTCCTTTCAGAGGTGAAATCGCAGAAGAATTTATGTCTACCCGCTGGTTCGTAGCCCGTTATAAAGAACTGACAGGCAAAGAGGTAAAAGGAGCGAAAGAGATTGCCGATGCCGCTAAAACCATTCCTGTGGAACCTCAGGCCCAAGCGATCTTCGATGAATTCGGACAAACATTTTCTGAATTTATGCTTCCGCTGATTAAAGAACACCGGGCCGAAGTGATCATCGTTGGCGGAAATATTGCCGGTGCTTTCGATTTGTTCAGCTCTTCTTTAATTCACCAGGCAGCTGCAATTAATCCTGCTATTCGGGTGGAAAGTGCCCTGTTCGGAGAAGATTCTCCCATGGTGGGAGCTGCTAGTTTACTGAAAAATTAAAAATAGTTTTCAATAGTATAGGAAACAATTTCTAAACAGGAGTTGCACGGAGCTAAACACAGAGTTGTACAGCGTATTCTTAAACGCTGTGTTATTCTGTGAATTTGCTTCGTGCAACTCTGTGTTTAAAAACCCACCAATATATTTGTGAATATAAAAAATAATATTAATTTTGCAATCAAAATAAATTTGTAATAATTACAATTTTAAAATAAATATGAATAATAAAATAATAGAGCATTTATGTAACTATGGTGTGAAACCCTCTTTGCACCGAATTGCAGTGATGACTTACCTGATGGAGCATAAAACCCATCCTACGGTAGATATGATTTATACTGATCTCAATCCGTCGATCCCTACATTATCCAAAACAACGGTTTACAATACTTTAAAGCTTTTGGTAGATCAGGGTGCGGTAAACAGTCTTAATATCGATGAGAAAAATGTTCGCTACGATGGCGATATCTTCCGGCATTCCCATTTCCGTTGCAAGTCTTGTGGGAAAATTTTTGATCTTCCTGCCGGAAGTATACCTGCTTTGGAACCTTCCTTGCCTTCCGGATTTTCCCTGGTTGAAACTCAGGTTTACTATAAGGGATACTGCAAGGATTGTATACCGGAAATACCTGCCAGCTAGAAAAATTTATTGATATGTTTAATCTGAAATTTTATCTGTACTTTCTGAAGATAGAAATGCCGGTATTATTTCCTTACTAAAGTTCTAATCAAATGAAGAAAAAATTTATCTGTACCGTGTGCGGTTACGTGCACGAAGGGGACGATGCTCCCGAGTTTTGTCCGCAATGTAAACAACCGAAAGCTAAGTTTAAAGTGTTGGAAGCCACAGAAGGCACTCTGGTGTTTTGCGACGAACATCGTTTAGGTATAGCCAAGGGTGTAGATGCAGAAGTTTGGGAAGGTCTCAATGCCCATTTTATGGGAGAATCTACCGAAGTGGGAATGTATCTGGCAATGAGTCGCCAGGCCGACCGCGAGGGTTATCCGGAAATTGCGGAAGCATTTAAACGCTATGCTTTTGAAGAAGCCGAACATGCTGCCAAATTCGCCGAATTATTAGGGGAAGTGGTTTGGGATACCAAAACCAACCTGAAAAAACGCATGGAAGCCGAGTGTGGCGCCTGTGAAGATAAAAAACGCATTGCCACCCGTGCCAAAGAATTGAACCTGGATGCTATTCACGATACCGTGCATGAAATGTGTAAAGATGAAGCACGTCATGGTAAAGGTTTCGAAGGTCTGTATAACCGCTATTTTAAATAAACGTTTTGGACTGAAACAGGAAAGGGTATGTGCGGTTTTACGCCATACCCTTTTTAAGTCAACCTTATCAGACATTTATTCGATCGTTAACGTTCTTCCTTTCGGATATTTGACCTTATACTTCAATTCAAATTCATTTTTCTTCAAGGGCTGCACCTCAAATTTCCATTTCATTTCTCCTGTTTCTTTATTGAGGACAGCTCCGGAGAGATTTTCTGGACTCACTTCAATTTCCTGTACCGTAGAAACCGGGATCTGGTCGAACAATACCATGGAAATGGGCTGGGATTTGTTGTTTTTGACACTTATTTTCCACCCGCGGGTACTTTCCGACTTACTGGCTAAAAATTTCTGCGAAGTATATTCTTTGATTTTTTCCCGTTGTACGGATACATTCTTATCCCTTCCCAGCGAAATATTCAGTGTGTCGCTTGAATAACGTACATCCAGGATCGTTTTTCCGATATAGGTGTTCTCGAAGAAAATATTGGCTTCTCCTTCCAGCAAGTTGTACTGTTCCCAGTCCGGAATATTAGCTAATAAGAAAGCATCTTTGTCTATTTTGGGAATACAATAATATTCATAGGAAGCAGGAATGGAGTAATGCGCCATTTCCACGGTCGTATTTTTATTCCCGGAAAGGATGGTGTAGGGTGTTTGAATGTTGAATTCTACAGATGTTTGGTTTTCCGCTTGCTCTACGGGAACCGGAAACGCTTTGCTTTTTTCCTGTATGCTGCTGGATCCTCTGACTTGAATCACTGATGCCCTTTCTGCCAAGGAATCGGATAAAAATTTCTGTTGAACTCCATATCCCACCACAACCACTTCATTCAGAACTTTCTCATCTTCTTCCATAACAATATGCATATAACCGTTCGAGATTGGCCGCGTTTGTGTTTTCATACCTACATAAGAAAATGTAAGCTCTCCTCCTTCCGATGGAATTGCCAGACTGAACTTTCCATCCATATCGGTCACGGTTCCGATTGTAGAACCTTTGATCGTAATACTTACTCCGATAAGGCTTTCACCGGATGTATCTACAATAGTTCCCCTTACCAGATTTGACAGGTCATTGCCGTCATAGCGGGGAGGTCTGGAATAGTAATCCAGATAATAAGTTCTCAATTTGGGAATCACATTTCCCAATCCCGGATTTACGGACGATATTTTCATCTGTACATTTTTCCAGTCTTCTTTGGTTTGTTGAATGATATTGGCTTTATAGACAAGTCCTATTGGTTCCGAAATACTTTTGGCCCGGATATCGTACGATGGATACCAACCGGCGTTGTTTACAAAATACGATAGTTCTATAGGTATTCTGACTGCTGATTTGCATTCCACCTGCAGAAGAACTTCGCCCGAAGGTTCTATTTTGGTATTTCCGGCAGTACTTAATCGCCTGTCTAAACTGTTTTTTTCATCGGAAAGTTTTTTGATCTTTTTTTCCGTTTCCAGTTCTTTCATTTTTAATTCGGAAATCCGCT
This sequence comes from Bacteroidales bacterium, assembly GCA_031553775.1. Taxonomy (GTDB): domain Bacteria; phylum Bacteroidota; class Bacteroidia; order Bacteroidales; family Azobacteroidaceae; genus JAISFI01. The sequence goes on from JAVBLA010000074.1 coordinate 15,344, forward strand.
CCCCATAATAAACAGATGCCGCTTTCAGATTCACAATATTGACTCCTTCTGCTCCGCCGATCTTCTTGTTTTCCCGGATGAAAGCCAATTCTTCGCTAATGATTTCCTTGTTTGTATTCTCCACCTTGATTTTTTCTCCCAGCTCTTTCAGTTGCTTAAACAACTGCTCACTTTCTACCGATTGTTTCAGGCTATCGGAGTAATTTAACTGGTAATTTACCGATAATACGGTTATTTCACCATCGGCTTTGAACTGTACACTTTGGGAATCGATAAACGGAGAGATACCGGTTATCCGTACTATAGACCTTCCTGCCGGAAAATTAGCCGATGTTTTCCGGGTAATCTGTGCTCCTTTGATAAAGACCGTTACATCCGATACTTCTGTTTTCAACACAATGTCTTTTTTCTCCTGAGCTGTTAACGACAGGCAAAAAAACAGGCAAAATAAAAAAGCAATCCTTTTCATAAGATATAAATTAAAGTTTGATAAATTTAGTCGTTTATCTTTTAGATGAATTTTCCGGATAAATTCCATAATTGAATATAAATTTTTCTTTACCTTTGAAACTCATTCGGAGTTAAAAATTGAGAATCAGAATCCTTCTGTAAAGCTTTTTCTGTTATACTCCATAATTAATAGAAAACCGCTTAAACAAACCGCTTAATTCTTAACTCTTAATTCTAAAATGCGAAAAATATGAAAACAATTCAGGATTGCATCCGCTTTACAAATGAGAATCCGGTTTGCTATTTAGCTACGGTAGAAGATGATCAACCCCGTGTTAGAGCTTTAGGCATGTGGTTTGCCGATGAAACCGGCTTTTATTTCCAGACAGCATCATTGAAAGAAATTCCTGGACAGTTGGCAGGAAGTCCGAAAGTTGAAGCTTGTTTTTACAAGCACGAAGGAACTACCGGTACAATGTTAAGGGTTGCCGGAAAAACGGAGTTTATAACCGACCATTCTATGAAAGAAAAGGCGTTAGCCGACAGGCCTTTTCTGAAAATTTTTGGTTTAACGGCTAATAGCCCGGAACTGATTATTTTCCGCATCTCTCATGGCGAAGCGCATTTCTGGACAATGGAAGATAATTTGAAGCCGAAAGAGATTATTAGATTCTAATGAGAAGATTTTCCTGACTTATAGAAATAAGAAAATAGAAGGAGTGTCAAAAGTGAGATGATAACAAAATCTACGATCGACACTCCTCTCTTATTTATTAAATGGATGCGTAAAAGCTTGTTTTTTGTTTTTTATAATTTTACTCTGCCCTAAATCTTAACTTATAGGTTGCTGAAAACTATTTTCAGAGGATTTCCTGTAATATATTTTGCCTGTTTTTTCTCTTACTTTCCTTTTTACTCTTAACCTGAAAACCTTTTATTCTCCTGTAATCAAAAATAAAAAATGAAAATAATGATATCGGATGTTGTTGACGAATAATAACTGTATTTATTATTTTTTTACAAAAATAACTCAGTATGTATTTGAGGATGAACCGTTCTACATATGATATAGTCAAAGCGAGATTCAAAATTTATAACCAATTAATTAAATTCAACAAACATGAAACACGTTACTTCTTTATTATTGGCCTTCGTAATCGTTTTGTTTACAGGCATTTCATTAACAGTCAACGCACAACTTCCGGAAGTTGGAGTCGAGTATTACATCGAAAACGGCTGTATGCCGAAGCAGAATAACGGAATAGAAAGAACCGGATTGCTGGTTACGGATGCCAGTGCGGCAGATGTAAATATTACGGTAGACAACTGGAATATTATACAAAACAAGGGCAAGCAGATCTGGACCGTTACTTCAGAGGGGTATATTGTCAATACGCTTTCCGGCAGGAAACTTGTAATGGGTTCGAATAGCAAATATTCAACCAATGACACGGGTGCTAAATTTACATTTGCAGCCTTGTCTTCCCCGGAAGGATTTGTCACGATAACACGCGAGGGGCAGAGTACTAATAAATTCAGCGCATATAACGGACCAAGCGGTTGGAATCTTTTTGACCAGTCTAAACCGGGATTTGAAGAAGACGGGACATCCGAAGGCAGCCCCCGTGCGTGGAAGTTTATCCCGGTTGCCGAATATGAATCCCGGTATCCGATCCTTTCCACAGAGACTGTTGAAAAATGGTATTTTATCAACAATTGCACAAAAACAGGAAAAGTACTGGCAGTCAGTGGGACCAGCCTGGCCCTGGAAGATAAAAGCCCTGCCACAGATCCGAAAGAGCAATTATGGAAAGTGGTAGCCGCCTCAGGAGACAACAAAGTTTATTTCATCAATAAATCGACCGGACAATATCTCGGCCGGTCAGGAAGTGCTCCGGCGCTGCTTGCAACAGCACCCACCGTTCCCTTAGCTATTAAAGTAGTGCGTGGGGATGAATTTTCCCTTACCTGGAGAGATGACGACGGAAGACCTTCCATCGTAGCCAACGCGATTAGCAATGCCATTGTTACCGGGGAACCTTATTATAAAGTGGAAGGAACCACCTGGTATTTCAACCCGGCCACCCAAACCTCCATGGCAGAGCTGTTGTTAGATCAGCTACAGGTGTATGCCCGGGATGGATACATCCGGTTAGTAAACAGCCACGAACCCTTTGAGGTCTACTCTGTTACCGGCAATAAAAAGAATGCCGCACAAAAACTCTCTCCCGGCGTCTATATTGTCAAAGTTGCAGGTCAAACGGTTAAAGTATCCGTGAAATAAAACACTTATGATTAAAAATATTCATAAACCATGGTTATGCCTGCTTCCCCTGGCAGGCATAACTGCCGGCTCATCCATAGAGGCATTGGCAGCAGATGCGGCTCCCAATATTATCTATATATTAGCCGATGATCTGGGTTATAGTGATTTAAGCTGTTACGGCCAGGCCAAATTCAGGACGCCGAATATCGATTCCCTGTGTTCCCAGGGCCTTAAATTCACCAACCATTATTCCGGCTGTACCGTCAGTGCCCCGTCCCGCTGTTCTTTAATGACCGGGCTGCATACCGGACACACCCCTATCCGTGGCAATGCAGGCGAATACGTGGGCGGTTTGGAATTCGACACCTCCTTGCCGGCCTCTTATGTCACGATCGCAGAATGCCTGAAAGAGAAGAACTATGCCACCGCCTGTGTCGGTAAATGGGGGATGGGTGGACCTGGCCGGCCGGGACATCCGAATAACCAGGGCTTCGATTACTTTTACGGGCACCTGGGGCAAGGCCATGCCCATTTCTCCTATCCGCAATTCCTGTATGAAAATCAAACCCAGGTGGTATTGAACAAGTCTACATATGCCCAGGATTTATTCCTGGAAAAAGCAAGCAATTTTATTACTGCCAACAAAGATAAACCCTTCTTCCTGTTCTTTTCCGTAACCATTCCCCATGCGGAACTGGTAGTCCCGGAAGAATATGCCACTCCTTTTGTCGGTACATTCGACGATCAGCCCTGGCCCAGTAACGGACACTATGGCTATACACCGCATAAACATGCCTCTTTTGCCGGGATGATCAGCCGTCTGGACGGTGATGTAGGTAAAATACGGAAACTGCTGGAAGATTTGGGTATCGATAAAAATACGCTGATTATCTTTACCTCCGATAACGGTCCGCACGCAGAAGGAGGAGCCGACCCCGATTTTTTCAAAGTGACCGGTGGACTGAAAGGGATCAAGCGGGACCTGTACGAAGGAGGGGTTCGTGTACCGATGATTGCATACTGGCCGCAGACAATTGCCCGGGACCGTACCAGTGACCATATTTCCGCCTTTTGGGATGTACTTCCTACTTTTTGTGATTTGTCGGGAGCAACTACACCTACCGGTTTAGACGGGATTTCTTTCAAGCCGGAATTATTGGGAGATGTTCAGACAAAAAAACATGAATATATTTATTTCGAGTTTCATGAAACCCCCAGCCAGTCCGTAAGAAAAGGAAATTGGAAAGCAATCCGTAAAAATGTGAAAACCACACCGGTGATGGAATTGTACGATTTATCGGTAGACCCCACAGAAAGCAACAATATTGCCGCCCAATACCCGGCCATTGTGGCTGAAATGAAAAATATCATGATAGGGGCACGAACCAACGACACCCAATGGACATTTCCAGAGGAAACGATTGTAGAGCCTCCTGTAGATGCAGAAATTGAAAGAGGTGTGGAATTCTACATTGAAAACGGTTGCATGCCGAAACAGAATAACGGAATCGAAAGAACGGGACTGCTGGTTACCGATGCCGATGCCGCAGGGACGAATATCACGGTCGATATCTGGAATATTATCCAAAACAGGAATAAACAGATCTGGACGGTAACATCAGAAGGTTATATTGTTAACAAAGCTTCCGGCCGGAAAATCGGGATGGGCTCGAACAGCAAATACACCACCAACGATACCGGTGCCAAATTCACATTCGGCACATTGTCCACCCCGGAAGGATATGTAACCATTACCTGCGAAGGGCAGAGCGACAATAAGTTCAGCGCCTATAACAGTGGAAACGGCTGGAACATTTTTGACCAGTCGAAACCTGCGTTTGAAGGAGATGCCGGTTATGAAGGCAGTCCCCGCGCCTGGAAATTCATTCCGGTTGCCGAATACGAACAACGGCCGTATCCGTTCCTGTCCAAAGACGGGGAAGCGGAGAGATGGTACCTGATCGCCAATTGCACAAAAGCAGGTAAAGTGCTTTCCACCACCGGGACATCCGGCTTGGAACTGACAGAGGGAGATGCCCAGAATACACTGGAGAGTCAATTATGGAAAGTAGTTGCAGCATCGGGAGATAATAAAGTGTATGTGATTAATAAAGAAACCGGAAGATACATCTCCAAATCCGGGAGTTCGGCTGTGGTCATGCAGGCCGGTGCTCCGGCAGTTCCGTTGACAATCAAGGGAGTCAGGAATAATGAATTATCCCTGACCTGGCGTGACAGTGACGGAAGAACTTCTGTTGTTGCCCATGCAGCCACCAATGTCATCCAACAGGGGGAGCCTTATTACAAAACGGAAGGGACTACCTGGCGTTTTGTACCTGTAGGCGATCCAACGAATATCAGCCAGGTGATCACTGCCGGGAATATTTCTGTTTATATAAACGACCGGTATGTCAGGCTGGAAGGAGGCCGTCCCTTTGAGTTATATCATCTGAACGGAATGCTGATCCCTTCCGACCGACAACTCTCTCCGGGGGTTTATGTGGTTAAAGTGGATCATCAGGCTATAAAAATTTATATTCGGTAAGTAAAACACCTTAATGGCTTTAGCGCCGGTCTGAAAGGTTTATCTCAAGTATCTTATGAATGCCGGTTGAAAATGAACGGATGGAAGACTACCAGTCCATTTATTAGTACTGTAATGGGAATTGAAGAAAATTTTCTGTTACGGTTTGGAGATGTGAATATAGATCCCAATCAACTCCAGTTAGCCGGAGGAGGTTATCCGGCTACACCAGGACTGATTGCCTACTGGAAATTTAATGAAGGTACCGGCTCTAGCATTAAAGATTACGGGCCGAATAACTTTACATATAGTTTGTCTGGAGCTCCAACTTGGGTGGCGGGAGTGAAATGCCCGGAATAATAAATAGTAAAAAAATGATCAGACAGGAGATGCATTTTCTCCTGTCTGATTTTTTTTATAGTATATCTATTTGTACTTTTGCAATTCTGGTAGAAAAATATCATATTGCTGCTTTTAACATATGAAGAAAAGAATTATAATATTGGCTTTATCCTGTTTTGCTGTATCTTCTCTGATTGCACAATCCCTTCCGGTAGATTACGTCAATCCGTTTATTGGTACCACTAATTTCGGTACCACTAATCCGGGAGCCATATGCCCCAGAGGATTTATGTCCGTAACACCATTCAATGTAATGGGTTCGGAAGACAATAAATACGATAAGGATAATCGTTGGTGGTCTACTCCCTATTCATATGAAAATTCTTATTTTACAGGCTATTCTCATGTTAATCTGAGTGGAGTGGGCTGTCCGGATATGGGAAGTCTTCTCTTGATGCCGGTGAGTGGAAAACTGGAGGTAGACTATACCCGTTACGGGAGTCCGTATAAAGAAGAAAAAGCAACGCCAGGGTATTATTCCAACTATCTTACTAAATATAATATTCTGACGGAAGTCAGCGCCACACTCCGTACAGGTATTACCCGGTTTACATTTCCCCAAGGGGAGAATCATATCCTCCTGAACCTGGGTGAGGGTTTAACGAATGAAACTGGCGCTATGCTACGTAAAGTCAGTGATACGGAAATTGAGGGGACAAAATTACTGGGAACGTTCTGTTACACGGAAAATCAGGCAGTTTTTCCGATCTATTTTGTGATGAAAATCGACAAAAAACCGCATCAGTCTGGCTATTGGAAATTTCAGCGTCCTGGAGCGGAATGGGAAAACGAATGGAATACCGATGCCGGAAAGTATAAAATATATACCCGTTATGAAAAAGAAATGGCCGGGGACAATATCGGAGCCTGGTTCTCTTTCAATTGTGCAGCAGGAGAACAGATAACCGTTCAGATGGGAGTTTCTTTTGTGAGTATGGAAAATGCACGGCTGAATCTGGAAGTTGAACAACCTATGGCAGATTTTGATCGGATTCGGCGAAATGCCCGCGAACAATGGAATGAGAATCTTTCTTTACTTAAGGTGGAAGGAGGTACTTCTGATCAGAAGACTGTTTTTTATACGGCACTCTATCACATGATGATCCATCCTAACATTCTACAGGACGTGAACGGGCAATATCCCGCTTATGAAAATCCGGAAATCAAAACAACTCAAGGTAACCGCTATACTGTTTTTTCCCTATGGGACACTTATCGGAATATGCACCAGATGATGACTCTTCTTTTTCCTAAAGAACAACTGGAAATGGTTCGGACGATGGTCGATATGTATAAAGAATCGGGGTGGATGCCTAAGTGGGAATTGTATGGACGGGAGTCCTTTACTATGGAAGGAGATCCCACGATCCCGGTAATTGTTGATACATGGATGAAAGGCTTGCGTAATTTTGATGTGAATGCAGCCTACAACGCCATGTATAAGTCCGCTACTACTCCCGGTACCCGGAATAAACTGCGTCCGGACAACGACGATTATATGCGTCTGGGTTTTGTTCCGTTAAGGGAGCCGTTTGATAATTCAGTATCTCATGCCCTGGAATATTATGTGGCCGACTGGAATCTGGCTCAGTTTGCCAAAGCTTTGGGAAAAGAAGCAGATGCCAAACTGTTTCTGGCCCGTTCCATGAATTATAAGCATTATTATTCCAAAGAATACGGAACATTCCGCCCCCTCTTACCCGATGGTACATTTTATTCCCCGTTTGATCCTGCCCTGGGTGCTGATTTTGAGCCCAATCCGGGATTTCATGAAGGAAGTGCATGGAATTATACTTTTGCCATCCCTTACGATGTGCCGGGTTTGATTCAGTTGATGGGAGGAAAGAAAAAATTCACAGAAAAATTACAATCTGTTTTTGATAAGGGATATTTTGATGTAACCAATGAACCGGATATCAATTATCCTCATTTTTTCTCCCAGATCAAAGGTGAAGAATGGAGAACCCAACAATTGGTACGACAGATCCTTGATTCGCATTTTACCAATGCCCCCGGAGGATTACCTGGTAACGACGATACGGGAACCATGTCAGGATGGGCTGTATTCAATATGATGGGATTCTATCCCGATTGCCCGGGAAGACCGGATTATACAGTGACAACTCCCGTTTTCGATCAGATAACCATCTCCCTGGATCCGGCTTATTATCCTTCAGATAAACTGATAATAAGAACCGTAAAATCAGAAAATTCTACGAATGCTTATATCAAAGAGATCAGAATCGACGGAAAGAAAAAAAATGGATTCCGGATTACTCACCAGGAATTGACAGGTGCTAAGGAGATTACTTATGTGTTAGGGAGCTAAGGAGAATTAAGAGTTAAGAATTAATATTCTCTGCGAATCCCTGATTTGAAAGAATTATTATTTCAAAGCCCTTCTATGGTAATAGAACTATTCTTTCAAATTCTGTCAATTCTTAATTCTTAACTTCATAGGGCGCCGCATAAGGCTCCTTATCATACATACTACCGTCTCCCAGCATCCGCGGATCTCCCGTACTGATCAGTACCTGTTCTAATTGAGCAGCCAATTTTTCTTTAATTTTCCTGTACACAGGTTCTAATGCCACATTATTCAATTCCCAGGGATCTTTTTCCAGATCATACAATTCTTCATAGGGACGTTTGGCAAAGGCCAGATCCATGAAGTATTCATATTGTTGGTTCTGGTAGTTATCCATATACCAGTTTTTGGTAGGACCTCCATCCAGGTCTTTAAATTGAGTTTCGTAGGTACCCATTGGCCATCTGTCCGGTTTGAAATTCCGGATATATTTGTATTGTGCAGTTACAATGGCGCGTTGCGGATACGGAAGATTGTCTTCCCGGGCCGAAGCTACATGTCGCTCCCTTCCGGTAATGACAAACGTGCGCGAAGGATCGATTTGTCCGGATTTCCGATTCTTCAGTACCGGAATGAGGCTTTTACCTGTCATGACTTCAGGAGGAGTAAGGCCTGCAATCTCAAGGAACGTAGGAGCCAGGTCCATCAAATGGACAAAGTCGTCTACCTGCCTGCCTGCCTTAATCATAGCCGGGTAACGGATCGCTAAAGGTACGGCAGTGCCCATATTATAAAGATTGCATTTACCCCGTGGAAATCCGGGGATTCCATGGTCTCCGCTCACCACAATAATTGTATTGTCTAATTCTCCGATTTCTTCCAATTTTTGGATCAGGAGTCCTAATCCTTGGTCGAAAGCCTGTATTTCACCTAAATAATCAGCTACATCTTCACGGATCTCAGGAAGGTCGGGCAGCCCTCCTGGCAGTTTCCCTTTCAGATCGTTGGGATCGATATCCCATAGCTCCTTGCCGGAACCTTTTTGCCAGGGGCGATGGGTATTGGTAGGCCCCCACCAGTAACAAAACGGTTGGCCCGGTTTCCTATTTGCCAGAAAATCTTCAAAATTGCCGGTTATCTGGTCGTATATGTGTTGTTTAGCTTCTTCTTTGTCCGGAGATTTGGATACATAAATGGAGAAGTTGTTGAAATTTCCTCCCCGAGCTTCGTATGCATTTTGTTTGCCTCCATATGGAGCATCGGGAGGTGTTCCGGGTTTCCATACTTTGTATGTTTTCCCGATGTGATAACCATTGGCTTGCAATATCAATGGGAAAACAGGAATGGTTTCGTCCCATACAGCCCCCTGGAGGATAGCTCCCAGCCCGGTACGCCAGAAATATTGTCCGGAAACCAAAGAACTCCGGCAGGGAGTAGACGACGGAGATCCTACATGGGCATGCATGAAAATAGCTCCCTCAGAAGCGATACGGTCAAATACCGGGGTATGGGTAACTGCTGCCGGCGTATTACCTCCTTCTATCCGGTGGTAAATGTTTTGATACCTTGCATAGTCGTCGCCGAATGCAAAAAGGATATTGGGCCTTTTCTCAGGATTGGCTGCATGACTGTTCGCAGCCGCCATTGCCATCAATGCAATGGGATAGATACTGTTTTTTACCATGGTTATTTTTCTTTATGCCACATAATGAAATGGCAAAGTGAACTTTAGTCGTATGTTATTCTTCAAATAATTCTTTGGTATCGATTTCCGGGCCTTTTAAAATGTGTACAGAAATTTTCTGTCCATATTCATAGATGCTACCCGAGTTTAACTTCCCGTCCCCCGTTTTCATTTTCCCGGATTTCCACTTTCATTGTATCCGAAGGTAATATCTTCTCAATTTTCTCCGGCCATTCGATAAAACAAAGCGCGCCGGAATAAAAATAATCTTCACAGCCTATATCGATAGCCTCTTTGATGTTTTTGATCCGGTAGAAGTCAAAGTGGTAGATCAATTCTGCTGTTGTTTCTGAACGATATTCGTTGATAATGGAGAATGTAGGGCTGTTGATAACGTCTTTCACTCCCAAAGCTTCACAGATCGACTTGATAAAAGTAGTCTTCCCTGCACCCATCGACCCATAAAAAGCAAACACAGTAGTGTCGCCCATCTTTTCGACGAAAGCGTGCGCCGCTTCCGGAAGCGACAATAAATCTTCAATCAGAATAGTTTTCCCCATTTTAAACTAATAGACAATAAATTAATAATTTCCTCTTAACTCTTCACTTTTCAGCTTCTATTTCTTCGCCTCCAATGTAATCAACGGAATCAACATTTCCTCCATAGAAATCCCCCCATGTTGAAAAGTATCCGTATAATACGAAACATAATAATTGTAATTATTCGGATAAGCAAAGAAATCTTCATTCAGTGCAAAAATGTATTTTGAACTGACGTTGGGAGAGGGGAGTCCTGCCTTTTCCGGATTTTTGATCTCGTACACTTCCTTGTAATTGTAGGAAAGATTTTTTCCTACTTTATAGCGGAGATTTGTATTGGTATTTTTATCTCCGATTACTTTCACCGGATGGTTTACCCGGATAGTGCCATGATCTGTTGTCAGGATTACTTTTCCTCCTTTGGCTGCGATTTGCCGGAACAGATCCATCGTAGAAGAATGAATGAACCAGGAGCGGGTGAGCGATCTGTAAGCTGCTTCATTTGAAGCCAGTTCGCGAACCATTTTCGATTCCGTGCGGGCGTGTGAAAGCATATCGACAAAATTCAGTACGATTACATTGAGTTGGGAATTATCCAGTTGGTTGAAATTCTGGAGAAGTTTTTCCCCATATGCCGATTCGTTGATTTTGTGATAGGAAAAAGAATATTTCTTCCGGAAACGTTCAATCTGTGTCTGGATCAAAGGTGCTTCATTCAGGTTTTTACCCTCTTCCTCTTCTTCGTCTACCCACAAATCGGGAAACATTTCCGAAATCTGTAAAGGCATCAATCCGGAAAAAATAGCATTCCGTGCATATTGTGTAGCAGTAGGAAGAATACTATAATACAGGTCTTCCGAAAAAGTAAAATACTCGGCCAGTAAATCTTTGACTACTCTCCACTGGTCTAAACGAAAATTATCGATCAGTACGAAAAAAACCTTTTCGTCATTATCCAGCAAGGGAAATATCTTTTTCTTGAAGATATCAGGGCTCAGTAAGGGTCTTTCGTCGGGATTGTCCAGCCAATTCTGGTAATTTCGTTTAATAAATTTTCCGAAGACCTGATTGGCTTCTGTTTTTTGCATCCGTAACAAGTCAGACATGCCGGTTTGAGATTCCGTTAGTTCCAGTTCCCAGTAAACGAGTTTTTTGTATATCTCCTTCCAGTCTTCGGCGGTAAAGGAATCATTGATCTGCATGCCGATCTTATTGAAATCCTGTTGATATCCGGAAGTGGTTTTCTCGCTGATGATCTGGGATTGGTGTACATGTTTTTTGATGGAAAGCAGAATCTGGTTCGGATTTACCGGCTTGATCAGGTAGTCGGCAATTTTGCTTCCGATAGCCTGGTTCATAATACTTTCTTCTTCACTCTTGGTGATCATAACCACCGGCGTGTTCGGATTGATTTCCTTGATCAGCGTCAGTGTCTCTAATCCGCTAAGTCCCGGCATATTTTCATCCAGGAAAATAATGTCGAAAAATTGTTCCTTGCAGCAGTCGATAGCATCCTGCCCGCTGATAACGGTTACCACCTCATATCCTTTGGCTTCTAAGAAAAGTACATGGGGTTTCAGTAAATCGATCTCGTCGTCGGCCCATAACAGGCGGTCTTTTTTGAGGGTATTCATCTATCAGGGGATTTGATTGTTTTCAATGGTCACAAATATACGATATTTACCGGATGCCCGAACGTAAAAACGTTTAAAAGTAGCTTTCATTTCTTAACTAATTTGTAGAGTGCGCGTTCCAACGCTTCTCCCTGCAGATTTTTTCCGATGAATACCAACTTGCAGAAGCGTTGCTGGTTATTCCACGGATTTCCCTCCTCTATAACGAAAGACGAAGATACAGCCTGTAGAATCACTTTGTTTCCAGTTTCTTCGAAACTTAGGATTCCTTTGACCCTGAAGATGGTTTTGCTGTTGAAAAAGAGAAAACTTTCTATCCAATAGTTGAATCTATCCAGATCCAGACTGCCTGGAATGGAGATAGATAACGATTGAATGTCATGTTCGTGTAATACCGGTTTCTGTCCCCTTACTGCTGTTGTATTTCGTATGATGGTATCTTGTAGAAAAATAGGATTTCTGAAAGAAAGTATCGATTTTTCAAGATTTTTTCCTGTATATGCATGCAGGTCCAATACATCGATCGAGTCGATGCCGGCATGAGATACACTGTATATTCCGGCTGAGGGATTAATACTTGCAAGTTGTTCCTGGTGTTCCCTGAGAGAGCTGGAATCTGTATTTTCCGTTTTATTCAATAAAATCAGATCTGCTAATGCTAATTGTTTGCGGATTTCCGGTTCCGAGTCCATCCTGTCTTTGACATTGACGGCATCTGCAAGGCAAATTACGGAGTCTATCCGGAAATGCATTTGTACTGACCGGTCGGATAAAAAGGACTGGACTACGGTGTTCGGATCTGCTATACCCGTAGTTTCCACCAATAGATAATCGAAGTCTTTCCTTTTTTGAAATAAATTTTCAATAGTTTCTATGAAGTCGTTGCTGAGGGAACAACAGATACATCCATTGCTCAATTCGAAGATATTATCGCCTCCTCCGATGATCAATTCTCCATCGATTCCTGTTTCTCCGATTTCGTTTTCAATCACGGCAAAACGTTTGTCCGGATATTTCCGGATGATGTTATTCAATAAGGTCGTCTTTCCGGAGCCGAGAAAACCGGTAACAATGGTGACAGGGATGCGGGGATCGTTCATTTTATCTGTATTAAGCCTGCAAAAATAATGAAAATTTACTACCTTTGCCCCTCGAAAATTCAATAAACAATTTTTAAATCATGGAAATAGTAGTCAGCGGTATCCGTCCTACCGGAAATTTGCATTTGGGAAATTATTATGGAGCATTGGTCAATTTTATTAAAATGCAGGAAGTGAATAACTGCTATTTTTTTATAGCCGACTGGCATTCCCTGACTACACATCCCGATCCGCAGCTATTGCATCCGAATGTTAAGAATGTACTGGCCGAGTACCTTGCAGCCGGATTGGATCCGGAAAAATCGACGATATACATCCAGAGTGATATCAAGGAAATAGCCGAATTATATTTGCTGTTGAATATGCATGCTTATCTTGGAGAATTGGAAAAAACCGTTTCTTTCAAGGAAAAAGCACGAAAACAACCGAATAATGTGAATGCAGGACTGCTTACTTATCCGGTTTTACAGGCTGCCGATATCCTGATTCATAAGGCGCTGAAAGTTCCCGTGGGAAAAGACCAGGAGCAACATCTGGAAATGACGCGCGATTATGCTAAACGTTTCAACTATAAATATGGGGTGGAATATTTTCCGGAACCTACTGCTTATAATTTTGGAAGCGAACTGATCAAAATTCCGGGCTTAGACGGAAGTGGTAAAATGGGAAAATCGGAAGGTAACTGCATCTATTTATACGACGATCCAACCACTATCGAGAAGAAGGTGAAAAAAGCCCTGACCGACCAGGGACCGACCGGACCGAACCAGACCAAACCCGATTGTATCGAAAACCTGTTCACAATCCTGAAAGTTGTTTCTACTCCTGAAGTGGTACAATATTTTGATGATAAATGGAATAGTTGCGAAATCCGCTATGGCGATCTGAAGAAACAATTGGCTGAAGATATCATCAAAGTTACTTCTCCTATTCGGGAACGTATTATTGATATCCAAAATAACGAAGGCTATCTCCGTAAAGTAGTAAACGAAGGTGCGGAGAAGGCACGCGAAAGGGCTGCTCAAACCATCCGGGAGGTTCGGGAGATTATGGGGTTCAGATCGTTTTAACGGCCTGTCTTCTGAATAAGCCAACTTTCTAACACTTATCTTTATTCGCTTTGTAATATTTGTTTGCAATCCAATGCTTCCATTGGCTGTATTTTTTATACCCATACGGTTTCGTCTGTGTGCCAAGGATTTCAACGAATATGCTGACCGAGGCTCAATGAGAATATAATTTATGCTGTAAAACATATAAAGGAGTAGTTGGTCCTATTGTTTTATCTAATTCCTCAGCGTATTTTTGTAAAATAATTCTTTTTGAACAAACTGTTGTTAAGAGATAAGAGAAATACCAAAAAACAATATTTATGAAAAAAAGTGCTATCATCCATATCTTTTTGTTGACTGTTTTTTTCTCACATGCACAAGAAGAGAATTTCAATTCGGAAACTGTAATCGAAAGAGGAATTTTGGGTACTTACACGCAAAAAGATTTCCTTGATTGGTATAACAATATTAACGGAAATATTTATCGGGAAGACATTGCTATTAAACCGTCAAAAGCAGAGTTTGATCAGGTAAAGAAAGAATTGGCAAAATATATATCTGAAAAACGTTTAAAATATATTGATCCGGCTGTGTTTTATGTTGTCCCTGATACATCCGATGCAATTAAATTGCATGGATTTATCAGGAATGATGCTTCTGCCTATATGTATCTAATAATGCCGAATACCATACTCTCTGAAATAAAAAATTTTTCTCCTGAAACATTGGTTTTTGCAATAAATGGGAAAAATGATGTAATATGGTGTCCATTAAAATACTTCAATTATATCTTGGCGGAAGAAAATTCTTTCACAAAGAATCTAAATAATGAATTCATTACTACATTTTTGTGCGAAAGTGGAATATGTGCATTCCGATACAAACCTACCGAGGAAGAAATAGAAGCTATTGGAGCAGATGTGTACTATATGAACAAAGAAATCGTAAAAAACACAATGGATCAAAGAAACTTCTATAAGGAAATCTATGATAAAGCAGCCGACTTTCAAGTAGCTGAATTTGCGGGCGGAATAAATGAAATGTGGAAGTGGATGAGTAATAATCTATGCTACCCAGTCAAGGCAGCCGAAAATAATATTCAAGGAAAAGTAATTGTTACTTTTATTGTTCAGGCAGATGGAAAGATAACGGATGTCAAAATAAAAAAATCACTACACTATATTTGTGACCAGGAAGTTCTCAGATTGGTTGCAAGTATGCCCAAATGGAGTCCTGGAAGACTTAATGGAGTTGCAGTAGAAAGCACTTATACATTACCGGTCAATTTTAAATTGGAAGGTAGGTAGTGTAAACCTGATTATAAATTATCCAACCAAATAGCCACACTACCATCACTCGGCATCCGCCAATCACCACGCGGCGAAAGGTTGATAGAACCGACTTTTGGCCCGTCGGGCATACAGGAACGTTTGAATTGTTGGCTGAAAAAACGCCGGTAAAATACCTCCATCCATTTCCGGATAATGCTTTCTTCGTATATATCTTTGAAAGCCTGTTGCGCCAGAAAGAATATTTTTTCCGGTGTAAATCCGTAGCGTAAGGTATAATACAGAACGAAATCGTGGAGTTCATACGGACCTACCAGGTCTTCTGTTTTTTGTGAAATTTTTCCGTCTTCACTGGCTGGCAACAGTTCCGGACTGACCGGAGTATCTACAACATCCGATAAAATCCGAGCTGGGTTTTTGTCTATTTGCCCGTTTGCCACCCATTGCACCAGGTGGCGAACGAGAGTCTTGGGAATTCCCGAATTGACCCCGTACATCGACATGTGGTCGCCGTTATAAGTGGCCCATCCCAATGCCAACTCAGACATATCTCCCGTACCGATTACCAGTCCTCCGCATTGATTGGCAATATCCATCAGTATCTGGGTGCGTTCACGTGCCTGTACATTCTCAAAAGTAGTGTCATGGATAGCCGGATCGTGTCCGATATCTTTGAAATGCTGTTTGCAAGCCGCTTTTATGTCTATTTCCCGGATGCTTACACCTAAAGATTTCATCAGGAATATGGCATTGTTATAGGTGCGTTCTGTAGTGCCGAATCCGGGCATAGTAACCCCGATGATATTTTCTCTCGGGAGTCCGAGTTTGTCGGCCGTTTTTACGCAAACCAGCAAAGCCAGAGTCGAGTCCAGTCCTCCGGAAATACCAATAACGGTATTTTTGATTCCCGTATGTAATAATCTTTTAGCTAAGCCTAAAGTCTGAATGGAAAAAACTTCCTCACATCTTTTGTCGTAGTCTTCTTTCTCCGGAATGAAAGGATGCGGATTGATTGTTCGGGTAAGCTTGAGATTTTCCGGATAATTCCACATGACAGGAACCGTGCGGTATTCTTCGGAAGAAAAGCTCCAGCCTGATTTTTTTTGTCGGTCGGCAATCAGCTTTCCGAGGTCTATTTCATTAATGATCAGTTGCTCATGGATAGAGAAACGCTCTGTTTCCGAAAGTATGGTGCCGTTTTCGGCAATGATGCCGTTTCCGGCAAAAACAAGATCGGTAGTCGATTCCCCGTAACCGGCAGATACATAGATATATCCGGCATAGCAACGGGCAGATTGTTGTTTGACCAGGTCCCTGCGGTATTCGTGTTTGGATGTCAGTTCGTTGCTGGCCGACAGGTTGAACAGAAGATGTGCGCCCTGCATGGCATGATAGGAGCCTGGAGGAATGGTCGACCATAAATCTTCACATATCTCAACCGCAAAAGAACAATTGATTTCTCCGAAAAGGAGTTTGGATCCGAAAGGAATTGTTTGACCGCACAGCCTCATTCCTTTGGCTGAAGTGCAGGCCCCGGATGCAAACCAACGTTTTTCGTAAAATTCATTATAATTGGGAATATGTGTTTTCGGAACAATCCCGAGTATTTTCCCGGATTGAATAACCGCCGCCACATTGAATGTTTGATTGCCGATACATACCGGTAATCCCACAATGGCTATGATCGGGAGTGTAACTGTCTCTTTCAGGATATGCCCCAGTGCGGTTTCCGACTGTTCCATCAACAAATTCTGGTGGAAAAGGTCGCCGCAGGTATAAGCAGTAATGGAAAGTTCCGGAAAACATACTATTTGCACCTGAAGATCGTTTGCTTTTTCGATCAACCGGATTATTCCGTTTGCATTGAAACTACAATCGGCTACTTTCACCTCCGGGATAGCGGCTGCGACTTTAATGAATCCATGGTTCGGTAATTTGGCCATATCTCGTTTAATATTTGAATGTTAATGTATAGTTTTCAGGCTTATAGTTTCCTGCATTGAATGAAACGACTACTGTTTTGCTCCCATCCGGTAATCCCAGTACATTACTGATGTCGAAAGATGTCCGGAATTTAGACCGGGAACCCGGAGGATCCTTCAGTTTATCATATCTGAAAGTTAAATAAGCCGTGGCTCCTGTTGTTTTTTCATGCATTAATGCTACGGCTACTTTATCCGAGTGATAATCTCCGTAAAAATCAATATTCAGGTAATTGAGTCCGATCCAGGCACTTTCGAAGTTAATAGGATCATTACCCATATTCGGTGCCTTGGATAAAGGTATGATCGTGTCACAGAATACGGCACTGTAACTGTTTATCCTGATGGTCTGACTATTTCCCTGTTGTCCGGTAATAGAATAATTCAACAGGACACGTTTGCCGGCAGTAGCATTTTTTAGTTCGTTTTCGCTGAGAAGACTGGTTTCGCTGCTATTTAGCATAGAGAAAGAAGTACCGGAGTTAATTTTAACCAGATCTACCCGGTATTCCCCGATGCCATAATCCGTTTCATCGTTACAACCGGAAAGGCACAGAAAGAAAAATAACAGATATGTAATTCCGGAAATTCTCACATTTTTCAGGTATTTTCTTTGGCGATCAGATAATTTCTTAAGGGATTAGCATACATTTCCAGTAGTTTTTCCGTCAGGAAAGCAAAGTCTTTATTCTCCAACTGGATCATTTCCAGTCGTTTTTGGATATATTCATTGAAAACTTCAATATCATTTTCAGTGTATAAATTTTCAAATTGTCTTTCTCCCGACAAGCTGTCGAATGCAATATAATTTCCTGGAAAAAATTTGTAATTCAGGTGAATTTCCCGGTCAATAATTGCAGCAATGGCAGCAGGCTGCTCTTGCCGGTCTAATCCGGAAAGACAGGAGTCTACCTGTGGATTGATAGGCTTTCCTACCTGAAAGTGTACATTCCCCTTGAATCCGAGTAATCCGGTTTCCATGTTGACCAGGTCGTCCAGTGGAGATTTTTTGTATTCCGGATCGTCCCTTTTCAACTGGAACTCTTTGGCTTTGAGATAATCGCACGGATCGTATTCATAAGAAATGGAAAGCGGGGCGATATTGACACCTTTAATGCCTTCCGCAAAGGAATGTTTCGCCAGGCTCAGCATTTTCAGCAGGCTTTCCTGGGTATGGTCGGTTGAGTCTTTTGACCTGCCTTCTCTTTGGGCGATCCATACGGATTGATTTTTTTCATTAATGGTATAGTGGATATACCGGGAGAGTTTAGTGGAGACCTCCAGCATCTGACGGATGGAAACACCCCGTTGTACAATAAAGCTTTTGTTCAGGCGCACCAGCATATCTATCCATGGGTGTATCAGTAGATTATCGCCAATGGCAATCTCGGTGGTATCTAAACCGGCATCAGCCAATAAAATACATAATATTCCGGCATCCAGAATAATGTCCCTGTGATTGGAAATATAAGTATAAGCCTTTTTTCTGTCGATATTTTCCAGTCCACTCAAATTCAGTGAGGTAGCCGTTTTATCCGTAATCTGTTTGACTGTTTGCCGTACAATTCCATCCTGGAATTCTTTTTTTGTTTTGAACGACAGCATCAAAGTCTTGAATGCTTCCCAATCGGTATCCGGTAGAATGTAATATACTACACGTTTGAATTCGGGATCGTCTAAAAGTTCTTTGATTACTCCGGGAACTTCTTCATCGTATAACGGGCGAATATCGTCAAATTCATGCACATCTATATCTTCCATAGCCTTCTGCAATTTTCTATATCTGCTGGTTAATACTCGTTTTCAATGATGTCGGTCAATACATCCCGGATATCCAGTCCGGCAGCACGTACCTGCTGCGGAATAAAGCTGGTAGTTGTCATTCCGGGAGTAGTATTTACTTCCAAGAGTCTGATTTCTCCTTCCGGTGATATAATATAATCGACCCGGATAATACCTTTGGCGCCGATATAATCATAAATTCGGGAAGTAAGGGCCTGTATTTTGTCGCTTAATTCCTTTGAAATGCGCGCAGGGGTGATTTCATCCACTTTATCTGCCTGGTATTTTGCCTCGAAATCAAAGAATTCGTTTTTGCTTACCACTTCGGTAATCGGGAATACAACTTCTTTCCCCTTAATCTTATAACAACCACAGGTCAATTCGGTTCCCGGCATGAATTTTTCAATGATAACTTCTCTTCCTTCTGCAAATGCAGCTGTTATTGCCGGTTGTATTTCAGATGCAGTTTTTACTTTGGTTGTACCGAAGCTGGAGCCTCCGTCGTTGGGTTTAATAAATACCGGCAATCCCAGGCGACTGACAATTTCATCGTTTTCTATGGAATTTTCTTTGAACAGGCGGATGGACGCAGAAATATTGATGCCGAAATTTTTCAGGTAATTATTGCAGGTGAATTTGTTGAAAGTCAACGCTGCAGCTAATGTCCCGCAACACGAGTAGGGAATGCCGAGCATATCGAAATAACCTTGCAGTTTGCCGTCTTCTCCCGGAGTTCCATGAATGGTAATATAGGCAAAATCGAATTTTGTTTTGATGCCTCCTTCGGAAAAGCTAAAATCATTTTTATCTACATCCGCCTGTATATCCCCCGGTAATTGAACTTTCCATGATTCTTTGGTCAAAATCACCACATAAGGGTTATACCGGCTGTAATCCAAAAAGGAATAAATTCCTTCAGCGCTTTTGATCGAAACAATGTATTCCGACGAGTATCCTCCGGCAATAATTGCAATTTTCTTCATTCTTCTGTTCGTTGTTTAATTTTCTTCACTATCAACCAGATACCTTCTCCATTTTTCCAGCAGGTCGGTCATGTCTTCCGGCAATTCGGAAGTAAAGTACATTTCTTTTTCTGTTCTCGGGTGGATAAAACCCAGCGTTTTGGCATGTAAAGCCTGCCGGGGGCATATATCAAAACAGTTATAGATAAACTGTTTGTATCTGGATGTGTGTTTCCCTTTCAGGATTTCATGTCCTCCATAGCGGCTGTCATTAAACAGCGTATGTCCAATATGTCTCATATGTACCCTGATCTGATGTGTACGCCCGGTTTCCAGTCTGCATTCCACGAATGTAACATATCCTAAGCGTTCCTGCACCTGGTAATGAGTAACAGCCGGTTTCCCGTAATCACCATCAGGAAATACCTTAAATTGTAATTTGTTGTTCGGGTCTCTGCCGAGATTTCCCGTAATAGTGCCGTTATCCTGTTTAATAATACCCCAAACCAGGGCATTGTATAACCTTTTGGTGGTTTTTCTGTAAAACTGATAACCTAAGTGGGTTTTGGCTTCGGCATTTTTGGCAATGACCAAAAGCCCCGATGTATCTTTGTCGATCCTGTGTACCAGCCCCAGTTTGGGATCGTTGGGATCATAACCCGGTTCATCTTTCAGATACCAGGCAATCGCATTGACTAAAGTACCTGAATAGTTGCCGTGTCCGGGATGTACTACCAGTCCTGCAGGCTTGTTGATTACCATCAAATCCCGGTCTTCATACACGATATCCAAAGGAATATACTCCGGTATGATTTCTACTGTCTGTGGCGGATAATCCATCATCACCGAAATGATGTCATCCGGTTTTATCCTGTAGTTTGATTTGACGGGAGTATTATTGACAATGATATAACCCGCATCGGCTGCTTGTTGAATCCGGTTGCGGGATACGTTTTCGATCCTGTCTGTGAGGTATTTGTCTATCCGTATCAACCCCTGGCCTTTATCGGCAATGAAACGGAAGTGTTCATGAAGTTCGGCAGACCCTTCGGGAGAGTCGGAATCATTCAACGGATCAATCTCTATTTCATCATAAAAATCTTCCATGATTAAAACCAGGAATTATCTTCAATGAGTTCGTTATTTTCCGGATTATTGAGACTGTCCGAATCATCTTCATTGAATTCTCCGGAGCTTACTTTTAATACAAGTGAGCTTGCAGCGGGAAGTCTTTCCCCTGCATTGATTTCTCTTCCGTTGTATTCAATTCCCAATACCAGATCTTTGTAAGGAGAAGGAACCTGTTTAACCCGCACGTTTTCGAAACCGGCTACCTTTAGCATGGCTAAAGCCTGCCTTTGAGAGAGGTCTTTGAGCTCGGGAAGAATGAAGGTCTCCACCAGGAAGGAGTTTATTTTTATAAATATGATTCGGTCGGCCTTGACTTTCGACCCTGCAGGAGGAGTTACTTCTATAATACTTCCGGGTTTCGCATTTTTTACATACATCGAATCTACGATTTCATAACGCAATTCGACTCTCTGGAAAAAAGGAGCCGCGTCTTTTTCCTGCAAGCCTTTTACATCCGGAACCACTACAGCTTCTCCATGATGGGTGTATATATTCAGCCACCAGAGTACACCACCGGTGAGAATGGCCAGGATCAGGATTGCCAGACCGAAATTGATAACAAAAATATTTTGAAAGATTTTCTTGAATATTTTCATCGCATATGTTGTTTGCGGGTTCCAAAGATATACGTTTTTTTGGTAATTCGCAAATTTGGAAAAAGCTAATGAACAGAATAAAAAAAGGCTGTCAAAAGACAACCTTGTATATCTTCCATAAAACAGGAATAGAAAGGAATGGTGTCCTTCCGGATTATCCGCAGTATTCGTCGGATACGCTCAGTTTTTTTCTTCCTTTGGCACGGCGGGAAGCCAATACGCGACGTCCGTTGGCGGTAGCCATCCTGGAGCGGAATCCATGTTTGTTTTTTCTCTTTCTGTTAGAGGGTTGAAATGTCCTTTTCATCTTTATTGTATTTTGATATTGTTATGATTCTTCCTTAAACCGGGATGCAAAGGTAGTGCCTTTTTTCTAAAAAACAAATTCTTACTTGGAATTTTGTCAAAAAAAATATACTTTTGTGCCTTCAAATCAATAAAAAACAGTTTAATGGCTACAACAGCAGATTTTAGGAATGGTATGTGTATTGATCTGGAAGGACAATATTATTATATCGTTGAATTTTTACATGTAAAACCCGGTAAAGGTGCCGCTTTTGTTCGTACGAAATTACGGAATGTAACCACAGGACGTGTTTTGGAAAAAACTTTTAACTCGGGCGTGAAAGTAGATGAAGTTCGTATTGAAAGAAGGCCTTATCAGTTTCTGTATCAGGATGAAATGGGATATAATTTTATGAATAATGAAACATTTGAACAAATATCCATCAATAAAGATCTGATTACCGGAGTAGATTATCTGAAAGAAGGAGAAACCGCAGATGTAATCATTCATGCTGATTCTGAAACAGTTCTTTATGCAGAACTTCCGGCTCATGTGGTTTTGCAGATAACTTATACGGAACCGGGACTGAAAGGCGATACTGCTACCAATACACTGAAACCGGCTACGGTTGAAACGGGCGCTACCGTTCGTGTTCCACTCTTCATTAACGAGGGTGAAAAAATTAAGGTGGATACGCGCGACGGATCGTATGTTGAAAGAGTGAAAGGCTAATCGGCTTCTGCCTATTGCTTATCGAAAATATCTGAAAACCAAATCTATATCAACTGAAAGTTCCGGAAGAGAGGACTTTCAGTTGATCAATTTTACCTGACTATGGATAATTTACGTATTTGTGATCTGGCGGAATCCGACCGCCCCCGCGAAAAATTACTGCAAAAAGGAACTGCGGCACTTTCGGATGCCGAGTTATTGGCTATTGTTATAGGATCCGGCTGTTACGGGCTTTCTGCCGTAGAATTATCCCGCCGTATCCTTAGTTTTACCCGTAATAACATCAGAGAATTAGGTAGGCTGGATGCAGCAAGTCTGTCGTCGAGTTTTAAAGGCATCGGCACCGTAAAGGCGCTGACCATTATTGCCGCTTTGGAGTTAGGGCGCCGTAGGGCGGCTGCTGATATTCTTCCGAAGAAAAAAATCATGAGCAGCAATGATATTTTCCAGACTTTTCAATTCTTGCTGTCTGATTTGCCATATGAGGAATTCTGGATGTTATCGCTTTCCCGTTCAAACAAAATTATCCGGAAAGTGAAAATCGGGCAGGGCGGAGTTACTGAAACCTCTGCCGATATTAAACTTATCTTGCGGGAGGCTATTAACGATCTGGCTTCCGGACTGGTACTCTGCCATAATCATCCTTCCGATAACCTGCATCCCAGCCGCCAGGACGATTTCCTGACGGAACGCGTCAGGCAGGCCGGTAAACTGTTGGATATTTCGTTGTTAGATCATTTAATTATTGGGGATAACTCTTACTATAGTTATGCGGATGAAGGACGGTTATAATATTTTCTTGTTTTTTTGTAATTAATGCCGTACTTTTGCCCGGAAGAAAATCAAATACAATGGATAATAAATTCCTCGAACTGGAAGAAAGAATCGTCAAAATGCTCAAGACGGTTTACGATCCGGAAATTCCGGTCAATGTCTATGATCTGGGTCTTATTTATAAAGTGGATATCGATGACGATAAGAATGTCTCCATCGATATGACGCTTACGGCACCTGCATGTCCTGCTGCCGATTTTATCATGGAAGATGTCCGGATGAAAGTCGAGTCGGTAGATGGTGTAAAAAGTGTTGTCGTCAACCTGGTTTTTGAACCGGAATGGGATAAAGATATGATGAGCGAGGAGGCAAAGCTGGAGTTAGGCTTTATCTGAATCCGGACAGATGAAAAACAGGACGAAAATATATTTTGCATCGGATATCCATCTCGGGTCGAGTGTTTTTGAAGATGCCGGACTGGTTGAAAAGCGTTTCGTGCGGTGGTTAGAAAGTATTCTCCCGGATGCGAAAGCTCTTTTTCTCCTGGGAGATATATTTGATTATTGGTTTGAATACAAATATGTGATTCCTAAGGGATTTGCCCGTTTTCAGGGAAAAATAGCGGAAATGACGGATCAGGGCATTGAAGTACACTTCTTTACCGGAAATCATGATGTATGGTTTTTTGACTATTTTCCGGAAGAACTGGGTGTTGTTGTGCATTCAAAGCCCTATATTGCTGATCTGTCTGGAAAAAAGCTGTTTCTTGCACATGGCGATGGTTTAGGTGATGATTCCGGCTCGTTCAAGCTCATCCGCTATCTCTTTCACAGTCCGGTTTGCCAGAAAATGTATGCCTGGATACATCCCCGCTGGTCGTCGGCTTTTGCTCATCGCTGGTCGAAACATAGCAGAGTGGAAGGATTGAAAGAAGTTTCCGATTACATGGGGGAGGCGAAAGAGCATCTGGTACTCTTTGCCAAATCCTATGTCCGGCAGCATCCGGAAATCGATTATTTTGTGTTTGGGCACCGGCATATTATGCTTGATCTGATGCTGAACAAAAAATCGCGTTTACTGATTATAGGCGATTGGTTACGTTTTTTTTCTTATGCTGTTTTGGATGAAAACGGAGATATGAGCCTTGAAATG
>JAVBLA010000061.1:0-51660 GCA_031553775.1 Bacteroidales bacterium
TCTGTAGTCAATCCCTCCATCTCGGGCATACGACCTTTTTCCTTTGCCATTTGCAGATATAAACGAAATGATTCTTCATCAATATCAGCAAAGGTAGCTCTCGGCTCAACAAGTTCATCCCAAGTTAGACCAGAGCGCTTAAGTAGAAATTCATTGAGAGAAGTTCCGGTCAGTTCTTGCTTCACGCTTCCACAGCGATAATAATAGTGCCCATGTAATGAAATTGCTACTGAATATGGTTGGACGACGATCTCAATATAGTACTTATTGTCTTCTTCTAAAAGATTAACGTCCGCCGTAATTCCCATCAGATTCTTAATCTTATTGGGAATCTCTTCCATAAGCCTTTTATAATTATCGATACCGACAACTTTTCCATCATCTTCTTTACCGATATAAATCCGTCCACCTTGGGCATTGGCAAAACCACATACCCATTCCAGATATTTATCGTGCCAAGATGACTTATATTCTATATTTTGCTGTTCGGGCATAACTATTTGTTTTTAATCCGTATTTTTAAGTTTTTTACCGCACTTTTATAATATTTGAAATCCTCCATCACAAAACCAATCATCATCCGCGACCGCGAAATAGAACGCTGTCCTCCAAGAATTTTTATCGCTAGCACACCTGCTTATTGCTTCATCGTGCAGGTATTTAGAAACGCCGATAGCACCGCTCGAACTATGAATGGACTGAAGTCGTTGATTAAGGTCAGAAATACAAACCGCAGCCTCCTTCATATATAGTTCTGCTAATGAAAAGGATTGAAAATGATGTTGCACTCTCGCTTTTAATAAATCAGACCACGAGTCCAGAGGCTTAACAAAGAATGAAACTGTTGGAGGCGTTGTGTGGTTGACTTGGGCGTATAGCCATTGAACATTTTCTATATTGTCATAATAAGGATGTAAGGTTTCCTCTTCAGGTTTACTTGGAGAGATTGTTAACTTGTATTTATTACAATCGAAGCAAGAGGGAATTAAATTTATCGGAGTAACGGCAAGTCGAGGAAAATCAGATTTTGGCAAATAATGGTCAAGGGTGCTAACTTGTCTGTGTGAACACAAAGGACAGATATCGTATTTAGGTGCCAAAATTAACTTGTCGTAAATCGTTCTGCCAGGCGCGTTCTTACCCACCATCCGACCTGTATATACCGCTTCTAATTCTTTGGTTGAAACATTACCATTGACAACTTTTTCTTTAGAAATAGTATGAATATCTCCTTTTGTTATTTTGGATTCAAATTCTGTTTCGGCTTGTGAAATCAGACCTTCACAAGCTGTCAGTTTTGCTTTCAAGGAGGCATCTCTTACTTTACTTATACAAGTCGAGAAGGCATCTTTCGCTGTAATATTGGGTTTAGTTAAAACTTTCATTGCTCTGTAAAATATGTCATTAATATTGCCTTTGCCTCCATTCCCAACTGCCCATTAAAATGCTCAATGACATCATCGTAAGTTTCTTTTTCTCGGGCAATTTTATCTAAAAGTTTATAAAACCCAGAATTCACAACCTCCAAACCAAAAACTTCATTCGTTAATGTTCCTACATTTTCTCCAAAAGTTTCAATAGGTAACCTCTCTGACTTTGCTTCCGCCCCAAATCTGCTTAATTTCCATACACAACGCTTGGGCACTTCTTGTAGTATTACAGGTGAGTGAGTTGCTATGATGGCAACACCATTTGTCGAGATTAATAATTCTGACAATGCTCTGACAAATGCAGACAGCAAAGGAGGATGTAGATGTGCTTCCGGTTCATCAATTAGAACTAGACTCTTTTCTTGTAATTCCTGAATAAGTCTTGTAATAGTTAATAGTACTATTTTGTGACCTGAGCTTAATCTTTTGAAAATATCTTTTGTCCTATTTTCGAATTCTTCTTTATTTTCAATATCAACCAATGATTTAATCTCCGCCTCTTTGAAATTAGGGTCGGATTCTAACGTCTCTATACTTGTTTCCCATCTTGGTTTTTGAAAGGTTCGGCAAAAGTTTAGGCTTTTGTAAAATTCATCTATAAGTGTATCTAAGTTTTTTGTTTCAATGATATTTTCAGCGCCTACACGTACTTGTTTCAAACCCACATATGAATAACGTAGTTCATTATACACCTTTTCTTCTCGTGGTTTTGTATTATCAAATGCACTAAAAGACACATATATTAAATTTGAAACAACGCTATCATTGTCATCAAGTATAAATTCGCCTTTTCCTTCCTCTTCATCTTCTAATAATACGTCAATCATATTGTTCATCAAATGGGTTTTTCCTACTCCATTTCTTCCGATAAGAATATGAATGTTTGTCGGCGGGAAAGATTCCGGTTTGACTCTGAATCTCAAATCAAAACAGGAGGCTCCTTCTTCAATTGGAGGAGCAACAAAATGAAAATCATATTCAGTTAGCCTAACTCCACCATTTGCTATTCTTCGATATTGATTTTTTACAGTAGATGCACTAATATCTCTGAGAAGAGAAGTGTAAGTTACCTTTTCTTCGATTGCTCTTTCGTATAATTCTTCATTTTTGGCAATATCATTCAATGCACTCAAAATGCGATCCCTTACTTCTTCTCCTAATTCATTAAGATTTGAATAATATAAATCAGATTGTCCTAATGAAAAGTATTTATCATCCAACTTGCTAAATCCACCTCCTAATTTTAAGTCTTTCGGTCCTTCTTCTTGTCCGAAAAAGCCAATCTTCACAGCACCTATTTCGTGATTTTGTGATGATTCATCCACATAAAACATTCCGAATAATGTGCGAAAACTAAAATCATCCCAATTATCCCAAGTGAGATAGATTACATCTCTATCATTAGGTGAGGGTTTCCCAAATCTATCTGTTATGACTATTTGCATTATTATCTGTTTATATTCTGTTTTGCAATATCCAACGCTTTATCGGCTATCTTTCTCTCATCTGCAACCACCGCTGTTATTTGGTCGGCAAGCCACAAACTCAAAAGTTCATCTTGGTCGGTTTGCAATAATTCTGCAAGCTGTACAACTTGTTCGCGTTTAGCCCTGCGGTCGCCACGTTCAATTTTGCAATACATGGCATTATCCATGTCAAGGGCGGCGGATATATGACGTTGAAGAAGCCCTTTTTCCTCCCTTAATTGTCTAATTTTGTTCGCAAACAGCATAATCATTTTATTTTAGACTTTTACTTTTTTGAATTGTCAAATTTTGGCAAAGATAAGCAATTTATATGAGTTATCACAGCAAAAGTCTTCTTGTTTTTGCCCGTAAAAAGAAGAATTTTACTGGCAAAAGTTATTCTCGGGCAATCGCTTATTCTCGCAGCTTCCGCCTCTACAAACAGCAGGGAAGCCATGAGCGGGAAATAACTGAAGTTGCACAGGCAATAACTTTGGACACATTAACTTTGTCTGCTTATACCTTTTTTGCGTTTCTTCTTTTTCTTGAACTTTTGCTGTTCTTGTTCGTCGGGTAGAGCAGCATCCATAGGCGACGGAAGAATAGAGAACAAAGACGATAAACTATTCCCATCATCTGAACAACTTACTGAATTATTGGTTGATTGACTTACTGACGTACTGATTTGCTGTTGTATTGAAGTATCGATATTTTTCTTTTCGCCAGCAAAATCTTGCGTTGGAGCTTTCAGTTCTCGTCCTTGCATTCGTAGTTTGTCTGGAACGCTACCGTTTTTCATGGTATTGCAGTACTCAAAAGTTTCAGTCAGCTGCAGATCGTATCCGAATAACTTATCAAATCCTTTCTCTACGTTCTCAAACAAGGATGTGCGGTCAAAGCCGCCTTAATAGCCCCTTTATTGGTGTTGCGATGGTTGGTCAGTGGACTTATCTTTACCTTGTTCGATTGATCTTTCCGGCTGACAAATATACGATGAAAAACGATAGTCAAATATCAAAGCTGATATTTATTTAAAAAAGAAAATCCGCAGTAAATCAATTGTTTACTACGGATTCGCTATTGTTGATAATCGTTTTTAACCGATTTTACTTCACTTCCTCAAAATCCACATCCGTAACCTCTCCCTCATTACTTCCTCCTCCGGATTGCCCGGCATTAGGATTTTGCTGGAAGCCGGAGTTCATATCTGAAGCACCGCCGGCCTGTTGTTGAGCATTGTACATATCCTGACTGGCTGCATGGAAGGTATTATTGATTTCGGTGGTAGCTGCATCGATACCGGCAACATCCTGTGCTTTATGGGCTTCTTTCAGCTTATTCAAAGCAGCTTCAATCGGAGCCTTCTTATCGGCAGGCAATTTATCTCCCAGATCCTGTAATTGTTTTTCTGTCTGGAAAATCAAACTGTCGGCATGATTCAGTTTATCAATTTTTTCTTTTTCTTTTTTATCAGCTTCTGCATTGGCAGCAGCTTCTTCTTTCATCCGTTTGATTTCGTCATCGTTCAAACCACTGGAAGCTTCGATACGGATACTTTGTTGTTTACCGGTAGCCTGGTCTTTCGCAGAAACATTGAGGATACCGTTAGCATCGATATCAAAAGTAACCTCGATCTGCGGTTCACCTCTCCGGGCCGGCATAATACCGTCCAGGTGGAAACGACCGATAGATTTATTGTCTCTGGCCAAAGGACGTTCTCCCTGCAGAACATGTATTTCTACGGAAGGCTGATTGTCGACTGCTGTAGTAAATTTTTCAGATTTCTTGGTAGGAATCGTTGTATTGGCATCGATCAATTTTGTCATTACACCACCCATGGTTTCGATTCCTAAAGAAAGCGGAGTAACATCCAGCAGCAATACATCTTTCACTTCTCCCGTTAATACAGCACCCTGAATTGCAGCACCCACGGCAACCACTTCATCCGGATTCACCCCTTTGGAAGGTGTTTTCCCAAAAATCCTTTCCACGATGGACTGAATAGCAGGTATACGAGTAGAACCTCCTACCAGGATAACTTCATCTATATCCGAAGGGCTCATACCTGCATCTTTTAACGATTTCTCACAGGGAGCCACACAAGCCTGGATCAATGAATCAGCCAATTGTTCAAATTTAGCCCTTGTTAACGTTTTCACCAGGTGCTTAGGCATTCCGTCGACCGGCATGATATACGGCAGGTTGATTTCTGTGGAAGTAGAGCTTGACAACTCTATCTTAGCCTTTTCAGCAGCTTCTTTCAGACGTTGAAGAGCCATAGCATCTTTACGCAGATCCAGACCTTCTTCTTTCAAAAATTCTTCTGCCAGCCAGTCAATGATCACATGGTCGAAGTCATCTCCTCCCAGGTGAGTATCCCCATTGGTCGATTTCACTTCAAACACGCCATCACCCAACTCCAGGATAGAGATATCGAATGTACCTCCTCCCAAGTCAAATACGGCGATTTTCATATCTTTATGAGCCTTATCCAAGCCGTAAGCCAAAGATGCAGCCGTCGGTTCGTTTACGATACGGCGAACGTTCAATCCTGCAATTTCACCGGCTTCTTTGGTAGCCTGGCGTTGTGCGTCGCTAAAATAAGCCGGAACCGTGATAACAGCATCTGTCACCTCCTGTCCCAGATAATCTTCGGCCGTTTTTTTCATTTTCTGAAGAACCATGGCTGAAATTTCCTGAGGGGTATACAAACGTCCATCGATATCGATTCTAGGTGTATTGTTATCGCCCTTTACCACCTTATAAGGCACCCGTGAAATTTCTTTCTGTACCTGGTCATATGTTTCACCCATGAACCTTTTGATCGAAAAGATCGTCTTTTTCGGATTGGTAATTGCCTGACGTTTTGCCGGGTCACCCACTTTTCTTTCACCGCCATCCACAAAAGCCACGATAGACGGAGTAGTCCTTTTTCCTTCGCTGTTGGCAATAACGACTGGTTCGTTACCCTCCAAAACAGCAACACATGAGTTGGTTGTTCCTAAATCAATTCCTATAATTTTCCCCATAATTTATGTTGTTTAATTGATTAATATTCGTTTCAAATCTGCCGGTTTTACCCGATGTAGAAGAAATATCAAATGCCATGCCAACGGCATTATGGGAAGAAATGACAGAATTTTCCATGACAAATTGGCGTAGAATAATGCCTTAAGAAATATGTGCTGGTAATGATATTTTCATTTTTTCTTTTCGAATGGCTCTAAAAATATTCCCAGATCTTAATTTCTGAAGAAATCCATCAAAAACTTTCTTTTAATATCTTTTTTAATGGCATAAAGAAGCGTTCTAATAATCGTAAATCATCCGTAATAATACCCACATTAGCTTGCATTTCAGGCGAAAATGGCAATTCTTTGTGATAAGTTGTTTCAAGTCCATTAGGAAGATTGATTTCGACCACATAATTACCTTTATCAGCTACCATTGAAATATTTTTCACCACCCCTCTTACCATACCAAATTCTTCATCCGGATAATTAATAAAATGAATGTTAACCGTTTGTCCAACCTTTACTTTTCCTGAACGCATAACAGGAAGTTGAGCTTTTCCGATCAAATTGCTATGCTGTTCCGGAATAATTGTAAAAACGGTTTCTCCTGTTGTTACATATTGATTTTCACTCCAATAATTAGTAAATGTAACAACTCCTGCTATTGGCGAAATCAGTGCATAATTCATTTCCCAAGTCCGAATCTCATTCATCAACTGAATGCTCATGGTAATCAATTCTGACTCCAAAGAATTTTTTTTATCCTGGTACTGTTGTTGTATATCCAGTAAATCTTCTTCTAGTTGAGATATATTCATCTGTAAATCTTTGAGTGAAGAATAAGTATTCTCCAATGAAAGTCGACTTTGAAGATAGCGATTTTGGGCAATATTCATGTCTTCTCCAGAAAGTACACCCTTTTCTTTCAATAAAGAATCTCGCTTGAATTGTACGGTGGAAATATTATATTGTTGTTCTGAGAATTTCTGTTGATCAGATATACTGATACAGTACTTTCGATATTGTTGTATACGATTCTTCACAGATACAATCTTTTGTGGATAATAATCTAACTCAATAAACTTTTTATAATTATTTATAGAACGAAAAAAAGAAGTGTATGTACTTTGTACATTACCCAGTGTTAAATCACGACACTGAAAATAAAGAGCACTATCCGGTTTCAAAATCAGTACTTCCAGAGCTCTCTTTAAAAAAATCATATCCTCTGCGGATGCTGCATTTTCAAGGATCGCAAGATATTCATTAGATTTTATTTCTTGCCCATTTGAAATATACAAATGCTGAAGCCGTCCATTGGTTTTTGCCACTAAAGCTACCGAAGGGGTGGAACCTGTTAGAGTCATTGTAGCTTGTATGGTATCCGGATATTTAAAAAACCAGCTACCTATAAATAGCAACATTATAACACAAAAAAGAGTCACCATTCCCCATCTCAATATCCAATGTGGAACAGCACCCATTACATCTTGCAACTCCTCACTTCGTAATTCGATATCTCTACCTTCTTTTATCCGCATATAAATCTATAAAAAACGACACTATGTACCTAGTTCCAATTGATTCTTCACTAATTGATAATATATACCTTTTTTGGCAATCAGAGTTGCATGTGTACCATGCTCTGCCAGTTGACCTTTATCCAATACTACAATATTATCAGCATGCTGTACAGTACTCAAGCGATGAGCCACTATCACTACCGTTTTTCCTTGATAAAAAATGTGAAGATTATTCATAATCTCTCGTTCATTATTAGCATCTAATGAATTCGTTGCCTCATCAAAAAACATAAAAGCTGGGTTCTTATATACTGCCCTGGCAATTAATATACGCTGACGCTGTCCCTGACTTATTCCATTCCCTTCAATGCCGATTTTTGAATTATACCCCAGCGGAAGAGAGTCTATAAATTGTCGGATACAAGCTACTTTAGCGGCATATAAAAGCCGGTCTTTATCTATTATTTCCTCGCCAACAGCAATATTGTTCGCAATGGTATCCGAAAAAATAAAACCATCTTGCATAACTGCACCGCTTTTTTGGCGCCATAAATGAGGATTGAT
Source organism: Bacteroidales bacterium (assembly GCA_031553775.1). GTDB lineage: Bacteria > Bacteroidota > Bacteroidia > Bacteroidales > Azobacteroidaceae > JAISFI01. Next base: position 7,998 of record JAVBLA010000061.1, read on the forward strand.
ATTTTTCAAAGAAGTATCTCCTACAAAAATTTCACCTTTATTGGGAGAATAAAACCCTAACAATAATTTAACCAAAGTCGTTTTTCCACTACCACTTGCACCGACTATAGCAGTTATCTTATTGTGAGGTATTTCCAATTGTATATTTTCCAACGCATAATTTCTATCTGCTCCATCATAGCTGAACCACAGATCATTAATCCGTATAGTTTTATCTTCAGGCAAAATAGAAAGTTTCAGGTCTGATGTCTGGTCTTCGTCTTCTTTATTATGAATTTCCCCTAGCCGTTCCAAACTGATTCGAGCATCCTGCAAAGCTTGGGCAAATCCAATAAATTGTCCGATGGGTGATGATAATTGTCCGATGATATAACTAAGTGACATCATCATTCCCAATGTCATATTACCGTCTACAACCGATTTGGCAGCAATAAAAGACAAAAGTATACTGGTAGACTGACTAAAAAATACAGAACCTGTTTGCTGGTACTGACCCAAAGCCAAACCCCTGACACTTATGTTAAATAATTTAACCTGAATACGTTCCCATTGCCAACGCTTTTGTTTTTCACAATTATTTAACTTGATTTCCTGCATACCCGTAATCATCTGAAATAAGGTACTTTGCTGACTCGATGCTTGTGAAAAACGTTTATAATCTAATTCTCTACGATACTTCATAAATGAAAGCACCCAAATTATATACAGAGTATTTCCTATGAGAAAAATGACCAATATAGTAAAATTATAATAAGCAAGAATACAACCGAAGATAATAAAATTGGCAAACGAAAATAGCACACTTAATGGAGTCCCGGTTAAAAATGACTCAATACGACGGTTATCTCCGATACGTTGCATAATATCCCCTATCATTTTAGTATCAAAAAAACTGATGGGTAATCTCATTAATTTAGCTAAAAAATCCGATATCAAAGAAATGTTGATACGCGTATTCATATGTAAAACAATCCAACTTTGAATAAATCCCACTGCCAATTGCGTAACAAACAGTACTAATTGCGAAATCAAAATTAGTGTTATAAAATTCAGGTTATTAGCCCCTATACCACTATCGACCATGGCTTGGGTAAGGAATGGAAATATCAATTGTAAAACACTTCCTATAACCATTCCCAATGCTAATTGAAATAACTGCTTTTTATAAGGTTTGAGATAACGGAAAAAAAAACTCAGATTGCGGGAAGCTTTTTCTTTATCATCATCATATTCATAAAAATCAGGAGATGGTTGTAAAACTAATGCAGCACCTACATCTTTTCCCTCTATTTGAGAAGTAGCCCAGCAATGTAAAAATTCCTCTTTCTTATATATCGATAATCCATATGAAGGATCTGAAATTCCGATGACAAAGTCATCATTCTTATCTTTTTTCGAAAAAGGACTTCTTTTTTTTTTCTCTATATGATAACAAACAACAAAATGATTTTGGTTCCAATGCAAAATACAAGGCAATGGCACATCATTTACCAATTGTTCAAATGTTATTTTCACACCATTTGTTCTAAAGCCAATACTTTCTGCAGCATCGCTGATACCTAGCATAGATACTCCTTCTCTGGTTATAAAAGACTTATCGCGCAATGTCTGAAGAGAATAATTACGTCCATAGAATTTAGCGATCATGCGGAGGCATGTAGGACCACAATCCATTTTGTCATGCTGGAGATAATTGGGAAAAGATTTCATTTAGTTCTATTTACTAACAACACTTTGATACTTTAATTTAGCAATTTCGCTTTTGTAATACCGATACATAAATTCGTATATTAATAATTCATGCACCCTGTTTTTGGATCGGAATAGTCGATTCATCGTCATATGCAAATAAGAATAGATATTAGTTTCAGGAAAATGTATTCCTTTTGTAGCTTTTCTAATTTGTATTCCTCTATGCTTTATTATATTTTCTACTACTGTTAGTTCTTTATTTTTGGACAAATTATCAAATATATATTCAAAAAATGGCTTTCTTTCCCTGTAAATCATATTTAGCTGTTTAGAATTATACATATTATAGCCAAATTCCCTTTTATAATTTTCACTCATTCGTTCAAGACAATTACACTTTTCTGTCAAATCATAACCGATGTTTTCTAAAAAATTATCAATCAATTTGATAGAAAACTGCCAGCGAAGATTCTCATCCTTTTTTCTCAAAAATGACAATAACAATAAAATGCTCTCGCTATCGATAAAAAATAGTCTTTCAGAAATCTCTATAAAGCTTGCTCCATACCGTTCCAACTCTCTGTTGTAAGTTGAAATATCAATCTTTCGAATTAAGTTCTCCAGACAATACTTCTTCATTCTTTTATTGCATAAGTCAATTACAGAACCAATATCGGAAATATTCTTGACCTTTACTCTAAATCTTATATGAAAATCGGGATCTCCATACCGGATAAAAAACCACTGATCTATAATTTGATCTTTTTTCATTTTTTTTACCAATGGAAATAATGCTGTTACTAAAATATCTTCAGCCGTTTTTATACCCGTATATATTTTAAAATATATCCACTCATCTCCTGGAAAAAACACACGTTGTACGACCGCCATAAAAGGTTTTATTTTTCAGAATTAAAAAATGCAACAATACATTCATTAGCATAGGTATTCCCTGAATGATCCATGATAAAAGAAGTGCTATCCGGAATATACTCTTCTAGTAAAATCTCATTCCTTTTATCTAAAATCGACAAAAAAGCTTGGATACTATTTATATTACATAGATCAACCAATAAAGTATTATCTCCATCAACCAATAATATCTTGCGAGGTAATTTCATCGATTCTTGCCAAATTTGCACTTCCTCTTTTAACTTAATTACATTTTTTTGCTTGATCAAATGGTCAATATTTTTTATTCTGACCCTATATTTTGCAGGCGACAATATTATATTTCTATAACGTATTCTTGGTAAATAATCCAATTGCCGGGCAAATGAGTCACAGTTAAAAAAGAGAGAGCTTCTTATATTTTGAGTTTGAAGTTCGCATAAGAAACGATATATAGGAGTCGGATTATTGTGGTAATTATGCGCCGTAGTTAATCGAGGTATAATCTTTCTATCCAATTTTTTCGAACGCAAAATAAGCTGGTTATTCCGAATTGACAGCATAATGTCTGAAGGATATATGATCTCCTCTCTATTCCTGGTAGTATTTGCCAAATAAAGTATTTCGTAATCTCGCAGGGATGGCCGAGCTAAAATATTTCCAATGCGAGAATCCGGAACATGAGAAATTTCAGCAATAATTTCATTAGGATAAGATAATGTCTCTTGTTTTATAATATCGTTGATCATATCGTGTATTTCATCATTGCAATAAGCAAAACGGCCTAATAAATTAGCAGCACTAGGTCCTCCAAAATAATTCATTACCAGAGAAAATTCATCATTTCCTGATTGAGCTTCCTTAATCTGAAATTTTGCGAATAATGTGGGAGGTAAATCACTCCATACCGATGCTTTTAAATGTTTCACATCTTCATCTTCAATTACAATTTCGGAATCCGTTAATGGGTTGAATTTCATTATTTTCTGTTGTAACACAGTATGTATCGGTGTAACGACCGAAGAAAACGATTCTCCATATGATTGTGCCGGCAAAACCAAACCATTCAACAACGGACTTATATCATTAATTTGATTGACAGGATAGCCTATACCTAAATCAGGATCTAACACCTCCAGTAACGGGACTTCGCGCTCCTCATATCTATCACGAAAAACCTTTTTGAATTCAGACAATGTTTGAGGCTCTCCTCCTCCAACTGTTATTTTGTTAAGAAAATCCATACATTTCTGCAATGAATCAATCACAGACGGACCTATTGTTGAGACTGACATTTCACGGATTGCATCAACCTGAAGTAAGTATTTTTTATTGTATGGAATATTTATTTTTTTTATTACTTCTTCGATCTCAATACAAAGATCAATTCTATTTTTTTTACTTACTTCATCATTCAATTGCATTAATAATTCCTGCAGACTGAGCATCTGTTTGTATATTTCCGAATGATGGTCCAATCGTTGTACTATGGACATTAAGTGAATAAAAAAATCACCTCCGGAAACAATTGGATCGATTTCACTTACCAGTACCTGATTCTCTATAATGGTTCTTATATAAGAAATCGCAGAAAATTCATCTATCCATGCAAATTTTGAAATAAATAATACCACTAATTCATTAAATATGATTCCTTTTTTTGCAACCTCAACAATGTATCTGATCTGAGGGTTTGAATCAACTTCTACTAATTGATAAACTTTCTTATCAGAGTTGAATTTATATTCAATATAACGTATCTTTTTAGACTTCAAAAATAAAGTTGTATTTGTATGATATTTCACTATTTTCTTTACTTCTTCCACTTTAGCCAATTCTTGCGAAAGATTACACAAATAAAACATATCTAAACGAATATGTGCTTTTATTTTCTCAGAAAGAACAATATTTGTCTCTTCATCCAGTTTTCCAATGGAACAGGTTGCAAACATCCCGAACGGTGTACAACGGGAAGATATTCTCGTCAAATATCTTACAAGCGAATTTTTAACTCTTTCCTTGTCCTTATCCTTCAAATTACCCGTTGTGTATTTAATCAATTCTTCATACAGAACCGGAGATGCAAAAAAAATAGCTTCTCTAAAAGAAACTGAGCGAATGACCTCTTGAAAGTAGTCATCATCTTCCAATGCTTTATCCAACTCATTTATAGAATATTGCGGAAATCTAAAGATCAATTTGTTAAAAGGAGAATATACATTCATAGATTAAAATAAAAATAACATATTAGAATAATAAAAAGTAAGTTTTTCTCTTTTCATTTAAAATTTAATAACAAAATTTCATCCCAACTACAATTCAAGGGTGAAAGCATAGACAAACCTATTCCTGCTACTCCTTCCAAAATTCCGGAGTCGTTATGCCAGGCGTTATTCCGGATTCCATATGCTTTGTAGCCAGCCAATCCATCAGGATGATAGGCTAGCTTTAAAGTAACAGATTGCCAGTATTGATAAGCATCAAAAAACTTTTTCATCCCGGTTTCTTTATACATTCTAAAAAATATCTGGGAAACACCGGACGAACCGTGACATATACCGGCGTCAACAATAATATTTTCAGACAAATTTCTTCTTAAAGCAGAAAAAGTCATAATCTCAACCGACAAATCAATAAGATCTCCTCTGTTTAGTACCTTTCCTGCCTGTAACAGAGCAATAGCAACCCCCAAATCACCATAACACCACCCAAGTCTGCTCTTTCCCAAGACCTCATCACTCTCGATTGAATGGGAAGGAAAATATGAACCATATTTTTTATGATCTAATCGTTGAGACAATATATAGTTAACCGCCATATTCAGCATCTCAATATTTTTTTCATTTTCCATGATATCTTTTCTTATCAATTGAGCAAGAAAAATAACAATACTACTCATTCCATGAGATAAAGAAATATTAAAATCTGCATGATTATATGGAGCCTCTGGAGTTTTATTAATCATTCTATAATGATCAATCGATTTCCATTTTAACTCTCCTTTTTCCTGATCTACTATAGCGCTTTTTTCCAAATAATTCAGCATTTTTTTTAATTCTGGGAGGCCGCTTTCATTTCGTTTTAGAAAATAAAAACCTACTCCCAACGCTCCATGAAGAAAATCATAATGATTGAGATTTATTTCATATTCCAACTTATAAGATAAAAAAGGATCTATATCATCAAACAGGTCAACAGCACTATCCACAAAACCATTTTCTTTCAATAATAAAAGGGCAATCCCTAGGCCTGCTAAACCACCACAATAAGTGTGTAAACAAGAAGTATTATTAGAGGATATATCGTCAATTAATTGTTCTAGCAACTCATCTGCTATTTTTTTATAACTGTTATCTATTAAAGAATAATAATATAGAAAGAAAATTTCTCCTATTTTACCATTAAGCAAGCCATAACGATTGAAAAGAGGGCTATTATAGCCTAGAATTTCTTCTGCTATCTTTTTCACTTGTTCATTCATAAAAGCCAAAATGATAATTATTTAGATTTCGCAACATATTATTTTTTATATTTTCACGTAATTAAAAACACAAGGAGAAGGCCTATTACCTTCTCCTTACATTTTCTTATCTTTATAAAGACTAACACTCTGTAGTAAACTGAACTAATGTTGTGTTGCTTACCTGTTCGGTTGTAGGAGGAACCACACTTGGTGTAGTAGTGGTATCACATGCTCCTAAAGTAACTGCCGGACAATTTCCTCCAGGTGTAGATTGCGTAGGAAGAGGACAGCAAATTGGCCCATTGCTACTAGTTTCGCCTGCGATTTGACAATCAGTACCTTTAGTATAGTTAGGACATGTATACTCTATATCAGAGCCACAGATACAATAAGAATTAAATGTACAGCAATCTGAATCTTTAGTAGATCCGTCGCCAAATCCCCCTCCTTTTAATTGGCTTAAATCATCATTTGATAATCTGGAAACAACTTCCTTGCTGAAGTTCAACTGAATTTTCTTTAGTTTTCTCATGATCAATAGTTTTAAATATTAAACATATTCTCGAATAAAAGAACTTTTAGCGATACAATTATTTCGGCCAAATAATAGTTCAAATTAACTTCATTTACGATGAGCTATAAAATTACACAAAAGGAATAATTTTCTATCTGCAATAGACTATTGACTAACAATAGCATGACAAATATCGAGTCGGTAATTGTTCCGGGCTTGTGGTTCCAGGTTCAATACAAATATTGCTATTTTCAACATAACAATTTCCTCCAGGCTTTGATTCTGGAGGTAGAGGACAGCAAATTGGCCCTCGTGAGTTGGAATCAACTGTTCCCATTTGGCAAATAGTTCCTTGTGTATAATCAGGACAAGTTCTCTCTTCCTGAGTTTGGCATAAACAATATGAATTAAAGGTACAACAATCAGATTCTTCAGTTGATTTTTCCGCGCCACCTTTCAAGCTACTTAAATCATCGTCAGATAATTTGGAAATAATTTCCTTATTGAAGTTTAAGTGAATTTTTCTTAGCGATTTCATGATAAATTATTATAAAAGATTAAGTATAATCCCATTAATAAAGAAGTTCTTTGCAATTATAGTTATTTTTTTATTTTTATCCAAATAACAAAACTGACCATAATTTAAATTAGCATTTTTAAAATATAAATAATTTTATATTACATAAAAAAAACAACTCATACCTTCTATCTGATAGAAAAATTTGCTTTATTATTTAAAGTTCAATAATAATATTTCATCCCAATCGGCATTGACTGGGGATAACATGGATAATCCAATACCAGCAACACCATCCAATATACTGTAATTATTAATCCACTCTTTATCATGCAGTGTTTTGTATCCTGCCAAACCATCTTTATGATAAGCCATTTTTTTTGTTACATTAGTCCAATATTTGTAGGTTTCCTTAAATTCTATCATTTGAGTTTCCTCATACATTCTGAAATATATCTGCGAAATTCCTGCAGATCCATGACATATGCCTGCATCATATATAAAGGCTTCAGAAAGATTTCTTCTTTTAGATGAGTACAACAAAACCTCTATAGAAAGCCTGTAAAGATCTTCCCTCTTCAAAATCTTACTTGTATGCCAAAGGGCAAGAGCAATTCCCGGATCCCCATAACACCATGCGAGTCTACTTTTTGTAATTATTTCAGAACTTTCGATGGATGAACCAGGAAAATAAGACCCATATTTTTCAGTATCAATCCGTTGTTTCAAAACATAATTTACAGCCATATTGAGCATATTTTCAGCTCTTTCTTTACCTGTAATATTGAGGTTGATATATCTACATAAAAAGATGATAATACTGGAAATTCCATGAGAAAGGGATATGTTAAAATCAGCATGGAATAATCCGTTTTCTCTTTGTTTAAGAATATCTATAGCTTTCCATTTGATTTGGTCTTGCTCGATAATTGCGGTTTCTTCCAGGTAAATTAATATTTTCTTTAATTGAGGTAAGCTCTTTTCCGGACAATATTTATAATGTTTTAAAAAATAAAATCCAATACCGATAATTCCATGTAAAAAGTCAAAATGTTGAATTTTGATTTCTCCGAACAAGCCGTGTTCAAGTAACAAATCAACATCGTCGAGAATTTCTGTGGACTCTTGAATGAATCCGGATTCTTCCAGTAAGTGAAGTGCAATTCCTAAACCAGCGAGTCCATTACAGTATGAATAATAACTACTATTGTTATTCCTGATCGATATATTATTGAGTAATCGTTCAAGAAATTCATCTGCAATGGACTCGTATTCATGCTCAATGAGAGAATAATAATATAAAAAAAATACTTCTCCTATATAACCGGTTAATAGGCTGAAATTGATGATATCATTGTTACGGATTTCATTATTATGCCTCACTATTTCTGTTGCAATTTTTTTTAGTTGATCCATTTCAAAATAGGAGGATTTAATTTATAGCTAAATTAGGCCAAAATCACTATATATTTATAGACATATTTGTGTGTTAAAACAAATATTGCTGGGGATTTCTGGATCTATTATACATTTTATAGCAGAATCATCAACACATATTATAGTCGCGGGATCACACATGCAAGTGTTTTGCACAATAGAATCTCCTGGACAGCAATAATGCCCTACGGTTTGAGAACATTGGATTGATTCATTACATGTTTTTTGAGTAGGCCTTATGAGGGTTCCCCCGCAATGATATTCATTTGTAGCACATTCCGCCCCATATAGTTGTGTTTCACATTCACCTGTTCCTGCACAACCATAAGCAGTTACATTTCCTCCATAGATTTGTGATAAATCACCTTCAGATAGAGAAGATATAACTTCTTTATCCAGTTTCAATTGAATTTTTTTAAATTTTCTCATGATTATTCACATTAAAGTTAAACATATTTATGAATGAAATATTCAAAATCAATACAAATATGAGGGCACATTAAACTTTTGACACACCCTCTCATTTTGCTTATCACAAATACAAATCTATACCGCGATTTATTATCTCAAAAAATTGTTACCAAAGAGTATTTTAGTGGCTAACAAACTGCGGTAAATTTAACAAACGTTGTGTCCACCATATCAGTAGTCTCAGAAACTATAGTGGGGTCATTACAGTTTCCACAGTATGAAAATATAGTAACAAGCATACAATTTCCTCCAGGCGTAGATTCTGTAGGAAGAGGACAACAGATTGGTCCTCCACTACTGGTTAAACCACCAATAGTACAATCAAGGCCTTTAGTATGATTCGGGCAGGTTTTCTGCCAATCAGTCTCACACACACATGTAGCAGTACAACAGACCGATGCATCTTCTGAATTAGCAGTAGGTGGATCTGTCGTACCTGTAGCCCCACCTTTTATTCTACTCAAATCATCATTAGATAACATGGAAATAACTTCCTTATTGAAGTTCAACTGAATTTTTTTTAGTGTTTTCATGATTTCTACGTTAAAATAAATTAAGCATGTAAATAAAGAGCACTTTGCAATTATAGTTATTTTTTAGACTTTGTCCAAATAAATAAGCAAATTACACAAAACAATTAACATCATTTACACTTTCAATCACCATTTTACTAGAAATATCATCAATCTAATACAGCTAAAGCATCTATTCCCCTTTTTTCTTAAATAAAATAAAAAAAATCATAATACTATCTTAAATATTTTATCTCCCTTTTTTACAATATAAACCTGTCCTGTGTTCAAACGGATACCTGATGCAGGTATCTTCCCGGCATAAACAGTTTGCCCAAGGATCGTATACACTCCGATATTTTCTTTCTGTATACTATCTGATGAGAAAAACAAAGTATTTCCTGAAACAGTGTAGCCCAAAGCAACTGAGGGAGATAAAATACCGGAAACGGAAGATGGTAAAGTAACAATTTGTATTTCGTTAGAAGATTTAGAGGTAAGAGATCCGTCAAAGCCTCTTACTACATAGCGATATTCGGTTTCCGGTTCCAGATTAACAACATGATATGACAATACATTACCAACAGGTTTATCAGTATAGTCCGAAAGAGGATTTTTATCTAAAGTCACACCAAAACCTACATTAACATCGTCGAGTACTAATGCACCCGCTGTTGTATTTCTATAAAAAGTAAAACGGACCGACCGGACTCCATCCGGAAAGATTTCATGGAATATCTGTCCATCCGGATCATCAAACGGGATAATCGTTTCCAAAACAGACCAATTTTTACCATCTGCACTTATTTCCACCACAAAAGTATTTTCCTCCAATGTATTCACTCCTTTATACCAAAAAGACAGCATTGAAATATCTTCATCATAAACAGGAGACATCAAATAAAGATCACTCACATTAAAAGCTAAAGAGGGGGCAGATGCTCCGTACATGCCGACTTGAGAAGAAGTCCCTGTACAGGTTGTTTTCCATGTTTTCGGCAAACCGGCAACTTTACCTGTAAAATCAAGATAATCTGAATAAAGAGATTTCTTTTCAGACATGGAATAAACATCAAGAAAATAAGTATTAGCATCAGGCATTTCCTCCCAGCGAGCGAGAAATGAATGATCAGTCACAGCCAATACATTCAATGCTTTGGGAGCAAAATAATCAAATGTCGGGTCTAAAGTAGATGCCGAAATCTCATTAGAACTATCGGTGGTATCATATCCATTAGTAGCCCTTACCACATAATAGTAGGTAGTGGCAGGTTCTAATCCGGTCACCACATAAGACTGGCCTGTTCCTACATTCTTATTACAATAACCATCCAAATATTCAACCGTATTACCACCGGGATTTTGTTCTTCGATTCGATAAACATCTAACTGATAAGACACCAGATCATCAAGTTTTTCCCAGCGGGCAGTAAAAGAAGTTTGCCCGATATTTTCTGCATCCAATGCCTGTGGTTTTCCGATAATAGGAGCTCCACCCATAAATCGGAAAGAAATAAGACCACTATTTTCAGTAATAGCCGTCACCGGTTTATTTAATGATGCCCCATTCCACATTTTCATATTAGGAGTAGTTAAATCCGTAAACTCAGTCTTTCCTGTAATTCCGGGAAACGGTTCTCCTTTTCTGTCACGGAAACCTAACCCGGCATTAGCTTCTTCAATATCCACATACTGATGGTCTACCGTATTATTAACCGTATTAGAACTCCAACGGCTTGCATTATAATCAATGTGCCAAATCAACATGCCATGCCCCGGAACATATGTATCCCAACCTTTTTGTTGCCTATTTTCCAATAAAAAATATTCATTCGCACGGGACGTCTTAATAATATATGCTTCATTCTGAGAAATATCCTTTAGATTATTAATCGAAGGAGCTGTTAATTCAGTTAATTTCAACCAGCCTAAAGCAGATCTTTCATAGGCAGTCATGTAAGGAGGAGTACGTCCGGAATTATTGTAGGGACCGACATCCAGAAGAGACCATACCCCTGGAGTATATGCATCCGAATAATTAGTGGAATATAGATCAGGCAGGCCCAATACGTGACTGAACTCATGGCAAAATGTACCAATACCACACATTGTATTGCCTGATGCACCTTTCAGTTCACTAGTACAGGCATATTTGCCGATACGAACCCCATCCAGAGTTGAAGAAAGCCCCATATACGTAATGTTATACTGATGTGGCCAAATCGTATTGGGAGCACCCTCGGCCTCATTATGCCCTGCATAAAAAACAAATACATTATCGACCCAACCATCGTTATCCTCATCATATAAGGAAAAATCAATTTGAGCATTCAGCGATTCGCAAGCTTCTTTAACCATTTCGGCAGGAGATCCGTCTCCATCATCATAATAGCTGACTCCTTTTGAAAGTTTTACCGGCCCATATACATCAAATTCCGGTTTGAACGAACCTGAAGAATTTTCTTCAAAATAATCTTTACAGCTTCCGGTCGCACCTCCTGAAGAATAACCGGGCAGATTCATTAAGTTAGAAAATGCCAGTTGAGGTTGAGTTACAGTAAATGAAACATCCTGAAATTCAACTAAAATGATTAATGAACGGACTTTTCCTTGTAAAGGGAATCCTGCGCGCAATAAAGGATCATCGGTTGAATTTCTAAGCAAGGCTTGTTGCTTTTTGATTTCCTGTTCATATACTTGTTTTTGAATATTTTTATCTAAAGACTGTACAAAACTTTTTTCCTGAGATGATCTCGTCCCTATTTCTCTGGCTTTAACTGCAGTCCTGAATAGTTGTAAATCTTTATCTACATCCGCATAAAACAAATCACCTTTTGTATCCGGAAGTAACATGAAACCATCCAATGTTGTTTGAAAGTGGATATATTCATCTCCATGTAATAATACATATAATGAACTTCCGTCCGACTGAATAATCTCAATAGGCCCCGGCTTGGCAGGAACAGCCTGAATGTCGATAGCTATTACTAAACACAATACAAAGATAAAAAAAACACGCATATATCTTTTATAAATATAAATAATTCATCACCTATATTGTAAAAACCAAAAGGTTGTCTGAAAATATTTCAGACAACCTTTTATTTTATGTCCCCACAAAGATATCAAAGAAATACGAGGATAGCAAAAATCAGAATGATTATTTCACAACTTTTACCGTTTGATTAGTCTTACCTGAGAACTTTAACATATATACACCTCCGGATAAAGAGGTCGTTGGAATTTCATAGACACCTGAAGAAGGCAACTGATAAGTTCCGATCAATTGTCCGGCAATATTATAAACAGAAACATCATTATAATCAGCAGTATATGTCAACTGAAATGCATTATCTCCATTAACAACCTTAGTCAGTGACAGACTCTCCATATCTATACCGGTAGGAGTTCCCTGAACAACTTTAAATGTGCACAAAGTATTTTTCGACGATAATGTTACATAACCGGAACGTCCGGGTATCCCAGCTGGAAGAGCTTCTGCCTGTACTGTAAACATATACAGACTATATTGATCATAATAATAATCATCATATATAAGCTGACACCATTCTGGTATATCTTCAATATAAATATCATCTATTTCAAATGTAGAAAAAACTTCAGCCCAGTATCCGTCTTCACCACCTGTAGTAGATGCTGTACCTCCTGCAGTGGGAGCAATCAACACATCAGTATCCTCGTCAATGTCGAAGCAATTAAAAATTCCAAACAATTCAAAGAACAAGTTACAATCATTATTTCCATAAGAATCCTGGAAATATGAAATTTGTCCATTATGCATGGTATAGGCATTTCCATTCGCTAAGTCGGCATTACCGGAAAGTAAAAAGCGAATATTATAGGAAGAATCAAATCCCTTAACAATCGCAACAAAAGGAGCATCTTTCAAAATAACCGAATAAGGAAATATAAAACCATCTTCTTCTTCTACGAACTCAAAAAGCAAACTGCCATAATTAGTACCGATTTGTTTAAAATTGGCTTGTGTTACTGTAGCAGAAGCAATTAATTCATCACTTATTATATTATTCGCAGTCAAATAGCGCAACTCCAATGTTAATGACCTTCCCTCCGGAATAACCTGAAGGTCACTTCCTGTACTAGGTCCAGCCAATACAATGACACTGTCAATCGTTATAGGGGACAGAGGCGCATCAAAACGAGAAACAACGCCATCACAAGGTACTCCATTATAGGAATATGCAGGACCAAATTCTTTTCCTTCTGAATAGCGCCCATACAAGCCACCATACCAATAATCCGCATTAGTCAGAGGGCGGCCGGCCGGAATACCATAAAGAACATACTGATTAGCCATCGTTTGTCCGGAAAGGGTAGTTCCTTTTCCGTACTGATAAGTAGCTGTAGATGCAGAATAAGTACCTGTTAATGTTGGAGTTGTAGTAGAATATCCCGGATACACACCATAATTCAGATAACCTTTACTGTCTACTTTACTGGAAACATCACTTGTTCCAACCTTCCATGAATAAGCTGTACCAGTTGTATTAGAAGCTGTTGTATAAACAAGGGGTTTTACACCCGGCCCCACAAATGTCGGATAGAATAAACCTCCCGTACCAGTCATTCCGGCAATATAAGTACCAGCCGGCCGTGGATACATTACTGATAAATCAGCAGAAGCAGCAGGTCTGACTGCCGAAAAACTAAAAATAGATACATCCTGGAGAGGAGCTGCCTGAACATTCGCTTTGGAATCCTTAACTTCAACTTCAGTAACTTTCAGAGTAGAAGATTGAATTTCTTTTTTCGCATCAAATGAAGTTGTCATTTGCTTAGAAATAGGTCTTTTAACCTGAGCATAAGCCATTGTAGTACCTATCAAAAGTACAACTAACAAAAGATAATTTTTTCTCATAACTTTCAAAATTAATTACTAATACAAAACCGAATCTTATTACTATTTATATATGTATTATTTTTTTCTTATAAACAATACCAATATTATATGAAATCAATTATTTAATAGTCAGATCAAACCAAATATTTGGATTTTGAATACTTGAAAACCGAAGTATCGATGCGTGAAACGCTGCTTGACCCGGAGATACTGATACTGTATATGAAGAAGTCAACATATTCGCAAAACCTGCCACCCCATCAAAATTATCATAAAAATTCTTTCCGGCTGGATTTGAATGACTATCAACACCATTAAATTTCAAATCAATTTCTGTTGTAGATTTTTTTGTCATTGTGTAACTAAGATAGCCTTCCGCCGTAATAGTTTTTCTGGCATTAATATAAAGGGATTGTCCCCAATCTTTAGAGTAAACTAAAGCTACTTGGCTCAGACTCCATCCTTTACTTACACAACCTTCATTCATTGCATCATAAGCAAATTTCATGTCTGTACTCATATTCGCAATATTATTAATCCATGTCATTTTCTTACCTGCATTTATATTTGCAAAAAAGAAATTAACCATATCCGTAGAAATCTCCGCATGAGTATTTGCATCAATACAGATCAACTTTGTTTGATCCTCATTTAACGCAAAATTTTGAACCTTTTCTCCTCCCAGCAATATCGGTCTGATAAAACGTAAACCAGAAGCCGTAACAATAAAGGGTATTTTCACTCCTTGTTGAGAATTTTCTAGTTGTTCGGGAGTTTGTGCCATAAACACATGAGAATAACCATTAGTCAAAGTTAATGATGATCCATTAGAACCTTGCAATGCAAATGCCGGTTGAATATTTTTATTAAATAAGAGAGTATTCATTTGATCTAATTGAGAAAAATATTGTTCCCAGTTAGTACCTGCCGCCATTTTTGTAAGAAGGATCGGAGTTCCCCTCTTTTTCCCTTTCAGGTTTATTTCATTACCGTTATTTTTCATAACAATAAACTCATAATCCCCTCCCAAGCCTATTCCGTACAACGAATTAGGATCATCCATTTTCCTTCCGTAAGGATCTTCCGGATCAGAAAAAACATGCAACACCGAATTATATGTATCAAAAGTAAGCACAGGTCCATCATCTCCTATCAATTGAAACAAACCACTGTCTTTCTTATAAACATTGGCAGTAAATTCATTTTTACCGGCCACATAAGAAAGGCCGGAAGAACGGAAACTAGCTAATAAGGTATAACCCGGGCTCGTATCTGTGGCGAAATAATCCATCACCCATCCGTTTTCAGAGTCAACCAAAGCATTGGTATAATCGGCTAATGCCTGATTCATCCGCTCAGCTGCAGATTGTGAAAATATTTTGTCGTCCTCATTGGTACAAGCATAAACAAGCGACAAGGACACAAAAAATATAATAATATAAAGTAATTTTCTCATTGTTTGTTTTTTTATTTCAAACTAAAAATAGTTTCGGAATAATCAATTTATTTACCTTCAGAATGTATGCCACCGGAACAATAACTGCATTGATATGGAGCATGAAGCATCTCTTCCCTGATATCTTTTAAATTTTGCCCAGGAGCAGGAGATGGTCCGTTTAAATCATCTGCTCTTTTCATTATTTCATTATGTAAAGCTTGGATATCAAGCCCCCAGCTTTCCTTCAGCCATTTAGTTGCCATTTCCAATTTTTTTAGAATTACTGCTTTTCCATCAACCCCGTCGTCAGGCAACACTTCCCCATACCTGTCTATACCCGGTTTAGATGCCAATTCCAGTAAAGCGTTCCATTCTGCATCAGTCCTGACCAAATAAACTGCAATTACTTCTACAAAGTCTTCACGTGCCTGACTACTTGCATAAGGACTTACACAACCAATTGTAGCAGCTTCTGAATCTGTACGGTATTGCCATCCTACCGGATCATAGAAATCTTTAGAAATCTCTTTAAAATCCACAGGATAATTTTTCTTTTGATGAAGTATATGTGCAAATTCATGATGCATCGTTTTGAAATAATACTCGTTCAACAATGGGACATTTGTTCTTTCAAGTTTATTACAACGATACAAAGTAACTTTAATACCTCCTTCTGCAGTACCCAATACCATAGTTCCACTAACCGGATTGTAAGCCGGCGAACCTATCAGGTGAATAATCCTGGGACCATATTGCTGCAAAAAAGAAGTTCCTGCAATTGTTCCATATACTTCAAACCACAAATAGTTAACTAGATATGCCATATCCTTAGCCTTATCATAAGTAGTAGGCGCCAGATTATAACCCATATCGGAACCAACATCCTGCATACGATAACGAAAATCCAGGTTATATGGAATCAGATATGTTTCTTTGAGCCATTGATCAAAGTCATATGTTTCTGAGTTTGGATCCTCTGTTTTATCGGTTGTATCAAAAATACTAGGTCCCAAATCATCCTCCGAGCATGAAACAAATAACAGAGAAATAAATAAGACCGGAATTAAAAATAACTTATTCATAATTTCTTTTACTTAACTTTTTCAACAATTTTCTCTACAGGTGGTACAACTGTAAAACCTGCTCTTACATTTTGTTCAGTAGAAGGTCCCTGAGTAGTGGTCGGATTAGGAACCATTCCTGCTCCAATCACCGATTGTGGAATCTGGATAGCACGACGAGGGTCATCATATGTCAACTTATCCACCGTAGATTTTCCAATAGCATGCGTTATTTCGATACCAAAACGTTTCAAATCGAACCAGCGAAGTCCATCAAATAAAGTCTCAATTCTCCGAAAATGAAGTACACAATGAATATAAGGTCTTTGTGCATCGGAAATTTCAAAATACTCACTCATCTTTTTATTATTCAGTGTAGGCGCAAAGAGTGCTTTATTAGACGCATTGGTATAAAAATTTTTGATTCTTACATCTGTCAATATAGCCTGAGCTTTGTATGAGGCATTCCATGTTTGTAAATCATTCAGGGCTTTTTCAAAATCCCCGGTCATAACGTATGCTTCGGCACGGCAAAGCAATGCTTCATTGGTAGTAAATTCTGCCCGGACAATATGATCAAAACCAATTTGTGCCACCTTATCAGAATATTCAAACATAGCAGTTGCCTTGGGAGTAAAATATCCATAGTCCGATGAATTACTATACCAGATATTACCCTGAAAAACAGGAAGAAAGTTTCCCCATGTAGGTCCTGTACCATAAAGACATCCATTCATTGCACTTCGGTTATGTCCATAACGAGTACCATAAATACGCCCAAACCAGGAAGTTGTAGCAAGCATCATGATATTATTTACCTTATTTTGGTCAATATAATCATACGAAAATTCACTTCTAGTAGAGAATGAACTCCATGATCTCATAACAGACGCTGCATCATTCCCAAAAATTGCATTGACAGAAGATATCACTTTTTGGTAATTTCTCTTGTATAGATAAAACCGGGCAGCAAATGCGTTGGCAGCATTCTTGGTAAAATGGTATGCCGGCACTTCATATTCATCTGTAAGCAGTTTGATACCGTTTTCAAGATCTTGTTCAATTTTTCCATATACAGCAGCCACTGATTCCCGTGGATAATCAACATCCACAGTAGTTTCCAACTTAGTTACATAAGGAATACCCACATCACTCGAGCTGGCTGCATCATCCTTATAGGCCTGACAAAATATATTCACTAAAATAAAATGAGAATAAGCCCTACACAACAATGCCTCTCCTCTTAGTCCGCTTAAATCCTCAGTAGTTCCTTTTGACTCCATATCTTCAATTGCCTGCAATACCTGATTAGCCGTAGCAATAGCATTATAGCAACTACCCCAGAGCCAACCGGGAGAATCCTGCTGATCGCTGGATTTAACAGCCTGCCAAGCAAAAATTTCTTCATGCATTTTTTCCAGGGAAGCCAGATTGTAGCTAACACCTCCTTCTCCGGGAGAATTATTATCGATAAAATTATCAGAACTTAACTCTGACAACACTGAATAATTTGCATAAGGATATGCAGAGACCAGAAGAAACCCTATTTTTTCCTTTGTATCCGGCGTTGCTCTGTTATCCGGATTCTTATCCAAAAAATCATCACAAGAGGCACAAAACAAAACTGTTATGACCAAACAAATAGATATATAAATTATTTTTTTCATCGCAAAATCATTAAATACCAAAGCGGACGGTTAATGTATATTGTTTGGGAAGAGGACTTGCCACTCCCCCTGAGTTATAAAACTCTGGATCCTGTCCATTCAGTTTTTTATCAGCATAAATTAGGAAAGGATTAGTTGCCTGAAGTTTTAATTGTAAACTATTCAGTCTCAATGCATTTACAATTTCTTTCCGGAAATCATATGCCAATGATATTTCCTTCATACGAATAAAACCACCATCGGCGATACGCTCTGTAGAATAGTTATAAGCATTATAAGCATATGACAGTTGCGAATTCGCTTGCACCTGACGTCGGCTGGCGATCACAGGAACACTCGTATATTGCTCATCACCCGGTAATACCCAGCGGTTTTCAAATTCTTTCGGTAAAGAAGACAAATCGGAATATGATGACCTGAAATAAGGATATAATCGAATTTTATTCCCAAAAGAATAAGTAATAAACACATTCAAACTAAGATTTTTCCATTTGAACAAGTTACCGAAACTTCCGGTAAGTGTAGGTTCGGAAGGACCTTCATATTTCAGAAAATCCTGATTCTCATAATTCTGGAAATCAATATCTGTAACCGTCACTTCTCCGTCCTGATTCATAAACATCGGAAGACCATCTTCATTCAATCCTACAAACGGAATAGAGAAAATCGGACGAACCGGATACCCGGTTTTGCCATAATTTGATATTCCGGAGACCAAAGACATCACATTAATTTTTGTATTTAACTTAGAGATCTCATTCGTTGCATTGGCAAAAATAACATCCGTATTCCAGGAAAAATCCTTGGTAACTATATTCCTGGTAGACAAAGAAACCTCAAGTCCGGAAGCATCCATATCGGCGGAATTGGCATACACATCCGGAAATCCTCCAGTTCCTTGCGTGTACACAATGCCAATCAAATTAAAATTGCGCCGAATGTAATAATCCATTGACAAAGTAATTCTGTCATTTAAAAATCCCAACTCCGTACCAACATTATATTCATATTTTTTTTCGTAAGTCAAATCTGAATTGGCCGGCGAAACAAACTGTAAACCGGGTTCCGATGCAGATGCAACGGGTCGCCAGGGAGTATAACTTTCAAACATGGCATCGGTATTATTGACAAAATCCGGACCTGTAGTTGCTGTTAAGGAATACGACATCTTGAATAACATATTCGAAACTACCGGACTGAAAACCCCATTAAACCATGATTCTTCACTGGCTCTCCAGCTACCTGCTATATTCCAGGTTGGTAACCATCTGGCCTGTTTAGATTTACCTAATTTATTGGTACCTTCATAACGCAAAGTACCATTAATAGTATACCGACTCTTATATGAATAAGTTGCAGTTCCTGCATATGCCTCATTCCGAGTATATCCCCAAACACTGGAATAATAAGAAGTATTTTCTTCCTTACTCTGTTTAAAAACATTGTAATCGATAAATGGTATTTCACCATTGCTATATTGCATACCCCATCCCCTGAACCAGGTTCTGTTCCTGTCAATAGCATTTCTCTCGTATGTAGCAAATAAGTTTAAAATATGAGTATTGTTAAACATTTTATTATACAAACCGGAAATCCTGAAAGTCGTACTCTTCATCGTATTCTCAGTCCTGTTATAAATACCTCCCTTTGGAAGCACAGAAATAGGTAATGCCTTTGGATTATCAGGATCGGTATATAATAAAGGATTCTTTTCTGCAATAGTAGGATCTTCCGGAGTAATCCCTGCTCTATATGCCATCGCCTGGTTGGAAAAATCTTTAATATGATGTTCCTGGGAAGAAGTGTTATAACGCATTGCAGCCAAACCAGTGATTTCCAAACCAGAAAGGGGCTTCCATGCCAATTCTCCCTGAAATTTAGTTTCAGTAATATTCAGGTCGATGTAGTTATTCTCTAATTCATGGAAAATATTAAATGGTGCATAATTCCGTATATAATATTCGTTCGGATCCAGTGCTCTTGATGAATTAATTGCAAAACTATAAGGATTAATATCAAAATCCCTCTTAACTTCACCACGCACAATATCTGTTTCCTGGCTTAAAGTACCCGGCGCTTTTTGATCCCTGTAGGAACCATTACCTATAAGATTCAAAGTAAGCGTTTCCGAAAGATTAAACGAGCCATTCAAATTAAGTGTATACCGATCCACAGAACTGGAAACGGTCCAACCCGGATCGTTATATAACGACATGGAAGCATAAAACCTCGCCTTATCCGTACCGGAAGAAATACTTACGGCATGGTTCTGGGAAATATTGTTGCTAAATAGTAAATCGAACCAATCAGTATTAAGATACTCATACCGTTGTAAAAAACTGTTTTTTGCAGCATCCGTATTTTGAAGAGCATAGGTTCCATCAGCGTTTCGAGTATTGATTTGCTGATACATTTTACCATATACCCCACTGTTGGAAGC
This sequence comes from Bacteroidales bacterium, assembly GCA_031553775.1. GTDB lineage: Bacteria > Bacteroidota > Bacteroidia > Bacteroidales > Azobacteroidaceae > JAISFI01. Next base: position 28,983 of record JAVBLA010000061.1, read on the forward strand.
AGAAGATAAAGTGGTAAATTCAAGCCAACCTTTACGCTCCATTTCCTGATAAATACCCATTTGCTGTTGGGAGTTGGAAATATTGAAATCGTTATAACTCGGAATTGTACGGGAAGTAAACTCACCGGTATAATTTATACGGCTGGAGCCGGCCTTACCTTTTTTAGTTGTAATAACAATCACTCCGGCCATCGCACGAGCTCCGTAAATAGAAGTAGCAGAACCGTCTTTCAAAATTTGGAAACTTTCTATATCATCGGCATTCAAACCTGCGATAGCAGAAGAAATCAATGTTTCAGCATTACCGGAAGTTAAATCGTCGCTGGTTACATTGATCGCATCTTCTATAATCACACCATCGACCACCCAGAGTGGTTTTGAATTTCCATAGATAGATGTTGCTCCACGAATACGAATCTTAGGAGCCGAACCAAATGTTCCCGATACGTTTTGTACGGTAACCCCAGCAGAACGGCCTTCAAGCGAACGGCTGACATCGACCAAACCGTCTATTCTGGCCTTGTCTCCACTCAATTTATCCGAAGCTCCGGTAAACAACCGCTTGTCAACCTTTGTCATCCCAGTCACCACCACCTCACTAATCATTTGTACATCCGGAGCCATGGTAACATTAATTGTTGTCCGCCCCTTAATCGGAACTTCTTCTTTTTTCATCCCGATCAAAGAAAACAACAATGTCTGGGCTGTTGGCTCAACCATGATTTCATAGTTTCCGTCAATGTCCGTAACTGTTCCTACTTTGGTACCTTTAATCATTACCGTTACTCCGGGCTGAGTCTCACCTGTATCATCGATGACCGTACCCTTAATTTTAATTTTCTTTTCCTGCTGTAGCTCATTAACAGTCCGATCTGGCTGCAAGGTTGCTGAGGCATGGAAACAGCCTGATAAGAACATCAGGCAGACAAAAAGTTTCATCGCGAAAAGTTTGTCACTTTTCTTCCAGTAAAAATTTAACATACATTTATAATATAAACTATTTATCAATACACCGCCTTTATAAATAATGGTATAATGAAAAGTAAGATAATCCGCGCAAAGATATACATTTTTCAATACACTGCAATTTTTTTTATCGATTTAGCGATAAAAAATCGAATTAAAGACAGTAAATGTTAAAAAAAAGAAGTTATACTACAAAAATTCCAGCCAGGTATAGACCGGATAATGATCGGAATCTTTTAACTCTCCGACCGAGCAGTTATATGCTCTAATATTTTTACTGTGAAGGATGTAATCTATTCTGAAATAAAAATGATTCCGGTTATAAGTGATCCCGGGTCCACTCCCGGTTTCCGCATAGGAATCTTTCAAATCGCCCTGAATGGTTCGCCGGGCATAAGATACCGGAGTATCATTAAAATCTCCACATACAATCACATAAGGATTCGAGTTCTCACGGATAACCTCTGCCACTTTTTCCGCCTGCGAAGCACGCAATTTAAATGCCGGTTTCAGTTTTTTTACAGTACTCCCGGCCACCCGGTCAATTTTTGAAGAGCTGAAATCCGACATCAGTTCATTGTATTGCTGTCGCTCTTCATTCGACAGATTATTAGTCTCCAGATGACAATTAATCAGCGTTACCCTTTTCCCGTGTATATCGATTTCCGAAAGAAAAGCACCATTATAAGTACTATCAAAAGGTATTTTTTTTGTAGACACGATCGGATATTTGGAATAGACAGACATACCGTAAATTCCCAGGGTAGGACTTGCTGTTTCAATCTGCATAAAATGGCTGTAGGGATACATCGATAATGCTTTTTTCAGATCGGACGGACTCAGGAGGTTTTTATTATCATTATAACTTCTATGCTCCTGTAAGCAAACAATATCTGCATGGCTATTAATAATATATTGCAAAACCTGATTCGGATTTTTTCGTGTATGAGGATTGGAATGATGAAAACCCATCACATTGTAAGTAAGCACTTTGATGCAACCATCCGGAACATTTTCAGTTCTTGTATGAAAGGGGAAGTATGCATTGATGGAACTCCAGCAACAAATAAGAGCCACAAAACACACCAACAGCTGTTTCCATTTCAAAAAAACCAGCCACCACATGAAAAATAAGGCATTGATCAAAAGAATAAAAGGAAAAGCCATGCCGATAAAAGGAAAAAGAGAGGCCTTCTCAGGAGATATCCTGTCGGAAAATGCAGACAACAGCAAAATTATAATTGCAACTACATTGATCGTAAACAGAGATGAATTGAATATTTTCCTGAAAGTAATCATTTATTTCCTGCGTCAAACAATTGTTGTTTTTCTTCTTTGGTCAGGCTATCATAACCTGATTTTTTGATTTTGTCCAAAATCTTGTCGATCTCCTGATTTTCTTTATTTTTTCTCGCATTGTATTCGTAATCGTCTTCCCGGCGCTTGTAAGTTACACGCATAGGAGGCTTTTTTTTGAATATTCCAACAATCTGATCGATGATTTTGTTGAGAGGAGCAGTCAGGTCCTTGCCTTTTCTGAAATAGTAGGCATACAAGATTCCGAATAGGGCTCCGCCTATATGTGCAATATGTCCGCCGGCATTAGAAGAAGTAATGGCCAGCATATCAAGTAACAGAGAGGCAAGAGCCAGATAATAGATCTTAATACTTCCTATAAACAGCAGGTTGATTCTAAAATCTTTCTGGTAAAATGAAGCAGCAAAAACGATCGCCATCACAGCAGCCGAAGCACCGATCAGATAGCTGGAGTCTACTACATTGTTAAAATATGGAAAGATATTATAAGACAAAACATAAAATAAAGCACCTGAAATACCGCCCAGAATATAAATGGCAAATAACTGTTTGGGATTGAAAAAACGCAGGAATATCTGTCCGAACCAATATAACCACAATAGATTAAACAGGATATGCCAAAAGTCGTAATGAACAAACATATAGGAAATCACGGTCCATGGTTCCCTGAGAATCTGGGGTAAAGCAGCAGGCAACTCCAGGTAACGGATAACCGACAAACCTTCCACATTAAAAAGCATTGCAAAAGCTCCCAGTAAACGAATGAGGATAAATACCAGCAAATTGACAATAATTAACCGGGAAAGCAGACTCTTTTGCCTGAAAAAATCTTCTATATTACCGAGTATGCCGGCCATAAAGCTTCCCTTTCTTTCGCCAATAAATAATCAATATCAATCCGAATAACATCCCGCCCAGGTGCGCAAAATGAGCCACATTGTCACCGCTGAAATTGGCAACACCTGCGAACAGTTCTATCAATCCATAGCCGATAACCATGTATTTAGCTTTGATCGGCACCGGAATAAACATAAGATATAAAGGAGCATTGGGGAACATGACTCCAAAAGCAAGCAGGATCCCGAAAACGGCACCCGATGCTCCCACGGTTATTGCATATCCGTAATAAGCCGGAGAAAGTGTTAAAAACCAAACCAGTTCCTGCATCAAACCGGCACCCAGTCCGGTCACCATATAATAGACAAGAAACTGTTTCGACCCCCATACCGTTTCAACCACACGGCCAAACATATACACGGCAAACATATTGAAAAGAATATGCATGATCTCGATATTCCCGTTTATATTAAGCGTAGCATGCATGAACATATAAGTAATAAACTGGTGCAACATGAAACCATCCGACTGGAAATAATGAAGTCCCAGAAAATTAGCTAATTCGATCCCTTTGGTTTTTTCCATAAAGATACAAGCCAGCCAGACAATCACGTTAATGATGATGATATTCTTAGTTACAGGAGGCAGGGTGTTGGCAAATCCACTTCTATTATTACTATTCATATGTAATTAATTGAAAATTGAAAATTGAAAATTAAAAATGAAAGATTCAGATGTTGTTTCATTTTCTGATTTTCAATTGGAAGTGCAAAGCTACTGAATATTTTGAGTTTTTCCTTGAAAAAATCAGGCTTTTCTCAAAACAAGTTACTTTTATTAAGTGTTTTTCTTATAAAAAACTATTTTTTTCGAAAGAAAGATAAAAAAAATGGGCCAAATGTTTGATTATTAATTTTATATATCATATATTTGGCGTCTGAAATACGATTTTTTTTTTACTTGGTGTTTAATATATTAATAATCTTATTTTATGAACAAGACAGAACTTATCAATGCAGTTGCAGCAGAAGCAGGCCTTTCTAAAGTTGATGCAAAAAAAGCGATCGACGCTTTCATGGCTGCAGTATCAGAAGAATTGAAAAAAGACGGCAAGATTGCCTTAGTTGGTTTCGGTACTTTCTCTATTACTCAAAAGAGTGCAAGAACAGGTATCAATCCTAAAACTAAACAGCCGATCAAAATTGCAGCTAAAAAAGTTGTTAAATTCAAACCGGGTGCTGAACTCGCTGATGCTGTTAAATAATTTACTCTGTTAAAGAAATAAAAAAAGGCGCTCGAAAGAACGCCTTTTTTTATTGCATTATATTCACTCCTGTAAAATAGACAGTGTATCTTTGGCTATCATAAACTCCTCATCTGTAGGAATCACCACCACTTTTACTTTGGAAGCAGAAGTACTGATCAGTTTTTCTTCGCCCCGCATACCCCAGTTCAGTTCATGGTCGAGTTGAATTCCCATAAATTCCATATTTTCGCAAACGGCTTTACGGGTGGCAAACTGGTTTTCACCCACACCCCCTGTAAAAACCAACACATCTAAGCCTCCTAAAGCAGCCGCATAACTACCGATATATTTCTTTATGCGATAATTATACACTTCCATAGACAGCTTGGAACGTTCGTTCCCTGCAGTAATAGAGGCTTCTATTTCACGCATATCGGAAGATATTCCGGAAATACCCAGGACTCCGCTGTATTTGTTAACAATGGTAGATATTCCCTGGGAACCGATATTCTCTTTTTCCATGATATACGACAATACACCGGCATCCACATCTCCCGAACGGGTTCCCATCAAGAGACCTTCTACCGGCGTCATCCCCATGGAAGTATCTACAGAAACACCGTCTTTAATTGCAGTGATAGATGCCCCGTTCCCAATATGGGCAGTTATTATTTTTTGTTCCTCATAGGGCAAACCCAGAAATTCACATGCCCTACGAGAAACATAACGGTGACTGGTTCCGTGGAAACCATACCGGCGGATAGCATATTTTTCATATAGAGAATAAGGCAGACCATACAAATATGCACGCTCAGGCATGGTCTGGTGAAATGCCGTATCGAAAACCCCCACCTGGGGTACTTCCGGCAATAATTCCTTAATCGCATAAATACCGTTCAGGTTAGGCGGATTATGAAGCGGTGCCAAATCAATACATTCTTCCATCATTTTGATAACATCATCATCGATACGCACGCTGGAATTGAACTTTTCTCCTCCATGGACCACCCGATGTCCGACGGCATTAATTTCATCCAAAGATTTAATACAACCGTATTTTTCACTGGTAATTACACCCAGGATATATTCTATTCCCACCTGATGTTCCAGAATTTCGCCCTCCAACATCACTTTTTGTCCATCAGGCAAAGTCAATTTCAGGAAAGAACCTTTCAAACCGATTTTTTCTATTCCGCCCTGTGCCAGCACAGCGCCGTTGTCCATATTGAACAACTTATATTTTATAGATGAACTTCCGCAATTCAATACTAATATTTTCATTTCTCAAAAAAATCGATTAGGTTCCACAACTTTACCATTCTCATATACATAAAAGCCTTTTCCGCTTGCCACTCCTAACTGTTGGGCGCGATACAAGCGCCAGAGCAAAGGAGAAGGTTTGTATTTTCTATCGCCATATTCATTGAACATATCTTCCATCAGGGCTACTATTTTCTCGATTCCAATGATATCAGCCATACGGAAAACACCGATTCTCATACCGTAAACCACCTCAAACACCCGGTCGATCCGTTCCATTTCAGCTACATTTTCCATTAACATCTGGCAAGCCTCATTCAACATAGAAACCATTAGCCGGAGACTGACCAATCCGTTGCTCTCATGCACTTCAATTGTTTCGTATTTGATGATTTTTGCAAATAAAAGCACCTTCTGGTAAACTTCATCGGAAGTGTAGATACCTTTGACTACTTCCAGGATCCGGGCATCCGAATGGGCAATAGGGAAATGAAGACTGACACACCGTTCTTTATGTTGCAGTCCGGAGGCGAGTTCACTGATAATAACAGTTGTTGCATTGGTAGCAATAATAGCCTGCGGCGAGAGTACCTCTTCCAGCACTTTAAACGCTTCCTTACGCAATTCCGTACTGCGTTCCCCGGTCTGGTCGTCGTAACGCACACATTCGATCACAAAATCGCAATCCTTCAGGGAAGTATAATCCAAAGAACCTTTGATTCGTCCCATGATCGTCTTTTTTTCTCCCGGTGTCAGACCCCAACTTTCTATCTTTGTATCCAGGTCACGGCTGATTTTATCAATCGCATAGTCGATTTTTTCCTGCGAAATTTCAATAAAAGTCACATCCAAACCGGCAGAAGCCGTTACCCGCACAATATTCCGGCCATCTTTTCCACAGCCTACCACACCGATTTTTGAGAACAGGGATTTTTTCCTGTCCTTGCTACTGAGACCATATTTTTCAATAGGTTCAACAATCATTTCCGCCATATATATCTTTTATTTGTGTTTTTTCATTCCGATCGCCTGATTGGCAGAAATCGCCACCATTTTATAGATGTCGTCTACGGAACATCCCCTGGAAAGATCGTTCACAGGTGCTGCCATTCCCTGTAAAACTGGGCCTACCGCTTCTGCTCCGGCCAGGCGTTGTACTAATTTATAGGCAATATTTCCGACTTCCAGGGAAGGGAAAACCAGCACATTGGCTTTTCCGGCAATCGGGCTTCCGGGCGCTTTACTTGCTCCAACCTCAGGAACAATCGCCGCATCTGCCTGCAACTCCCCATCGATCTGAATATCCGGAGCCAGTTCTTTAGCCAGCCGGGTAGCTTCAATCACTTTATCGCACATCGGATGTTTGGCACTACCTTTAGTAGAAAAACTCAACATGGCCACCCGGGGTTCCACACCCACCAGGTCACGGGTGGTATGAGCCGTAGCAACTGCAATCTCAGCCAATTCCTGCGCATTCGGGTCAGGCATAACAGCACAATCGGCAAAAACCATAATACCATTTTCTCCATACGATTGATCAGGAAGGAACATCAGGAATGCACCGGAAACCACGCTGATACCAGGCATCGTTTTAATGATCTGCAAAGCAGGACGCAAAACATCACCTGTAGTATTCCGTGCACCGGCAATTTCTCCGTCGGCATCCCCGTTTTTAATCATCAGGCATGCCAGATACAAAGGATCTTCTACCAGCTTACGGGACTGTTCAGGAGTCATTCCCTTACTTTTTCTGAGATCGTAAAGCATTCCTGCATACAAATCTTTTTTTGCATGTTCCCGGGGATCGACAAGCTCTGCTTTTTGGATGTGTTCCAATCCCATTTTGCCTGCCAGTTCTTTGATTTCAAGGGGGTTTCCAATCAAAATAATATGAGCGACCGCATCTGCCAGTAATTGATCGGCAGCTTTCAAGGTCCGTTCTTCTGTACCTTCAGGAAGCACGATACGCTGCCTGTCCGCTTTTGCCCGTGCGATAATTTCTTGCATTAAATCCATGATATAAAGCTATAAGTTTCCTAATCCGGCACAAAAGTAATATATTTTGCAATATGAACATTACAAAATTTGATTTTTTTTTAATGTAGAGATTGCAATTTTAATCAGACGTCAACATTTTTTGCAACTCCTCTCCGGAAATATTCAGGTAAAGCTTGCCCTGGTGAGCCATTGAGATTTTTCCTCTTTCTTCGGAGACAACCACTACTTTAGCATCGGTTTCCTGGGAAATACCTAAAGCAGACCGGTGCCTTAATCCTAATTCCTTGGGAATATCTGTTTTCTGGGATACCGGAAGGATGCAACCGGCAGCTTTGATCTTTTTGCCTGAGATAATAACTGCACCATCGTGCAGGGGACTGTTCTTAAAGAAAATATTTTCCAACAGACGGGTATTTACATCGGCATTGATCTCTTCGCCGGTCTCTTCATAAAGTTTCAGATCGATATTTTGCTGAATAACAATAAGCGCTCCGGTTTTGGTTCTGGCCATATTCATACAAGCCATAACGATCGGCATGATATAAGACAGATTGTCTTTTACTTTACCTGCATGAGAATTAAATAAATTCGAAATAAATTTCCATCCGCGATTAGATCCTAATCTCAATAAAAAACGGCGGATTTCATCCTGAAATAAAACCACCAGAACAAAGAAACCCACATTGATAAACTTGTCGAGTATAGAACCCAGGAGACGCATTTCCAGCACTTGCGAAACAATCACCCATAAAGCGACAAAAGAGATTATCCCGCTGAACAGGGCACCGGAACCGGAATTTTTCATCATCCGGTAAGTCTGGTAGAGAATTAACGCTACCAATACAATATCTATAATATCTTTAATTCCGAAATGGGGCATAAATCAATTGCCTTTCATTTGATCCAACAATTTCACTGCTTCTACTGCTTCTTTCACATCATGCACCCGGAGGATGTCCGCACCATGCAACAATGCATACACATTCAATATGGTGGTCCCGTTCAAACTATCTTCAATGCTGCAATCCAGGATCTCCCGGATCATCTTTTTACGGGAAATACCCACCAATAAAGGAAGGTCAAATATACGAAATTCTTCTAATATAGACATCAGCTCGTAATTTTGTTCCGTATTTTTACTGAATCCGAAACCGGGATCGATGATAATATCGTTCACACCCAAGGCCGTCAATTCATCTTTTTTCCGGGCAAAATACAAAAAAACTTCTTCCCGTAAATTTTCATAATGGGTCATTTGAAACATTGTTTGAGGTGTACCCCTCATGTGCATCATAATATAAGGAACATTTAATGCGGCAACAGTAGCAAACATATTATCATCCAATTCCCCTGCGGAAATATCATTGATAATAGCAACGCCATAAACCTCTACACATTTCCGGGCGATTTCCGACCGGAACGTATCTACCGAAACAATGGCTTCGGGAAATTCCCGGAAAAGGATAGTCAATCCATAATCCAAACGCTGCAATTCTTCTTCTCCGGAAACAAATGCAGCACCGGGACGGGAAGAATATGCGCCTATATCTATTATATCCGCACCCTCTTCCCTGAGCTGAAGAACCCTTTGAATAATATCAGCTTCCGATTGCGGGCGACTGCCGGCAAAAAAAGAATCGGGAGTGATATTAAGAATACCCATCACCTTAGGAGATGAAAAGTCTATGAGTTGTCCTCTTACATTTATATACATATATTTACCTGTTCTTGGATATTGCCAGCAAAATAATCAGGCCTGATGCCACAGCTGTGAATATGGTTTCAAATGTAATTTCTTTGGAATAAGCAAATAACATAATTACAAGTGCTAACCACAAAAGAGCAATACAAACAACTTGATTCTTGGATAATCTTCTCCTAGCCATTTTTTTAATAATTGAAAATTGATAATTGATAATTGAAAATTGATAATCGTTTTCAATTATAATTAATGCAAATATCGTTTCGTTAAACCATCAAAAGCATCTATGCGGCGATCACGGAAGAAAGGCCACCAACGACGGACTTCTTCCGTACGCTTCAGATCGAGCGTCACGATGATATTTTCTTCTTTTCCGGAAGATGCTTCCGCCAGTATTTCGCCCTGCGGACCCGTTATGAAGCTACTGCCCCAGAAATCGATTCCGCTGGTAGTTCCGGAAGGATCGGGCTCATAGCCCACCCTGTTCACAGCCAGCACATGCAATCCGTTAGCAATGGCATGCCCCCGTTGAGAGAGCATCCAGGCATCCCGCTGGCGTTTTTTCTCTTCAGGTGTATCCGATGATTCCCAGCCTATGGCTGTCGGATAGATCAATAATTCGGCTCCGGCCAATGCCATCAATCTGGCTGCTTCCGGATACCATTGATCCCAGCAAACCAATACACCTAGTTTTCCTACAGATGTCTGAATGGGTATAAATCCAAGATCACCGGGTGTAAAATAGAATTTTTCATAATAAGCCGGATCGTCCGGAATATGCATTTTTCTGTATTTTCCGGCTATACTGCCATCAGCATCCAATACTACGGCTGTGTTATGGTAAAGTCCCGGAGCTCTCTTCTCAAAAAGGGAAAGCACCAGTACAATACCCAGTTCTTTAGCCAATGCCCCGAACAGATCCGTAGAGGGTCCGGGTATTGTTTCTGCCTGGTCGAATACTGAAGTATCTTCTGTCTGACAAAAGTACAGTCCATTATGCAATTCCTGCAAAACCACTAACCGGGCTCCCTGAGAAGCACAATCTCTGATATTGGCAACTAATTTATCCAGGTTAGACTGATTGTCGGCCGTATTTGACTGTTGAACCAAAGCTACTTTTAATGTATCTTTCATAATTGAAAATTGAAAATTGAGAATTGAAAATTAAGAATTAAGAATTGATGATTGGCAATCATTTTCAATTTTCAATTCTCAATTTTTATAAATCCTTCCGGGAATTGCATGGTCACACAATGAAGAGAACCATGCTGTTTAATTAGCGGAAGACAATTAATTCGAACAATTTCCCTGTCAGGAAATGCGATTTGTATTTGTTTTTCAGCTACTTCATCCTGGAGAGATCCATATACAGGAAAAAGTACAGCCCCGTTAATGATCAGAAAATTGGCATAGGTAGCGGGTAACCGTTCGCCTTCAAACCAAACAGGTTCCGCCATCGGAAGGGGTATCAGCCGGTAAGGCTGATCGTCTTTTGTCCGCAAGCGGAGCAACTCCTGCTCCATTTTCTGTAATTCTTCAAAATGTTCATCTTCAGGATCGGTGCACTGTACATAAGTGATCGTTCCGGCATCACAGAAGCGAGCCAAGGTATCGATATGACTGTCGGTATCGTCTCCTGCCAGGTATCCGTGATTCAGCCACAACACCCTTTCCGCATCGAAAATCCAGTGTAAATGGTCCTGTATTTCTGCCTTTAGTTTATAATCGTTCCGGTTAGGCGACAGCAGACATTGGGAAGTAGTGAGGATCGTACCCTCTCCGTCAGATTCTATACTCCCACCTTCCAGCACACAATACTTCATCCCCTGATAACCTACTTCCGGAGCAAAAGCCTGTTGATCGTATAGCCTCCGGGTAATCCGGTTATCTTTATCTGCTGCAAATTTCAAACCCCAGCCGTTAAAGGTAAAATCATATATAAATGGCTGGCCGTCCACAAAAATGGAAATGGCTCCATGATCACGCGCCCAGGTATCATTCGAAGAAATTTCCCGGAAAAATATCCGGTGTTCGTTTACTTTCAGTAAAGGATCCCGGAACAGCTGCCTTTTAACAGCTGCCATCTCCCGGCAGACAATCAGCAAGGACTCCCGGCTGGCGACTGCCCGGGAAATCGCCACAAAACACGGGATGACTTCGTCAAGTATATCTTTCCAGTCGGTATCTTCATGCGGCCAGGTTAATTGAACCCCACTCTGAGGGAACCATTCTGCCGGCCAGACAATTTTATTCTGTTGTATTTCCATACATTCGGATCATCTATTATTCGTGCCTGCGAAGATACGATTTTCCGACGGTTTCATTCCTCTTTTTTATGGATATTTTAACTATATTCACTTTATATAATTATGGCAATTCAGCATCTTCATTTATCTTTGCAAGCGTCAATGAAGAAAATATTAGCATACTTATTTTGGGGATTTTTCCTTATAGGAAGAGTCTCCGCACAACAGCCTATTACCGGATTATTAATTGAGGAAGGAAATGAAGAGCCTCTGGAACAAGCTACTATCCAGCTATTCAGGCAAAAAGACTCGACCTTCGTAACCGGTACCACCAGTGATCTGAAAGGACGTTTTACGATCAACAACGTACAGCCGGGCAGATACAGGCTGGCCGTATCATTTATCGGTTTGGCACATGTGAACAAAGAGATCACGATGAAAAACGCTCCGATCAACCTGGGGACGATCACCTTGGGAGTCAATGAAAATACCCTGGAAGAATTTGTGGTACGAGGTGTTGCAGCACAGGTTTCCGTTAAAAACGACACAATGGAATACAATGCCGTTGCTTTTAAAGTAACGGAAAATGCCGTTACAGAAGACTTACTCAAAAAAATGCCCGGTATTGAAATAGACTCGGAAGGAAAAGTATATGTCAATGGAGAGGAAGTCAAGAAAATCCGGATCAATGGCAAACGTTTCTTCGGGGGAAACACCAAAATGGCCACTAAAAATCTTCCGGCCGACCTGATAGACAAGATACAGATTATCGAAGAACAATCGGAAATGGCGAAGTTAACCGGTTTTGAAGACGGCGAAACAACCAAAATGATCAACATTACCATTCGAGAAGACAAGAAAAAAGGATTGTTTGCCAATCTGATGGGAGGATATGGAACCGACGACAGATATGAAGCGAACGGTATTGTCAACTGGATGTACGGTGACAACATGGCCACAGTCCTGGGAGGTGCAAACAATACCAACAACTCCCGTTTCGAAGGAATCGGCGAAGTCCCCGTCAATATTCCGGGAATGAGAATTTCCAAAAACCAGATGACCCGTGGTATTACTACCTCTGAAATGATCGGAGGGAATGCTGCATTCATCCTGAGCCCGAATATTAAACTGGAAGCCAATTATTCCTTCGGCTCTCCATCTACTATTACCAAACAGACTTCCGAACGGGAAAATTTCTTCAAATCGGGCAATAATCAATACTATGACCGGGATATATCAAACAACCGTTCAGGCAACTCACATAACCTTGGCTTCCGGCTGGAATGGAAAATAGACTCCACTTCCACCCTGATTGTCGATCCGGATTTTACATACAGTGATTTTTCAGCACTGAACGAATCCAGATATCAAACTTTAAAAGCAACAGAAGATACTGTAAACAGAGGATACACCTATCTCAACACATTGGGATCCGACGTACAGGGATCTGCCAGCATTACCTATAGTAAAAAACTCAATAAGAAAGGTCGGACATTGACTTTCAACCTGAGGGGCAATTTCAGCAATTCGGATATAGACGGAACCAATATCAATTCCAAACGATATTTTAACAATGGCATTGCCAGCAAAGACAGTATAATAAACCAACAATATACCGACAACAAATCAGCCAAAGGCTACTATATACAAGCATCCTATGTAGAACCTCTTGGAAAAAACAAACGCCTGGAACTCAGACTTAGCCAACGGTTGAACAAAACCGATGCAGACAAACTCAGTCACAGGTACGACTCCATCGAAAGTTCCTATTCTCCGGAAATAGATCCGCTCTTCTCCAATATCATGGAAAGTACTTTCAATAATTTCCAGGCCAATCTCAGTTTCAAAAGTTATCACAAAAAATACAGGTATACCCTTGGATTGAAAGCGGAGCCTTCCAACCTGATGACTATTTTCCCATTGAAAGAAGATGTAGAAAGAAAGGTCTTCAACATTTCTCCTTCCGGAGATCTGACCTACAATTTTCACCGGAAAAAATATCTGAGAATCGATTACCGGGAAAACATCTACCAGCCTTCCGCTACTCAATTACAACCTGTAGACGATATCAGCAATCCCCTTTATGTAAGGAAAGGAAATCCGGAACTCAAACCCAGACTGGTCCGTTTATTAAGAGGAACTTATTCGGCATACAACAGTAAGGATTTCAGTCTGCTGACAGCCACCCTGACTGGCTCTCTGACGTCCAATTCCATCGTAAACCGTACGGAATACATGGAAAACGGCACCCGGATAACAATGCCCGTCAATGTAAACGGGGTTTACAGTGTTTATGGAAATGTACTTTATAACAGACCTTTATTCAACAGAAGTCTTACGATAAACACCTACACTCCCTTTGCTTTTAATAATAATGTAGGATATTCAAAAGACGACAACGCTAAAGAGTTCTATAAGAATAACATTAAAACCACCCGGCTAGGAGAACGCTTAAAATGTATGTGGCAAAACCATTTCATCGAATTGAGTGCCGGAGCTGAAGTTTCTTATGTAAAATCCCGTAACGAAGTAAACGAGAGACAAAATACCGATACATACGACTGGGAATATTTCGGAACCATTTTATTTCGTTTGCCGGCCGGGATCACATTTAACACAGATATTACCGCGGCTTATAAGAGAGGATATTTAGGCGGGATGGACACCGACGAAATTATATGGAATGTAGAACTGGAGAAAACTCTTTTCAAAAATAAAAAAGGGATAGTCAGTGTCAAGGGATATGACTTATTGCATCAGAGAATGAGTATCAGAAGAATCATTGGAGACAACTACATAGAAGATTCGGAATACAATACCATCAAACCTTATTTCCTGTTTTGTTTTGCTTATAAATTAAATTTCTGGGGAAAGAAATAATTCTTTTTCATCTATAAATCCTGAATTAAAGCGTACCTTTGCGGCCGGTTATTATTTTGTCATCATGGATTTTTTAGCAAACAGACGAAGCATTCGCAAATACACGAATCAACCGATAGAAGATAGCTTATTAAACAATCTTCTGGAATTAGCGGCACGTTCTTCCACCACCGGAAACATGCAACTATACAGTGTGATCGTCACCCGTTTGGAAGAAAAGAAAAGAGCACTGGCTCCGGCGCATTTCAACCAGCCAATGGTAACACAGGCTCCTGTAGTCCTCACTATCTGTGCCGATTTCAACCGCTTCAATCTATGGTGTGAACAACGAAAAGCAGTACCGGGTTACAACAACTTCCAATCTTTCGTCACCGCCCTGATCGATGCTGTGATCTTTGCCCAAACATTCTGTGTAGCGGCAGAATGTGAAGGATTAGGCATTTGCTACATTGGTACCACGACTTATAATCCCGACCGTATTACAGATATACTGGAACTGCCCCAATATGTGGTACCCGTTATCACCCTTACGGTGGGTTACCCGGAAGTTATTCCTCCTCAACCCGACCGCTTACCTCCCGAAGCTTATATCCATCAGGAAGTATACGGGAATTATACACCCAAAATCATCGACAGCTTATATAAATACAAAGAATCCCTGCCGGAAAATCTTCAATTCATTGCAGAAAATAATAAAGAGACACTGGCCCAGATATTCACGGATATCAGGTATACAAAGGAAAATAATGAACATTTCTCGGAGGTTTTACTAAACACCCTCAACAAACAAGGATTTTAACCGGTCATGACAAAAGAAAAACTCCACGGTCACATTATCATTCTGATAGTGAACATTATTTTCGCACTCAATATGAGTGTTTCCAAATCACTCCTACCCGATCATATCAGTCCCATGGGGCTCACACTGTCGCGTATCCTGTTCGGGTGCATCGCATTCTGGATTACGTCCTTATTTGTCCCGCATGAAAAAGTCGGTAAAAAAGACCTGTTTCTGTTATTTATCTGCGGAATGTGCGGATTAGCCCTGAACCAGGGAATCTTTATCGCCGGATTGAATATAACTTCTCCGGTAGATGCTTCCATATTGGTAACCTGCACGCCTCTGATCGTTATGATATTGGCTTTTTTTATTCTGAAAGAGCCTATTACCTGGAAAAAAGCCGGAGGAGTAGTGATGGGCGCTACGGGTGCCATATTCCTGGTACTTTCCGGGGAGCACGGAGAACAAAACAGCAGTAGCGGTCTTGGCAACTTTCTGATTATTTGCAGCGGACTCTCCTACTCTATTTATTTAGTAATTGCCAAACCTCTGACACAAAAATACAGTGCCGTAACCATGATGAAGTGGATGTTTCTGTATTCAACCATTGTTTTGCTTCCTTTCGGCTATACCGACCTGTTACAGGCGCCGGTCTATAAAGCTCCCTATCAGGCAAATCTTCTGTTAGAAGTATTTTATGTTCTGTTTGGGGCCACTTTCATCACCTACCTGCTGATTCCCATGGCCCTGAAACGCATTCGCCCTACTACCGTAAGTATGTATAATTATGTACAACCGATCATCGCTTCAATTGTTGCCACCCTGATCGGACAAGATACGATCACGGCTGAAAAAATATTTTCCAGTATACTCATTTTCACCGGAGTATACTTTGTTACAGTAAGTAAATCCAGAGCACAAATGGAAGAAGAAGAAAGAAAAACGCGAAAAAAAATTATCGATACTCAAGAATAAAATTTATTTTTTGGAAAACTTTTCAAAACTGTGAAAAAATTAAAACTCTAACAACCAACGAGATATAATATATTTTAGAAAACTTAACTTTTCAAATATAGAATATATCTTTCAAAATTTGCCCATTAGAAAAAGAATCTCTAATATTGCACTTGGTTTTAAAAAGAACCACATCTACATATATCATAATAAAATTCACCAAATTATTTTTTTAAAGTGAAAACAAAGACATACACATTCGACGAAGCGTATAATGCAACGCTCGAATATTTCAATGGGGACGAACTGGCAGCCAAGGTCTGGGTTAATAAATATGCCCTGAAAGATGCTTTCGGCAATATTTACGAGCAAACGCCGAAAGACATGCACCAACGGTTAGCCTATGAAGTTGCCCGCATTGAAAAAAAATATTCCAATCCCTTATCTGAAAAGGAACTTTATGATTTATTCGACGAATTCAAGTATATCGTTCCACAAGGCAGTCCGATGACGGGTATCGGCAACAACTTTCAAATCGCCTCCCTCTCCAACTGTTTTGTTATCGGAATGGATGGTTCCGCCGACTCTTACGGTGCCATCATTAAAATCGACGAAGAGCAGGTGCAACTGATGAAAAGGCGCGGTGGTGTCGGTCACGACCTGTCTCACATCCGCCCCAAAGGCTCACCGGTCAAAAATTCAGCACTGACTTCTACCGGATTGGTACCCTTCATGGAACGGTACTCTAATTCCACCCGGGAAGTAGCCCAGGACGGAAGGCGTGGCGCCCTGATGTTGAGCGTAGCTATCAAACACCCGGATGCAGAATCTTTTATCGATGCCAAAATGGTAGAAGGTAAAGTGACCGGAGCGAACGTTTCCGTGAAAATCGACGATGACTTCATGAAAGCAGCCATTGAAGGAAAACCATATTTCCAACAATATCCTATCGGCTCTGAAGAACCAAGCACAGTAAAAGAAATAGATGCACAACCTCTGTGGAAAAAAATTGTATACAATGCATGGAAATCCGCAGAACCGGGCGTGTTATTCTGGGACACAATCCTGAGGGAATCTATTCCTGATTGCTATGCCGACTTAGGATTCCGGACGGTCTCCACCAACCCTTGTGGTGAAATTCCCTTGTGTCCGTATGACAGTTGCAGGCTTCTGGCAATCAACCTTTATTCATATGTAGTAAAACCATTCACTCCTGAAGCATACTTTGATTTCGAGCTATTCGGGAAACATGTTGCATTGGCACAACGGATCATGGATGATATCATTGACCTGGAAACTGAAAAAATCGACCTGATTTTAGAAAAAATAGATTCGGATCCTGAAAATGAAGAAGTGAAAGGAGCCGAAAGAATTTTGTGGGGAAAAATCCGCAAAAAAACATTGCAGGGACGCAGGACCGGGGTCGGTATCACTGCCGAAGGAGACATGTTGGCTGCATTGAATTTAAGATACGGAACCGAGGCTGCTACCGATTTTTCAGAAAAAGTTCATAAAGAATTAGCACTGTCTGCCTACCGCTCTTCCGTACAAATGGCTAAGGAACGAGGCGCTTTTGAAATTTACGATTCCAAACGGGAAGATAAAAATCCGTTTATCCTGCGGTTAAAAGAAGCAGATGGGGAATTATATAAGAATATGGTCAAATACGGACGCCGGAATATTGCCTGCCTTACGGTAGCTCCCACAGGAACAACCAGCTTGATGACACAAACCACTTCCGGTATTGAACCCGTATTTTTGCCGGTTTACAAACGCAGAAGAAAAGTCAACCCCAACGACACATCCGTCAAAGTCGATTTTGTGGACGAAACCGGAGATGCATTCGAAGAATACATCGTATTCCATCACAAATTTGTAACCTGGATGGAGGCCAACGGTTATCCGACCGCCAAAAAATACACCCCTGAAGAAGTAGAGGAGCTGGTTGAAAAATCACCTTATTATAAGGCAACTTCCAACGATGTCGATTGGTTACAAAAAGTAAGGATGCAGGGAAGAATACAAAAATGGGTAGACCACTCCATCAGCGTAACCATCAATTTGCCGAATGACGTCAGCGAAGAATTGGTCGACAAATTATATATAGAAGCCTGGAAATGTGGATGTAAAGGATGCACCGTTTACCGTGACGGATCCCGCAGCGGCGTGCTGCTATCGGCAGAAGAAAAGAAAAAGAAAGATTGCAACTGCATAGAACAACCGGTTATCGTAGCCAAACGCCCCAGGGAACTGGATGCCGACATCGTTAAATTCCAGAATAATAAAGAAAAATGGATCGCCTTTATCGGATTGCTGAATAACCGTCCATATGAAATCTTCACCGGATTAAATGATGAAGAAGAAGGTATCTTCCTTCCGAAGAATATTGCACACGGTACGATCATCAAAAATGTTGATGAACATGGAAACAAACGTTATGACTTCCAATATACCAATAAACGGGGGTACAAAACAACCATCGAGGGACTTTCGGATAAATTTGCCCCGGAATTCTGGAATTATGCCAAACTGATATCCGGCGTGCTTCGTTATGGTATGCCTATCGACCAGGTTATCAAGCTGGTGCAGGGATTGGAATTAAATAACGAATCTATCAACACCTGGAAAAACGGTGTGGAAAGGGCTTTGAAAAAGTATGTAACCGACGGTGTGGAAGCCAATGGACAAAAGTGCCCCAACTGTGGCAATGAAACATTGGTTTACCAGGAAGGATGTCTTACGTGTACCTCTTGCGGGAATTCAAAATGCGGATAAAATAAAAAAAATAAAAAAAAGTGTGCTTTTCTTTGCATTATATGAAATTTATTTCATACATTTGCACCAACACTTATTCACCAGTGTTATTCAATTTTAATGTTTTTTGAATTCTTGAAAAAAATAAGATAAAGGCTCCGTTTTGCCGCAAAAGCATCCCCTTTGGCCTTGACTAATACGGTTATGTTAAAATCCTTCTTTTTACTTAAGTGAGTGTATATTTAGGATGTGGATGCAGACAGCAACGGAGCTTTTTTTTTCTATCCGGCATAAAACGCCACATTTGCAAAAAAACAGCAAATGAAAATTTCATTTAATATTTATTATCCTACCATATGGGGGCAAACCCTGCATCTTACAGGCTCTTTGGAAGAGCTAGGCTCTTGGGATGTACGGAAAGCCGCTAATCTGCAATATATAAACGATGGGCTATGGTCGGTATGTATCGAAGTACCAGACCACACCCCGTTGATCGAATACAAATATTTTCTTCAATCTAACGGAATAACCATATTCGAACCCTGGGACAAAAATCACCTGGAAGTTTTTGACACTCCCGGAAGCAAGTACACCCTGTACGACACCTGGATGGAAAAACCCGAACAAATGACTTTTTATACTTCTGCATTTAAAGAGGTATTGTTCCGGCATGATGGTCCATCGAAAAAAAAGGAAATCTCTGCAGAAAAAAACATTCGCCTGAAAGTATTCGCACCCAGAGTGGAAAAAGGACAGAATCTGGCTCTTACCGGAAACCAGGCAGTCTTAGGGCAATGGGATACAACCAAAGCCATCAAAATGTCGTGCCTGAATTTTCCCGAATGGGAAGTCACATTCGATGCCTCAAACCTTTCCCATCCCATTGAGTATAAATTTATTATATACAATACTAATAATGAAGACATTTGCTGGGAAACCGGTTCAAACAGGATATTAAATCTCCCTTTGCTAAAAGAGAATGAAACAGTAGTTGTTTCCGGACTAACTTTCAGAGGCGATTTCGACCACTGGAAATGCGCAGGAACAGCAATCCCTGTATTTTCACTCCGTTCTTCCGAAAGTTTCGGGATAGGAGATTTTAATGATTTGAAAAAGTTTACGGATTGGGTAAAAATCACAGGCCAGAAAATGATCCAGATTTTGCCCATCAACGATACGACCATGACCCATACCTGGATGGATTCTTATCCTTATAACGCCATCTCTATTTATGCTTTACATCCTTTATATCTGAATCTTCAGCAAATGGGTGAATTGAAAGATCCGGAAGCAGCAGGAGAGTTCAGAAAAATACAAAAAGAGCTGAACGTCCTGGAAAAGATAGACTATGAAAATGTTGATAAATATAAATGGAAATTTTTCAGAGCTATTTTTACCCAAGATGGTACTAAAACATTATCAGGCAAGGAGTTTAAAGCATTTTTTAAGGAACATGAGCATTGGCTGGTACCCTATGCTGCCTACTCTTACCTGAGAGACCTTTATCAAACATCCGATTTCAAAAACTGGGATCAATATGCTGTTTACGATAAGCAAAAAATACTCCGTTTATGCAGTCCTCTAAGCAAGCATTATCCGGAAATCGCCATCTATTATTTTCTTCAATATCATCTGCACCTGCAATTGAAGGCAACTAAGGAATATGCTCATTCCCAAGAAATTATTTTAAAAGGAGATATTCCCATCGGCATCAGCAATACCAGTATCGAAGCCTGGACAGAGCCCGAATATTTCAATATGGATGCACAGGCCGGAGCTCCTCCTGATGATTTTTCGGCCAGCGGACAAAATTGGGGGTTTCCAACTTATAACTGGGAAAGAATGGAAGCAAGCGGTTTTGACTGGTGGATTAAACGGTTCCGCCATATGGCGCTGTATTTCGATGCTTACCGGATCGACCATATCCTGGGATTTTTCCGTATATGGGAAATCCCCAAGCAGTCGGTAAGGGCTTTGTATGCGACTTTTAATCCGGCATTACCCTTCAGTTTACAGGAAATAAAGCAGGCAGGGATGCATTTTGATAAAGAAAGATTCACCCGTGCACAAATTAAGGGAATATTTTTAACGGAATTGGCAGGTGTCTATGCTCAGGAAGTAAGTGAAAAATATCTGATACGTATCGATGAACACTATTTTGCTTTACATCCCGATTTCGATACCCAGATGAAAATCCGGGAGTATTTTACCGGAAAAACTGATTTTAAGGATCAGACAATCAAACTTGCCCTGTACCGGCTGGCTGAAGAAGTTTTGTTCATTCCTGATAAAAAACAAATCGACAAATATCACCCGAGGATATCCGCCTCCCAGACTTTTGCATATAGGGAATTATGTACCTCGGACAAATATGCGTTCGATTATCTGTACTGGGATTATTTTTATCACAGACAAAATAATTTTTGGAAAGAACAAGCCCTCAAACATTTAACCCCGTTAATTTCCTGTACAGACATGTTGGTTTGTGGAGAAGACCTGGGTATGATTCCCGGCTGTGTACCGGAAGTGATGAATGAATTGCAAATTTTAAGTCTGGAAATAGAGCGGATGCCCAAACTAACGGATACAGAATTTGAAAGACTGGAAAATATTCCTTATCGTTCTGTATGTACCACTTCCACACACGACATGTCGACTATTCGTGGCTGGTGGGAAGAAGATCCGGCCAAAACCCAACGATATTTCACACAAATACTGAAACGTACCGGCCTGGCTCCGGATAAATGTTCACCCGAACTCTGTCGCCAGATCATAGAAAATCACCTGCTATCACCGGCCATGCTGGTCGTCCTACCCATACAGGACTGGATGAGCATCAACGAAGCCGTCAGAAGAAAAGATGTAGAAAGCGAACGGATCAATATTCCTTCCAATCCCCGCCATTATTGGGGATACAGAATGCATTTAAACATCGAAGAGTTACTAAAGGAAGAAGAGTTAAACAAAGAAATCAAGGTTCTGATTGGCTTATCGAAAAGAATTAAGAATTAAGAATTGGAATTCTGCGAATCCCTGGATAAAATCATCACTTCAAATTCCATACAGAATAAAAGAGTTGCTTCCGCGAATTCCGTTAGTTCTTAACTCTTAACTCCCAATTATTCCCTCATCTCACAACTCCCATTAAATTTCGCCCCCGGTTCAATATCCAGCGTTTGGGTAGTCATTCCTCCCTGATAAATACAATTCTTCTTCAGGGATACATTATTGCTGACTTCTATATTACCAGTAACCACACCCATCAACTCTGCATTTTCACATTTAATATAACCGGTAACTTCTCCTTTTGCGCCAACCACTACTTTGCCCTGACAGTTGATATTACCTTCTATTTTTCCATCGACTCTCAAATCTCCTTCGGCAAAAATATCTCCTTTTACAAAGGTACCCTGTGCCAATGCATTATGAGCAATACCCTGAGAAATTACGTCTTTTGCCATAGTTATTCAGAATAAACTTAGGCTACAAACTTACGATTTTTTTTTCAGATGGCAATAAAGCTATTTTTAGTTTTGAAAAATCTTTACTTTGGGAACTATTTGAAGGTTTTTAATTAAACAAGGCTGTCGCCTTGGAGGATTTTAAAATTACAAATAGGTCAAGGCTATCGCCTTGGGATTATATCCTTTTTGTCTTGAAACAAAAAGGATCAAAAAATTCAAGGCTGCGTTCCATTGGCTAAAAAATACTGCGTTGCGGCTAAACGAATCGAACTC
>JAVBLA010000035.1:0-46247 GCA_031553775.1 Bacteroidales bacterium
ATAATTTACCCAATGATAAATGCGATCATATGGCCTGTATTATTTTTGTCTTCTGAAATTTGAAATATTATCATGTAAGTGTGTAAAAATTTGTCACAATTATGTTTACGATTCTATAAATATAACACATGCATATCGCTAATTGGAAATTATTTGCGATTAAATATCTGAATTGTAAAAATAAGTATCTAATAATAAGTGGTTTTCTCAATAAAACTAAAAACAAAACATAAAAAAATATGTTTTATTGCTACCAACATTAGTTAGGTTGTAGTTTAAAATAGAATTTACTCTAAAGGAACGTAAATACCTATGACTAAAACATTGATTTTAACAACCAGTATATTTTGTCTGTCATTTTTCCTTTTCGCAAAAAAAAGTACATAAATCGTCAGACAGTTACCAATAGTGCATTATCAAGGTTTATTACCTCTTAACATACTCTTTGAGTTCACAATTACGTAATTATTATATCTGCAAATTGTATAATAATGGCGATAGTTCCTCGTATTTGGCCATAATGCATGAAACTTCCGACCTGATTGCTTGCATATTAAAATCATTTAATATAAATAAAATATTATCTTATAGTTATTATTCTCTATATAACCAACTAATGTTAGTTTTTATATAGGAAGTATTATTTATTAACAATTAAATTTTTATAGTATGGACACAGCATTCATTTAAGAAATCAAAAACTCAGTGAGAAACTGATGAAATTCCTTTCATTGGAAATTTGAAAGGAATTAAACAAGCGAGAGATAATTGTTTGGTATTAAATTAAATGAAATTTTATGAACATTGAAATCCAATTTGGGTTATACACCCTGTTTTTAGTTTTATTTTTTACTTCATGCGAAACTTATCCTGGTTATGATGACTACGTAACAGAACAACTGGTTACCATAACAGGTTATGATGAATCCGCGGATTTTGCGGATTACAGTACATTCAGTGTATATGATGATATCGTGATAATTGACAACAACAGCGTTCAGAAAGTGAAAGCTTCATCCCTTCCGGAACTTCAAAAGTTATACGACGATGTTAAGAGTAATGTTGCTGACCTCGGTTATACTTACCAGGAAGGCAACAACGTTGATTTGTGTGTAATCATCACATTGATGGAAAGCACAACCGTAATAGTCAGCTATCCCTGGTGGTGGTATGATAGCTACTGCTATTGGTATTTCTGGGATTGTGGTTATTATCCTTATTATCCCTATCCTTATCCTGTAGTGGTTGGAGAATATAGTACCGGAACGGTTGCGATGGACATGTTTGACTTGAAGAACCAGTCAGGAACAATGAAACCGGCACTTTGGACAGGTATTGTCAGAGGATTGCTCACAGGAGACCATACGGATGCTGAGATAAGTTCCGCCATTTCGGAGTGCTTTTCACAAACAATTCCTTTCCGGAATAAATAATGAGTATTAACATAAAAAATAAGACGATGAAAAAATGTATACTATGTCTGATAACATTAGGATTAAGCGTATTAGCTGATTTACAGGCTCAAACCAAACAGTATTACAACGTAGGATGGGATATAGGAATCCCTGTCGGAAGTTTTTCTGATTATATATCCTCGACAAGTTTACGTGGCGGGTATTTTTCTGGAAACGTCTTTGTAACGGATGCAGTTTCCGTTGGTTTCAAATTCGGATATAACTCCTA
Source organism: Bacteroidales bacterium (assembly GCA_031553775.1). Lineage (GTDB taxonomy): Bacteria > Bacteroidota > Bacteroidia > Bacteroidales > Azobacteroidaceae > JAISFI01. The sequence continues at coordinate 1,684 of JAVBLA010000035.1, forward strand.
TCATGAAAATATGCCCAGACAAACCTGGTACATGGACTATGGTATGGCAGTTACAGCGTCATCCTATAACTACAGTACCCAGGTTCCCATACAAGTGGGTGGATATTACCATTTCAAAACGAATGGACAGATAGAACCATATGTCGGACTGGGCCTGGGTATCAACTACATTACCGAAGAAACTTTGGTACAGGATCTGGAAATTTATAACAACGAGTGGGCATTCTTGATGACTCCCGAAATAGGATTGAGATACCAGCTCAAAAATATACCTATTGGAATCACCTTAAAAGCAGCCTACAACCAAAATTTTAACTCGTATATTTTTTGGGGAACAGAGTATGAGAATATACGGACATTTAACTTGGGGCTTTCTGTAGGATGGACTATCAGGTGATCTGAAGTCCATGAGAGCCTGATAGCTTTCAACTACTGTCAGGCTCTTTGATAATATTGGAATTAAAATCCTGTTTATATAAAAGATTGCTATATGAAACAATTCCAAAACTGGTTTTTTCTATTATGCTTGTATATCTTTTCTATACCTACTATTTCTGCAGAAGATGCTGATACCCTGAAAATGCATAGAAAACCAGGGGTTGCCGCTATTCCTGATTTGTGTTTCGACCGTTCAAGAGGATTTGGCGGAGGTGGTAGCGTGATGCTGATGCTTTATCTGGATCAGAAAAACAGGCAAATACCCGCTTCCGAATTTTCGATTACCGGGGACTATACAAGTGAAAAAGATTGGATGGCATTCGCTAATGCACGTATGTTTTTCAAAGACGACCGGTTCCGGCTGACATTGCTTGGTGGTTATTTCAACTCAAATTTTCAAACATACAAAACATTGGGCGCCAATCAGATAGAAATTCCTTACAATACCCATGGAGGTATCTTTTTTATTGATCAGGCTGTACGTGTTTACAACCGGTTTTATGTAGGAGTCAGCGGACAATACTACAAGTCTCATTTAACTTTTGATGTTCCTGATTCCGGTACAGAGAACGCCGATAGTTATCAAAATGCAATCGGTTCCAGCATTATGTATGATTCGAAGGATGATCAGAATTTTCCAACGAAAGGGCTGTTGGCTGCATTTCTCTACAAAAATTTTCCATCGTGGCTTTCCAATGATAGTACATTCAATAAACTCGGCCTGTCTGTCAATTATTATTATTCTCTAAGATATGATATGGTATTGGCTTCCCGTTTGGCTTTGAATACTGCAGTTGGAAATGACGTGCCTTTTGTGGCGCAAAGTTACGTGGGAAATAAAGATATTCGTGGTTACTCTCAAGGAGAGTATCGTGGAAACCAAACTTATGCCGTACAATCAGAATTCCGCTGGAACTTTTATAAGAAATGGGGGGCTGTAGGTTTTTTTGGCCTGGCAATAGCTCATAGTCCCGGTTATACAAGTCCATTATTACCCGGTGGAGGTGTTGGGCTGAGATACAAGGTGTTACCGAGATATAAAGTGAATATCGGAGTTGATGCCGCATTGGGTAAAAATGATTGGGGACTTTATTTCAGAATTGGGGAAGCATTTTGAGTTTCGTATTCAATAATATAACAATATATTTTTTATAGATTGATAAATTTTAAAATAATCGCATATGAAAACCGTATTAATTCTTACCATATTCATCTTTTTAAGCCTCCTTGTTGGAGCACAAAATAATACAAATCAAGATATTGGCTGGCCGCGCACGGTTTCTGACCAACAGGCAACCATCGTTTACTATCAGCCTCAAATAGACAAGTGGGATAATTATAAAAAGTTAAGTGGACGCATGGCTTTCAGTTTCACCCCAAAGAACGGAAAAGGAATACTCGGTGTAACCTCTTTTACTTGTGATACGAAAACTGATAAGGATACCCGTACCACTTTCCTGTATAATATCGATTATACGGATGTTAGGTTCCAATCTTTGGATACCGAAAGTGCAAAATCAATGAAAAAAAAATTTCTCGACTTAATGCCTGAAGAATCGGAAAGTCTTTCTGTAGACCGTATCATGGCTGATCTTGATTCAAAAAGGATAAAAAATGCAGGCATAAAAGTAAAAAACGATCCGCCTCCGATTTTTTATAGTGCAAGTCCGGCCATTTTATTGATTGTATACGGAAATCCAATATTTTCTCCCATTAATAATACCGATCTTGAGTTTGTTGTGAACACAAATTGGGATTTGTTTTATAACAAATCAGACAAACAATATTTTTTGTTGGCAAACAATGTGTGGCTGACTGCAGAAGGATTGAAAGGTCCCTGGATGCAAGCCCGGTCTTTGCCGGGTGATATGTTCTCATTACCTTCCGGTCAAAATTTTGATGATGTTAAGAAATTTATTCCTCCACCTGCCGTAACTGATGTCCCTGCTGTCTTTTTCAGTAGTGTTCCGGCTGAATTGATCCTGACGAAAGGGGCCCCGGTCTATGCCGGGATTCCCGGTACTGACTTGCTGTACATTACAAACTCAGATAATGATATTTTTATTGAACAGGCAAAGAGTGAATATTACATCCTCCTTTCAGGGAGATGGTTCTGGTCAAAATCATTTGGAGGTCCCTGGGGTTATGTAGGAAACAATTTGCCGTCAGATTTCGCCAAAATCCCTAAAGATTCACCTAAAGCAAATGTGTTGGCTTCCGTTCCCGGAACCGTGGAAGCTTCGGATGCCGTGATACTTGCCCAGATACCAACTACAGTCGTTGTGAATCGCTCTGAAGTGGAAGCTGGCGTAAAAGTGGTGTATGATGGGAATCCTAAATTCGAACCTATTCAGGGCACTTCGATGGAATATGCCGTTAATACACAAAATAAGGTGATAAAAGTAGGGGACCTGTATTATCTTTGTTTTCAGGCAGTCTGGTTTGTATCAACCTCTCCGGACGGCCCCTGGAAAACTGTCGATTCCGTGCCTTCAGTAATCTATACAATTCCTCCGGGTTCTCCGGTATACAATGTTATTTATGTCACACAAACCAATCCAACTGCAACAACGGTTGAATGTAGTACTACAAGTGGTTATTTCGGTGTTTTCGTGATGGGAGTAGCATTAGGAGCGATAATGGAATCCGTTATCGTTTATGGTACGGGATGGTATTATCCCCCTTATATTTATTATCCTCCGGGAGTATTTTATCCTATTTATCGTCCCTTGCCCTGCACGTATGGTGCCGGAGTCGTTTACAATCCGTGGATGGGCGGTTTTGTAGGAGGGCGTACAGCTTACGGACCTTATGGAGCTGCCGGTACTTCCGCATGGTATAATCCTGCAACAGGAAGATATGGTCGTTCGGCAAGTGTTCAGGGTTGGTACGGAGGTAGAACTGCAGCCAATACATATAACCCCTGGACAGGAACTTATGGTCATACCTCGCAAGGATATAATGCATATTCCCAATGGGGACATTCTGCTGTAAGCAACGGATATCAATGGGCACGATCTTCACATGTAACTACTGCCAACGGGACTTCATTTGTTTACCAAACATCCGGGGGGAGTCAGGGAGTGGTTACTCAAGGAAGGAATGGTACGATTGTTCATACAGATAACAATATATATGCCGGACATGACGGACATGTTTATCGTAAAAGCCAGGATGGAACATGGATGCGAACAAACTCTCCGAAGCCTAATCACTATTCCGGTTCGAATGTTCAAAATCTTCCGGAGTATTCCAATGTAACGAATTACTTGAATCGCTATGCCGAATCACGTCAACGCGGACAAATGCAGATACAACATTTCCAACGTTTTCAAAAGGAAGGAAAGAAATTCAATGTTTTTCGAAATAATCATCGATAACCATTATTGTTTAATGATAAAATGATTTAATTAGTTTTAAAAATACGAAAACGTTATTTTTTGTATTTACGTTTATTGTTTTGTCTTGTGTGCTAATGGCACAAGATGATTGTACACCTTTTTCCCTTCAGATGAAGGAACCGTCTTGGTTCCCAAAAGTTATGATGCCAAAGGTGCACTTTTGAATAAAATGACCTATAAGGTCCATAAAATGGACCAAACTGTAAATGGAAGCAATATAGATATTCCTTTCACATTAACAAACAGTAAGTATAGTTTGATTGACAGTGGAAATTTGAATACAGAATGTGAAGATGGAGCATTTTATATGACTATGTCATACAGGTTTTTATCTCCTGATTTCATTAAAATATTAGAAGAAGACACTGAACTTGTAGGTGATTTTTTGATTATCCGGATCCTTTTGGAGATGATTTTTTCAATTATAATAATGGAAATTTTAAAATGAGTAGCAGCAAGTTTGCGATCCAATCTAAAAAAGATGAAAAGATTTTTGCGGACATTGATGTGTTTGGTCGACGATATGAAAAAATGAAATGATTACAACAACTGCCGGAACATTTGATTCGGCAAAAGTGACGTTTAATTTTACAATTACAGAAAATAAAAAAACGACTAAGTATGAAGAAGTGGAATGGTATGCTTTAAACGCTGGAATTATTCGTTCAGAGACCTGTGATGAAAAGGGTAATTTGCAATATTATAGTGTATTAACGATATTGAAAACAAATAAAATGAGTAGTCTCTTTTAATTTTTGATTAAAATACCCAGAGATAATTACTATTATGATTATTAGCAAGTTTCTCTAAGGCTTTCTGGATTGTTATCCGCACACACATTGCCATTGCAAAGAAGAGAATGTGCATCGAACAATTTTTATATACTTTTTCTCAAACCTTGGGACTTTTTCAAAAAAGAAAGTCCCAGTAAATCAATCGTTTATTGAATTCGTTAAAGAGACTTCTTTCGATGATTATCCAAGTCTATTCAAAGATAGAGATTTTTAACGGAACAGTAGTGATTTTAAGTATATCAACTAAAATGAAGAGTAAAATAATTAATTTCTTTTCCGATCTCTTTTGGGAACAAATAGATCAAAATTCAGAATTCCGCAATAAGCAGAAATGGATAAATATAAAACAACAATGTCTCATACAAAAAGAGAATAATCAAGATCAATGCTTCAGAATAAACATTTCATTTATTAAAGACCATATTCTGGAGATAGAATTCTTTGATGAAAGTTATGATGATATTGAAATAAAAATCTACAATCAATATAATGAAGAAGTGTATGGATTATCCATTTTTATTGCCCCCTCGTTACACATTATTGTGGATATGAAAGAATGGCTTCCGGGATTTTACCGATTGATTATTCAAAATAAGAGTTGTTTCTATTTAGATGGAAGTTTTGTATTGAATGAAATTGATTTTCACAGTTAATCCGAAAAGTTTTCGTTAGAGCAAAACTTCAGGAATGAAGATACAATAGATACTTATTCTACATAAAAATGGTTTAATGAAGATATTTCCGAGCCTCCTTCTTTCGATGTTAATAATAGCCTCTACTTGGGCGAAAAAAACGTCTGAAATTCTTGGATTACATGATTTTGATGTTATAGATACACTCACTGTACACGCGGATTTATAATCCGCCAAACAAACATCTTTCATTCATTCCACAAACAAACATGACAGCCTCTGTCGAATAGCAAAAATAATATGTTGAACATGACCTTCATTTATGCATTTAGCGGAGTACTAACAGCTGGAGTTGTGGAAACTACTAAAACATTGACTGGCCGCGAACGACCTGATGGTTCTGCAAAAAACTCTTTCCCTTCGGGACATACAGCCACCGCATTTTCAGCAGCTGAATTCCTTCATCAGGAGTTTGGGCATCATTCGATCTGGATTAGTATCGGTGGATATACGGTTGCAACGATGGTAGGAGCATCCCGCATTTTTAATGACAGACATTGGCTCAGTGATGTGGTAGCCGGAGCAGGCATAGGTATACTCTCCACAAAAGCTATATATTGGATCTATCCATATCTGCAAAAAAATATTTTAAAAAATAAAAAATGGCAAATTACTGTTATCCCAACCCCTGTTACCGGTGGTTGGGATTTGAAATTTTCATGTATATTCTAAATAAATCGTTAATCATGGACCAAAACCGTGGTAACAAGCTCTGTATTGTAATTATTTTGAACATTTAAACATGAGATTTGTTTTATAAAATAATAAAGTTGTCTTAAAAGGTCACAAATTACACGAAATAAAAAGAATATTATTTTTTTATTGTATTTATTATTAAAATAAATTGATTTACACTAATACATATAATGTGTGGCCAAATAGCTTTTGAGACAACCTCCATTTGGGCAATAATCAATAAAACTATGATATGAGTAATCTAATTGAAAGGTTAATTCGAGTAATGAGAGAGCATTTGCAAAGAAATGAAACATTGGCCTCTGTTTTAATAGATGTGCTTTCATTAAATAAAGAGGCTGCTTACAGGAGGCTTCGGGGGGATATTATGTTTTCTTTTGAAGAAGCTGCAAAATTATCTAGGAGAGTGGGTTTTTCATTAGATAAGATTGTCGAGGAAAGCATGATTCTGGATACTAACAAATGGGCTTTTACTGATATCAGTACTTTTCATACTTCATCCAGGTATGTGGAAGAATATGCAAAGAAACTATACGCGTTTTCAGATATGTTCCGTGATTTGTTGAAACACCCTCAAGTTACCATCCGTAGCGCTTTAGGACACTTACCTTATTATTTTATTTTACTTTATCCAACATTAACTTTGTTCCGGCATTATAAGAGAGCATATCTCGCTTTTGGATTAAATCCTGAATTTCGGTTTTCTGATTTTACTATGCCTTCTGACATTCAGGAGAAAGAACAAGATGTATTAAAGAAATGTCTTTCCATCCCAAGAAATCATTTGATTTTGGAACGCAACATTTTTTATTCAATAGTAGAAGATATCAACTATTTTTATTACAGGCAATTGATTTCTAAAGAAGAGTTATTACAACTCAAAAAAGAGTTGATCGAAGGTTTGTCTAATTTGGAAAATATTGCAGCAACAGGGACATTCGGTTCCAGTATGGAAGTTTCAATATACTTGCTGGATGTTAGGTTGGATGCGTCCTATACCCATTTCGAATCCCCCGATTCCGAATATTCGCTTCAATACTCTTACTTTGTTGATGTATTCCGTTTTAACAATCCAAAAGTTTGTCAAATGCAGAAAAACTGGATTGAGTCATTGAAAAGATACTCTACCATGATTTCCAAAGCAGGAGAAATACAACGTGTCGAATTTTTCAGGAAGCAAAAAGAAATAATAAATTTAATAGGGTAAAATTGTGAGTGAGTTGGAAAAGAGCTTTGATAAAAGAAATCAGCCTAATATTTTCAAATTGGAATCAGACCGAATAAGAACTTAAAATCATATGACAATGAAATTAAATCTAAAGACAATAGCTATCCTTATCGCGACAGCTTTCGGAAGCAATGTTTCTGCACAGACTTCCACACAAAAACTAATGCCCGACCAGGCGAAGGAAGATCAGTAAAACGATACCTAACAACACTAATCACTGAATATTTATCTCAATTTTTTCTATTTTTACTGTTATTCCGGTTACTTTATATATATTTGCATCATTTTCACATACCATACAATGAAATTATTGAAATTATTCGGGCATACAGATGAAAATGCGAGGAAATGAAAGAAAAATCTGATGAACGGGGTGATTTTAGTTATATGTTATTTTTTTATTTTTTATAATCCGATATCATGGCAAATGTAGTTCAACTCTCTGAGGCTTCAACTTTAGCAATGCACGCAATGATGATGATTGCGATGTCTAAAGACAAATACTTAAATGTGATAGATATGGCCTGGAGGACAAATGCTTCCCGGAATCATTTATCCAAGGTGATGCAACAACTGGCAAAGGCTCAACTGGTATACTCCTTGCGGGGCCCCAGCGGAGGATTTATTCTGGCAAAAAATCCTTCAGAAATAACTCTTCTTTCTATATATGAAGTGATAGAAGGGCCGATCAATGCTGTCGATAATTCACATAAGTCTACTTGTCCTCTTGAAAAATGTTATCTGAAAGAATTGTCGGATAGTTTTTCCCTGCAGATGAAAGTTGCTTTGGAAGCCAAAACATTGAAAGATTTCATGGGATAATGCGATAATTTATTGCTTCGATTCCTTGCGTATTTAAAATATAAAGCTTAATTTTGCGACCTGAAATTCTGCAGAGGGTCTGATGAAGTGTTTTCTCCGATTGAAAACCACCCCCGGGAGGTAACCTGTAATTTATATTAACAGATGTACGTAATTGTAGACATTCAAGGACAACAATTCAAGGTGGAAACCGGTCGTAAATTGTTCGTTCACCGCCTCAACGCAGCACACGGAGATACTGTCGAATTCGACCAGGTTTTGCTGGTTGACAAAGAAGGTACTGTAACCGTAGGTGCTCCTACTGTTGAAGGCGCGAAAGTGGTAGCCGAAGTAATCAATCATGTAAAAGGAGACAAAGTGCTCGTTTTCCATAAGAAAAGAAGAAAAGGTCACAGAAAACTGAATGGCCACCGCCAACAGTTCACTGAAATCAGTGTGAAAGAAATTGTTGCTTAATTTGTAAATTCTCAAGAAAATGGCACATAAGAAAGGTGTAGGTAGTTCAAAGAACGGACGCGAATCGGAAAGTAAACGATTAGGCGTTAAAATCTTCGGAGGAGAAATTGCTCAGGCGGGCAACATCCTGATCCGTCAAAGAGGAACGGTTCATCATCCCGGAGAAAATGTAGGTATGGGAAAAGACCATACTTTGTTTGCTTTGGTCGACGGAACAGTTGCATTCAGAAAGAAAAAGAACAACCGCTCCTATGTATCTATTATTCCGGTAGCGGAAGCTTGATACGGAGGGTTGAAAAAGATTCATAAAAGGCGTTCTTCGGAGCGCCTTTTTTTGTTGCATATCCTGAAAAAATCATTACCTTTACGCCCGTGTTAAACGGATGCTGCGCAGTAAGTCTTGCCTTTGCATCAGTGCAAAAAACAGAAATTAACTAGCTTTCAACCATATCATCATGCTGACAATTAAAGTTATTACGGAAAATCCGGAGGCTGTAATCCTCCAATTGAAAAAGAAATACTTCGATGCGGAAGAATTGATCGGAAAAGTAATCGAGACAGATAAAATACGGAAAAATTCACAAACTGTCCTGGATGCCAACCTGTCGGAGATCAATAACCTTTCCCGCTCGATCGGTCAGTGGATGAAAGAAGGAAAGACAGAAGATGCCGAGGCCGCCCGTTCCAAAGTGGCAGCAATGAAAGACGGCAATAAAGAGTTGGAAAATACGATGAGAGAAGCTGAGCAAATGTTGACCGATTTGCTTTGCCAGATACCCAATCTGCCTTCAGAACAGGTGCCCGATGGAAAAACGCCGGAAGATAATCTGGTGGAAAAAACCGGTGGAGCCATGCCGGAACTGCATGCGGAAGCCCTTCCTCACTGGGACCTGGCCAAAAAATACGACCTGATAGATTTTGAACTGGGAGTAAAGATCTCGGGAGCCGGTTTCCCCGTTTACAAAGGAAAAGGAGCCCGTTTGCAACGCGCCCTGATCAACTTCTTTTTAGATAATGCCCGCGACGCCGGTTACCTGGAAGTGCAACCGCCCTATGTGGTGAACGAAGCTTCCGGTTATGGAACGGGACAATTACCGGATAAAGAGGGCCAAATGTACCACTGTGGATTGGATAACCTTTACCTGATCCCTACTGCAGAGGTTCCGGTAACCAATATTTACCGGGATGTAATTCTGGAAGAAAAAGACCTTCCTGTAAAAAATACGGCATACTCCGCCTGTTTCCGCCGGGAAGCAGGATCATACGGAAAAGATGTCCGCGGATTAAACCGCCTGCACCAGTTCGATAAGGTGGAAATCGTACGGATAGACACTCCCGAACATTCTTACCAATCCTTGCAGGAAATGGTAAATTACGTGCAAAGCTTAGTTGAAAAACTGGAACTGCCCTGGCGCATTCTCCGGCTTTGTGGCGGCGATATGAGTTTTACTTCTGCGCTGACCTTCGATTTCGAAGTGTTCTCGGCCGCACAGAAGCGCTGGCTCGAAGTCAGCTCCGTGTCTAACTTCGAAAGTTACCAGGCAAACCGGCTCAAATGCCGTTACCGGAGCGGTGACAAGAAAATACAGCTTTGCCATACCCTGAACGGTAGTGCCTTGGCCCTTCCGCGTATCGTGGCAGCATTGCTGGAAAATCATCAAACCCCCGAAGGTATCAGGATCCCTAAAGCTCTCGTGCCGTATTGCGGTTTTGAAATTATTGATTGAATCTTTTCTTTTTCCTGATAAATAAGGAAAATATTTGTCCATGCAGAACCTGGTAGATACAAATAATCCCGAAATGTTGCAGGTCTTACAGCTTGTAACCCATACCCGCCAGTCAGTCTTCCTTACCGGGCGGGCCGGTACGGGGAAATCTACTTTCCTGAAATATTTGTGTGGACAAACTAAGAAGAAACATGTAGTGTTGGCTCCTACCGGAATTGCGGCTATTAATGCCGAGGGGGTAACTTTGCATTCATTTTTTAAACTACCCTTCCGTCCGATGCTTCCGGATGATCCGGATTTGAGTTTGAAAGACGGACGTATTTTTGATTTCTTTAAGTACAGGAGCGATCACCGGAAGATTATCCGGGAAGTGGAGTTGGTAATCATCGACGAAATTTCCATGGTCAGAGCGGATACGATCGATTGCATAGATAAAATATTGCGGGTCTATTCCGGAAACCAACGCCTGCCTTTCGGTGGAAAACAAATGTTGTTTGTCGGCGATATCTTTCAGCTGGAGCCGGTGGTGACTTCCGACCAGAAAGAAATTATCGATCTGTTTTATCCTTCTCCATTCTTTTTTTCAGCACGGGTTTTCAATGAAATGCCGCTGGTATCTGTCGAGTTGACTAAAGTTTACAGGCAAACTGATCAGAAATTTATTTCCATTTTAGATAAAATACGAAACAATACGGCTGTGGCCGCCGATTTACAGGCATTGAACAGCCGGTATAATCCAACATTCAATCCGGGGCCGGACGATATGTATATCACCCTTGCTACCAAAAGAGACCATGTGGATTATATCAACGAAAAAAAACTGGGAGAGATCAAAGAGCCAGAATACCACAGTATGGGAATGATTGAAGGAGATTTTCCGGAGTCAGGACTTCCTACATCGATGGATCTGGTGTTAAAAACAGGTGCCCAGGTCATTTTTATTAAAAACCATCCGGAACGGAAATGGGTAAACGGTACCATTGGTGTAGTTTCGGAAATAACAGATACGGAAGAAGTATCTGTGCTGATGGACAACGGTATGGAAGTGCTCGTGGAAAAAAATATCTGGCACAACCGGCGGTATAAATACAATGCAGAGACCAAGTCGATAGAAGAAGAGATATTGGGCTCTTTTACCCAGCTCCCGATCCGTTTGGCCTGGGCCGTAACGGTACACAAAAGCCAGGGACTTACCTTTTCCAATGTGGTAGTCGATTTCAGTGGTGGCGTTTTTGCCGGGGGACAGGCTTATGTTGCCCTCAGTCGCTGTACATCGCTGGAAGGCATGGTGCTGAAAAAACAGATCAACCGCAGTGATATTTTTATCCGTCCGGAGATTGTAGCTTTCAGCAAGCGTTTTAATGACAAGCAGTTGATAGAACGGTCATTGAAAGAGTCGGAAGCCGATGTGCTTTATGCCGAAGCGATCCGCCAGTTCGATGCCGGAGATTTTATCCCTTTTACCGAAACTTTTTTCAAGGCTATCCATGCCCGGTATGATATAGAAAAACCTTTGCATAAAAGGTATATCAGCAGGAAACTGAGTATTATCAACAGCCTGCGCACCGAGGTAAACGATTTGAAAAAAGAGCTTGCCGCAGAGAAAGAAAATTTCCGGAATCAGATGCATGCTCAATCAGAAGCTATCAAAGAATATGCCCGGGAATATTACCTGATGGGAAATGAATGTATTACCACTGCCAGGGATGCCCGTGCGGCTATAGCGAATTTCAATAAGGCTCTCCGTTTAGACCCGGGTTTTCTCGAAGCCTGGATCAGGAAAGGAATCACCTTATTCGACACCAAAGAACATTTTGAAGCAGGAATTTGTTTTAATGAGGCCGTAAAACTTAGTCCGAGGTCGTTCAAAGCTCTTTATAACAGAGGAAAGAACCACCTGGCGATGAAAGATTATGAAGCGGCTGTGAACGATTTTGATAAAGCCATAGGTATTAAACCCAAACATATCAGAACACTGAATTATCTGGGAGATGCATACAGCCACCTGGGAAATACGCCCATGGCCGAAAAATATTGGAATCTGGCGCATGATGAGGAAGACGAATCAACGTTTTAAGTAGCGGGAACAAAAGCCAAACTTGTTTGGAATTTGCAGAGTCACGAAAAACGATAAATTTATTGTACCAATTTTTAATATATAATCGATATGAAAAAAGGATTAGTTATTACAGGAATTACCATTTTGGTCATATTTGTTTTGCTGCTAACCTTGCCGTTCCTTTTTCAGGGAAAAATCAAGGATATCGTTAAAAGCGAAGCAAATAAGATGTTGAACGCCAAACTTGAATTCTCAGATCTTAGCCTGAGTCTGATCCGGAACTTTCCGGATGCCACCGTATCCATCGAAGACCTGGTGTTGAGCGGTGTGAATGAATTTGAAAATGATACGTTGATACAGTCCGGATTGCTTTCGGCTACCATCAATATCAAAAGCCTGTTCGGAAACTCCGGATATGAAATCAAAAGGATCATCATCGAAAATACTTCTTTACATGCGAAAGTATTGGAAAACGGGATGGCGAACTGGAACATTATGAAAGAAACAGGTGCGGAAGAAGCTTCGGAAGATACTACCCAAACTTCGTTCAGCATGCAATTGAAAGGTATCGAGTTGAAAGGAGTGGATATTGTTTACGAAGATCTGCAGTCGAAGATGAAAGCCGAAGTGTTGAACTTTTCAGGAAAACTGAAAGGAGACATGACTGCCGATGTAACGAATATTGAAACTGTATCCAGTATCGAAGCACTGACGTTTATCATGGATAATGTTCCTTTCCTGAGTAAAGTTAAACTTGCTACGGACCTGACTTTACAGGCTGACCTGAAAAACCAGAAATATACAATCCAAAAATCATCGGTCGATCTCAATGCCATTCATGCCATCATCGACGGATGGGTTTCCATTCCCGATACATCTACTATTGATATGGATTTGAAGATAGATGCCCCGGAAATTCAATTCAAAGAACTACTCTCTTTGATCCCGGCTATTTATGCCAAAGATTTCGAGGGCTTGAAAGCGGAAGGCGCGGTTAAATTAATGGCCTCGGCTGCCGGTAAAATGCAGGGAGAATCTTATCCTGCATTCGATGTGCAATTGGATGTAACGAACGGTATGTTTCAATATCCGGCGCTTCCGAAATCACTGAACGATATACAGGTGAATATGCATGTGAATAGCCCCGGTGGAAACCTGGATAATACGTTGGTAAATATCAGTAAAGTGCATTTCAATCTGGGAGGGAATCCTTTTGATCTTAAATTGAAAGTGTCTCATCCTGTTTCGGATCCAAACCTGGACCTGACCGCCAGCGGGAAGCTGAATTTAGCTATGATCAAGGATATTTATCCGATGGAAGAGGGGATGCAGTTAAATGGAGAATTAGATGCCGATATGACCTTTGCCGGAACAATGTCGGCCATTGAAAAAGGACAGTATCAACAGGTAAATGCTTCCGGAACATTAGGTTTGAAAGATATGGTGTTCAAATCGCAGGATATGCCTGATGTACAGGTTAACTCGGCTGCTTTCTCATTCAACCCCCGGTATGCTGAATTGAGTAAATCAGATATAAAAATCGGTAAGAATGATATTTCCGCTACCGGTAAATTAGAAAATTATCTTCCGTATTTCATGAAAGACGAGACGCTGAAAGGTTCGTTGAGTATTTCATCCAATTATTTAAATCTGAACGATTTTATGACGGATGATGCTGCTTCGGCAGGAACAGAGGAATCTACAGCTCCCATCCTGGCTTTTGAAATTCCCAAAAACCTGGATCTCAGTCTGCAGGCGAATATGAAGGAAGTGATCTTCGATAAAATCGATATGAAAAATGTAACCGGAAATATTACGGTTAGCGGAGGAAAAGCCGAGATGAAAAACCTTTCGATGAATGCTTTGGGTGGATCGATGAAGGTAAATGGCTATTACAGCACCGCTCAGAATCCGAAACAACCGGAAGTGGACTTCGGACTCAATCTCAGTAATGTGAGTTTCTCTGAAACATTCAAAGCTTTTGATTTCGTTCAGAATATGGCTCCTATCTTTGAAAATATGCTCGGTAATTACTCTGTCAATTTCAATATGAAAACTTCCCTGACGGAAAATATGATGCCGGTACTTTCCAGTTTGGTAGGAGGAGGAACCTTGCTTTCGAACGATGTTACGATCAGCAATGTGCCAGCCCTGAATGCTTTGGCAACGGCTTTGCAGAATGATAACCTGAAGACAATCAGCCCAAAGGATCTTAAAATTCCATTTGCTGTTCAGGATGGCCGGGTAAATACATCTCCATTCGATATCAACCTGGGCGCAACCAAAATGAATCTTGCGGGAAGTACGGGTCTGGATCAGACCATCGATTATGTGGCTAAGGTATCGCTTCCGAGTTCTCTGACCAAAGGTGCGTTGAATAATGTAAATGTGAAGATCGGAGGTACTTTCACTTCTCCTAAAGTTTCGCTGGACACGAAAAATCTGTTGGAACAGGGTGCTGCAGCTGCACTGAGCGGGCTTGGCATCAAAGGCCTGACGGATTCTACAGGAACAGTCGACTTGAAAGGTGCAGCTAACGCTGAAATAGAAAAACAGGCGGAAGCTTTACGTAAACAAGCTAAAGATGCCGGTGATAAACTGGTTGCCGAAGCGGAAAAACAAGGTCAGAATCTGATTAATGAAGCGAACAAAACCAAAAATCCGCTGGCAAAGGTAGGTGCTGTTGCTGCTGCTCAGACAGCAGCCAATCAACTGAAAACCGAAGCTCAGAAACAAGCAGATAATTTAATGAAAGAGGCTGAAAAACAGATAGAAAACCTGTCTTCCTCTTCCAAGCTGAAATAATAACCCAACTAAGGAGTTGCACAAAGTGATCATAGCAGCAAACCCGGATTTAAAACTTCGTGTTCCTCTGCGTTTTCACTCCGTGCAACTCCGTGTAAAAAAAAAATAAAACCCAATGGAGTTCTTCCAATTTATCATCGATTTTGTCTTCCACATAGACAAACACCTTGCCGAACTTGTTGTCCAATACGGCACCTATATTTATGCCATCTTATTCCTTATCATTTTTTGTGAAACAGGATTGGTTGTTACTCCTTTCCTTCCCGGCGATTCCCTGTTGTTTGTGGCAGGCGCATTGGCTTCGATCGGAACCAATAATATCAATGTCCATTTGTTAGTTGTTCTGTTAATGATTGCTGCTATAGCCGGCGATGCTGTGAACTACGTGATCGGTCGTTTCTTCGGAAAAAAACTATTCAATAATCCCAATTCCAAAATATTCAAACAGTCTTATTTAGATAAAACCCATGCTTTCTATGAAAAACATGGAGGAAAAACCATTTTCCTGGCTCGTTTTGTCCCCATAATCCGCACATTCGCTCCTTTTGTGGCAGGTATGGGTAAGATGAATTATTCTCACTTCGGACTTTACAATATAGTAGGAGGGATTGTCTGGACTTCTTTGTTTATCTATGCCGGATACTTTTTTGGCAGTCTCGATATTGTGCAAAGAAACCTGAAATATTTGATAGTTATTATTATTCTTGTTTCTTTGATTCCGATTTTGGTGGAATACCTTCGGAATAGAAAAGCATCATAAAAAAGATGATATGATTATCAAAAATATTGCTTGCAAATTATTAAACAGTTTCTCAATATTATTACTTCACAATATCAAAAATATTCTTCCTCGGCGTTTTTTCCGAAATTTCATAAGCATCCGGATAGCCGATCGGAATAATAGCAATAGGTTCGATATATTCCGGCAGGTTGAAATGTTTTTTGCATAATTCTGCGTCGAAATTACAAACCCAGCAGGTACCCAAGCCCTGTTCTGCTGCAGCTAAGCAGATATGTTCGATAGCAATCGACAAATCTACATCCGCATGGTCTTTCCCGTCGGATTTCCTCTTCCACGATTGTTGATGGTCTGCACAGGCAAGGATATACACCGGAGCCGATTTGAACCAGTCGCGGTTGTAACATTGTTGAATCTTTTCTTTATTTTCCTGTTCCCTGATCAGGATAAAACGCCAGGGTTGCATGTTACAGGCAGAAGGTGCGAGACGGGCAGTCTCCAGTACATAATCCAATTTAGCCGGTTCGATTTCCTGTGTAGTATATTTTCTTACAGAACGGCGGGCAGAAACAATTTCGAGGAATGTCATATCTTTTCTTCTATAAAATATTTATTACGTTCACTGGCATTCCGGGAAATAATTTCACCCAAAAAGCCTGAAAGAAAAAGTTGGCAACCAATGATCATGGTAGTCAGCGCGATATAGAAATAGGGGCTACTGGTGACCAGCGGAGCCGGTGTTCCCTGCGAAAGGGAAACGATCTTATGTGCTCCGACAATAATCACGGAAATCAATCCCAAAAGGAACATAAGGCTTCCCAGCAGTCCGAAAAAGTGCATTGGCTTTTTCCCGAATTTAGACAGAAACCATAAAGTCAGTAAATCGAGATAACCATTCACAAAACGGTCCAGTCCGAATTTGGTTTTTCCGTATTTCCTGGCCCGGTGTTGTACCTCTTTTTCTCCGATTTTATTGAATCCTGCTATTTTTACCAAATAAGGAATGTGCCGGTGCATGTCGTTGTACACTTCAATACTTTTGACCACTTCTTTCCGGTAAGCTTTCAGTCCGCAGTTGAAATCGTGCAACTTAATTCCTGTAATCTTGCGGGCAGTTGCGTTGAATAGCTTAGTGGGTATGGTTTTACTCAGGGGATCATAACGTTTCTTTTTCCAGCCGGAAACGAGATCGTATTTTTCTTCAGTAATCATCCGGTACAGTTCGGGGATTTCATCGGGACTGTCCTGTAAATCTGCATCCATGGTGATGACTACCTTTCCCGAGGCCATTTCGAATCCGCAATGTAAAGCTGGTGATTTGCCGTAGTTCCGACGGAACCGGATACCTTTTACTTCCGGATGTTTTTCCTGCAGTGATCTGACCATTTCCCAGGAATGATCGGTACTTCCGTCGTCTACAAATATAACTTCATACGAGAAGTGGTTTTCACGCATAACCCTGTCTATCCATTCACAGAGTTCAGACAAAGATTCTTCCTCATTATATAGGGGAATAACAACTGATATATCCATGTTTTTTCCGGTTGATAGTGCAAAAGTACAATTTATCTCTAATAAATGTTATAAATACCGGGAAAATCATGTACTTTTGGCCTCAAAATAAAAACCAATGGAAAAAATAAAATCATCGTTGAGAGATTCGCGCGGATTGCGCTGGGGAGTACTGGTTCTCATATCATTTACTATGCTATGCGCTTATTACCTGACGGATGCCATGGCTCCATTATCCGAACGTTTGGAGGCGACATTAAATTGGGATGCCGGCGATTATGGATTGTACACCAGCGGTTACGGATGGTTTAATGTTTTTCTGCTGATGCTGATCTTTGCAGGAATGTTCCTTGATAAAGTAGGAGTCAGGATTGCCGGGGTCACTTCCATCTTTATTATGCTGGCGGGTGCAACTATTAAATATTGGGCGGTTAGAGGAAATGTGGGTGACGATATTTTGGATTTGAATGTTTTCGGTTGGGAGTTATTCGCTGCCAAAAGAAGTGCTGTATATGCAGGGCTAGGTTTTGCTATATTCGGAATAGGTGTGGAATTATTCGGTATAACTGCCAATAAAGCAGTTATTCGCTGGTTCCGGGGAAAGGAAATGGCATTGGCCATTGGCTTGAATACATCTACCGGAAGGATCGGGACGGCTTTGGCCATGTTTACGCCGATACCCTTGGTTAATTTGACAAAGAATGTAGGCGCTCCTATTTTATTGTCCATGCTTTTATTATGTATTGCCCTGGTCACTTTTATTTTCTTTACTATATTCGACCGGAAATTAGATAAAGAAGAAGCTTTAAATAATCAACAGAAAGAAGAAGATTTTCAGATCAGCGATTTGTTGAAAATAGTAAAGGTGAAGGCATTCTGGTATATCACTATTCTTTGTTTGCTGTTTTATGCCGCGGTCTTCCCATTTATCAAGTTTGCCACGAACCTCATCATCCAGAAATTTGATGTTTCCGATGAATTTGCCGGATTTATCCCGGCTTTATTGCCGATGGGTGCTTTATTCCTGACCCCGGTATTCGGAAGTATATATGATAAGAAAGGAAAAGGTGCCACGATTATGTTTATAGGTTCTGTATTACTTCTTTGCGTGCATTTATTATTTTCCATACCATCGTTGAATAACCTGGCAGTGGCTATCGGACTGGTTGTGTTGCTGGGAATTGCATTTTCTATGGTACCTTCGGCGATGTGGCCTTCAGTCGCTAAAATTATTCCGGAAAAACGTCTGGGCACTGCTTATTCGGTGACTTTTTGGGTGCAAAACTGGGGCATTATGTTAGTACCGATGCTGATAGGCTATGTTTTGAAAGATTATTGTGTAATAGGAGTTAAAGAAAAAATAATCGATGGTGTTTCTGTAGAAGTAACTCAATACGATTATACCATACCCATGCTGATTTTCGCCTGTTTCGGACTGTTATCCATTTTCTTTGCGTGGCTACTTAAAAAAGAGGATGCGAAAAAAGGTTACGGATTAGAAAATGCCAACGTGGAATAAAAAATACTGAATATGCTGGATCATCGCGCATCGGTTTTATTGATCTATACCGGAGGTACCATCGGCATGATGGAAAATCCCGAAACCGGTATGCTGGAACCTTTTGATTTCAGCCACATGAAAGAACATGTACCGGAACTCAAACGTTTCAGGTTTCAAATAGATACCATTCAGTTCGATCCGCCGATCGATTCCTCTGATATGGAGCAGGGCGGCTGGCGTAAATTGGTGCAGATCATTGAAGAAAACTACGAGCAATATGATGGGTTTGTAATTTTGCACGGAACGGATACCATGGCATATACTGCTTCTGCATTAAGCTTTATGCTGGAAAATTTAAGGAAGCCGGTAATTCTTACAGGTTCCCAGCTGCCTATCGGAAAGCTGCGTACGGATGGAAAGGAAAACCTGATCACAGCCCTGGAAATAGCTGTTGATAAAGATGAAAAAGGACGGGCGATTGTTCCTGAAGTCTGCATTTATTTCCAGAATCATCTGATGCGAGGCAACCGGACTACCAAGATCCATGCGGAGAATTTCAAAGCTTTTCATACATTCAATTATCCTCTGTTGGCTGAGGCCGGCATGCATATCAAATACGAGCACCACCTGATTTTGCGTCCTGCCGGAAAACCTTTGCGGGCACATTACCTGCTTGATCCGCATGTGGTTGTATTAACTCTCTTTCCGGGGATTTCCCCTGAAATTGTGAAAACAGTATTGAATATTCCGGGACTTCGGGGTGTGGTAATGAAGACCTTCGGAACAGGAAATTCTCCCAACCACCCCTGGCTGTTGGAGATATTGAAAGATGCGATCGACCGGGGAATCGTGATCGTAAATATTACCCAGTGTGCTTCCGGTACCGTGGAAATGGAACGTTATCCTTCCGGCAGGCATTTATTGGATGCCGGGGTTATTTCCGGTAGGGATATGACAACAGAAGCGGCTGTAACTAAATTAATGTTCCTTTTGGGACATGGAATGGAAGTGAAGCAGGTTAAGGCTTATATGGCTTGTTCGCTGATCGGGGAGTTAACGATCGCATAATACACACGATATCATACAGTCAGAAAACCATGTCCGGTAAGTTGTTGTAAAAAGAGTACCACCCGGTCTTCATAGTTTTTTTCTTTTTCTTTGGTGCCGGAGAGTTCCTGCAGAATTTCGCGGACATTTCTCTTTCCATCGATGACCTGCCATACCTGGCTGCCGTTTTCATCCAGTGAAATGCGTACTTCATTTTTTTTACCAAACAGGAAAAATCTGGCCATCCATTCTTTGCTGAAACGGGGAGTGACGAGTGTTGCGAGTCCGTTTTCGTACACTGTTTTGATCCGGAGAGATGGAACCGGTATCATGTCTAAGAAGTTCTGTTCCTGTTTTTTGGACATAGTATAAACTAAAGATAATAAGAGCTGCCTGAGAAAAATATTTCAGGCAGCTCTGTCATTTTTTTTACTTCGCTTTATTTGCCTTTTGTAAAGGAATACGTATCATAAAATAAGCCACGGCCACCAATACAGCCAAACCGATAATATAACACGGATATTCGATACCCAATGTGTCTTTGAAGAAGATGTTGAAGATGGCAAAAATAGCAATCAATAATCCCATCAACGCTTCTCCGGCAATCAGTCCGGATGCCAGCAGTACACTTGTGTTTTCTACTCCGGCTTGTTGAGTCTCGCTATATTTTTTACGTTTAGCGGCCATATCCAGGATGCCTTTGATCAAACCACCCACAAAAATGGCGAATACGGTTTCGAACGGGAGGTACATACCGACAAAAATCAACATCGGACTTTTTACCTGCATCAGAATAAATGCCAGTCCCATAACCATACCGGCAATGATCAATGCCCACGACATTTCTCCACCGACGATACCCTGCGATAAAGCGGCCATCAATCCGGCCTGTGGAGCCGAAAGCTCTTTGCTTCCGAAACCTCCTTCATAGCCTTTGGCTAATCCCAGGTTGATATCTCCCTGGTTCAGGACGATCAATACGCCAAACATCACAAAAGCACAGATACCTGCTCCAATCAAATCTCCTACCTGCATTTTCCAGGGAGTACCGCCCAGGATATGCCCGGCTTTGAGGTCCTGGAACATTTCTCCGGCAACGGCGGCAGCCACGCAAACAATTGCTGCTACCCCTAATACGGCAGCGACACCACCGTGGTGAGTGCTGTCAACGCCTAAAGCAACCAGGATCAGGGCAGTCACCACCAGAGCGGTAAGAGTCAGTCCGCTGATCGGATTGTTACTCGATCCGATAATCCCTACCAGGTAACCGGACACGGCAGAGAAGAAAAAGGCCAGTACGATAATGATGATCGCAGCTGCCAGGGCAATCAGGAATCCGGTCTTGAAAACCAATAAAGTAATCAGGAAGGAAATGACACCTGCAGCACAAATGCCGATTAGTATCCAGCTGGATTTCAGATCTTTGTCTGTTCGTTCCATTTCCGTATTAGATCCGGAAGCAGCTTTTTTAACATCGTTTACCGAGCGTTTCAGTCCGGTAAACAGGCTGTCGCGCATCTTATAAAGTGTGAAGCAGGCTGCAACGAGCATTCCACCGATGGCTACGATACGTACCACCTGTTTCCAAATTACTGTGGCAGCGCTCAGCCAGGCTTCAGTAGATTCTGTAGAGACAGAATTGATATCGACACCAGGACCTGCAATGTTTTGTACGAATCCGGGGCCTGCCATTACTAAGAACATGGGAACCATCAATCCCCAGGCAAGTACCGATCCGGCAAAGTTCAGTGCGGAAAGACGGGGGCCGATAATGTACCCTACTCCTAAGTAAGCCGGACTGATGCTGGGGCCTCCCAGAACGAATCCTGCCTGGTTGTTGATGCCTCCGGCAATACTGACGGCGCCAGTTTTTAGGAAAGTGATCCAGCCTGTGGCGAACAATTGGAGTTCTCCGGCGATTTTGATCAGGGCACCGGCGATCATTCCTCCGAACAGGAATTTAGATCCGCCGCCTGAGCTTCTTCCCGTTTTGTGGATTTCAGCTGCGGCCAGGCTTTCGGGAAAAGGAAGTTCTTTGTCTTCCACCATGACCCGGCGAAGCAATGCTACAAATAATACTCCCAGGAAACTCCCTGCTAATAAAATCAGAGATGCGGTGAGGTAAGATTCCATGGAACTGAAACTTTCACCACCCCAGATACCTGTGATGTAGAAGGCAGGAAGAGTGAAAATGGCTCCTGCAGCTACCGATTCGCCAATGGAACCGACGGTCCTGGCTAAGTTTTCTTCCAGGATCGTACCCTTGAAAAATTTCAGGATAGCCATCCCGATTACTGCAGCCGGATAAGTGGCAGCAATAGTCATACCGGCCTTCAGACCTAAATAGGCGTTAGCCGCCCCTAAAATCACAGAAAGCACCAATCCGATGAGCAGCGCCCTCAGTGTGAATTCTTTCATTTGTGTTCCGGACGGAACGAACGGAACGAATTTTTTGTCTTCCATGATAAAATGTTTAAAAAGTTAAGAGTTAAGAATTAAGAGTTAAGAGTTGTTTTCCGGGGATCCGGAAGAGCAGTTCGATGTTGTAAAAAAATCCTGAACTGTATTTTAAGGGATTCAAATGAACCCCAACTCTTAATCCTTAA
Source organism: Bacteroidales bacterium (assembly GCA_031553775.1). Lineage (GTDB taxonomy): Bacteria > Bacteroidota > Bacteroidia > Bacteroidales > Azobacteroidaceae > JAISFI01. Next base: position 24,207 of record JAVBLA010000035.1, read on the forward strand.
CTCTTAACTCTTAACTAAATTAAGCTTTTCCGGCAGAACCCAATACGTTTTCCACCTTATGCATATACAGTTTTTTCAGGCTATCGCGAGCCGGGCCTAAGTATTTTCTCGGGTCGAATTCAGCCGGTTGCAGGGCGAATACTTCGCGAACGGCAGCAGTCATCGCCAAACGTCCGTCGGAGTCGATATTGATCTTGCAAACAGCAGAAGCGGCGGCTTTCCGTAATTGTTCTTCGGGAATACCGATCGCATCTTTCAATGCACCGCCGTATTGATTGATGATTGCTACCTGGTCTTGCGGAACAGAAGAAGCTCCGTGCAATACGATGGGGAATCCGGGGATTCTTTTTTCAATTTCTTCCAGGATGTCGAAACGTAACGGTGGAGGAACTAAAATTCCATTGGCATCGCGGGTACATTGTGCCGGAGTAAATTTATTGGCTCCGTGAGAAGTGCCGATAGAAATAGCCAGAGAATCTACACCTGTTTTGGTAACGAAATCTTCTACTTCTTCCGGGCGGGTATAGGTGTGGTGTTCTGCCACTACATCGTCTTCCACACCGGCCAAAACGCCTAATTCACCTTCCACGGTAACATCGTGTGCATGGGCATATTCTACTACTTTACGGGTCAAAGCCACATTGTCTTCGTAAGAATGATGAGATCCGTCGATCATTACGGAAGAGAATCCCATGTCGATACAGCTTTTGCAGAGTTCGAAAGTATCGCCATGATCCAGGTGCAGTACAATAGGAATATTGTAGCCCAGTTCTTTGGCATACTCAACGGCTCCCTGAGCCATGTAACGGAGCAAAGTCTGGTTGGCATATTTACGGGCACCGCTGGATACCTGTAAAATAACCGGAGATTTTTTCTCTACGCAAGCCTGAACGATTGCCTGCATTTGTTCCATGTTGTTGAAATTGAAAGCGGGGATAGCATATTTTCCCTCGAATGCTTTCCTGAAAATTTCCTTGCTGTTGACAAGGCCTAATTCTTTGTAACTAACCATTGTGATTATTTTAGAAATTTAAAATTGAAAAGTAAAATTTCCCGCAAAGGTAATAATAATTTAGCAAATTATAAGCAGGAACAGCCGGATAAAATCGGAATAATTTTGATACAAACAGAGATTGAATCGGAAGCTTACCGGACGATGGAAAATGTCTGATAGATTTTCGGATTATTGATCCGCTAACCCTTTTGTATACACTGATCCGGCGTGTTAGAAAAGGAACTTTACAGCTTAATAATAAGAGACTCGCTATTTTTTTTTGCAAATATTTTTTTATTTCATTGTAAAAGCATAACTTTGCACTCCAATTTGCAGAAAAAGAAATAATACAAAATAAAACTACAATGAAACAAGGAATTCATCCGGACAGCTATCGCCCGGTCGTATTTAAAGACATGTCGAACGAAGATGTATTTATCACTCGTTCTACCATTAATGCCAAAGAAACTATCGAGATCGACGGAGTTACTTATCCTTTGGTGAAAGTGGAAATTTCTAATACTTCTCACCCGTTCTACACTGGAAAACAAAAACTGGTGGATACTGCCGGTCGCGTGGATAAGTTCATGAGCCGCTACGGAAAACGGATGGAAGCAAGAAAATAAGCTGCGTTTTCGCGCTTATTTATAAACCGTATCGAAGAAGGCAAAAACTAAGTTCCCTGAGTGGAATGTGGTTTTTGCTTTTTTTATTATATGAACAGACGAAATTTTATCAAGGGAGGTATTGCCTGTTCGGCTGTAAGTTTACTGCCGGGAAAAGTATGGGCCGGTACCCCTGCCGGAATGACAGAAATGCCGGTGATGAAACCGTGCAGGCTCTCGCCGGGAGATACTGTCGGGCTGATTGCACCCGGTTACTTGCTTTCCGAAGAACAATTACAAACCTCTATCCAAAATCTCCGTCAGTTGGGTTTTAAACCCTATTATACTACTCGTATATCCGGTAAATATGGTTATTTCAGCGGAACGGATAAAGAACGGGCTGCCGATATCAATGAAATGTTTGAGAATCCTGAGGTCAAAGGTATTATTTCTGCAGGAGGAGGGTATGGCTGTACCCGCATTCTCAATGATATCGATTATTCGAAAATTTGCCGGAGTCCGAAAGTGCTGATGGGCTTCAGCGATGTTACGGCCTTGCTCAACGCGGTGACTCGGCAAACGGGGCTTGTTACTTTTCATGGTCCGGTGGCACGGACCGTACACCGGACCTATAACACGGCCCAATTTAACAATATTATCCTACATCCTGCCAGCAATTACCTGATAACAGGTACTGCCGATGATTGGGAGAAGTCAGTGGTAGATCCTGTTTATGAACGTTATACGATTTTTTCTGGAAAAGCCGGTGGAAAACTGGCCGGAGGAAATCTGAGTCTGGTTGTTTCCCTGATCGGTACGAAATACCAGCTGGATTTGAAAAATAAAATTCTGTTCCTGGAAGATATTGACGAAGAGCCTTACCGGATCGACCGGATGCTGACCCAATTACTGGAAACAGGTGCTTTACAACAGCTGGCTGGAATTGTTTTCGGTATCTGTAAAGGTTGTAATAAAGGGACTCCTGCCAACTCCTTTTCTTTAAAAGAAGTAATCCTGGATCGAATCAAACCTTTGAAAATACCCGCCTTTTACGGGCTTTCGTTCGGGCATAATATTAATAATGGGGTTCTACCTATCGGGCTGAATGCTATTCTCGATGCGGATAGGAAAACTATACGGTTGACGGAGCCGGCGGTGGAGTGATGAAAAAAATAAGAATTTAAGATTTAAGAGTTAAGAATTAAGAATTCTTTTTGCATCTTTGTCTTGAATAATTTTCAATTTATAATTAACCATGAATTCTTGGCCGAACAAAAAACTTTATTCTCAAATTTCAAGTATTTGTTTCCTTTTAATTTTTCCGTTTTTTTCATGTACGCAACATGTACAGGGAGAAAATAAGGGGGAAGATTCAAAACAAGAGGCTGTCAAAGAGGTGGTTGCTGTAGATATATCTCCGTATCCACTTATCGATACGACTTTTTATAAAATAAGATGCACTCCCTCCGGAGCCTATCAATCGGTGAAGTCAAAAGGAGTTTCGCTCCGAAATGCTTTTGCTGAAGAATATGACCAGGTTACCGGTGATTCTCTGAAAAATAAAATTTTGGACCAGGCAGGAAAAACCCTTACAGAATATATCCTCAATGATATCATGCCATTCTGGTATGGTACGCCCTGGACATTTGAGGGTCATACGGATATTCCCGGAGAAGGAACCGTGGCTTGTGGTTATCTTGTTTCGACTACCTTGAAGCATGCGGGTTTCAACCTGAACCGTTACAAACTGGCACAAAAGGCAGGGAAGCCGGCGGCCAGGTCCCTGAGTATTTCCGGTCAAATCAAAACATTAAGCAATTGTACCCGTAAAGCGGTCAAGGAATATTTCCTGAAAAATAAAGCCGACGGACTCTATTTTGTCGGACTGGATTGTCATGTGGGTTATTTGCTGAAACGGAATGGAGAACTGTTTTTTATCCATTCCAATTATATCCGTAAAGAGGGGGTGATTATCGAACCGGTAGAAAAATCACAGGCTTTTGCCAGTAAAGTGTATTGTATCGGCGACATTACCACCGACAGGCAATTGATGGAGTATTGGATCAATAATAAAGCAATACAGATTGTAGATTGATTATTTGATATTGACGATATCGTACACGATATATTTGCTATATCCGCGCCAGGGCAGAGCTCCCAGATATTCTTTATAACGTAATTCGACTTCCTTTCCGCTGGACAGCATCAGCGTATCGGCAAGAGCTTTGTCTACAATTGAAAATTCGAACTCGTACGACTGGATGGTTGCCGCGGCCCCTTTTACATTACCCCTGTATCCTGCCTGTATAATTTTCCCTTCGTAAGTTTTGAATACGTAGCCTTTATAAACCACATAATTAAGTTGTCCGGCTTTTACACCTGTTCCGAATACAAAATAATAACGAAAGTAAAATATAGTTCCCAGGATAAGTAGAACAGATAGTATCACAACTAAAACTGTTTTTCCTGGTTTCCTGCCGGTACCTTTTGTCCCCATATTTTGTCTATTAAAGTTGGTGAAAATCTTATTGATAAAACAAAGGTAATATATATTTGTTTGAATGAAATAAGATTAATCGTTTTTATTTTACGGTTTGAATTGATACCTTTGTTCCGGAATTTTCCACAAAAAAATGAAAAACGAAGAGTGAAAATGAAAAATTGTTTTTCAACCCCAATACATTCATTTCATTTTCAATTTTCAATTTTCAATTTTCAATTCATTCAGATGAAAAAAAATATAATATTACTCATCAGCCTATTCGTCTGTCTGTCCGGAATGATGGCTCAAATTCATGAGCCGGTAAAATGGAAGATCAGCCTGGTGGAAAAAGATGCCGTGATGAAAGACCTGGTTTTTCAGGCAAGTATAGAGAACGGCTGGTATATGTACGATATGAACCTGCCGGAAGATGGGCCGCTTTCTACGAATATTACTTTTTCCAAGATACAGGGCGCTGAATTGTCGGGCAAGGCACGGGCAACAATCAAGCCGTCATTGAAACGGGAGGTTGCATTCGGAAATATGGACATACGTTATTATGAACGTTCCGTTACCTTTATCCAGACACTTAAAGTAACCGATAAAAGTAAATTCAATATATTAGGGGAGGTTGAATTTATGGCTTGTACCAACGAAATGTGCCTGCCTCCTGAACGCATTGATTTCGAATTCGGGAAAGAACATCTTACCTTATCGGATGCCAAAGCAGGCCAATCTCCGGAGCAGGCTCCGGAACCGCCGGCTCTAACGAATATACAACCGCTTTCTATCGGACAAACGGATACGGTTCCTCCTGTCGATACGCTCTCGTCTGCCGCTATTCCTGATGAAACCAAAGATGCTTACTGGGCACCGGTAATCGATGAATTGAAAGCATATGAAAATCAAACTGACCAATCTTGGTGGCTTATCTTTATAGGCGGATTTGTCGGCGGTTTTCTGGCATTTCTTACACCTTGTGTCTGGCCGATGATACCCATGACGGTCAGCTTCTTTCTGAAAAGGACAAAAGACCGGAAAAAATCTATTAAAGATACCTGTTTATATGCATTATCCATCATTGTGATTTATTTGGCTTTGGGCTTGATTATTACCGCGGTTTTTGGTGCCAGTGCTCTGAACGATCTATCGACCAATGCTATTTTTAATATCTTTTTCTTTGCCTTGCTGGTCTTTTTTGCCATCTCCTTTTTCGGCGCGTTCGAGATTACTCTTCCTGCTTCGTGGACTACGAAAATTGACAGAAAAGCAGATTCTACCACTGGCTTATTAAGTATTTTCCTGATGGCATTTACACTGACTCTGGTGTCTTTTTCCTGTACAGGACCTATTATAGGTCTTTTGCTGGTACAGGCCGCTTCTTCGGGTTCATTGGCTGGCCCTGCCATAGGAATGTTCGGTTTTGCCCTGGCATTGTCCATTCCCTTTGCCTTGTTCGCCCTTTTTCCTTCCTGGATGAAAAATTTGCCGAAATCGGGTGGATGGCTCAATATGGTGAAGGTGATACTCGGTTTTCTTGAATTGGCATTGGCTTTGAAATTTCTTTCGGTAGCCGACCTGGCTTATCATTGGGGAATCCTTGACAGAGAAGTCTTTCTTGTATTGTGGATCGTGATTTTTGCCATGCTGGGTTTCTACCTGCTCGGAAAAATTCGGTTTCCGCACGATTCGGAAGTCAAAACGCTGTCTGTTTTCCGTTTGTTTACAGCAATTATTTCCCTGTCTTTCGCTTTGTATATGGTGCCTGGTTTATGGGGTGCTCCACTGAAAGCCATCAGCGCTTTCTCTCCACCTTTATATACTCAGGATTTTAGTCTGTATAAAGGAGAAGTCCTTCCGAAATTCAAGAATTATGAAGAAGGAATGGATTATGCGAAAAAAGTAAAAAAACCAGTTATGATCGACTTTACCGGTTATGGTTGTGTGAATTGCAGAAACATAGAGGCAAGCGTCTGGACAGATCCGAGGGTGAAAAATATCATAGACAACGATTATGTGCTGATATCTTTGTATGTAGATGATAAAGAATCTCTTCCGGAAGTTATACAGGTGGAAGAACATGGAAAGAAACGGAATCTGAAAACAGTTGGCGATTTGTGGAGTTATCTGCAAAGAAGCAAATTCGGGAATAACTCGCAGCCGTATTATATCCTTCTCGATAACGAAGGAAAGCCGATTGCCCCGTCGCGTGCCTACAACAAGGATATTCAGGAATATATCGATTTTCTGAAAACAGGTTTGAATAATTATAAGAATCTCAATAAATGAACACGAAAGAACAAAAGTTGCAGGCTTTCGGCCGTCTGCTGGATGTAATGGATGAGTTAAGGGAAAAATGTCCCTGGGATAAAAAGCAAACGAACGAAAGCCTGCGAACAAATACGATAGAAGAAACGTTTGAATTATGTGAAGCAATTATCAACAATGATATTTCCGATATCAAGAAAGAACTGGGAGATGTATTGCTCCATATCGTGTTCTATGCTAAAATAGCGGAGGAAAAAGAACAGTTCGATGTGGCAGATGTCTGCAATGCCCTCTGTGATAAACTGATTTTCCGCCATCCGCATGTATTCGGCGATATTCATCTCGATTCTGCCAGCAAGGTGGAGCAAAGTTGGGAACAGCTTAAACTTAAAGAAAAAGGAGGACATAAAACGGTACTGGAAGGGGTTCCGGCTTCTCTTCCTTCCGTTCCTAAGGCACACCGTATCCAGGATAAAGCCCGGAATGCAGGTTTCGACTGGACAGAAAAAGAAGATGTTTGGAACAAAGTAGAGGAAGAGTTTACTGAATTGAAGGAGGAAATCGGACAAATGGACCAGGATAAGATGGAAAATGAGTTTGGCGACTTGTTTTTCTGCCTGATCAATGCCGCCCGCCTGTATAAGATCAACCCGGATAATGCTTTAGAAAGGACCAATCAGAAATTTATCCGCCGTTTCAATTACATGGAACAGGAAGTGCAGAAACAAAATAAAAATCTCAAAGATATGACACTGGCCGAAATGGATGTGTTATGGGAAGAAGCAAAAATAAAACTGGAAAAATAAATAATAAGCGGATTTGTAGGAGCATTCCTTTGAAATACATATATTTACTACTGCTTTTAACCGTTTTGGGGGGCAGGGGGAACGCGCAGCAAACCGACGGACAATTGTGGCTGGATGGTGAAGTAAACTACCAGTACAGACTAAAGCATCTCTTTCAGGACGAAATCAGCGTTAAATCCCTGCTTTTCGGAGGCAGCCGCTGGATGTCGTTTGATATGACACCGGCGTACGAATACAATATCAATCCATATATTGATATTGTTTCTTCTGTTCCCCTCTCATATACGATTCAAGAAAAATTTAACTCCTTCGAAATAAGGGCTATGCTGGGTTCCCGGATTTATCTTACCCCGCTGAAACGACCCCAGTTCCGGGTGTTGGTGCGTTTTGAAAACCGCTGGTATTACGAAACGGATACCGAAGGATGGGATGTAAATAACCGTATCCGGCTCCGGGGTGAATTCATCTATCCTTTAAACCGGGAGATGTATAATTCGGACGACTTGTGGTACAGCATTACAGATGCAGAAGTGTTTTTTTCTACAAGCCAAGATGTTTCCGAGCGTTTTGCAAACCGTACCCGTTTTCGGGTGGGAATAGGATACAGGTTGAGTTATAAACTCAGGTTCGAGGGATTGTACACCCTTCAGTTTTCCCGGAATACCATCGACGATCACTTTAATTCGGTGAGTAATATCCTGAGACTAAGAATGAAATATTATTTTCGTTGAATATATTGCTTGTTTGTAATAATTCTGTAAATTTGTCAGGTTTAACCTGTTAACAGAATCTCAATGAGAATACGTAGTTTAATTCTGTTTTTTTGCTGTTTTGCTGCCCTTTCTGCACAGGAATCTGAAATTTTTAGTCCGTTAGATAGTGCGGTTTTCAATATACGGAAGCAAGTACAGGTTTTTCCGCAGGAAAAAATTTACCTTCAAACAGATAAACCCTATTACATTACCGGTGAAAAGATCTTTTTCAGAGCACATCTGATAGATGCGCTTACACATACCCCGGCACCAGTGAGTCGCTATGTATATGTGGAATTAATAGATCCTGTCGATTCAATTGTTACCCGCCTGAAAGTACTTCCTGAAGATGAAATGTATTTCGGCCAGTTTAGCTTGCCCGAAGATATGCCTGAAGGAGTTTATAAAATACGGGCATATACGAACTTTATGAGAAATTCCGGTGAAGATTATTTCTTTTCCAAAATGATCCGTATCGGCGATCCTCATGCTCTTCATGTCAAAACAGAAACAAGCTTTACCTTTGAAGAGGATAAAAAAGTAGTGATGGAATTGCGTTTTGCTGATATCAAAATGCAGGAATACCTGAAACCGAAAACGATATCAGTGTGTATTAACAAGGGGAAAACGATGGCGGTAAAGCCGGATAAGGAAGGTGTTGCAAGAATCAGATTCAATCTGCCGCATATTGCACGTGAACGGGTGGCATATGTGGAATTGGACGACCGGCGTGTTTACAAGCAATACATCCGCATTCCGTATCCGGAAGGCCATTATGACGTTTCGTTTTATCCGGAAGGTGGATATCTAATCGCGGATGTATTATGTAATGTTGCATTCAAGTCGTTAAAATCCAATGGTTTGTACGAAAATATAACAGGGGAAGTTTATGATTCGAGAGGAGAATCCGTAACGATATTTTCTTCCGCTTTTCAGGGTATGGGCGCTTTTATCTTTACTCCCAAGGCAGGAGAACAGTATTATGCCTTGTGTAGAAATGAGAAAGGAGTTGAAATGCGTTTCAATTTGCCGGAAGTCCGGACAGATGTACCCGGATTGAAAATTAATTCGTCTAAAGATAAATGCTGGGTAACAGTCAACAGGTCTTCTTCTCACAAAAACGATACGCTTTATCTGTTGGTACATGAAAAGGGAGAGGTTCAATATGCCGGTCGTTGGAATGAAAAAAAAGAATATCTTCTGTTCAATAAGGACGACTTTACGTCGGGAATCGTACATTTCATTTTACTATCTTCCGATTTGCGGCCTTTGAGCGAGCGCCTGGTTTTTATATGGCATGAGAAAGATCAGGTCGTTACTTCTTTCAAAACGGATAAAGAATCGTATGGCAAAAGGGAAAAAGTTTCAACCCTGACAGAATTGAAGGATAACAGCTTGCAACCTGTACCGGGAACTTTTTCCATCACTGTTACCGATGATAAAGATGTCAAAACGGATACCTGCCGCAATATTCTGGAAAGCTTCCTGCTCTCTTCAGAATTGAAAGGATACATCGAATGCCCTGCCTGTTATTTTTCCGAGGGAAAAAGGTCTCAGACAAGCCTGGATTTGCTGATGATGACGCAAGGATGGCGACGCTATGATATTCCTCGTGTAATAACAGGTAATTTACAGTTTCCTAAAGAACCTTTGGAAATGGGGCAGGTAATTTCCGGTACGGTGAAAGGTGGTTTGTTTTCAAAGGCTTCGGAAAAAGCGAAAGTCTCGATAATAGCACCCAAACGAGGGTATTTCGATATTACGGAAGCGGATAAGAACGGGCGGTTTGTATTTCAGGGCTTTGAGTTTCCTGATAGTACGCAATATATAGTATACGCCCTGTCTAAAAAAGGAGGAAAGAGAGTGGAACTGATCCTGGATAAGGAGTCTTTCCCTGATCATACCTCTTCCTGGATTTATGACACTCCCAAAGACGATCGCATTTTTCAGGAATATATTACAAATGCCGATATGAAATATACCTATGAAAATGGTATTCGATTGATCAACCTGGAAGAAGTAACAGTCCGTGCATCCCGCCGTTCGGAAGAGAAATATCAGAGTAGTTATTATTCTATGCCAGATAATTCCCTGAAAGAAGAAGATATTGAGAAGTCAGGTTCAACTTCTGTCCGTAATCTTCTTTATCGTTTTCCCGGTGTATGGGTGACTCCGGATAAGATTTCTATAAGGGGTTCCCGGTATGAGCCTTTGCTGATGGTAGATGGTGTTGAAATGGATATTGAAATGCTGGATGTACTCAATGTTCATGATATAGGGCAGATTGATTTACTAAAAGGAGCATCGACAGCGATATTTGGTCTCCGTGGAGGCAATGGGGTTATCTCCATCTTTACCAAAAGGGGAGAAATTACCTTCAGGGATAATCCTATTAACATCGCCCTGCAAACCCCGAAGGGATATCATCTTCCGGTAGAATTTTATTCTCCCCAATACGATACTCCTGAAAAAATTTCAGAGCAGACTCCCGACCTCCGCTCTACAATTTACTGGAAACCCAATGTCAGGGTAACCGAATCAGGAGAAGTCCCCCTGGACTTTTATACGGCAGATGCCGAAACAACTTACTCCGTAATTATGGAAGGTGTTGCGGCGGATGGGAAAATTATCCGACACGTAGGAAAAATCAAGAGAGTTAAGAATTAAAAAGTTAAGAGTTAAGAGTTGGATTTCTGAACTTCGGAAAAGCAGTGGTTTCTTGTTAAAAAAGAGTACATAGATGATCTTTATCCAGGATTCGAAGAATCCCAACTCTTAATTCTTAACTCTTAACTATAAACCATCTCCACTCTTAATTTGTTATAACCCCAAAAGGCAGTACTATGAAAATCCATGAATACCAGGCAAAATACATCTTGTCTACATATCAGGTTCCTACGGAAAAAAATATTCTTTGCCGCTCTTTGGAAGAGGCTGTGCATGCTTATAAACAGTTGAATGTGCCCCGGGTGGTGGTAAAAGCACAGGTGCTGACCGGAGGACGGGGAAAAGCGGGCGGAGTTAAGCTTGCATCTACTTCTGCTGAATTAGAAAAGCAAGTTACTTCTATATTAGGCATGACAATCAATGGGTGGATCTGTAAACAGGTATTGGTGGCAGAAGCAGTCAGTATCCGGTCGGAATATTATGTGGGCTTTTTAGTTGATAGAAATACCCGTTCAATGGTTCTCATGCTGAGCAGGAGCGGAGGAATGGATATCGAAGATGTGTCCCGGCGTTCTCCGGAAAAAATAATCCGGTTGCCGCTGGATCCCACTTTGGGAATGCCGGATTTCCTGGCCCGTCGTGCGGCTTACTCTCTGTTTGATGAAGCAGATCAGGTAAAACAAGTTGTTCCTGTTTTTCAGCGGTTATATCGTTTGTTTGGTGATACTGATGCTTCATTGCTCGAAATCAATCCATTGGTGCTTACAGAAGATGGAAAAATATTGGCTATAGATGCCAAGATGACATTCGATGATAATGCCCTGTATCGTCATCCGGAAATACAGAATTTGGCTGATTTCCGGGAAGAAGAAAAGAAAGAGAATGAAGCAAAAAAAGAAGGACTCAGCTATGTCCGTCTGGATGGGAATATCGGATGTATGGTGAATGGCGCAGGCCTGGCAATGGCTACCATGGATATGATCCGGTTATATGGGGGAAAACCGGCTAACTTTCTGGATATAGGAGGAAGTTCCAATCCGGAAAAAATAGTCCATGCGATGAAACTATTACTTTCGGATAAGCAGGCAAAAGTTGTGTTGATCAATATTTTCGGAGGAATTACCCGTTGTGACGATGTGGCTACCGGATTGCTGGAGGCTTTTCGACGAATCCATGTAGATATTCCGGTTGTCATCCGTCTGACCGGTACAAATGAAAAGGAAGGACGCCTTCTGCTTCAGGATACCCCGTTCTTTATTGTCGACTCAATGGAAAAAGCAACTGAAGAGGCTATCAATCTGAGCCTTGATTCTTATTTTTTAAAATCCTGACAATCATGAGTATACTAATCAACCGGGATACACGTTTGCTGGTACAGGGAATTACAGGAAGGGATGGTAGTTTTCATGCCCTGAAAATGAAAAATTATGGCACTGATGTGGTTGCCGGGACTTCTCCCGGAAAAGGAGGTGAAAAACTGGAAGATATTCCTGTATTTAATACAGTACACGATGCCGTGCAGGCAACAGGTGCTAATACTTCAGTTATATTTGTTCCGGCCCCTTTTGCCAAAGATGCTATGCTGGAAGCTGCGGATGCAGGTATCGGATTGGTCATTTGCATTACGGAGGGGATTCCTGTTTTAGATGTGGTGGATGCCTTTCATTACCTTGAACGGAAAGGGGCCAGATTGATAGGACCTAATTGTCCGGGACTGATTTCTCCCGGTGAATGTCTGGCGGGCATCATGCCGGCCGGGATCTTTCGTCGGGGAAGTGTAGGATTGATCAGCAGGAGCGGAACACTGACGTATGAAGTAGTGCATCATCTCAGTCAAAAAGGAAGGGGGCAATCTACAGCTGTAGGCATTGGAGGAGATCCTGTTGCCGGGTTGTATTTCAAGGAATTACTCCGGATGTTTGAACAAGACGAACAAACAGAGCAGATAGTCCTGCTCGGAGAAATAGGTGGAGATGCGGAAGAACAGGCAGCCACATATATTCAGAAACATATTACCAAACCAGTCGTTGCCTTTATAGCAGGAGAATCGGCTCCTCCCGGAAAACAAATGGGACATGCCGGCGCGATCGTTTCAAGTGGGTCGGGAACTGCAAAAGAAAAAAGGGAAGCTTTTGAAAAGGCGGGAATACGGGTGGCTATGCGCCCGGTGGAGATATAGAGTATTATCCTAACTTGCTGACTTTTCTCAGCCGTTCTTCATCGATAATCTTAATTTTCTTGCCGTCTAAGGTAATGATTCTTTCCATAACAAAATTGGAAAGTGTCCTGATGGCATTCGATGCCGTCATGTTGGAAAGGTTGGCCAGGTCTTCACGGGAAAGGTAAATATTGATGGTAGCTCCGTCTTCTTCCAACCCGTAGCTATCCAGAAGAAATACTAAGGATTCGGCCAAACGGCCGCGGATGTGTTTCTGGGTCAGGCTCACAGTTCTTTCGTCGGCAATGCCTAAATCGATGGATAGATGCCGGATGAAAAAATAGGCTAAGGCATTGTTTTGATGAAGCAGGGCAACCACTACTTTCATCGGAACAAAACAAACTGCAGAACTTTCGAATGCGGAAGCTCCTGTCAGATAATCTTCTCCGGCAAAATACGCCCGGTAGCCGAAATATTGTACCGGCCGGATCATCCGGATAATCTGATTCCGTCCTCCAACACCTTCTTTGGAAATTTTCACCTTGCCCTTCAGCAGGCACATCAGGTCGGTCGGTCTCTCTCCTTCACAGTAAATCATTTGATTTCGCTTGAAATAATGGATCACTGCTTTCTCCCGGAATATCTCCCGCTCACTGTCGCTGAGAATCTCCCAGATGTCTTTTAAACTGACCGAGATATCGAAAACCTCCCTCTGAATTTTCGCCATAGATGTTTTATAACTATGTTTTATAGCACAAAAGTAACAAATATTTTTATTAAAAATACAAATCTATATCAAAAATCGTTCATCAAACAAGGCGCTAAATAGATTTTTTACTATTTTTACCCGGGCTTAAAATAGATCGATTTGTTGAGTTTGAAAAAATATCTAATTCTTGTTTTTACCCTATGTTTCTGCCTGAATGGAAAAGTTGCGGCAAAGAATGCTTCTGTTACCTTAACCGGTTCGATCGAAGCCTCCGGTAAAGCTACTCCTGTTAATCCAGCCGATACAATTATCAGTCACGTGATCAGTCAGGCTAAGGTCTATGAATGGTATATCAAGGAATATGATGCAAGCGCTTACATAAAAGGAACTTCCAAGGTCTTAAAAAAGAATTTTCTGTTGAAGTATGCCCCTGATATTTTTGTTTTTGATAAAAAAGGCAAGGAAACGATCATGGAAACTCTGGTGGATATCCACTACGAAGCGCCCCGTTATTATACCCAGAAAATCAAGGCGGTGACCGGTACACGTATGAATCCTGACGATTTGCACAATCACGTCATGCAGTTCCTGAATATTAATGTTTATAATCCCACAGCCATCAATAATGCCATTGTAATGCCTTTTGCCGAAGGCTCATTTTCTTATTATCGCTATCATTATGAAGGTAGCATGGATTCATTGGGCATTCGCCTGCATAAGATAAGGATAGAACCGAAACATGAAAGTCTGGCTTTGGTTACAGCATATGCTTACATTGTAGATGAGTTCTGGTCGGTTGCCAGTCTCGAAGCTTCCGGAAAACAGGATTTTGCCGATTTTAAGGTGAAAATTACCATGGGGGTCTTCAAGAATAAATTTTTGCTTCCTGTGCAAACAGATTTGTATCTCCGGATGAAATTATTAGGTAACCATGTGGAGAATGAATATACTTCGGTATATGAATACAGCGCCGTTTCTACTTATCAGGATAAAGAGGAAGCCCGTAAAAAATCGTATGATATCAGCGAATATTTCAATGTAAAGACAGATTCGGTTCCAATTATCAAAGATGAATTGTTCTGGTCGGAAAACCGTCCGGTACCTCTTTCCGAAGAGGAATCTGATATTTATGAGCAGAATAAAGCGAGTATAGATTCACTGGCTTCTTTACAGGTACGGAATTCCTGGACGGATAAATCCTGGCGTTTTACCAAAATGTTGATCCAACCGAGAGGTTTCCAGTACAGACAGACCAATTTTCAATATTCCGGTTTTCTGAACCCGTTAAAAGTAGGATATTCTCCGAATAATGGTTTTTCGTATTCTCAGAAATTAAAGCTGGAACGTCATTTCAAAAGTAATGACAAAACTATAGGCTTTTATCCGGATGTGGGATATGTATTCGACCGGAAGGAGTTGTTTGTGCGCTTGCCTGTAAATGCCTTATATTATCCGCAGAAAATGGGAATGTTCAGCGCTTCGGTAGGTAACGGAAACCAAGGTTTGAATTCCAGGGCAATCAACGAAATCAATGAACAATTGAAAGACTCTGCGTTCAAATTTGAGAATTTTAACCTGGAATATTATAAGGATTATTATGCCGAGGTTAAAAACAGGATCGAAATAGTCAACGGTTTACAGGCTGATATGGCGGTTACCTATCATTACCGGAAACCGGTTGTTACGAGTCCGCCGGTTTATGAAACGGAAGAGGGAACAGAAGAAATCAATACTGAAGATCTGGTGAAGGAAATCGTGGACAATACTTACAGGAGCTTTGAACCCTCTTTGTCGCTAACCTGGAACCCCGGTCAGTACTACCGCATGGAAGGCAGAAAAAAAATATATGTGGGTTCGTACCGCCCGACCTTTTCGCTACAATATGCCCGCGGTATTAAAGGCGTTTTCAAAAGTGACGGAAATTTCGAAAGGATAGAAGGCGATATACAGCAAAGGATTCCCCTGCATTTTCTTACTTCGATCCAGTATTATGCCGGCGCCGGTGTATTTACCAATTCCGATGAGTTGTATTTCGTGGATTTCACCCGCTTTGCCCGCCGCAATTTCCCGGAGTCGTGGGATGATAAAATCGGTGGGGTGTTCAACCTGCTCGATTATTATTGGTACAACGCGTCAAAATCTTATGTGCAGGGACACCTGATGTATGAATCTCCGTTTATTTTCCTTCGTTTTATCAAGAAGAACTCCCGGCTGGTAGTCTCAGAACGGCTATATTTCAGTCAGCTGTACCTCCCGGGAATTCTGCCCGCTTACACGGAAGTGGGTTACGGGATTGGTAATTTTATTCTGAATGCCGGGGTATTTGTTAGTTTTGAGGATTTTAAATACCAGAGGGTTGGATTTAAGTTTGCGTTTGAGCTGTTTAATTGATCTTGTGCAACTTCTTTGCTGGTGAATTTTTCGGCAAAAATGCGTAATAGAGAAACGTTATGATCAAAAATAATCCTGAAAGCTTCGACGTCTCCTTTATTTAATCGAATAAGCAGTTCTTTCTCCGTTATATTTTTCTTCCTCTCCATATTCTCCCTCCGTAGTTCCGCTCCAAAGGTAAGAAATCTGCGCAAAAAATCTTATATTTGAACAACGATATCTGAAAAATGTGAAAATTATGCATACTTTTGTTGCTTGTTTATATTAAAATAACTCATGGGAAATCTGCCGAATATGAAGCAACTGGTGTTCAAAGACACCTCTTTTGCGAACCTGATGAACAAACGGGTATTGAATGTACTGTTGATCGCTACGAAATACGACTCTTTCATGCTGGAAGACGACGGACGGGTAGATGAACAGATTTTTAACGAATATACCTCGCTGAGTCTCCGGTATCCACCTCGTTTTACCCAGGTTACTACAGAAAGTGAAGCATTCAGGGTTTTATCGGCTATGCATTACGACTTGGTGATCTGTATGCCGAATATGGATAATACGGATACTTTCGCAGCAGCCCGCCATATCAAACGGGTTTATCCGGCTATCCCGATCGTGGTGCTGACTCCTTTTTCCAGGGAAATTTCCAAACGAGTATCGGAAGAAGATCTCTCTGCTATCGATTATGTATTCAGTTGGCTGGGTAATTCCGAATTATTGCTGGCTATTATCAAACTGATAGAAGATAAAATGAATGTGGATGCTGATGTAGCTTCTGTAGGGGTGCAGACAATCTTGCTGATTGAAGATTCTATTCGTTTTTATTCGGCAGCGCTTCCTCACTTGTATAAGTTTGTATTGCAGCAGTCGCAGGATTTTTCTAAAGAAGCCCTGAATGAGCATCAGCGGACGCTCCGGATGCGGGGACGTCCGAAAATCCTGTTGGCACGCTCTTACGAAGAGGCCTGGGAGATTTACAGCAAGTATAGCAATCATATGCTGGGTATTGTCAGCGATATGAGTTTTCCGAAGGATAACAAGTCGGATAAAGTAGCCGGATACGAATTCGGTCAGGCCGTCCGCAAAATAGATAAATTCATCCCGATTATCTATGCTTCGTCAGAAGTCTCCAATGTCAAATATGCCGAAATACTGAAATGTGATTTTATCAATAAAAATTCGAAAACATTTCCGCAGGATTTGAGGCGCTATATACGAGAGAATTTTGGATTCGGGGAGTTTAATATTATCGATCCTGAAACGAAAACACCGATTGCCCGTATCTCCAACCTGAAGGATATGCAGAAGATGATTCATTCGATACCGGATGAATCATTGAGATATCATTTGTCAAGAAACCATTTCTCTCGTTTCTTTTACTCCCGGGCGATTTTTCCCGTGGCGGAACTACTTAAAGGGATCGACGTATCGGATTATAAAGATATGAACGAAGCCCGGCAAATCATTTTTGATGCAATTGTCAGTTATCGCCGGATGAAAAACACAGGGGTAGTGGCCGTTTACCTGAAAGACCGTTTCGACGAGTATTCCAACTTCGCACGTATCGGGAACGATTCGCTGGGAGGAAAGGGTAGGGGATTGGCTTTCATGGGACAAATGCTCAAACGGCATGCCATGGAAACCGATAATGCCTTTGCGAAAGCCAATGTGCGAATCCCCAAAACGGTGGTACTCTGTACGGATATCTTCGACGAGTTTATGGAGGCAAATGCCTTGTATTCCATCGCTCTGCAGGATCTGGATGACGAGGAGATCCTCCGGCATTTTCTTCGGGCTACCCTGCCGCACCGGTTAATAGAAGATTTTATGGCATTTTTCGATGTAGTAAGGCGTCCCATCGCCATTCGGTCTTCTAGTTTGTTGGAAGATTCACATTATCAGCCGTTTGCGGGAATTTATTCTACTTATATGATCCCTCAATCGGAAGATAAATATCTGATGCTCCGTATGTTGAGCGATGCCATTAAAGCTGTATATGCTTCTGTTTTCTATAAAGACAGCAAGGCGTATATGACAGCTACCCAGAATATCATCGAACAGGAAAAAATGGCGATAGTCCTCCAGGAAGTCGTCGGACATACGCACGGTAACCGGTTTTATCCCAATATTTCAGGAGTAGCACGATCTCTGAACTTTTATCCTATCGGGGAAGAAAAACCGGAAGACGGCATTGCCAATGTGGCGCTCGGGTTGGGAAAATATATTGTGGATGGAGGGATGAATCTCCGGTTTTCTCCCATGCATCCGCATAATATTTTGCAAACAAGCACGCTGGATACGGCATTGAAAGAAACACAAACCCGTTTCTATGCCCTGAACTTAGATACCCTGAGAGATGTCAGAATTACTACGGACGATGCTTTTAACTTTTGGAAATTGCCTGTAAAAGATGCGGAAGAAGACGATACGCTGAAATATATCTGTTCCACTTACGATCATTATAACCAGGTTTTACTGGATGGGTTTTATCCGGGGAAAAACCGCAAAGTCCTTACGTTTGCCGGTGTGTTACAGCATGATGTCTTTCCGTTGGCGGAAATTCTGGATTTTTCTCTCAAACTGGGACAGGAAGAAATGGGGCGTCCCGTGGAAATCGAGTTTGCCGCCAATCTTTCCAACAATAAAGATGATGAAAAAACGGGAACTTTCTATCTGTTACAAATCCGTCCGATCGTCGACAGCAAGGAAGTGATGGAAGAAGATTTGAGTAAAATCCCGGAAGAAGAATGTTTGTTGTATTCTTATCATGCTTTGGGACATGGAATTACGAACGATGTCTGTGATGTGGTGTATGTCAAGACCAAAGCCTTCAATGCATCTAATAATCAGTTGATAGCCTACGAAATAGAAAAAATTAACCGGCAGTTCACCGACGAACAGCGGAATTATGTGCTGATCGGTCCGGGACGCTGGGGTTCAAGCGACCATTGGTTGGGTATTCCCGTAAAATGGCCCCATATCTGTAACGCCAAAGTAATTGTTGAATCAGGGCTCGAAAACTACCGTATCGAGCCGAGTCAGGGAACGCATTTTTTTCAGAACCTGACATCTTTCGGAGTAGGATACTTCACTGTAAATCCCTATATCTCAGGAGACGGTATTTTTGATGAGGCTTTCCTCAATGAACAGGAAGCCGTTCAGGAAACGGAATATTTGAGACATGTACGTTTTGATAACCCGGTAATAATCAAAATCGATGGAAAAAAGAACATAGGCGTTGTATTAAAACCCGAAAAATAACACCAACATTCGATCATGCACCTGTAGGGGCGGGGTTATGATGTGGTTTTGCCTTTCCCTGTATTCCGTTCCCAGAAAACCCCATCCTCATACCCTTGTATCCCCGTATTCCGGCTGGCCATTTCCAACCTTTTCCGGGTAACGCAACTATATTCCGGACTGATTTCTATTCCGCAAAATTTCCTGTTCAGTTTTTGGGCGACCACCAACGAAGTTCCGGAGCCGGCAAAAGGATCGAATACCATACCGTCCGTCCGGCAACTGGCCAGAATCAGTTTCGCAATCAGCTTTTCCGGTTTTTGTGTGGGATGTTCCGTATTTTCAGGCATAGACCAGTAAGGAATCGTGATATCGTCCCAGAAATTCCCGGGATGTGTCAGCCGGAAATTACCCTCCGGCGTTTCTTCCCAGTCTTTCGGTTTTCCTTCTACCCGGTACGGGGCAATGACTTTCCGTTTGATTTTTACAGCATTTACGTTGAAATAATAATCTTTGGGGTTTTTAACACCGAACCAGATGTCTTCCATACTGTTTTTCCAGTTACTTTGCGCTCCCCGTCCTTTTTCCCGTTGCCAGGTGATCCGGTTCAGGATGGTGAGGTGCTCGCTCATTACCGTATACAGGGCAGCTGTACATTTCCAGTCTCCGCACAGATACAAGGAGCCATTGGGTTTCAGTAAGCGTGCCACTTCCGGAAACCAGGATCGCAGGTATTCCATGTATGAATCGTTATCCCTTTCGGCAAATTTCAATCCTGCAAAATTCCGGCTCAGGTTGTAAGGTGGATCTATAATGATCAGGTCTGCAAATCCGGCAGGAAGCAAGGGCAGAACTTCCATTGTATCACCACAGATCGTTTGATTGATCAGGTCTGTTGCTTCTACAGGTGATGAAACCTTGAGTAATCCGGGAAGCAGCTTTTCCTGCTCTTCATCGCTTAATATAATCGTTTTGTTTTTATCTGATTTAACTTTTGGGCAATCCTCAATTGCTGTTTTCATATACTTGTTTTTTAATAAAGAGTATCTGCTGTTTCTTAAAACATTTAAAGCCTTTAAGTTCTTTAATAATCTCCAAATATAAAAATTAAAAAAGAAATTTTACCTTTGATGCAGTACAAAATCAATAAAAATTTGCCAAAAAGCCATGAAACAGGAAAATACCTCAATAACAACCGGAGTACCGCAGATAGAAGTCGGTATCATGCAGTCGGAAACGATCCGATTCTGTCTGAACGGAAAGTACAGTAACCCGGATACCGGAGAAATCCGGGAGGGATTGCAGGAAGTCAGCGTACACGAAAAAGGTCTTCCGTTCATACTTCAACCTGTCGATTATCAGGAGTCTTCTTTTGATTTGTTCGATGTGGTGATCGGTATCGATTTTCACTGGGAACGCAAAGAAACACAGCGTTTCAAAGGTGCCCTGAAACTTATCCGGAACGATAAAAAGATTCAGGTAATCAATGTCTTACCACTTGAAGATTACCTGCTGAGTGTGATCTCTTCCGAAATGAATGCCCTTTCAGCCCCGGATCTGTTAAAGGCACATGCCGTTATTTCCCGTAGCTGGTTGCTCGCGCAGCAATATAAAAAAGTGCAGTTAGATCAGGAATCTTATCAAACCATCCATCAAACGGAAGACGAATATATCCGCTGGTACGACCGGGAAGACCATACACTGTTTGATGTTTGTGCCGACGATCACTGCCAGCGTTACCAGGGAATTACCAGGGTAACCACCCGAGCTGCCGAAGAAGCGGTTCGTTCTACTTCCGGAGAAGTCCTGACATATGATGGAAAGATTTGTGATACCCGCTTTTCTAAATGTTGCGGTGGTGTTTCCGAAGCTTTTGAGCAGGTTTGGGAACCTGTAGCGCATCCGTATCTGAGTAAAATAGTCGATAACCCTCAATCTCCTTATGGTTTCAAACAGGATCTGACACAGGAAGAAAACGCTGAAAAATGGATATTGGGTAATCCGGAAGCTTTTTGTAATACGCAAAATTTAAAAGTTTTGTCGACCGTTCTGAACGATTATGACCAGGAAACCAGTCAGTTCTACCGGTGGCAGGAAGAAATTCCGCAGGAAAAGCTGCAACAGCTATTGTTGCTCAATACGGGACATGATTTTGGAGAAATAATTGATATGCTTCCGGTAGAAAGAGGTCTTTCCGGACGTTTGGTCAGACTTAAAATCATTGGAACGAAAAAAACACTGACGATCGGAAAAGAACTGGTTATCCGTAAATCGCTGTCGGATTCTCACCTGTATAGCTCTGCTTTTGTTGTGCAGAAAGTATTCGGCACATCTTCCCAAATCCCGGAATCTTTTGTATTGATCGGTGCCGGCTGGGGACATGGAGTCGGACTTTGCCAGATCGGAGCTGCGGTTATGGCGGAAAAGGGGTATTCTTACCGGGAGATTTTGACGCATTATT
Source organism: Bacteroidales bacterium (assembly GCA_031553775.1). Taxonomy (GTDB): domain Bacteria; phylum Bacteroidota; class Bacteroidia; order Bacteroidales; family Azobacteroidaceae; genus JAISFI01. The sequence goes on from JAVBLA010000035.1 coordinate 45,740, forward strand.
TTCCGGGGGCATGCTTGGAGAATATTTCTATTGGGGGCTAAGGGAATGTTTTTGTGGTATAAAAACATTTTGAATAAAAATACTTTCTGTATCTTTTTTTGCTGCGCCAAAAAAAGGTACCAAAAAAAGGCGCTTTGTCGAAAAGAACTCGTTCGCTCGCTGTGCTCTCTCCCTCAGACAGCTTTTCGACCATAAGGTATTGTCCCCCTGACCCCCAACGGGGGATTGACCGGGCTTTGCCCGGGTGAAATTGGCAGATTTTGTAGGGTAATATTATTTGTGAAGTTCTGTCATTGCGAGTAGCCACTATATTAAAATATCGAACAATTCGATAATGACGAGAAATACGTCATTGGTAGGAGGAACTACGAAGCAATCTCCTGCCAATTGATCGTCATTGCGAAGGCGAAGCCTAAAGCAATCTCATGGCTATCGGTAGATTGCTTCGCTTTCACTCGCAATGACGATCACTTTCAAAGAGAATAAACCTTCTGTAAAATGCTTGTTG
>JAVBLA010000046.1:0-43594 GCA_031553775.1 Bacteroidales bacterium
CCTGGGCACCGTCGTCCCAATAAGCTTTGTAGCCATTGTATTCTTTGGGATTGTGGGAGGCTGTTAGTACAATTCCGCTCTGGCATCCTAATTTGCGGATTGTATAACTTAATTCGGGAGTGGGACGTAAATCTTCAAATATATAAGTTTTAATGCCGTTGCCCGAAAAAATATCTGCCGATATTTCGGCAAACTTCCGGCTGTTATTCCGGCAGTCATGTGCAATAGCCACTTTAATTTGTTCCAGACCTGTGAATTCTTCTTTCAGGTAGTTGGCAAGGCCTTGCGTTGCAGCGCCTACCGTATATATATTCATTCTGTTGGATCCGGCTCCCATGATGCCCCTCAAACCTCCGGTACCGAATTCCAGATCTTTATAAAAACTCTCTATCAATTCGGTTTTATCTTCATTGTCGAGCATTCTTTGTACTTCGGCGCGGGTTTCTGCGTCGTAATTTTCTGACAACCAATTCTTCGCCTTGGCTGTAACCTGTTTTAATAAAGTTTCGTTATCCATGATTCAACATCAATTTTATTGAACTACAAATGTACGGTTTTGAATAGGATAGTTTGAGTTAATAAATTTAAATTATTGATTAAAAAATCAAATATAAAATCTATTACTTCACCTTCAAACGATCGCCTGTTTCCTTTACAATTCTCCTGTATGTATCTTCACTCAAGGGAGGCCGGTTAGGATAAGCCGGTTGCCCGTATTCATTATATTTGAAGTTCCCTTTTTCATCTTGTTTTTTGACAACGCCATCCATGTATTTAACAATCAGTTTTTCTCCTAAGGACTTCCATTCATGAAGAGCGTTCTGAGCTCCCGAGATACTGTATTCAGTCAGGAATACAATGGCTTCCTCCCTGTTTTGCGAAAGAATTTCACCGGCTTTCTTTTCTACCGGCTCCTGCATCAGGATAAATCCGTTTTCCAGGCGGTCTTGCACCGGTTTGGTATCGGTAATCATCTGGTCGTAACGGGCATAAGCCATATTGGCTACCCAGTTGTGGATCCAGAAAGCAGAGGTCCACGAGAAATGATTGAAATCGCCGTTGCCCACCCGGTAACATTCGGGTGTTTCGGTCATACAGGCATACATTGGAGTGTATACGGTAAATGTGGCATCGTCTACTCCGAACCAAAGCACTCCTCCGGTTTCATCCGGCAGGTAGCTTCTCATTTGTCCCACAAAAGTAAATCCGGTTTGTTGGGTGGCTATCGGTCGTTCGAAACAATATTGTATGCTGTCCGATTTCCATTCTAACGGAGAGAAGCGAATAGGGGCATGGAACGGTCCTGCACCTACGTCTTTCGTGGGATCCAAAGCAGTCCCTTCGTAATGGTCACGCATCATGTTCATCAGATTCTTGAGACTTACTTTTCGATCGGGTTTGATATACAAAGGCATGGGGGTATCGGTATTTCCCAAAGCATAATCCTCCCATTTTCCGGCTTCTGCGAAGTATTTGTTGAAAAAGCTCCAAACGCGGGCTTCGCAATATCGTAATGCGCCAAAGTCGGCAGGAGCATAAGCCTTGGAAAAGCTAAAATCGGCATCTTTCCCGGAATAATATCCTTTTTCTTTCGCAAATGAAATCACATCCTTGGAGTAGAGACAATTGGCCTTGTCGTTTAATGGAAATTGCTGAATGCGCGACTGATTGGCATGGGCTGAAATACAATCATCCGGAATACGAACTGCCACCCAGACGGCACCTTTGCGACCGGGGCCTTTGCCGATCATTTCCAGGATCCAGACCTCGTTTTTATCCACAATGGAAAATGATTCCCCGGTGCTGTAATAGCCATGTTTCTCTACCAGACCGGTCATGACCTGAATTGCCTCGCGGGCAGTTTTAGCTCGTTGCAGTGTAATATATATCAGACTTCCGTAATCCATAATACCGGTAGAATCCTGCAATTCTTCCCGTCCCGTATAAGTAGTCTCAGCAATACAAAGCTGATGTTCGTTCATATTTCCGATCACATTGTATGTTTGCCGTACTTGCGGAATCCTCCCTAAATATTTACCCGTATCCCATTCGTACACGTCTAACATCGTTCCCTCAGGATAATTCGCCGCCGGCCAATGGTAAAGCTCCCCATACAGGCAATAAGAATCCGCCGAATAAGTAACCATCGTGGATCCATCCGCCGAAGCCCCTTTTCCCACTAATAAATTGGTACAAGCCCAGGACGAAACACAACAAAATGAAACAACCAAAACAGCAACTATCTTTCTCATCATATATTAAAATTATTACCTTTCAAACACCATATCCTCCAAACTGGGCTCTTAACTCTTAATTCCCCCAACTGATCACCCTATCAAAAACACTCTCATTCCCACAACCATCCCTCACTACTAACTTCAGCCGATGACTGCCGGTTTTCATTCTTTTCGGATCAAAATTGCAAAACAGATGGGCATTTTTACCATCCAGTTCAAAGAGAATAAATTGTCCGTCCAAAGTTCCTTTCCAGGACTCGACACCGCTCAACGCATCCGATATTTTGAAAGACAGGCGTTTATTTTTGCCCCACGATTGAGCATTCAATTCCGTAATCACCGGAGCCACAGTATCTATATCGATGGTATACGATCCCAATTCTCTTATTTTCGCTGAAATTCTCCCGTTATCGTATGTTCCTCCGATCCAGGATCTTTTTCCATCCCGAACGGCTATGATTCCATATTTTTCCTTTTGAGGAAACTTATCGTTGGAAATAGATAGTGTTAGTGGGCAATAGGAGTGTAGCGGCAAAGGTTTGTGCAAACGGTATAATGGAGAGAACCGGGTCTGTCCGGCAATAATAGCCGGTTTAAAAGAAATATCGGTATATAAGTTTCCTTCCGGTATGGTCAGCGAGATGCCATCCTGATCGTATAAATTATCCTGGTTACAGGAAAAGAGGATTCCATCAGACTGGGATATGGGAATATTTTGCTGCTTTCCTTTGACCGTAAAATCAAAAGTAGAAGTATTACCATACCGGTCTTTCAGGGTATATTGAACAGTGTAATTTTTCTCTTCGTTGAAATCAAAAAAACCATCTTCTTTTGTCCGGTATATTTCTAATTTGTTCCCGGGTTCGATAAAAGACTTCATGTAAAACGATTTTTTGAAAGTCCACTCTTCCCAATCGACCAGACTATTCAGGTAACGGGTTTCCGAAAAGGCAAAATGAGTCATATCGGAATGAAAAACTTTCTGATCGTCTATTTTCAGGATAACTTCTTTGACTCCGTAAGTATTATAAGTATCGTTCATGTAATCGACAGCTTTAATGGCAAATCCGACTCTGCCCCAGACTTCTATCTCTCCGGGCGATAATATTTCCTTTCCGGTTTTATCTTTTTTGATTTGTACCGGCAATTTGCCTGTTTTCCCCTGGACGAGTCCTTTTCCTGCATCCGGGTAGATCATCAGAGCCTGGATAACCGGTTTGCGGGTATCTTTAATCAAATCAGTGTACAATACCAGCGGATCGTGGGCATTCTGGGTAGATGTTTCCCGTAATTCAAAGTGTAGATGCGGACCGGCAGAACCTCCTGTATTTCCTCCGAAGGCAATTATCTGTCCTTTTTTTACCGGAAATATATCAGCTGGGATAGCCATATCTATATAAAAAGACTCCTTGATATACTGGCTGTCTACGGTGAAAGCTTCAATCTCTTTGGCAAAGTGGTCCAAATGCCCGTATAAAGTAGTGGTACCATCCGGATGGTCTATGTATAAAGCTCTTCCATATCCCCAGGGACTAACAAAAATACGGGAAATATAGCCGTTTTTCACAGCACGGATCGGAAGGCCTATCTTTCCCTGCGTTTTAAAATCTATTCCGGAATGGAAATGATTGGTGCGTAATTCTCCAAAATTACCACTGAGGTATATCGGAATGTCGATAGGGGATAAGGCTTTCTGTGCTTGTGAGTTGCAGATGAAAACAAATATAATAATGCAGGAAAAAATATTTTTCATTCGAAGAAATTGAAAATTGAAAATTGAGAATTGAAAATTTGAATTTTAAAATTGCAAAGTCATTGTATTATTATCCTTAAAACAATAATTTTCAATTCTCAATTTTTAATTCTCAATTCTTTACGGCAAAGATATATAAAAATCCGTAATAACCGGCAAATGATCACTGAACCCCGCTTCATACTGCATCCCGAAAAAAGTACGTTTGGGTCGTTTGCCTCCTTTGGATTTATCTTCCGTCAACAGAAAATCGGCATCAAAAATGTGGGCGTTTGCCGGGCTTGTACAAATGCCGGAGGCAGATTTTAACAAGCTTTCGGATACAATCATCTGGTCGAGCATGCCCCAATGTCCCTGGTATTTATGCGAGCCTTTTCTTTCTTGTTTTTCGAAAGGATAAAACAAATTATATAAATGGAGTTTCTTATCATTTAGCGAAGCCTGCTGTTCATATGGCCTGGCTCCGAGCGTGGTATATATGCTTTTATTAGAAGGTTCATCATTGAAATCTCCCATGATCACAATATGGGCGCATTTCCGGATCCGGTACAGGCTGTCTGCTTTTTCGCGAAGCACCTCCGAAACCCTGATTCTGCCCGATTCTGATGATTTTTCTCCTCCGATCCGGGAAGGGTAATGACAGACAAAAACATCGAGCGTATCGCCGCTTTTGACTTTTCCGGTAACATGCAACAAGTCCCGGGTTACTTTCTGTGGCGAACTGAACCTGATTTTATACGCTTTATATCCCAATAAACGGAATTGGTCCGGTTGGTAAAGTAAAGCGATATCAATTCCTCTCCGGTCGGCGCAGTTAGTCATGATGTACCTGTATTGTTGGGATTTGAGTGGCGTGTTTTTTGTCAGGTCGTTCATTACTCTTTCGTTTTCTACTTCGCACATGCCCACAAGGGCAGGAGTACTCCATTCACCGGCAGCGGTAATCACTTTGGATATATTGGTCAGTTTCTGCCTGTATTTCTTGGTATTCCAATGTTTTTTACTGGCGGGAAGATATTCCCCATCGTTTTTATTAGGTTCCTTAATGGTATCGAAAAGGTTTTCCACATTATAAAACATTACCCGGAATTTTTCCTGGGAGATGACCGTACAGGGTAACAGGGTAATGAATAAAACGAAAATAGTTAGCTTTTTCATCTGATTGAAGGAGGTTTATGAAAAATAGTTTTGGTTTTTATTTCGATTCCGACTGGATCCATTCATAAGCGCCCCGGTCCGGGTTTTCTCCGGTAGAACGTGGTATACCATTCATATCGGTACTAAAAACAGGGGTTACATAAGAACTACTTCCGCTGTCGATGGCCGGAGAACCAGTATCCAAACGGAAATCGTATACATAATTTTCCCGGTCGATGGTTTTGAACTGTGGATCCTTATTTAAAATATAGTTGGTGATATAAGTTGTACTCAAATCTTCATATTTCATTTTGATCAGGCAATAATCCATATGATAGTTAAAATCGATCCCCGGATTTTTGGCTGCATCTGCCGCATCTGTGGAAATTTCCGAAGTATTTGAACCATATACGATGCAATTGAAAAAGTCAGCTTGCGACAAGGGTAGGGGAACTACCGTTTCTCCATCTTTTTTGTAATTTTTGAATTGCAGGGATGCGCTTTTCCTGCTACTCCAAACAAAATAGTTGGCCAATGTGCATTGTGTAAATTTGTATTTTCCTCCATTCAGGGATACTAAGGATTCGCCTGCATTGGAAAATTCACAGTTTCCGGCTTCAATAGAACAATGTACCGCATTGAATAATTTGTAATATACATTGGTCAATACGGAATTATACAGTTTTAGTTTGGAACGGTCCAGATTGGAAGAATCCAAGGCCATTCCATGGATCCCATTGCGGATATGGGCGTAGTTGATCTCATTTTCGTAACTTTCTTCATAAAAGCGGATGCCGTTCCATTGTCCGGGTAACTTATCGTACGAAATACCCAGCAAATAGTCCATCCGTTCTCCCCTGATGGTGACGGGCTTTTCCCTGGATCCCAAAATTTTCAGGGTTCCGTATATCTCTATTTTTGCCCGGTCGTGCATGTAAATCGTAATACCTTCGGGAATGATAAGCGTTGTATTTTTTCTTACTACTAAGCTGTCGTATATCAGGTAAGGCTTATCGTTTTTCAAGATGGAATCCGTTTCTATAACAGCACCTTTTTTCCAGATATATGCATCTTGTCCGTATGCCTGCAGGATTACTTTCTGATTTACCGTATTGGTCTGAAAAATAATGGAATCCAGCATCACAATGGGATTATTGGTACTGTTTTCTTTCAATGTAGTTTCTACAAATACATACAGACTGTCTTCTGAGCGGATTTCAACATTCGAAAAACTGCTGCCGGATTTTCCGTCTACATTCAGCCGGAATCCACTGTTGCCGGCTCCAGCCAGATAAATGGTGCTGATTTGTAAAGGCTTACTGTTATGGTTGTATATCATAAATTTTTTTGTCCGGGAGCCGATGGTAGAGATAATGGTGTCGAATGACAGTGTATCGGTGGAAAAAGAAAGCACATCATTGGGACTGGTGCTGTAATCTTCATAGTTATCGTCACAGGCAATAAAACTACCGGTAAACAGGCTGATTATAATAATGAATAGAAAACTTCTGGACATACTTTTATTTTTAACGACATTCAAAGCAAAGCAAAGATGTATCAAAATTCCGTATGAACGTCATTGCGAGGACGAGCTACGAAGCAATCTGTTGCGATTTACAGGAGATTGTTTCGCTTTCGCTCGCAATGACGGAGAATTGTTCCTACCGGATAGATATATCTTTAGAATTAGCTTTATCTACGTTAAAAATAACGCTGATTTAAGCTTTTTATTTTGCAGGAATATTTTTTATCAGTTCCAACAGGAATTTCCACCATTTGTCGACGGTAGAAATTTGCATTTTTTCGTCCGGAGAGTGCGCACCCAAAATAGTCGGCCCACAAGAGATCATATCGAGATCCGGATATTTTTCAAGGAAAAGTCCGCATTCCAATCCGGCATGAATGGCCATTACTTCGGGTTTTTTGCCGAACATGTTTTCATAAATCTTTTCGGAAGTTTTCAGGATATTGGAACTCGGATTAGGTTTCCAGCCCGGATATCCGTCAGCCGATTTAACTTCGGCTCCGGCCAGGGTAAATACGGCATTCACCATATTTCCAACATCGAATTTCAGGGAATTGGTAGAACTCCGCTGGCTGGTAGTTACGACTATTGTATTGCCACCTTCCATTTTTATGGATGCCAGGTTCGTGGAAGTTTCCACTAATCCCGGGATTTCAAAGCTCATACCCATAACACCATGCGGACAGGCATACAGGGCATTGATCAGGTTGTCGGCCACTGTTTTTTCAACACAGGAAGCGGGAGCATCCATCGATTCCAGGGTTATTTTTACTCCGGGATCCACGGTTTTCAGTTCAGCTTCCACGTCTGCCGATAAAATATTGAGGATAGTAGCGGCTTTTTCCTTGGAAGATGCCGGGATTCCGGCTATGGCGAATGCTTCGCGGGGAATCGCATTGTGAAGGTTTCCTCCGTCGATCTTGGCCAGACAAAGAGGTTCCTGTTGCATCAGTGTCCACAGATAACGGGTCAGTATTTTATTGGCATTACCCAGCCCTACATGGATTTCACTACCGGAATGTCCTCCATTCAATCCTTTTACCTGCAATTTGAACCAGAAATAATTAGCCGGCGCAGGCTCATCCTTATATATAAAGGTAGCGGCTGTATTTTTTCCGCCGGCGCAACCTACATAAAACTGGCCTTCTTCTTCTGTATCCAGGTTAATCAGTACTTTTCCCGTCAAGAATCCTTTTTGAAGAGCAAAAGCACCGGTAAGTCCGGTTTCTTCATCCGTAGTAAAAAGGCATTCTATGTTACCATGTTCTATCTTGTCCGAATCCAGGATTGCCAATTGTGCGGCTACTCCGATGCCATCGTCGGCTCCGAGTGTTGTTCCTTTGGCTTTTACCCAGTCACCATCAATATAAGTAGCAATCGGATCGTTTTCAAAATCATGTTTGGTATCTGTGTTTTTTTCGCATACCATATCCACATGAGCCTGCAGAATGAGCGTGGGGAGATTTTCTTTTCCGGGAGTCGCTTTCTTCCTGATCAACACATTATTGGCACCGTCTTTGGTGACGTCCAGTCCGCGTGTTTGGGCAAAATTCATCAGGTACTCGACGATTTTGCCTTCTTTTTTCGAAGGTCTGGGAGTTTGAGTCACTTCATAGAAAAATCTCCAAATGTCATTCGGTTGTAAATCCTTGATTTCCATACATATTTTCTTTAATAATGTTTGTAATTGGCAGAATGAAAGCCTAAAGAAACAAAAAAAAGCGATAATATTCAAGCAAAAAACAAATTTTAATGATAAATAAAATTATCTTTGCACGCGCAATCAGAGTTTACTATGTGGTTTACTGTAGCTTTAGCCATCATATTCATCGGCCTTTGCGTGGTTATGCTGGGAGTGAAAATATTCTTTACGAAGGATGGCAAATTTCCGGATACGCATGTCGGAGGAAATATTTTTCTGCGAAAAAAAGGTATTTCATGTATGAAATCCCAGGATTTGGAAGAAAGGAACAAAAAAAATATCTTTGAGCTTTCAAATCCCGAAAAAAAGACAACTAACTAATATTAATGATAATCTATGAAGCGTAAAAATTACATTATTAATGGAGTGCTTGCTATTGCAGTGATGGTTTTGTTTATGCAGTGTACTTCTAAAAGCGGAGACAAAAAGGATGTGTCAGCCTGGGGTGATTCCACCACTGTAAGGTTGCCTATTGCTTATGTGAATGTAGATTCGTTACTGCATGGTTATAAGTATTCCAGCGATATGAATGAAGTGCTTCTTCGCAAAGCTGAAAACTCCAGGGCCAACCTGAACCAGAAAGCCAATCGCTTCCAGGCCGAATATATGGAATTTCAGAAAAAAGTGGAAAATAATGCATTCCTTACCCGCGAAAGAATGGAACAGGAAGGCGCCCGTTTACAGAGAAAACAACAGGAACTGCAGCAGGAATCTGAAAAAATGCAGATGGAGTTTGCCCGTGAACAACAAAAAATGAATGAACAATTACGCGATACGATCATTTCGAACCTGAAAATATATAACAAGGATAAGAAATATCAGATGATCCTTACAGGAGAAACCGTTTTGTATGGAGAAGAATGTTATAATATAACTACAGAAGTGATCGAGTTCCTGAATGCCCGCTACAAACCGGAACCGGCAGAAGCTGCAAAATAATACCCGTAAATACGATATAGAGGGGTGATGAATGACGTTACCCCTTTTGTATGTTCAATCTTCAGATGTTAATCGCCACTAAAAGGTACCTCGAAAATTTAAAAACACCGGTCTTCTCCGGAAATGAATCTGTTTCCGGAGGAACCGACCAAATAATTACCATTCCCTGTTATAACGAACCTGCTATTGAAGATACGATTCAAAGCCTGATACAATGTAAAAAACCACCTGGAGCAGTAGAAATCCTGGTACTTGTCAATGCTCCGGTTCATACCCCTGAAGATATACTGGCTGCAAACCGCCGTTCTTATAACCAATTGCTTTATTTAGCAGAGAAATATAACTCCGGATCGTTTAAGATCATCCCCCTTTATACAGACAGCCTTCCGGCAAAACACACGGGGGCAGGTATTCCCAGAAAATTATTAATGGATGAAGCTGTCCGCCGCTTTTGTGCGATCGGAAAAGAAAATGGGGTGATCATTTCCTTAGATGCCGATTGCCTTGTGGAGCAGAATTACCTGCAGGCTATTGCAGAAGCATTTTCTTCCGATAAAGATTTATGTACCGCTACGATTGAATTCCATCATCCCGTGGAACATCTTTCTCCCGCTGATCCGCTCAGACAGGCTATGGGCTCTTATGAGGCTTACCTGCGCTATTATCGTGCGGCACTGGAATATTGTGGTTTTCCCTATCCTTATTATACTATCGGATCGGCAATGGCTTTCAGGGTATCTATTTATACAAGGGCAGGGGGAATGGGAAAACAGGCTGCGGGAGAGGATTTTTATTTTTTGCAAAAAGCCTTTCCACTGGGAAAAACCAAACATATCGATACTACAAAAGTTTATCCGGCCGCCCGGCTTTCAGATAGGGTGCCGTTTGGTACGGGACCGGCCATAGAGAAGATGCTCTCCGAAAATCAAACCATTAAGACTACTTACTCTTTCGAATCTTTTCAGGCACTGAAAGTCTTCTTCGACCGTCTGGAATTTTTTTACCAGGCTGGTGATGCTGAAATCTTTTCTGTTTTTTCTTCTTTTCCTTCTTATCTGCAAGACTTCCTGAGTGAAGACGATTGGATGGAGCACCTCCATGAAATCAGGTCAAATTGCTCTTCTTATACTTTTTTCCGAAAACGTTTTTTTAATTATTTTAATGCTTTCAAAGTGGTTAAATGCCTGAATTTTGTCCATTTGGAGAGACTTTCACTGCAAAATGTGTATACCCAGATCGAAGCATTGAAAGCTCATTTTTTTACTTCCTGAATCTAAGTCTGATTTTAACAATGTAAATATTTTTGACGATTTGATAAGTAAGATATACAATTTGGTAATTAATATATTGAATTCGACAAGTACCTTTTAATGCATTGATTTTACCTTTGTTCGATTGATTTTAATGTCTTTTACACATATATAATTTTTGGAAACGGATTATTTCTATACAAAATAAAGCCTATCCTTTTAATACACCATTTCAATGGTTGATTTGAAATCCAGAAATTAATATTGCTTATATCAAAATTAAAACTGCCCGAAAACTCTTGCATTTAAGTTCTTTTTTACTTAATTAATTATGAATTCTTTGCTAACAGTTACTGTTAAATGCAATTTTTTTTATTAATTACAATACATAGCATGTCGAAACGATTTATTTTAGTTATTTTATTAATGCAGGGGATCGTATCCTTTGCCAGTTCTATGGATGAACTGGATCTTTTTCAAGAACAGGATTCTCCTTTAGGATCGGATTTATACACGTCGGATCAACCAAGTGAAAGTGAAATTGGCGTTATACCTGAAGGGGTTGACCAGTCTAACTTCTTTACATTCTTCAATCCGCCGGCATCTGATGATTCGGAAACCATTCTAAATGATCTTCCTCCTGGTTTTGAGGATTTTGATCCCTTAGGTATACCTGTACATGAAGGAACTCTTCCTTTGGTTGTTTTACTGGTCTCTTATGGCGCTTATTTATACTGTGCAAAAGCAAAAACAGTTTACACAAAAATCAAAAATGAAAAAACAGAGGTTTTCTAAAAAATACAGATGCAATATGAAATGTACTTATCTCAAAAATAGTTTAATCAGGATTGGTAGTTTGTGGGTGTGCCTGGGGCTGCTGGGACTGCTGAATGTAAATGCTCAGAATGTTACTATTACTAATATCGGAACTACTACCTGGACGGTTCCGAATGGGGTTAGTGTAATTAAAATAGAAGCTGTAGGTGGCGGTGGAGCCGGAGGGTATTCATCGGATAACGGACGCGGATGCGGTGGTGGAGGTGGCGCTGCCTTTGCTGCAACTAATTTTATTTATGTAACACCGGGTGAAAAACTTACTGTTACGGTAGGACAGGGAGGATTGAATAAGCGTGACGGTACATTCCGGGAGGCTACTGCAAGTATGGTAACAAGAAGTAATAATGAACTCTTGGTTAAAGCCGCAGAAGGACAAACGGTTCCTCGTAATAGTTATCAGGGTGCGGCAGGAGGAAAAGCTAACGATTGTTTTGGTGATACCAAGTGGACCGGAGGAACAGGAGGTAGCTCTAATTCTTCAAGAGGAGCTAATACCAGGGGATCTTCCGGTGGGGGTGCCGCGGGAAGAACAGGGAATGGATCGAATGGTGTAGATGGCGAAAATTGTTATTTGTCTGTTTGTACATATTCAGGAGGAGCAGGAAAAGCTCCGGGTGGTAATGGAGGATGTGGAGCTGGGGTTTCCGGATATCCGCTGGAGCCTTGTGACGGTAGCAATTACGGTGGTGGCGGAGGTGGTATGAAACAATCCAATAACAGTAACGAGGATACTCCATATGATGGCGGTGCCGGTGCTCAGGGAGTTGTACTCATTACCTATGTTTGCGACCAATACAAGTTATCTTCTACTACTTCATCTGTAACGTCTGTTTGTGAAGGAGCCCAAAGTGCTGTCACGGATATTACGCTTAGGGGAACAACTCTCAACTCTTCGGGAGGAACAGGTACTATTGCGGCCGGAAATTACACAGTAACCTACAAGGTAAACAATGGATCGGAACTAACAAAAACCATATCATTCAATGCATCCGGCGTAGCTGTAATTAGTAGTGTAGCATTGCCTTCCCCTATTAATGGCAATGTAACTGTTACTGTTACCCGGTTAGTCAATGCTTCCGGTGGTTGTGGAAGTGTTATCAGTGAGAATAATACGGCAACCATCACCCAGAACCCTCTTCCGGTATTAAGTTTTACTAATGTAACAAATAATGCGGCGGATATCTGTTCCGGAAATACGGCGACTAACCCTGGATTGTCGTCCACCGTAGCCAATACAACCTACAATGTTACGGCAACAGCCAATGGTGTTTCCGGGTATACGACTTCCGGAACGAATATAGGGGCGTCTTATTTTACTTCGCAGACTTTAGTTTATAATTCGGCTCCGGGTACTGTAACCTATACTGTTACACCCGTTTCACCCAGTGGTTGCACCGGAAGTTCTAAAACCTATACTGTTACGGTAAAACCGTTGTCTGTAGCAAGTATTTCGTCGGCAAATTCTTACATTGAACTGTGTACCGGGGAAACCGTAAGCATACCGGTAAATATAACCGGAGGAACTGCTCCCTATACAATATATTATAAGGAAAATTTAAATGGAGTGATAACTCAAAAAAATATTCAAACGAGCAGTAGTTCTGTTAATCTGACTTATAACAACTGTACTCAGAATTTTTCAATTGAGCTTACAAGCATATTAAACGGAAATGGATGTAACAACACGCTTGCCGGAAGCAACACTTCTATTATCGAAGTATATTCTCCCGGACTGGTGACTTTGACCGACGAAATATGCGACGGTACTAAAAATTATACTTTTTTATTGGACCCACCGGCCGGATTGGATGATAACTATAGTTTTTCCTGGACGATAACTGATGTGTACAATGTAACGAATGTTATACCTAATACAACGGGTATTTCTAAAGAAATTCAATTGCAAGGACCATTATCTACTGGCGGTGAACTTGATAATGGTGGAACAATCACCATTGGTGTTACATCGACTTTTTTTACCAACACAAAATCCTGTTCCAAAACAGAAGATGTAGTTATAACCGTTGGGAATGGTTTAACTGTACAAGTTGTAGATAAAGTATTTTGTTCCGGAGAAAACCTTACTACAATCGATCTGAATTCTTTGATTGTAACATACCCGGGATATATCTGTGAATTTTACGAAGATAATGAAGGACTGAATAAAATTGATAATCCATCGAATTATCCTATTCCAGGTCAAACGGAGAATGTATATGTGAAAGCTGTTTCTACTGATGTGGCAGGTTGTGAAAGTCCTTATATTCCGGTTCCTGTCCAGATAGAAACGACCCCAACAGTAATCGTTCAGAATTGTGATGCTTTACAGCACATGCAACAGGGATATGATGGTACCATGATCTTAAAGATTAATGATACGGAAAACATCTGGGATACGCCCACTACGGCGGCTCTTAGTAAATGGACAAGCTCCAACCCGGCAGCGGTAACCATCACACATGAGGGAGCCGGTGACTTTGTAGCGCAATGTAATGCGGGAAGCGCAGTGCTTACCTATAGTTATACCGATAAAAACGGATGTGCTATCCAACCCATATCATGCACGGTGACTGTCGATCCATTGGTGACTCCTGCTATTACCATGTTACCCGAAAACGGCGTTGTTTGCGCTCATGGACCGGTTACATTGACTGCCACCGATTATACGGATGTTTCGGTTCAAACCAAAACATACACATGGTATAAAAATGGTAGTGTTGTTAGCGGAACAACCAAAAGTATTACAGTTACCGAAGCAGGTAATTATACCGTAAAGGCGACTGTAAATGATTGTGAATCTGAAACAAGCAGTGCCGCAGGAGTAATTCTATCTATACTTGATGTTGAAATTGTTAAGGACGGATCGGCGATTCCTGCCCTATATAAAGGAACTTTAGCCGGTCTGGGAATTTCAGTCAATGTTACAACGAATGATGATGGAAGCGGAAGCGGTGTGTGGACGAGTTCCAATATCGATATTCCGGTTACCGGTACCGGTGAGATAACCGATGTGCCCTGTTCCGGAGGAACAACCACATTGACTTATACTTATACTGATGGAAATAACTGTACATCTTCGAAGACTTATCAGCTGACTATTCCGGGTTTGCCGACTTTGGCGGTAAGTGCAGACAGATCGTCTTTTTGTCCCCCGCATAATGCCGGTTTTCAAGTTGAAGCCATATCCGGGACGTACGATGATGGAGACCAGGAATATGCTTATACCTGGAATTATAGCACTACCGGATATACAACAGGTTCTGCCGTTCAGAACGGTTCCCTATGGACGATCGGTTTTGATGAGAACACTACAGGAAGTTCAGTTTTAATTAGCGTATCGTTGCAATACAGTAAAAATGGCTGCTCGAATACAACCGGTACAATAAATGTATCTCTGGGTTCTCCGGTTGCCCGGCCGATAGAAAGTACGGATATTTGTTTGGATCTTCCGGTTACTTACTCGGTAGGAGGTGATGGCTATCCGAGAGAAAATGCCGTATGGAATTTTAAAAACGGAACAGGAGAAAATGCTGTCGAGGGAACAGATTATAGGATAGATCAGGGAGGAGATGGCTATAATAATGTTACTTTAACCTGGCTAACGGCAGGAGGGAAAATTGTAAGCGTTTCAGGTACAGGAAATATTGGCGTTTGTCCGGTTGTTTCAACATTGAATATTATTGTTCCTTCTTTGAACACTGAATGGGAAGGTTTGGCTTCAAGTGATTGGAGTGATCCGGATAACTGGTCAGACGGTGTTCCCGGAAAATGTACGGCCGTTATCATACCGGGAGAAAAAACGAACTATCCCGTATTGGATGATGCAGGAACATTTCAATGTACTGATATTCATTTCGAATTCGGAGCAGAAGTGGCCAGAACCAATTACTTGACTTACGAAAGGGCATTCGTCGACTTAATTCTGCATTCCAACCAATGGTATATGGTAGCTCCGGCGTTATACAATCAATATTCCGGCGACTATTTTGCAGAAGGTTCCAGATTCCGGAAGAATCCCGGTGTTTATATGATGAATTACCAGATGGCTAATCCGCAATACAGTGATATTCAGAAGGCGGCGCTAACCTGGTCTTCTCCTTTCAGTACTTTAGACCAGCCATTGAATTTATGCTCCGGACAAGCTGTATGGGTAGATAACCAAACGCTTCCCAACGGCAATTTCACCTTCCGCTTTCCTAAAGACAGCACAGAGTATGCTTATTACTCAGCGCTTAATATTGTTTCCGGTATGACCAATGAGATTCCCCGTGATGCCCAGTACCGGTTCATTTATGAAGGAAATGCAAGTTATCAGACGAATGGAGACGGATCTTTTACTCAAGGTTTCGATAATACCTCGGGATACGATCAGTTGATAGTAGGTAATCCGTATATGTCGCATTTGGATATTGTGGAATTCCAAAAGGTAAACAAAGACTATTTTAACCCCAGTTTCCGTATCTGGAAATCCGGAAGTCCGACAACTCCATATGTTTATGAATCATATCTGATTGTCAATGGAGAAGTTGTTCTCAAAACAGATCCGGGAACAGATACAGGATTCCGTTTGTCACCCATGCAGTCTGTTATCATGGATGTCAATGAAGATCTTGTAGGGATGGCTAAAACGGCAACCTATCCCATCCAATTTACACCTGATATGTCGATTACCACTCCTGGTCAGACCCTTCGCTCTCAACAAAACACAAGCGATGTGGTTCATCTCGAAATATTGCGTTCGGGAATACGCCAGTCGGGTATGGCCCTCCGGTATATGGAAGGTGCCGGCCGGAGTTATGAAAAAGGAAAAGATGTCTGGACAATTTTCCCGGGCAGTGTAACCGATTATGTATTGCTGTATGCATTGGAAGGAGGCGCTATGAGTATTCATACCACAGGCGATATAGAAAATCCTATTCCATTGGGAATATCCGTAGGTAACTCCATCAAGAAAAGTATTCTGAATGGAAATACAGAATCGTATACCATTCAGATTGCGGGAAATTATACAAAACTGAATGGAAGAGAAGTCTGGTTATACGATGCAAAAGAAGATGTCTCGCATAATTTATCGGAATCGGCCTATCCGTTTAATAATGTAGCGGAAGATTTAAGTGCAGACGGATCGTTTACCGGCCGTTTCCGGCTTTATACGATGAAAGACCTTTCCGCGATGGAAGATCCTTCTGCCGGTATGCCTGTCTCAGTATCTTATGTAAATAAAAAAGTAACAGTAAGAAGCAATGATGACAATAACCCGGTCAGATCGGTTGAAATTTTCAATGTGATGGGACAGGAGTTGCATAAAGCAACCCGCATCAATGCTTCGGAATGGTCTTACTCCCTTCCTGTAAATGAGCCGGTAATTGTTGTAAAGGTTCAGACAGACAAAAAGGTAATCAGTGTGAAACTGATGGGAGAGTTAGCTGAGAACAGTAATTGATCAGATACTGATTCTTTGAAAGTATAGAAGTTCTCTTGTTTTTGAACGAAAACCGGAAGTAATAAAGGTATATTAAATCGATTTTTGATATATCTTTATTACTCCGGTTTTTTCGTGTAAAATCAATAATTTTCGACTAACCAGATATTCAAGAAACGATCGTAAATCCGGTAACTTCCCTGTTCTTGTGTAATAAAATCTTTTTCCAATAATCCCTTGATTCCTGCTTGTACGGAACTTGCCGAAGCTAAACTGTGTTTTTTTATGAAGTTTCCGGAAGTAACGGAAGTCGCTCTCCCTTCTTTTGCAATGGCAATCAACAACTCTTTTTGCTTTTCCGGCAACCGGAAAAGTATTTCGGAATAGGCATATTGGTAGGATTCCAGGATATTTAGTATTGCTTCCGGGATCATTTCCTGATGGCAGGTTGTACCAGGTATTGTCATGTTATACAAAACATGCAGCATTTTTTGCATGTACCAGGTAATTCCTTCGAATTGCTTGTAGATAGCAGCTATAGTTTCACCGGTAATCTGTTTTTGTCCGGCTTCAAAATGATGTTTGGCAAAAATACTGTATTCTTTGATCGGAATACTTTCCAGGTGCATCATGGATACACTTTGGTAGAAAGGCCTTGCAGGACTAAGGAAAATATTTCCCATGGTATGCCGCTGGCTTCCTGCAAAAATAAAATGGGCATTGGGGCAATGCTGAATATAGGTTCGCAAAATAGCTTCCGTATTCTTTTCAGGGTAGGAGGAGATTTGCTGGAATTCATCAATGGCTATCAGGCAGGGTTTATCAGCTGCAGATAGGTACCGGAAAATTTCATCCAGCGTTGTTTCCGGTGAGTGGATATCTCCCAGACCGAGTTGGAAAACCGGATTTCCGTGTATATCGAGGGAAATACCTGCCTGTAGAGATTTAACGGTATTCCAAAAATCTTGCAGAGCCTTTTTACCTGAAGATTTCAACCCTTCCACAATGACTTTACTCAAAGAAAAAGTAAAGTCGCGTAAGGATTTACTGGCATAAATGTCAATAAAAAAAGTATGGTATTTTTTGTGGATTTCTTTCTTGTGAAAACAATGTTGTATCAATCCTGTTTTTCCCATCCTCCGGGTAGAGATCAGTACCAGATTATTTCCATCGATCATTTCTTGGATCAGTCTTTTGCTTTCACTTTTTCTATCACAAAAGTATTCGTCTGAAACATAACCGGTTGTTACAAATGGGTTTCTGATTTTTGTCATGGTTTGCTTTATTATGATATAATAATGCAAAGATAATAATTATAAAATAATAAACAATACAAGGAAATATAAAATCAGTATTTGAACATATGAAATGAAATACAAAAACCTCCTGTATCGAATAGATACAGGAGGTTTTTGTATATGAGGGCAATCGTAAAGATTGCCCCTACATCATTAGATTTATTCAGCCGTTTGTTCCGGATTTTCAAAACTGATAGCTGCCATTCTCTTGTAACCATTATAACGCCATTGGGCATTTTCCTGAGTTACCTGGAAGAGTTCTTTGGCTTCTTCCGGATATTGTTTCATCAAAGAAGAGAAGCGTACTTCGTTTTTCAGGAAATCCTGGAATTTAGTCCAGTCCGGTTCTTTGGAATCTAATAAGAAAGGATTTTTTCCTTCAGCTTCCAAACGCGGGTCGAAGCGCCACAAGTGCCAGTATCCGCACTCTACGGCTGCTTTTGATTCGGACTGCGATTTACCCATACCGCTTCTCAAACCGTGGTTGATACAGGGTGAGTAAGCGATAACGATAGACGGACCGTCGTATGCTTCTGCTTCACGGATAGCTTTCAGGGTTTGTGCCTGGTTGGCTCCCATAGCGATCTGTGCCACATATACATAACCGTAAGTGGTAGCGATCATACCAAGGTCTTTTTTACGGATGCGTTTTCCTGCTGCGGCAAATTTGGCAACAGCGCCTACCGGGGTAGATTTGGAAGATTGTCCTCCGGTGTTGGAATATACTTCAGTATCCACTACTAAAATATTTACATTCTGACCGGATGCGATTACATGGTCTAATCCGCCGAAACCGATATCATATGCCCAACCGTCGCCACCGATAATCCATTGCGAACGTTTCACAAAGAATTGTTTCAAAGCAAACAGTTGTTTGCAGGTATCGCAATCGCAGGCGGAGATCAACGGAAGCAGTTTGTCTGCTACTTCGCGGGTTACGGTATAACTTCCGCGGTTGTCGATCCATTGTTGGAACAAGGCTTTCATCTCGTCGGAGCAACAGGAGCAGGAGAGGCCTTCTTTCATCAGGCGTTCCACCCGGTCGCGCATTACTTCCGAACCGATATTCATACCCAGACCATATTCCGCATTGTCTTCGAACAGGGAGTTTGCCCAGGCCGGACCGCGACCCATATCGTTCGTAGTGTACGGAGTAGAAGGAGCCGAACCGGAATAGATGGACGTACAACCTGTTGCATTGGCAATCATTTGGTGGTCACCGAACAACTGGGAGATCAATTTAACGTAGGGAGTTTCACCACAACCTGCACAAGCTCCGGAGAACTCGAACAACGGAGTCGCAAACTGAGAGTTTTTCACATTCAGGGAAGTGTCTACCAAATGTTGTTTGGAAGTAACTTCTTTCGAACAGAAATTCCAGTTTTTCTGGTTGTCGTATTGTGTTTCGATCGGCATCATCTGTAATGCTTTACCGTTTTTGTTGCCCGGACAAACATCGGGACAGTTGCCGCAACCCATACAGTCGAGTACGTCTACCTGGATACGGAACTGGGTTCCTTCGAATTGTTTTCCCTGGGTTTTCAGCGTTACCAGTCCTGCCGGAGCCTTGGCCTGTTCTTCTTCGTTCAGTACGAACGGTCGGATAGCAGCGTGGGGGCAGACATAAGCACATTGGTTACACTGGATACAGTTGTCCGGGATCCATACGGGAACGTGACTGGCTACTCCGCGTTTTTCGTAAGCAGCAGTACCCTGGTCCCAGGTTCCGTCTTCACGGCCTGTGAAAGCCGATACAGGAAGATCATCACCTTTCTGTGCATTAACCGGACGAACTACCTTGGCAATGAACTGAGGTACGGAAGTGTCTGCTTTTTCAGCTTCAACACCGATGTTTGCCCATTCGGCTGGAACTTCGATTTTGACTACTTCACCACCACGATCAACCGCAGCATAGTTCATATTTACAATATCTTCACCCTTCTTACCATACGATTTCACGATGAATTTTTTCATTTGCTCCACCGCCAGTTCGTAAGGAATAACGCCGGTAATCTTGAAGAATGCCGATTGAAGGATTGTATTGGTCCTGTTGCCTAAACCGATTTCTTCTGCAATACCGGTAGCATTGATCGTATAGAAATTAATCTGGTTGGCAGCTAAGTATTTTTTGACATTATCGGGCAGGTTCTTTTTTACTTCTTCTGCATTCCAGATGGTGTTCAACAGGAATGTACCGCCTTTTTTCAAACCTTTGGTTACATCGTACAAACGCAGATAAGCTTGTACGTGGCAGGCTACGAAGTCGGGCGTGTTTACCAGATAGGTAGAACGGATCGGATTGTCTCCGAAACGCAGGTGAGAACAGGTAAAACCACCCGATTTTTTGGAATCGTATGCAAAATAAGCCTGACTGTATTTGTCAGTGTTATCCCCGATGATTTTGATAGAGTTTTTGTTGGCACCTACGGTACCGTCTGCTCCTAATCCGTAAAATTTGGCTTCGTACGGTCCGCCTTCGAAAGAAAGCTCTTCTTTCTGTGGAAGAGAAGTAAAGGTTACATCGTCTACAATACCGATGGTAAATCCGTTTTTCGGTTCGGGCAACGCCAGATTTTCGTATACAGAAAGAATTTGGGCAGGAGTGGTGTCCTTAGATGACAAGCCATAACGTCCGCCAACAATTACAGGTTCTTCTTTCGATCCGTAGAAGCAGTCTTTTACATCCAGGTAAAGCGGTTCTCCGTTAGCACCGGGTTCTTTAGTACGGTCTAATACGGCGATTCTTTTAGCTGTTTTAGGAACAGCAGCCAGGAAATGTTTGGCAGAGAACGGACGATAGAGGTGTACGGCAACCAAGCCAACCTTTTCTCCTTTTCCGTTCAGGTAATCGATTGTTTCTTTGATAGCTTCCGTAGCAGAACCCATGGCGATAATCACACGGTCGGCATCGGGAGCTCCATAATAATCGAACAATCCGTATTTACGTCCGGTCAATGCGCTTAACTGGTTCACATAGTCTTCTACGATACCTACTACCTGATTGTAGTAAACATTTGAAGCTTCACGCGCCTGGAAGTAAATATCCGGGTTTTGTGCAGTACCACGGGCAACCGGATGTTCGGGATTCAAAGCACGTTCGCGGAATTCTGCCAACGCTTTCTGATCGATCATCGGAGCCAGATCTTCATTTTCGATCATTTCGATCTTCTGGATTTCATGGGAAGTCCGGAATCCATCGAAGAAATGAACAAAAGGAACCCGGGATTTGATAGCCGATAAATGGGATACAGCAGCCAGGTCCATCACTTCCTGTACCGAACCGGTGGCAAACATGGCACAACCGGTCTGACGTACGGCCATTACATCCTGGTGGTCACCAAAGATCGACAGGGCATGCGAAGCCAATGCACGGGCAGATACGTGGTAAACGCCCGGGAGTAATTCTCCGGCTACTTTATACATATTGGGAATCATCAGCAACAGGCCCTGGGAAGCAGTGAATGTTGTAGATAAAGTACCGGCTTGCAGGGAGCCGTGCATGGCACCGGCAGCTCCGGCTTCCGATTGCATTTCGTCTACGCGGACTTTTTCGCCGAAGATATTTTTTCTTCCGGCAGCAGCCCATTCGTCGACATACTCCGCCATTGTAGACGAAGGTGTGATCGGATAGATAGAGGCCGTTTCGCTGAACATATAAGCGATGTGAGCAGCAGCCTGGTTTCCGTCACAGGTCAAGAACTTTTTTGTTTTAGCCATAATTCTCTATAAATAATTGATTAAATAAAAGTTTTTAATATAAAAATCCGAACAGCCATAGCGGGATCCTGTTTTTTTCTCCTGTTTCGATTCCGTCTACGGCATAATACATTCCGGGAATATCCTTTATTTTGGAAATATTTTCTTCTACTTTGAAATTATACAGGTTTTCTACCAAAAACTGTGCCCCTTTTTGTCCGGTGTTGACTTTGTAATCTTTATGTACCTGGCTGCAGAAAAAAGTTTCTATCAGCGGTTGCCTGTCAATATTCATCAGGCAGATAGGGAAGATCAGATTGGGGTTCTGCATATATACCATAGACGGTTTTTTCGGAAAATCCTCGTCATCAGGGTAGAGCATGTTAATCAACCGGGCATCTTTCAGGTATTTCATATAATTCATAACCGTGGCCCGGGAAGTTTCTATATCGTTCGATAATTGGCTGATATTAGGGGTATGCGGACCCGCACTTGCCAGCAGGTAAAGCAATTTCCTTAATTTCGGCAGGTAACTTTGCTCGATCTGCTTGATGGAAAGCACATCTACTTCCAACATCATATTAATGGTTTTCAGCAGGTTTTCCGAGAAATTTCTCTTCTCCAGGAAAAACGGATAATAACCATGATGGATATAATCCTGCAGATATGCCAGCGGTTTGATGGAAGAGCAGATTTTTTTAGCGATAGCCTGATGGTTTTTGATAATTTCTTCCAGCGTATAGGAAGGAAGATCTTTTTCAGTGGTAAGATTGATAAATTCTCTGAAAGAAAACCCCCGCAGATTGTATGAAACCGCTTTGCCGGATAAATCCGGATTCTCTTCTTTCAATCGCATAACGGAAGAACCGCTAAAAATAATCTTCAGGTCGGGATAGTTATCATAGCAATATTTCAACTCCTTAGACCATTCCGGGTATTTAAATACCTGATCGATCAGCAACACTTTTCCTCCTTTCATCCGGAACTCGTTGGCAAAATCCATGAGTTTTTTTTCCGTGAAATAAAAATGGTTGAGATTGATATATAAACATTCCTTGTTTTCCGGCCCGAAGTTTTCTTTGGCGTATTCCAGCAGGAATGTGGTTTTGCCTACACCGCGGGATCCTTTAATGCCTATCAACCGGTCGTTCCAGTTAATCTCATTCATTAATTCCCTTTGAATAGGATAATTAACATGTTCAACCAAGTGTTGATGAGTTCTGAAAAATGCTTCCACTCGTATTTGAAATTTAGCCTGCAAATATACAATAATTATTCTAAATTGCAAACTGGAGATAGCAAAAATAATCTATTTTTGTGATTTAAGGATTTCAAGAATGAATATTTTACCGGTAACTGCTTGTGAATTTTTAAACAGTTGGTTATTCTTTTTCCAAAAACTCAAACCTGTATATTTTCAGTAAAATCAGAAACCCGGATATTAAAAGAGGACCGAAAATAATACCCCAGAAACCGAACAGGTTTAATCCCAGGATCACACCGAATACAGTGATCAGGGGATGTACCTGTGCGTATTTTCCCAGGAAGAAAATGCGAATAACGTTGTCTACATTCGTGATGATCAATAAACCGTATGCCATTAAGCCTACACCCATCCAGACATCGTTGCTGAGCATGACAAAAACACTTAATGGGAACCAGATAATGGAAGTACCCAATATCGGTACAATGCCGAACAGGCCTGTCAATGCACCCCAGATAACGGGATTTTTGATTCCGAAAAGCCAAAAACCCAAAGTAGCAAAAATGGCTTGTGCCAGAATGATCAATGGAATACCGATGGCATTGCTGATGACGATATTGCTGGTTTCATTTTTTAATAACTGAGCGCTTTTGGCAGAAAACGGGAGCATTTCTTCCAGGCTCTGTTCCATTTTCCTTCCACCTTTCAGCAGGAAGAAGAGCAGGAAGATCATCATGACCAGATTGGAAAAAACACTGTTTGTCAGACTGAAGATATTGGGTAATAGCGTTGAAAAGCCTTGTACAATCTTATCGGCCACATCTTTAGAGAAAATGTTGTAGCCGGTTTTTTCCAGTAGCATGTCGTGCAGGCGGTTGGCTGTATCCATGATTATCTGGGGACTGAAATCTTTCAGTTGCATAAAACTCGTACCGAAGATCAGGGCGCCGACAGAAAGCATGATCACTACAGTCATTGTCAGCAAGGATAAATTAGCCAGTAAAGGTGGCCATTTTTTTTTTGTGATTAATTTGAAATACAGGTTTCTCAACAGCAAATACAAAGTAAATGCTCCTAAGACAGAACTGAAGAAAAAGCTCAGTTCTTTCATGAATAATATGGCGAGCGCAAGTAATAAACACACGAATCCTACCTGTCTGATGCTTTCGTTCAGTTGTTTTCCGTCCATAAAAATTATGTATGATTGAAGTAAATGTCGAGTACTTGTTTGGCAGCAGCAAAAGAACTGATTTTCTGATCCAGGATCTCCTTTTCTTTGTTTTTCAGTGCTTCCTCAATCAAAGGATTCTGATAAAAATCGGCTTTGAGTCTTTCGTTGATCGTTTCATACATCCAGTATTTGGATTGTTCGTTCCTTCTAAACTGGAAATATCCGCTATCCTTCACATATGCCATATATTCGTATACCATATCCCAAATGGCTTTGATACCGGTGTTGTAAAAACCGGAATATGTCAGTACCTTGGGGGGCCATCCGGATTCTGTGGGAGGGAAGAGGTGCAAGGCATTCCGGAACTGCGCGGCAGCCAGGTCGGTCGCTTTAATATTATCGCCATCGGCTTTATTGATAATAATACCGTCGGCCATTTCCATGATTCCTCGCTTGATTCCTTGTAATTCATCTCCGGTGCCTGCTAATTGTATCAGCAGGAAGAAATCTACCATCGAGTGCACGGCAGTCTCCGACTGTCCCACGCCTACGGTTTCCACAAAAATAGTATCGAATCCTGCGGCTTCACACAGGATAATGGATTCCCTCGTTTTGCGGGCTACTCCACCTAATGAACCGGAAGATGCCGAGGGGCGGATAAATGCATCTTTCTCACGGGAAAGTAATTCCATCCGGGTTTTGTCGCCCAGGATACTTCCTTTGGAGCGTTCGCTGCTCGGATCTACTGCCAGTACCGCCAGCTTTTTACCCCTGTCTTTGATCAGGTGCATACCGAAAGAATCGATGGAAGTACTTTTTCCAGCTCCGGGAACTCCCGTAATGCCTATCCGTTCCGATTGACCGGCGTAGGGCAGGCATTTTTCGATGACTTCCTGGGCAATCTGCTGATGTTCGTATTTAGAGCTTTCAACCAGGGTAACTGCCTGGCTCAGGATCGTAATATTCCCTTTGACAATACCATCTACATATTCGGCCGGAGTATACAGTTTCCTTTGTATCTGTTTCTTTTTCTTCAGATACGGATTGACAGACGGCGGCTGACTGATACCTTTGTTAACGGTAAGCCCTTTATAGGCCGGATCGTTTTCGGGATGATACATGGTAGTTTTGTAAAAAAAACGTTACGAACGTATAACGCCCGTAACGCTTGGTTTGTTACATCGTTTTTGATATTTTTATTTGGCAGGAACACTGGCAATCGCACGGATGCCTTTCAATCCTGCTTTGGGATCATTGCTTGCTATATTGATGTATGCAGAAGAACCTTTGGTAAGGTTGGAACTGACGGTAACCTTGAAAACTTCCGATTTACCCGGTTTGATCTCTTTTTTATGAGAAGCAACTGTAAATACTTCCGGAAGTGTAGACTGGATATTATAAATAACCAGGTTGCTTTTACCGCTGTTGGTAATGGTCAGATTCATCGATTTTGTTTTGGCGATATCATTGAAATTCAGCGAGGAGGGTTCTATTACCATTACCGGGGCATTGGTTTTTTCTGTTTCCGTCATTTTGCTGAAATCCTGTACCAATGTAGAGTTGATTGTAACATAGTTATTGATGTTCTGTTTGCTATTGACCAGAATATTCATTTTATCGGTGAATGTTCCGTATTTTTTTGCTTCAGGTCCATTGTAACTGATAGTGATAATACCCATTTTTCCGGCTTCCAGGGAAGACGGGTTAGCAACTGCCGTAATATATTTGGGAAGATTTCCGAATCCTAATTGAAGGGTTGTTTTTCCCTGATTATATACTTCGATAACCTCCGAACGGGTTTCCGTATCCCTCAGGTTATTGAAATTAGCGGAAGAACGTTTCAGCCTCAGATCACCCATCGAAACAGGATAAGCCGATTCGGGATCCTGGGGTTTCGGTATTACATCTCCTTTAATGGTAAGAACATATGCATTGTCTTTGGCATTGGTGTATACGGAAACTGTTTTGGAAAACGGCCCCGGACGACCTTTCGCACCATAAGTGGCTTTTACAAAGCCGGTAGCCCCCGGAGCAATGGGCGCTTTGGTCCAATCGGGAGTGGTACATCCGCAGGATGCGTTCACCCGGCTGATCACCAACGGAGCGTCTCCTGTATTTTTAATGATGAATTCACAGCTGATATTTCCTTCTTCTTCCGAAACTTTTCCGAAATCATGCACCGTTTTATCAAAGGTCGCTTCGGATTTTCCCTGTGCAAACATGACAGAAATACTCATAATTGCACATAACATAAAGGATACAATTCGTTTCATATTACGCAGTTTAAAATGTTTGTTTTTAATTAAACGGTGCAAAGTTACTAAAAAGAGTGTAAAATCACTGCTAAAGAGATGAAAATTATCTAAATTTGCAGCGTTTTATTCATTTAACAACAAAATATTATGACAACAACAACCTGGATTATTATTGGAGTAGCCGTTTTTCTGGTACTCTATTTCATTAGCTTGTACAATCGCCTGGTAAGTTACCGGAATACGCGTGAAAATGCGTTTGCCGATATCGATGTGCAGTTAAAGCAACGCCATGACCTTATTCCTCAGTTAGTAGACACGGTAAAAGGTTATATGAAGCACGAGAACGAAACACTGGTAGAACTGACTAAAGCCCGCACGGCTGCACTTTCCGCCCAGACAATCGATCAGAAAATAGACGCTGAAAATCGCCTTTCCACCGCTTTGAACGGATTGAAAGTAACCGTGGAAGCATATCCGGATCTGAAAGCCAGCAATAACTTCATGCACCTGCAGGAAGAAATCGGTGATGTGGAAAATAAACTGGCGGCTTCCCGCCGGTATTTCAACTCGGCTACCAAAGAATATAACAATGCCGTGGAAACGTTTCCTGCCAATCTGGTATCGGGTATGTTCGGTTTCCGCAGGGAAAAAATGTTCGACCTGGGCGATGCGCAAAGAGCACAGTTGGAGCAGGCACCTAAGATCGGATTTAATAATTAATAGAATCTATGGAATACGTAGGCATTCAGTCGCAGATCCGGAGAAATAATCTCAGGTCTACCGTATTATTGATTTTGTTTCCCTGCCTCGTCATTGCCTTAACCTGGCTGTTTTTTTTCGCTCTGGTCCATCTCAGTGAAATGGAATCGGCCAGGAATGGAATCTCAACCTCTTATGATAAATTGGAGGTTATCAATGCAATGGCCATCCCTGTGATCCCTTGGGTGATCGCCGCTTGTGCCATATGGTTTTTGATTGCTTATTTTATCAATACTTCCATGATTAAAAGTGCCACACAGGCACATTCGCTCAGCCGGAAAGAGAATATGCGGGTGTATAACCTGGTGGAAAATCTCTGCATCTCCAGTGGAATGAAAATGCCGAAACTCAACGTGGTGGAAGACAGTTCTCTGAATGCTTTTGCCAGTGGCATCAACGATAAAACTTATACCGTAACACTAACGCGCGGCATTATCAATAAACTTACTGATGACGAACTGGAAGGCGTGATCGCCCATGAGTTGTCGCATATCCGGAACAGAGATGTACGTCTCCTGATCGTTTCCATCGTTTTTGTAGGGATTTTTGCTTTTATTGCCCAGTTGTTACTGCGTACATTACTTGGAAGCAGGCGGAATAACAAGGGAATGGCCTTGGTACTGATTGCTATGGTACTTGCCGCTTTGGGTTATTTGCTCACCTCCCTGATGCGTTTTGCCATTTCCCGGAAAAGGGAGTTCATGGCAGATGCAGGAGCAGCCGGGATGACGAAAAATCCTTTGGCCCTGGCTTCGGCTTTGCGTAAGATATCGGGAGATTATAAGATCGATTCGGTAACGAGAGATGATGTGGCTCAGTTGTTTATAGAACATTCTTCTAAAGCAAGCGGGTTTGCAGGTTCTTTGTTTGCTACACATCCGCCGATTAAAAAACGGATTGAGGTGTTGGAGCAGTTTTAAATGGATTGGTGTGGTTTGTTATCAATAATCGACAACAAACCACACTTTTTTTGTATTACAGCAGATTGTAATATCAAAACAGAATATTTATTTCATTATACCATTCTCCCAAACACCATCTTTCTTTTTCCCGTTGGAAAAATAATAAGTTCCTTTTCCATGAAACTTTAGATCCCTGAAGCCTCCTTCGTATCTCCATCCTTCATGACTGTAATATATTCCTTGCCCGGTAGCCTGGTCATTCATAAAATCACCGACATATTTATCTCCGTTGGCCCAAACATAAGTTCCTTTTCCTTGTTTCTTGCCGGAAGCATTCACATAACCGGAATATTGATTACCGTTATTGAAACGTTGGGTAACATATCGGGGTTCATCACTTACCACCGGAACCGGTTTAGGTGCAGGTTCTTCAATTTTTTCGGTTTTTTCTGGTTTTTCCACCTTGGGTACGGGTTCTTTAAGAACCTCTTTCGGCGTTTGTTTTGCGGGACTTTCAGGCTTTTCTGTTCGTGGTTCTTCTTGGGGTGCAGAGATATTAACAGGTTCTGCTGCCTCTTCCTTCACAATCATTTCAACAGGTTCGGTCTCTTCTTCCTGAACAATTTCTTCTGAGAGGTTCGCTTCATCATTATTCTCCGGGGCTGCAACAGTTTCAGCTATTTCAATAGTATCTTTTTCTACAGCTTCCCCAGAATCAGATGTTTGATTAATGAAATAATACAGCACCAGGCCAAATGCAACTACGATTAATAAGAAAGCCAATATGATAAGTATTTTTCCGGCTGATTGATTCTTTTGTTTCTTTACAGGTGGTGTAGGTTTTTCTTTAACAGGAGGTGCCTCTGGTATAGGATTTTGTGGAACTTCCGGACTTTCCGGAATCATGGGTTCTTCTGCAACGGGAGATTCCGGCAGGCTTTCCGGCTCCGGTTGATCAGGAGTAACCGGCTCGTCCTGATTGATGGATTTTTCAGCAGAATTTTCCTCAGGAACAGGTATAGGATCAAGTATATCTTCCGGTTCATCATAGTTTTCAGGAACAACAGGTTCTTCGATTACTGTTGAAGTCTCCTGATTTTCAATCGGTTCCGGAGTTGAGACTTCGACCTCCTCCTGAGTTGATTCCTGTTGTTCATCAGGAGTTGAGATTTCGACTTCTTCCTGAGTTGATTCCTGTTGGTCAGGGGTTTCCTCCATAACCATATTTTCTATTTCTGAAGAAATTTCCGGCGTCGGGATTTTTTCAGTTTCAACAGTCTGGTCAACAGTTTCCTGTATTTCCGGAAGTGCTATTTCTTCGGTTACAGCTATTTCGGGAGCAGCATCTTCCTGACTTTCTTCCTCTTCCGATGCATATAATTTCTTTTTGACCCTTCTTCTGATCCGAAGCACTTTTTTTACAGCTTCATCCTCCGGATAATTTTTCTTTAACCTGGCCAGCAACTTATTTCCGGAAGAAAAATAGGCATCCGCATCTTCTTTATTTTCAGTATCAAAATAATTTTCAGCAGCAGTCAGGATGCTCGTGCTATATTTGACGGACCAATCAAGAGACTGGATATCTTTTTCATACATTCTCCGGCATAGATCATTTATCCGGCGATTATACGGGAGACTTTTACCCGGTTGTTCCTTTTCATCATAAAACTTAACAACCTGTTTGCATGCAGATATCAAACGTTTGATAGTAGTTTCGTTATCAGCATCCCCTTCTTCATATACAAGAATCATTGCATTTACATACGCAAGCAGGTTTTCTTCTTTTTCGACATCATTATTTGCTGTTTTCGCTTTATCTAAGAATGATAAAGCCTGGTGAATTTTTTCATTTTTGTCTTCCATAGCACAATGTATTTATGTTTAACAAATGATAGTGTACAAATATGAGAAAAATCTTTATGATTATTCTATAAATGGGTAAAAATATTCATACGTTTATTTTAAAACACTCGCTTTCCTTAAGTCGTTTCCGGCTTCTTTTTCAAATATCTGTAAATCAAACTATCGTAAGGAAGCAATCAAATGATCTAAAATATCAGTCATAATATATTTCAAGTTTATAATATAATTTACACAACTATACTGATTTAAATGAGTGAAATGCAAACAAATTTCTATGTTATATAGCATGAAAAAATAATTGTAGCATTTTTTTTATCACATGATTAAACTAAATGAAATCAGAACCATCTAACTTTTCGTGTGTTTTAATTACAACATTAACATAAAAGAAAACGATTATGAAATCAGTGGTAAAAAAAGTGTTCATGGTGATGTTTGCATCCCTGTTTGTTATTTCTCTAAGCGCTCAGGACGGAAAATCTAAAAAAACTCCTGAACAGATGGCCAGCCAGCAATCTGAAACAATGATCAAGCAATTGAATCTTACACCGGATCAGAGTACTAAGGTAAAGGAAATCAACCTGAATTATGCTCAGAAATTAGTTGATGCCAGGAAAGATAAAAACAAAGAAGAGATGAAAAGTTTGATAAAGGCCAAAGATGCTGAAATCAAGGCTGTTCTGACTAAAGACCAGTATAAACAATGGAGAGAATCCCAAAAAGCTACAGCTGAAAAAGCTCAGAAAAAAGGGGGTAAAAAAGCTAAAACAGAATAATAATTCGTTCTGAAATAGCATTAAAAGCTAAAATTAAATAGGATCGGGGTGATTGCCTGCGGATTTCCTTTTTAGTTTTAGCTTTTTTTATTTTGAGATACTCACTTTTCTCAAATCATTTCCAGCTTCCCGTTCAAATATCTGAAGGTCGAAATATCGTACGGAAGCGATCAGATGATCAAAAATATCGGCCATAATATATTCGTATTCAACCCATTGGGTAGTATTGGTAAAAACATAAACTTCCAATGGAAGTCCATTTTCAGTGGGAGCCATCTGTCTGACCATTAACGACATGTCTTTCCTGATTCCCGGGTGGTTAATAAGATACCATTCTATGTATTTACGGAAAAGGCCGGCATTGGTCAGATTCCGTCCGTTGACCGGAATACTTTTATCGGCTCCGATTTTTTTATTATGCAAGTCTATCTCTTTCTGCCGGTTATCTATATAAGCCGCAATACCCTGGATTCGTTTGAAATCGGTCAATTCATCTTCCCGGATATACCGGATGCTGTTTTGCTTGATAACAATGGAGCGCTTGATTCTCCTCCCGCCTGAATCCTGCATACCTCGCCAGTTCTGGAAAGAATCGGATATCAGGGCGTAAGTGGGAATGGTGGTAATGGTTTTGTCGAAGTTCTGTACCTTGACGGTGGTCAGTGTAATTTCCGCCACATCTCCGTCTGCTCCGTACTTGGGCATGGTGATCCAGTCTCCGATACGTACCATGTCGTTGGTGGTGACCTGCACACTGGCTACAAAACCCATAATGACATCTTTGAACATCAGTAATAAAATAGCCGAAGCAGCACCCATGGCGGCAAAGAAAGTCACCGGCGATTTCCCGGTCAGAATAGAAAACACAACAACTATTCCAAAAATAGAAAGAATGATCAGTATCACCTGCTGGTAACTTTGTATCGGCTTGTCCCGGAAGGCCGGCTTTTCCTTCAGGACATCGAAACCGGCTCTGATCAATGACATAATTCCCCAGATCACTATCAATACCAGGAATACATCCGTTAATTTACTCAAAGGAGAAATCCAGTTTCTGAATCCGGAAAAAACAACCGGAATAGAATATTTGATAATACCGTAGGGTGCAATTAAAGCTAAATAATGCGGAAAACGCTCTTCTGCCAGGTGGTCAAAAAAAGTAATTTTGGTAATTTTTCCCAACTGGGAAAATATAAAATGCAAAATATGCCTGATAATATACTGTCCCAGATACACCAGGAGTATTACGATGCACAAAAGTAATATCAGATTCAGGTATCTGGCCCAATATTCCGAAACACCCCAGGAGGTAAGCAATTCATGTGTCCATCTGCTGATGGCATGTTCTGAAAATACCACTTCTTTTTGTATGTTGTCCATTTGCTGATTTTTTTACAAAAATACAAATCTTTGAAACCTATTCAATAAAAAAACATATTTTCCTGCTTTTTGTTTCCGGTTTTTATTGTACTTTTGCACCTGATATCTTTAGGGGTGTCCGGAAATATGCTCCGGGCTGAGATTATACCCTTTGAACCTGAACCGGGTCATACCGGCGTAGGAATAAAGATTGCCAGCCGGCGGCAGCTTTCCTTTTTGGTGTTCTATATATCTCAAAATCCCCTTTTTTGTTGAATCGGAAATTGTTAGGAATAAGACAGTTTTACTCATAAAAGTAAAACAAATTTAGTTGCCTTACCGGGAGTAAAATTGTCGGATCATTCAACGGTTTCGTAATTTATTATTAAACAATGAAAAAGGTTTTTTTCACGCTGATATGCCTGTCAGCAGTATTTTTGTGTTTTTCGGAAGAACAGAAAGACAGTTTGAATCTCGTTCACCTGCAGGAAGTGCAGGTTATCTCCACCCGTGCTTCGGATAAAACGCCACTGAGTTATTCGGATCTGGATAAGTCTGATATTGAAAAAGAGAATTTCGGACAGGATATTCCTTACCTGCTCACGATTACTCCTTCGTTGGTTGCCACTTCAGATGCAGGAACAGGGATTGGTTACACGGGTTTCCGGATCAGGGGTACCGATGCCAACCGGATCAATATTACCGCGAATGGAATTCCCCTGAACGATGCGGAATCGCATGGAATGTTCTGGGTCAATATTCCCGATTTTACCTCTTCCGTGCAGGATTTGCAGGTACAAAGAGGGGTGGGTACCTCTACTAACGGAGCCGGCGCATTCGGAGCCAGTATCAACCTGAAGACAGAAAAACTGCCTCCTTCTCCCTATGGAGAATTTAATGGTACTTATGGCTCTTTTAATACTTCTAAGGCTACTTTGAAACTTGGAACAGGACAGATCAGAGAGCATTGGGCGTTGGATGTGCGCTTATCGGATATCCGTTCCGACGGTTATATCGACCGGGCTTCAACCAATCTGCAATCGTATTTTGCCCAATTGGGGTATTATAACGAAAATACCCTGCTGAAATTCATTGTTTTCGGCGGAAAAGAAAAAACACATCATGCCTGGGACGGTGTGCCGGGAGATAGCCTGGAAACCAACAGAACTTATAATTCCTGTGGATTAATGGGTAAGGATGCCTCGGGAAAAGAGATCTACTATGATAACCAGACCGATAATTATCTACAATCGAATTATCAGTTAAGTCTACTGCAATTGCTAAATCCTTTCCTGAAATTGAACATGGCATTGCATTATACCCGGGGAGAAGGATATTATGAAGAATACAAAGGAGACGGGGGAGTCGCATTGAAAAAATATGGTCTTCAACCTTTTGTATATAAAGGAGATAGCGTTTTTGATAGTGATATTGTCAGGCAAAAACATTTAGATAATCACTTCGGGGGAATGATTTTTTCCCTGGATTATAACCGGAAGCAATGGAATGTTTCTTTGGGAGGAGGTGCTAACTATTACGACGGAAATCATTTCGGACGGGTAATCTGGGTGAAAAATTATGCCGGAGATGCCTGGTTTTTCCCGGAACATGAGTATTATCGAAGCACAGGAAAAAAAGCCGATGGAAATATCTATCTGAAAGCAAATTATACTCTTTTCCGAAAGTTGAACCTTTATGCCGATATGCAATATCGTGCTATCGATTACCGGATTGAAGGTCAGAATGATACATACGATAAAAGAACACAAGCCATGCAAATCCTGGATGTTCATGAAAAGTTCGGTTTCTTTAATCCGAAAGCCGGGTTATTTTACAGGATCAATGCATCGAACGATGTCTTTGCCTCTTTCGCTGTAGGTCACCGGGAGCCGAACCGGAACAATTATACCGATGCAGAAGATAATAAGAATCCTGAACCCGAAACACTCTATGATTATGAAGTCGGCTACAGTTTCCGTCACCCTGTTTTCTCCGCCGGATTGAACCTGTATTACATGAAATACAAAGACCAACTGGTACTGACAGGAAATGTAAATGAAATAGGGGAGCCACTCACCTCTAATGTCCCCGACAGCTACCGGATGGGAGTGGAGCTTAGTCTCGGAACCCAAATAGCACCCTGGATCAGATGGGATGGAAGCCTTACCCTGAGCAAAAACGAAATAAAAAATTACACGGAATATGTAGAAGATTGGGAAACGGGAAATTACGAACCCAACTACCTGGGAACCACTGATATTTCCTTTTCTCCGGAAGTCCTGGCCAACAGCTTGTTTTCATTGAACTACGGCCCCTGGTCAGCCGGCCTGCAATCTAATTATGTAGGAAAACAATACATAGATAACTCGGAAAGCGAAGACCGGAAAATCAATCCGTATTTTGTCAGCAACCTCCGCTTAGGATACGCCTTTCATCCGAAAGGCCTCGAATCACTATCTTTCAATATCCTGATAAACAATCTCTTCAACGAAAAATATGAAACAAACGGATACGTCTGGTACACCTGGTATCAGGGAACCGGAGAAAACCGTACCAGAGGCAATGACCTTCGCTATTTTCCACAGGCGGGAACGAACATACTTGCTAATGTTACGGTGAAATTCTGAAAAAAACTAAAAACTAAAAGTTAAAAACTAAAAATCAGGAATTAACTTCCTAAATGACAGTAAAGATCCCAAAATCGAAAGAGATTTAAAAAAAGAAAAGAGCTAATGCCTCTATTTCCAGAAACACCAACCCTTAACTCTAATTTTTAGTTTTTAACTTTTAGTTTTTAGTTTTTAATTCCTACATGCTTCCCTTCTCCCGAAGCCGAACCTGCCACTCCCAAGCCGAACGCAGCGTATCTTCAACAGATTCTTTTGCTTTCCAGCCTAGTACATTATTGGCAAAATCGGGGTTAGCAAATACCTGTTCGATATCACCTTCCCGGCGATCTACGATTTTGTAATTGACTTTTACGCCGGTTGCCTTTTCGAATGTTTTGATCAGTTCCAGAACAGACAAACCTCTTCCGGTACCTAAATTGAATATCTCCACATTTTGTTCCGATTTTTTCTCCAACATACGTTCCACAGCGATCACATGTGCTTTAGCCAGGTCGACTACATTGATATAATCCCGGATACAGGATCCGTCGGGCGTATTGTAGTCATCGCCGAACAC
Source organism: Bacteroidales bacterium (assembly GCA_031553775.1). Lineage (GTDB taxonomy): Bacteria > Bacteroidota > Bacteroidia > Bacteroidales > Azobacteroidaceae > JAISFI01. Next base: position 35,272 of record JAVBLA010000046.1, read on the forward strand.
ACTCAGTTCTTTGCGGATACCAATAGCCGTCTGGGTAAGAAAAGGGATCAGGTTCTGAGGTACCCCATTAGGTAATTCTCCGATTTCTACAGAAGGATGTGCTCCGATAGGGTTGAAATATCTTAAAATGATACTCCGGATAGCCGGGTTGGCATACACGGTATCCCGGATGATTTCTTCATTGATCTGCTTGGTGTTTCCGTAAGGAGACAAAGCCGGTTTGATAGGTGCTTTTTCGTCTACCGGCAGTATATCCGGCTGACCGTAAACGGTGCAGGATGAGGAAAATACAATGTTTTCGATTCCATATTCCGGCATTAGCTCGAGTAAGTTGATCAGAGAAACCAGGTTATTCCGGTAATAAAGCAAGGGTTTCTGAACAGATTCGCCTACCGCCTTACTGGCTGCAAAATGGATTATTCCCCGGATACCTTTGTTATTTTCAAATAATCTTTTCAGGCCATCTTTGTCATTACAGTCAAGTATCTCAAAAACAGGCCGGATACCGGTAATTTTTTCGATACCATCTATCACATCCGCATTGGAATTTGACAAATTGTCGATCACAACTACTTCATATCCTCCATTCTGCAACTCTACTACGGTATGGGAACCAATATAACCGGCACCTCCGGTTACGAGAATTTTTCCTTTCATGCTATTTTAATTAAATGTTAGGGCATGGGCTACATGCTTGTTTTGTCATAATAAACTGAGGTGCAAATGTAAGAAAAATCTCTTAATTCTTAACTCTTAACTCTTAATTCTTATACTTAAACGATCCCACTAAACCCCATAAACGCCATAGCCAAAATCCCTGCAGTAACAAGCGCAACCGGTGTTCCCTGCATTCCCTTGGGGACATGCGTCAGTGCCAGTTGCTCCCGTATACCGGAAAATATGATCAGCGCCAGTCCGAAGCCGATGGCGGAAGAAATGGCATATACCACAGAGGTAACCAGATCGAAATCTTTCAGGATAACGATCAATGCTACACCCAGGATAGTACAGTTAGTCGTTATGAGTGGAAGGAATACCCCCAGGGCCTGATACAAGGCCGGGGATACTTTTTTGAGGACAATTTCTACCATTTGTACCAAAGCGGCAATGATCAGAATGAAACAAATGGTTTGCATATAAGCCAGTCCGAAAGCATCCAGGACATATTTTTGCACCAGAAAAGTTGCTATTGTGGCAATGGTCATTACAAAAGCAACGGCAGCCGACATGCCCACGGCAGTTTCCACTTTCTTCGATACTCCCAGGAAAGGGCAAATCCCCAGAAACTGTGCCAATACAATGTTGTTGACAAAAACCGCAGCAATAAATATCAAGATATATTCCATAATCTTCTGATTTTAAGTCTTTCTTTTAGTTTGAACTTTTGGCTTTCAGTTTATTGACAATTGCAATCAGATAACCTAAAGCAATGAAACCTCCCGGTGCCAGGATAAAAATCAGGGAACCGAAAGATTCCGGATAGATTGTCAGTCCGAATAGTTTTCCTGTTCCCAATAGCTCGCGTACAGTGCCCAGAATAGTCAGTGCAAGTGTAAAACCAAGTCCGGCGCCCAATCCGTCTAAAAAAGAAGGGAAAACCTTACTTTTGGCAGCAAAAGATTCGGCTCTTCCCAATACAATACAGTTGACAACAATCAGGGGAATGAATAACCCCAGGCTGTTGAAGAGGGCAGGTACATAAGCTTCCATGGTCATTTGCACAATAGTTACGAAGGTGGCTATCAGTACGATGAAAGAAGGTATCCGTACCTGATCGGGTATCAGGTTTTTCATGGCTGAAATAACTGAGTTTGAGCATATCAGCACAAAAGTTGTTGCCAGTCCCATCGACATTCCGTTGAGTGCGGATGAGGTAGTCCCCAGGGTAGGGCACATGCCTAATAATAAGACAAATATCGGATTTTCGTTGATGATTCCGTTCAGAATGATTCTCAGGTTTCTCATGGTTGTCTTCCTTTCTTGATGGCTGATGAGTCACCGGCAGCCGGTTCTGTAGCTCCGGATGTGGCATCCGTATTTTCTGTCTCCTGAATTCCGGGTTCCGTATGGGTGGTCGCTCCTGAAGCGGCATCGGATGTGGCCGATGATGTAGCGTCCGTATCTCCTGAATAAGCGGCATAAGCCCGGTTGATGGCATCTAAAAAAGCCCTTGAACTGATCGTGGCGGCAGTGATGGCATCTACGTCTCCTCCGTCTTTGCTTACCCGAAGATTTCCTTTTGACAGGTCTTTTCCCAGGATATTCTGGTGACCTTTTTCTGCCCGGAACCATTCTTCCATTTTGGAACCAAGACCCGGGGTTTCGGCATGGTGAAGAACAGAGTAATTGTATAATTTTCCTTCTGTATCGAAGCCGGCGATTACATTGATTTCTCCGGAAAATCCTTTCATGGAATTGCTTTCTATGGCAACACCCACCAATTGCCCGTTTTTCTTAGCCGGATAAATTTTTAAGGAATCTCCGGAACCTGCGGCAGCCATGTAAGCTTCTTCCGTAGGAGAGTTGTCGAATTCCGGAACTACCGCTTTGATAGCGTTTTCCAACTTGGCTTTTTTGGATAGGGTAATCGGTTCACTGGTAGCCCGGTTCACAACTGCCAGGATTCCCCCTGCTGTTACACAAATAATTGTGAGTGACAGGAACATATTGGTTAATGATGATTTCAGTTTAGCCATTTTTTATTACCTCCCCGAATTTTTTAGGTTTGCAATAGGTGTTGATCAGCGGAGTGAGGGCGTTCATGATCAGGATGGCAAACGACATACCCTCCGGATAAGCTCCGAATAGTCTGATAACCACCGTAATCACTCCGATCCCTATCCCATAAAGGATCATACCGCTTTTACTCATAGGCGATGTAACATAATCGGTTGCCATGAAAAAAGCACCCAGCAATAAGCCTCCGGATAACAGGTGCACCAGAGGATTTGCATATTTCAAGGGATCAATGCCATACATAATGCCGGTAAAGACCAATACAGTCAAAATAATCGATGCAGGAATATGCCAGGTGATAATTCTTCTCCATAACATATAGATCAATCCGAGTGTCAGGGCGATGGCGCTGACTTCCCCGAGGCTTCCTCCCATTTTACCGGATAACATGGAAATGTACGAGGGGAGTTCCCCGAAATGTCCTTTGAGCATCGACAAAGTGGTTGCTCCGGTCACTGCATCGGTATAGGTAGCGGGAAAAAGCCCAGGTTGGGGCCATACCGTCATTTGTGCAGGGAAAGAGATCAGCAGGAATACCCGTCCGACTAAAGCAGGATTGAAAATATTGTTACCAAGGCCGCCGAACGACATCTTTCCGATGCCGATAGCTGCCAATGCACCGATGATAACGATCCAGACAGGCAGGTTGGAAGGCAGGTTGAATGCCAGCAATAGACCTGTGAGGGCCGCAGATCCGTCGCATACCGTTCTATTCCCCTTGATCAGGAAACGTTGGATCAGGTATTCGAAAATAACACAGGATAATACGGATACCAGAGTGACAATTAATGCCCCCAGTCCGAAATATACCAAAGAAACAATGAATGCCGGAATCAATGCAATCAGCACTCCGTACATTTTTTTTTCTACACTGTCTCCGCTATGGATATGGGGAGAAGGAGATATGATCAATTTTTCTGCCATATATTTATTTATTGTTTTCTGTTTCTGATAAGGGTCATTACTTTGCCCTTTCCCAACCTGATATAATCCAGGAGAGGGCGGCTTGCGGGACAGGTATAACTACAGGACCCGCATTCGATACAATCCGTAATCCGGTTTTTTTCTGCCTGGTCCCATTCGGAAAACTCTGTTACCGTCATCAGGAAATTAGGAGTCAGTCCCATCGGACATACATCCACGCACCTGGCACAACGGATACAATTCCTCATGGCTTTACGTTGTGCTTCGAGGGTGGGTATGAGCAGGATGCCGGAACTTCCTTTGGTGACCGGAATATTAATATCCGATAAGGCACGTCCCATCATGGGGCCGCCTCCGATAATTTTTCCCGTATCATCCGGTAATCCTCCTGCATAAGAGATCAACTCACTGATGGGAGTGCCGATCCTGGCTTTTACATTGCAGGGATTTTTAACGCTTTTGCCGGTTACCGTTACTACTCTTTCCAGCAGTGGTTTGTTTTTTTGTACAGCTTCATACACAGCGAAAGCGGTTCCTATGTTTTGTACAATGGCTCCAACGGAAATAGGCAAAGCCCCGCTGGCTACCTGCCGCCGGATCATGGCATCTATCAGTTGTTTCTCACCTCCCTGCGGATAGCGGGTTTTTAGAGGAACCACTTCTATGCCCGGATATTTTGCAGCTAATACACTCAGGTGTGTAATCGCATCTTTTTTATTGTTTTCAATGCCGATCAATGCTTTTTGTACATAGCAGGCTTTCATCAGAAGTTGAATACCTACCATGATCTCTTCTCCTTTTTCCAACATCAGCATATGGTCTGCGGTAAGATAAGGTTCGCATTCTACAGCATTGATAATCAGAACTTCCGCTTTATTTCCCGGAGGAGGAGAAAGTTTGACGTGTGTCGGGAAAGTAGCGCCTCCCATCCCTACGATCCCGGCATCTTTGATTTTTTCCAGAATTTCTTTGGAAGACAAGTTTGATTCTTTTACCAGCGTTTCGCTCCGGTCGATGGATTCTTCCCATATATCGTCTGTTACATCGATAATGATAGCCGGTCTTTTATAGCCGCTGGAGTCGGTTACATCTTCTATTTTATTCACTTTTCCGGATATGGAAGAATGGATATTGGCAGAGATAAAACCTCCGGATTCTGCAATAAGTGTCCCCACTTTTACTTCATCTCCACGGGCAACCAATGCTTTGGCCGGTGCCCCGATGTGCTGCGATAAATGGATCGCAACCTGTTGCGGCAATGGTAGTTGCTCGATTTTTTTTCCTGCAGACAGTTTATTCTCATCAGGATGAATACCTCCGATACGAAATGTTTTTAACATAAGTGTTTGTTTTATGCAGTTTCTTCGGTTATTGTTGCGGTCTTTTCTTTTTTCGGTGGAAAGTTCAATTCCCGGATGGCAGAAGTGGGACATTCATCCACACATTTCCGGCACAAACGGCATTTGTCGTCGTCGATATACGCCAGGTTATTTTCTATGGTAATCGCCTCGAAGGGACAGGCTTTCTGGCATTTGGAGCAGGCAATACAGGCTACGTTGCAGGCTTTTTTGGCTGGTGCACCCTTGTCTTTATTCATACAGTTGACATAGATCCTACGGGATTTAGGGCCTTTTTTTCTCAATTGGATCAGTAATTTCGGACAGGCTTTTACACAGGCTCCGCAACTGGTACATTTATCTTCGTCCACTTCCGGCAATAAAGTTTCCGGATTGATGTGGATAGCATCGAAAGTGCAGACAGTTACACAATCACCCATTCCCAGACAGCCGAATGAACAATTGGTATCACCTCCGTATAACGAAGAGGCAATGGAACAGGTGGAAGCGCCGTCGTACCAGTTGGTTCTCGGACGATTCTCACAACTTCCGTTACAGCGCACCACGGCAATCATGGGGACTGATGTCTGTGCTGTTTTTCCTAAAATGACAGCTACTTTATCCATGGTTTCATTGCCTCCTGCGGGACAGAAAAGTCCTTCCAGAGAGTCTGCTTTTACACAGGCGGTTGCAAAACCGGAACAACCAGGAAATCCGCATCCTCCGCAATTGGCGGCAGGGAGAGCATCCTGTACCTCGGCAATTTTAGGATCTTCGTAAACTTCAAATTTCTTGGAAACGACATACAGGACGACCGATCCGATCGCACCGATCGATCCTAACGAAACAATAGCAAGCAGTATGATGTCCATAGGTATTATTTATTGGATTGAAAAAGTAAACTTCTGTTTGAATTTATTTCTGAAAAAATAAATGATAAAATAATAAATCACCAGTGAAGCAATGCTTATAAGTGCTGAAAATCCTTCGCTCAAACCGGACCGGACGGCAAAGATTAACAGGATCGTCATGATGGCCAAAGGAAAGACAAATGCAAATCCTACTGCCTGTAGACCCATCGATGTTTTTCCGGTAATCAAAACTTTATCACCTTCTTTGTAATTGCCTGAAAAATGGGTGATCTCGATTATTTTCTCTTGGTTATCGGAGGCATGGCAGGCCTTTCTTGCATGACAATCACTGCAAGCAGTCTGCTGTATAATCCGTACATAAATGATATTAGACCGGATACCGATAATGACACCTTCATGTGCTATATTTTTGCTCATGTTGTAATCTCGAGATAGCAATTCACCGGCAAAGATAGTGATATTTATGAAATATATAGCATATTCCAAAAAAATTGTGTGCGCACACGATTGTTTTAGAACCGGTAGTTGAATCCGAAACTCAGGATTTCATAATATTGAAAGTAAGAATCGGAAGGATCGGCTTTGATCACACTGTCGTCGAAGCGTACATCGAAGTATATTCTGGTAGAAAAGAAGCGGCTGAGGGCCAGGTTTAGTGTGTTTTCAAATTCCATCTCTACTTTTTCATAATTGGAGAAATAATAAAATTTGGAATTCCAGCTGATATTTCTGTTGAAGTTAAGCTGCATGGTTGCAATGATTTTAGATCCGATATTCTTTATGAAATCTTCATCCGGTTTGAAACCATGTCTCTTTTTATCGACATCATCATCCAGTAGATATTTCATATTATAAGAAAAGGGAGCTATGTTTATGGAGAGGTCTACTTTCCGGTATCTTACGGGGGGTAATTCTTTATTCAGTTTGTACTCCATCCCTAAACCGAGGTTGAGTCCCATAGGAGAGAGGAATGCCGAACTTTTGGTTGTCTTGTTTTCGTAGTAATTATTGAAGAACTGTGTCCTGAAATCTAAACTCAATGAATAATACCACTTGCTGAAAGCCCGGTAACCATAGCTGCTGATAATAGAAAACGCATCATCCCCGATCCGGTAGGGACGTAATGTGTCGACAGATGATGTATAGGTGCTGAGCTTATACTCTATCGAGTTGCTGATTTTTATTTTGTCTTTTTCATATTCGTGTTTGAACTTATTGATCCATATCAGGTTCAAATTGCTGTTTCCCCCTTTGTACCAGTTTTCAGAGATATAATTCTGAGAAAATTGAATAGATGTTTCATAACTGGCGGTATAATACCTTCTTTTAGGTAGCGATATGGATGGTTTTCCCGAATTGGCGAAATCTACTTCATTTTCTACATGAAAAATATTTTTGAAAGGATTTACCTTAATTTCTTTGGCGACAGGAATATCTTTAGGCATCGTACTCCTGGAATATTTAACGGAAGTGGGAGCATGCAGGGTATAATAAAGGTATGCCTGCCGGTCCAGTTCCTGCCGGTAGATTTTGTCTTCAAATAGTTGGACGGGTTCTTGTTCCGGTATGTATGCCGGTTCTTTATACAGTTGAACCGGAGAGGTAAATTCGTATGTTTCCGGGAGAATTTGTCCTGTAAAAATTACAGGTAAGAAAGCAGGGTCGATCACCAGTTCATCCTCACTGTAGTGGTCGTATATAAAATTTGAATCCGGCATCAAAATGCTGTTTTTGAAATAATGCTGGTAATCCTGCCTGAAATCTATTACCGAATCCGGTTTGATTGCATGATACTGCGCTTGTACCTGGATACTATATGGCGTTAAAAAAGCAATAAGAAGCGTTGGTAATATAAGGATCCTTTTGAAAAACATACATAAAATGTTTTTATTTTTGTTATGCGAAAGTACACAATCTGTTTTTCTCCGGCAAAACTTTTAGGATATTTTAGTTTTTTAGTTTAGTCAAAATATAGTATTTTTGCATGTTTTTGTAATTCTAAAAATTAAAGCCTACTACAGTGAGCGAAACAAAGTATATTTTCGTAACAGGTGGAGTTATTTCCTCATTAGGAAAGGGCATCATCGCAGCATCGTTGGGGAAACTGCTGCAGGCCAAAGGGTATAGCGTAACTATTCAAAAGTTCGACCCTTACCTGAATATCGATCCGGGAACACTGAATCCGTATGAGCACGGAGAGTGTTATGTAACTGTCGATGGACACGAAGCTGATCTTGACCTGGGACATTATGAGCGCTTCCTGAATATTCCCACTACCAAAGCAAATAATATTACCACCGGTCGTATTTACCGGAGAGTGATCGATAAAGAACGCCATATGCCTTTAATTCAGATGGTTTTCAATATGTCGAACTGCATAAAAATTCTTTCTCAGCTGTCATTCTCTTAATTAAGTTGCTACCAGTGTATTCTAGAGATATATTTTAAAATTGC
>JAVBLA010000045.1:0-19550 GCA_031553775.1 Bacteroidales bacterium
GGTAACAATGAAGAAGCAGAACAACAGTATGCTCTTGTTGGAGAAAACACATTACTACCCATTCGGGATGCCGGTTACCGAATCGACGGTTTCTCTTTATAGCATTTTGGGGGACAACACTCCTGATCGTTTCAAGTACAATAATAAGGAGTTCGACAAAATGCACGGGATCAACCTGTATGATCATGGAGCGAGGTTTTATGATGGGATGATATGGCCAACAGCCGATCCGTTGTGTGAGAAGTATTATGATACGAGTCCGTATGCATTCTGCGGAAATAACCCTTTAAGATATGTTGATCCGACGGGAGAGGGATTTGGCGATTTTATAAGGGGAATTGGAGATGCTTATGTAAACCTGTACGATGGATTGGTACAAACAGTTGCCAATCCGGTTGAAACGGTAAAGTCAATAGCAGAAAATCCAAAGGAAGCGGTAAAAGGTATTTTGGTATCTTCCGTGCCGATTTTAACGATGGCAAATATAGCAACTACAGCTGTCAATGAAGTTCAAAGCGGAGGTGATGGTTCTGCTACGGGTAAGGCAGTGGGAGAAATGTTTATAGATGCGCAGGTAGCTGGAGCAACGGCATCTGCCGGAATGGGAGGGAAGTTGTTGAAATCGGCCCTGAAACCGGCAGCGGCGGTAACGGTGGTGGAGGAAACTGTGGTGACAGCAGAAGCTGCCACTAAGACGGGACAAACAATTGTTGGAGAAGGAATGAAACGTGTTAGCATGGAAGCTGCAAAACGTCCAGGTTCAGTAACTTTAAATAATATGCCAAAATTTACCGGGACTGCTGACCAAGTAACAAGCCAAATGATGACCTATAATCGTCAATGGATATTACAACAAATGCGAAGTGGCAGACCCATTATAGATATTGGACTTGACCCAATGAGAACTAATCCCAGCATTTTTTATCAAATGGAGCAGAATATGATGAAGAATTATTTACAACTTCATCCGAATGCATTTCAAATTATAGTGCCATGATAGAGGGAAAAGAATATATAAAGGTCGTGAAACAGTTCTATTCCTTTCTTGAAACGGAATTTGACTTTAAGAAAGTAAATGAAACTATTAATGGTAATGCTTTCTATGATATAGAGTTCAAGAATAAAGAAAAAGTAGTTTCTATTTCATATGAAAACATAGAAGACCATTTAGAAGTTATTGTTTTTATGTTACAAGATGGGAAAATGCCAGATTATGATGACAAAACAAAAACGCTGCACTTAAAACTACTCAATAAATTTATAATGCCACAAGTAAATAAAGATGACATCAAATTGAATGCTGAATATTTTGCCAAATACAATGCAAAAAGTGGAATAGAGCAAAACTTATTGAAAGGAGCAAAAGAGCTTCGATTATGCTTAAAACATTTTAATTGTATCATTAGTAAGGGAAAATAGTTTGTCGGTTCTCACCCACCCGCCCCCTAAGGTAGGGTCTGCTTGCATTGAAACGCAAGCAACCCCTGCCACAGAACTGGGGCTGCAAAAGAGTCCATTCTGGTTGGATATTGGGCATGAGCTAGCACATCAACAAGATATACAAAAGAATGGTATCGCACAAGCAAGTATACCATGGTTAATACAACCTGATGGAAAAGTATTGCTATCAACAGAGAAATATGCTACCCATATGGAAAATAAAATGAGAGCAGATGCTAATTTGCCTCTCAGAACGCATTATTCCAGTCAAGGATTGAGAGGTTGGGAACCTTCAAGAATTTTGAATAATGGTGTTAGTGTGTTTTATAATAAAAATTACAGGATAGATGTTATTCTAAATCGAATAAAAGGAAGATAATAATGAGTTGCTACAGACAATCATAAATATAGAATGCGTTCGATTCAATAATTTTCTTAGCAAAATAGAAATGATATAATTGTTATGTAAGTTTATAATACAAATAATACAAATATGCCATCAAAATTTTTTCTTTTCATCTTGATGTTTTTTTTATTGTATGAGATCAAGGCCCAAAATAAGAAAACTGAGTCTGTGAAAAGCAATACAGATTCTGTGAATATAAGCCTCCCAGAAATCATGGTGCCACAAAAAAAATATAAAGTTAAAGTTATCCAACTAAACAAATATAAAGGATATATTTTTCCAAAAGAATATGCAGATACTTATTTCTGCAAAGAAAATCTAAAAGGATTCGATCTGGATTCTCTTGTAATACAGGAGGTAGAAACTGAATTATTATCTAATTACATAGAAGTAAATAGAACGTTTATGGAATTGCGGTTTAAAGAAATGTATGAATTGAAAAGAAACAATTCAGATGCTAATAATTGGGACAAGTTGAAAAAGGAAGAAAAAAAATATTTTAAAGAATTTCGTAAAAATAGAGATAAATGGATGGAACATATTACTTCTCGGGATAGGCAATATTTGGGATATATCAATAAAAAAGGAGAAAAAATAGTACTGATAAATTTAATTGAACTGGGGGATGATCCATGCTGTTTAAGAAAAAATCTCGATAAAAAAATCATATTGATGACAAATAATTCTTGTTGTGAGAGTAATATTATGCATTACAATTTTTCTCAAAAGAAATTATCCGTAAACGAGGAGTAGATTTTTCCTTTCATATCAAAAATACATATAAAGACACTATATCATTTGATTTAGGCTTTGAAACACCAGCTTATTTCAATACTGCTTTCAAGAAAAAAACAGGCATAACACCTAATAAATACCGGGAGAAGACCAGAGCCGAAATCTAAAAACCGAAGATACAGAACCCTTAACCCCAATATCACAAACACGAAACCTCAAATTAACAAACCCTTAATCAAATCAAAACAGAATCCCATTTCCTTTGCACCTGAAATTATGAAGGATTCGTATGATTAAAAAAATCAGTATTGCAAGTTTATTCTTTTTGATAATAACAACCCTGAGTGCACAAACCGGAACCATAGAAGGGATTGTTACGGATAAAAAAACAGGAGAGTCTATTGTAGGAGCAACTGTATTATTGGAGTCTCTGAAAAAAGGTGCCAGCACCGATTTAGATGGAAAGTTCAGGTTGGAAGGAATCCCTTCCGGAAAGTATATCCTCAAAGCCAGTTATATCTCTTATGAAACCGAAGAATTGACGGATGTCGTTTCATCTCCAGGAAAAACTGTTTCCCTTAATATCGGGATGAAAGAATCTTCTACTGTTTTGAAAGAGGTGACGGTGAGTGCTATCCGCAAGATGGATTCCGAACTGTATATGTTAAGCGCCCAGAAATCTTCTTTATCCGTATCCAACGGCGTTTCTTCACAGCAAATCACCCGGACGCAGGACCGGGATGCGGCAGAAGTCATTAAAAGGATTCCAGGTATATCGATTATCGACGATAAATTTATCGTATCACGTGGTTTGGCGCAACGGTATAATAATGTATGGATCAATAACAGTGCTGTTCCCGGATCAGAAGCCGATTCCCGCGCTTTTTCGTTCGACATTATCCCCAGTTCCCAGATAGAGAATATCACCATTGTCAAATCTCCCTCTCCGGAACTTCCTGCCGATTTCTCCGGAGGATTCGTCAAAATACAGACTAAAAACATGCCCTCCGAAAACCTGTTCCAATTGAGTTACGGAATGAATATCAACACAGAAACGCAATTTCACGACTATAAGTACAACCGGGGAAGTTCTATGGACTTCCTCGGATTTGACAACGGTCACCGGAGTTTGAAGTCAGCCGTTCCTTACCGCTTAGATAATAATAATGCGACGCAGGTAGACAAGGCTACACGCGAGGGTTTTAACAACGACTGGACGGTCCACACCAAACAACCGATTCCTGATCAGCGGTTTTCGATGACCGTTAACCGGAAATATGATTTTGAAGAAGGTCGGAAACTGGGACTGATCGGAGCAATCAATTACAGCTATACCACCCGTACTTATGTCGATATGGAGAATTCCCGCTATGGCGTGTACGATTCCCGCAATGACAAACCGGTTTACCTGTACAAATATACCGATAATGTTTATCTGAACGATGCTAAACTCGGTGCCCTGTTGAATGTTACCTTCATTTCCGATGGAAACAACCGGTTCGAACTCCGGAATATCTTCAACCAGTTGGGACGGAATAAATACACTGAAAGGGAAGGATACCAGTATATCAGCGGCTTATACAATCAGGATAAACAGGAATATCTTTACAGTAGCCGTTTGGCGTATTGCGGACAGTTGGCCGGAAGTCATACTTTCTCTGAAGTCAATAAAATGAACTGGACGTTAGGGTTCTCTTATTCCAACAAAAACCAACCCGACCGGAGAATTATAGAACGGGAAGAGAACGGTTTTGCCGACGATCCTCATTTCGGGCAAATGCATGTGGATCAGAACGAAATCTTCCGGGATTTTATCCAATTGGATGAATATATCTATTCTCTGGCATTGAATTACGACCGGAATATAAACGTGAGCGACCAGTTCAAACCCTTGTTGAAAACCGGAATTTATGGAGAATACCGTACCCGGAAGTATAATACCAGGGCCTTTTACTATCGTTGGAAAGACGGCGCTTTCTCCGGTGATTTTCCTTACCGGAATGTAGTGGATTCTATTCTGATTTCACAGAATTACGGTTCGGATAAATTGTATGTCTATGAAGATACCGATAACCGGAACAGCTACAAGGGTGCCGATCAGCTGGGAGCTGCATTCCTGGCCCTGAACCTGCCATTGGGTAAGTTCAACGTGTATGCCGGTGCCCGTTTCGAATATAACCGGATGACATTGACTAATTATACTACTATCAAAGATACGAAGACCAAAGAAACGACTTACGACGAACCGGATATTTTTCCTTCACTAAATGCCACCTATAACTTCAATCAGAAGCATTTGCTTCGCCTGGCCTATGGGGCTTCCGTGAACCGGCAGGAATTCCGGGAAGTATCTTCATCCGTATATTACGATTTCGATTTATTCAGCGCCATTATGGGGAATCCGGATCTGAAACCGGCCAAAATACAAAATTTCGATATCCGGTATGAGTTTTATCCCACACCTGCGGAAATTGTATCGGTGGCTTTATTCTACAAGCATTTTAAGAATCCGATAGAATGGACCTATTTAGATGCCGGAGGAAGCTATACCTATACCTTCGAAAATGCAGAGAAAGCCAATAATTTCGGAGTAGAGCTGGATATCAGGAAAAGCCTTGATTTTATCGGAATGGATAACTTTTCCTTCCTGTTCAACGGATCGCTGATAGACAGTAAAGTGATGTTCGGAGGTGATAGCCAGGAGCACGACCGGCCGATGCAGGGACAGTCTCCCTATATCGTGAATACGGGACTTTTCTATCAGAACGACCGGATTCAAACGAATATTTCCTTGTTGTACAACATCATTGGCAAGCGTATTGTCGGTATCGGAAAAGTAGATACGAGCGAAGGCGGAAGCATCAATAACGATGTGCCTGATATGTACGAAATGCCACGGAATGTACTGGATCTTTCTATTGGTAAAAAATTTGGTAAAATGTTTGAATTGACGGTATCTGTCCGTGATATACTGGCTCAGAAAGTTGTTTTTAAGCAATTTCCTAAATTTTACGACAGCAATGGAGATTTGCAGACCCGGGAGCAAACAACGAAAGAGTATAAGCCTGGGCAGAATGTGGCTCTGGGTTTGAAGGTAAACTTTTAAGAATTGAAAATTGAAAATTGAGAATCGACAACAAACCGAATGCCATCAAGCTTGCTTGCATGGCTGAGGTGCGAAGGAGATCAAGACCGCGAAGCGGGATTAATTGAAAATTAGAATGCGAATTATTATTTATTGGTTTTTTTAATGAAAAAAGAAATGAGAACATTCAGATTATTTGGTTTGGTTATGTTGGCTGTTTGGGCCATGATTAGTGTTAGTTGTGGTGACGATAAGAATGATGATCCGGTTGCAGGTGACAGTGACATTATTTTTAATGGCAATGAAATTGGCGATGGGACCCAGGAATTTTATATTAATGGCGACTACACTCTGGAGAAAAAAACGTATGTAATGAAAGGTTGGGTTTATGTTACCGCAGGTTCTTCGTTGACTATTCCTGCAGGAACTGTTATCCGGGGAGATAAAGATACCAAAGCTGCTTTGATTGTAATGGCCGGAGGTAAACTTTATGCCGAAGGTACAGCCTCACAACCGATTATATTTACTTCCAACCAGGCTAAAGGAAGCCGTAAACCGGGTGACTGGGGTGGGTTGATCGTTTGTGGAAAAGCAAAAAATAACAATACGATCATGCCGATAGAAGGAGGACCTAACAGTCCGCACGGTGGAAGCAACGACGACGATAATTCCGGAATCCTTCGTTATATCCGCGTTGAATTCGCCGGTTTCCCTTTTGCGACCGATCAGGAAATCAATGGTATTACTTTCGGTTCTGTAGGTCGTGGCACACAGGTAGACCATCTTCAGGTTTCTTATTCGAATGATGATTCTTACGAGTGGTTCGGAGGATGTGTAAACTGTAAATACTTAGTGGCTTACCACGGATGGGACGACGAATTCGATACCGACAACGGATTTTCCGGTAACCTGCAGTTTTTGTTGAGTGTCCGCCACCCGAAAATTGCCGATACCTCGTTGTCCAATGGTTTCGAATCGGATAATAACAAAGACGGAACGACTGCCAGTCCCAATACTTCCTGTGTTTTCAGTAATGTAACATTTATCGGTCCGTTAGGACAGGATGCTGTTTTTGCGAATAATACCGAATATATTAATGGCGGAAGTTATAATCCGAATAATGGTTCCAAGCTGGGAGTGTATCAGGCTGCCATGCAGATCCGCCGGAATTCCAAATTGAATTGCTTTAACTCTATAGCTGTAGGCTATCCGGTAGGTTTACTGTTGGATAATGAAAAAGGAAATACACAGGGAGCCGCAACCAATGGTGAATTAATATTGAACAACCTGTATTTCGCCGGAATGACCGTATTGGGCTCAGATAAAAATAAAAGTTGGAAAGATGCGTATTCTACCGATGGAGTGAATGAAGACACCAATAAGGAATCATTTTCGGCTACTTATTTCAAGGCCCAGACCGGAAATAAATATTATGAAAACATTTCAGCTTTGATGTTGAAACAACCGAACAGCTTGCAGGCTAATCCTAACTACGGACCGATGTCCGGCAGCCCCCTGACAGGAAAAAGCTCCAACGATCTGTTTGCCAATGCCAAACTTTCTTCCGGCTTTGATAAAGTAGATTATATCGGTGCTTTCAAAAGCGATTCGGATGCTGACAACTGGATGAAGGGATGGACTAATTTTGATCCGCAGAATACAGATTATTAATAGTTGAGTGCCTATGTTGTTTTTCAGCCCTGAGAGTATATTCTGTATTTTCAGGGCTGATTTATTTCTCTATTGCTAGTGTTATGTACAATAGAAAATGTAGTAAGCGTCAATTGCGAGAGATAGCGAAGCAATCTACGTAATCATTGAAGGATTGCTTCGTTGTTCCTCCTCGTAATAACGAAAAATGGGAGTCATTTATGGCTTGACACAGTACTAGAGGGTATTTAGAGGTTGCAATTTGTTAAATATTATAAAAGTATATTGTAAGTTTTGATAATAGAAAATGAAACTGGCTAATTTTGCAAAAAAATAAAAGCACTATAATTATGCCATCCATTTCATTTGTGTTTCGTCCCTCTACCCGAATGGGTGATTACCCCGGCAGTCTGTATATACGAATCATTCATCAACGGAAAATTAAAACTGCGACAATTCCGGGGCGTCTTTTTCCCAGTGAATGGGATAACTCTAAACAAACCATTGTGTATCCTGAAAATAACCCTTCCCGTATCGTGTATCTTGAGGAAATGGAACAACGGATCAGAGATGCTCAAAAAAAAGCTGAAGAGTTAATTCAAATGCTTGAAAAGCGAGGCTATTACACCTGGGAGGAAATTATCAAACAATACCAGATGCAAAATAATAATGGCAAATTGTTGTCTTATACCGAATTACTCGCAAGAGGTCTGGAGAAAAACGAACAACATCGTACTGCTAACGCCTACCGTACCGTTGCAAGGGGTTTGATAAAATTCAACAACGGACATGATATTTTCCTTTCCAATATCAATGCCACCTTGATCAAGTCATTTGAGATACATCTGAAGCACAAGGGGAAATTTCCTAATACTATTTCCTATTATATGCGTAATTTACGTTCTCTCTACAACAAAGCCGTTAGAGATAAACAAATTAATGTCCGGCGTGAAAATCCTTTCGCCGATGTGTTTACCGGTATCAAGAAAACAAATAAACGAGCTTTGTCTGTTGATGAAATTACTAAATTGTACGAATTGGATTTGAAAACAAAGATTAAATCTTTACAGACCGGATCAGCAGAATACATTCGATTTGTCAACCTGTATTTTGCATGGCGTCTGTTCTTCTTTTGTTTTTACACTCGTGGAATGTGTTTCGTGGATATGGCTTATCTTAAAAAAAGTGCGATACAAGATGGTCTGTTAAAATATTTCCGTAGAAAAACAGGACAAATGATTAAGGTTAAAGTGACTCAGGAAATGCAATGCATTATGGACAGTTTTTCCGGTATGGTAGAATGTTCGGAATACATCTTCCCTATTATTTTGAATAATAATGGAGGAGGGAGAACACAATACGAAACGGCCATGCGAATTCAAAACCGGCGGTTGAAAGAACTGGCAAAACTGGCAGGGATCAATAAGTCGCTTACAACACACGTTGCCCGCCATTCCTGGGCTACTATCGGCAAGCAGCAAAATCTGCCTATTGGTGTCATCAGTGAAGGATTGGGACATGCTTCGGAGAAAGTTACTTATTCCTATCTGGATTCGTTCAATCAATCGATATTGGATGAAGCCAATATAATAATTACAAAGGCAATAGAACGCAAAGCTTAAATGTGATAATATGAAAAATTTGCATACCTTTGTATCTTGAAGGGCTGTATTTTAATTATCAGTCCGACACTTGTTAAGTGTCGGACTGATAATTTCAAGAATTTTCAACTCACACTGCAAAAGTATGGATATAATCCGGATTATCAATTCACAATATTATCAAAAAATATCACAATATCAGCCATTTAAAGGTTTTTTTCTGATTTTTCCAGGTGCATTTCCGAGATTTGTCTTACAAAAATCGATAAATTGAGAGGAGGAGGCAAATCCGTAATCGCTGGCTATTTCCTTGAAAGGTTTTGTTCCGGTACAGATTTCATTATAAATTGCCCTTGACTTTTGCTCTTTCATCCAACTGTACACAGGAACTCCAAAAATAGCCTTGAACTTTTTTGAAAAACCGGAAATACTGTAGTTTAACGCTTCGGCTAGTTCCTGTGCAGTATTGTATGCCTGGTAATTATACTTCACAATTTCCACAAAGGCTGTATCGATACTTAATACTTTGTGAAAAAAATTTCTTAATTGGTCTTTGTGGTAATAAATTCTAAGCAAAACAAAAAACTCTTTCACCTTGATGTCATGGTAATAGCGGCACCGGAAGTCCCCATTGATAAAGGGACTGAGGCTTTCTATATAAGTCAGGATTGCGGGTTTGGCTTCCAGTATGCAATGTTCCTTCCCCGGGTTTGAATACCGCCTGTCCCTTCCCATGAACAGCTGCCTGATCCCGTAACTTTCACAAAGGCGGACATGGTCGTACATCCGTACCAACAGCAGTTTCGTGTCACGGATAGCCGTACCCCGCACATTTGTCCCAATGGGAACGAAAATAAAAGAACCTTCCCGGATATTGCTCCTGGGATAATCCCTGAACAAAAACTCCGCTTCCCCTTCAAGGATAAAAACAACTGTGTTATAGCGGTACACCACTTCCTGACACTCATCCTTTTTCACATTCCACAGGTCTATCATCGCATGATCCGAATTGTCGTAGTTATAACAAACGGAGTGTTCTTCTAAATTGCAAAAACTCATAACTGTCTGATATTTAGGTTGTTTAATTAATGTTTTTTTAAAAAATAAACAAATATAATATTATGTGTATATGTAAATTTCTGATAACCAGATATATAGATAGAAATATTTAATTAATGTACTTATCCTTAATTGTTGTATGTTTTACAAATGTTTTATTTGTTATTATTAATCTTTTTTTATAATAATGCATCTTATTGATTTGTATGTGTTTGAATAATTTGAAATTAACAGTCCGATACTTAACAAGTGTCGGACTGAGAGGAAGGGGTATGTGAAGTTAAAACTGATGATAATACAATAAATGGATGGCTTTATTTATTGAATTTTACATCTTACATTCCTCTTTATGCTGATGCAAGAAGTTCCCTCCAATCCTGTTTCCTGTTAGTGGATAACATTGAAACTTTAACTTGTGAAAGTTGAGGTTTTTATAAATTCTGATACTATGTAAAAGAGATTCGTTTTTCTTATGAATAGATCAAAACCTTAAACGTATTTATTTATGTGTGTATTTATGTATGTATGTGTAACGTAGTTATTTCCAAACAGTATATAGGATTGGACAGGGAAATTCAAACCTGAAAATAAAATGAAAAGTCTATGACTGGGTATCTTGAGTAGGCGCACATGTATTGTCACATTAACTAAATTAATTTGCTTATGAAAATAGAACAACAATTTTTGGGAATAACCGTAGCCTTTCTCTTTTCTTTTAACATCTTCGGACAAAGCCCCTCTGATGTTTACCTGGTAAATACGGGGAAAATGGCATTACGTTCCAATGGGTCGACTGTTTCCATGTATATTGCGGGTGCTGCGAGAATGAGTGGAGGAAAAGTAGATGTATTACAAAATGGTATTATTGATATAAAAGGTAATTTTTATAATGATATTACCATGGGAAATGTATTTAACGAGCTTTCCAACGGGACATGTCGTTTTGCCGGAACAACAGAACAGCAGATAACAGGGGTTGCTAACCGGGCAATAAATTATATTGATTTTCCTTCTGTGGAGATCAATAATCCGAATGCTGTTTCTTTAGCATCTAATATGGGAATGGATGCTGATTTTCTTGATTTGAAAAAAGGGCCTTTGATCCTTCGGTCGAGTGTAATAAGCAATGTAGAAACGCAACTTGCTCACTTAAGAATAAAAGCTGGAAATAATATGGTTGTTTACAAGCATACTCCTGTAGACAAAGGGGTGATTGAAGTGGAATTTGCATTGAGTTCTCCGGAGGGAGAATATACTGATGGGCGTTTTTTCGGATTCTCTTCTCCTTTTAAAACTATGTATGCAGATTATTTTATGTTTAATATTTTGATGGCTCCCAATGCGCAAAGATATGCCGGAAGCGGGCCATTAACCAATCCTTTGTATGCTTTGGTTCCGGGGAAAGGATATTTTGTAGGGCATGACATTTTTCCCCACAGCACGGAAGCAGAAATCCGTAACCATTACAGCCCTCTGGAAGACTATCAGGGAGCACTGTTTGATGATCGTATGCAGAGTTTATTGCGATTGAACCGGATCAATTTTAATAACTCTCTGTCTTTTGCAAATACAAAGCCGGATGCTTATACCGGGGAACAGATACAAACGGAAGATGTATCTGTGAATCTTGAGAAAGGATTTAATTATCTGGGAAATCCGTTTACTACGCCTTTAAGGATGAATACTTTGTTTGAAAATGTAATTGAAGCTTCGTCCGATCCATGGGGCGTTTCCAGAAATCATGATCAGAACGACGACGATGGGATGGATGTGTTTACTGCCATTTGGGTTCCTAACTCTGGGATAGGGGTACATAAGCCCGGTACAATGCATACATTTACTTTTACTACATCATTTTTAGTGGGACAAAAGGTGGGTTCGACCCTCAGCCTGATTGGCAATGACGGAGAAATTCAGATCGAGCCGATGCAAATGTTTGCGGTTTGGGCTAAAAAACCGGGAAATATCAGGATTCCTGTATCGGAAAGAACGCACGGAAATTTGAATATTCTCCGGAGTAATGAATCATATGAAACGGATGATGAACTTCTGATAGAGGTACGGGATCGGGATACCGATGCATTTGACAGAACATGTATTGTATTTCGCCCGGAAGGAAATCCGGACTCGAAAGATGCATACGATGCCTTTAAACTATTCAACCAAAGCCGGGGAGTCAGCCAGATACACACTCATTCGTCGGATGAGGAAGCTCTTTCCATAAACGTGATTAATGCGGATACTCAATCGATTCCACTGACTCTGGTTCCTTGCCTGGAGCCGAAACAAGTCGAATTGTCTGCTCATCGTATGGAAACTCTTCATTCTCCACAGGTAGTTCTGTTGGAGGATACTCAAAACGGTCATATTGTTGATTTGCAAAAAGAAGGATCTTATCAATTCGAAACACACCCTAATGATATTTATCAACGTTTTATCCTTCACTTCGTTTCGATGGAAACGGGAATCGAAGAAAATGGTTTGAAAAATATCCGGGTTTATTATAGCGAGGATAATCTTATTCTGAGCGGGCTTAAAAGCACTGACACCGCATCACAACTTTCAGTCTATGATATGGAGGGACGAATGCTTCAGGCAACAATAATTCCCGCAAGTACGTATGGAACTTACCGGATTTCATCGCCAGAACTAAGAGGAGTCTATCTCGTAAAATTATCCGGAAATTATGCAATGACCACCAGGGTGATTTGTAAATAAAAACAAGGAATATAATGAAAAGAAAAATTATTCAGTATTTAATATTGACGATTTTTATTATTGATCAATCGTACGCTACCGAAGAAGGAACTCTTTTTTTGCCTTCCGACAATCAGGAATACAATAACTCTGAATTACCATCTTCTGTTTTTTTTGACGAAAACCAGAATGGGCTTTCCGATACTTCTCCTATTCTATATGGCCCGGGCGGAGGCCCGTCTACCGATCCTGAGGATATAACTACTCCTCCTGTCGGTGTTGTTATTGTATCGGATGCCTGTATTTTTGTTTTGTTCCTGGTGCTTGTCTATGGAATAATTCTATGGAAAATACATAGAAAGAATCGAAATATATTATACAAATGATGAATAAAAGAATGGCCTCATGAAATTAAGAATCTGTTTATTGATATTAAGTTTAATGCCTTTTTGTCAGGAACATTTGTTCTCGCAGGTAAGCATAGGAACTGACTCCGCACCGAAAGATTACTGCGTTTTAGAAATGAAAGGCATTGGAGGACTCCGTTTGCCTAATCTTACCGTTGAAGAAAGGAACGAATTGGAATCTACTTTGGATGCAGATGCCTCTGGATTGGTTATTTATAATAAAGATGAAAATTGTTTCGAATTTTGGAATGGTAATGTTTGGATTTCTTTGAAAAACCGATTATCTCTAATGAACAGTACAAACGGAATTTCCGGTAATGAGAACTTTAAATTGGGAGGTAATTTAACAGAAAATACGGCAATAGCACAAGGAACGAACAATTTATTTTTTGATGTTTCGACCGGACGATTTACGGTGTCGAATGCATTAACTGTTACGAAAGACGGAGTTGCGATAGGAAAGGAAACGCCCACTGCATTGCTTGATATACAATCTGCGTCGGGAGAAGGGTTTCGTTATTCTACCGGAGCGGAAACCGGTTTGGTGCTTAAATCGGATGACCAGGGAAATGCCCGATGGGTGAAAATGGCTCCGGAGCCTTACCGGATCAATGGTAGTATAAAAGTTTCAGAAATAATATCTTCGACAGCTTCTACCGAAACTCCCGTTGCCATCTCAGAGCCACTCCGCCTGACAAAAGGAATCTGGTTGATAGTTGCACGGTATGTAGCCATATCCAATATCCATGTAAGCAGTTACTATAATTCATGGATTCGCTTAAGAAAAGTCGGCGAAAATATGGATATCTGTACCATAGCGCAATTGCCTTATAAAAATGTAAACGGAGGAATTACGAAAATTGTGACAACCCCACAACTCATGTATATTCTGGAAGTACAGGGAGAAGAAGCTTTCTATCAGTTGTATGGGGATTTGAGGGTTTCGGAAACAACGAATCCGAATGTGTATGTGAGGGGACATACTGATCAATTTGGAGATTCTTATTTTAGAGCGATTCGTTTAACAGAATGATAAAAAAGATATGAAAAAAATATTTAACAGATTTCTTATTGCTTTATACTTGGTATTCATTGCCATCGCATCTATTAATGCACAGGTAACCATAGGGAAAGATATTCTGCCTGCCGAATATTCTCTGCTGCAAATAGAATATGACAAGACATTGTTTCCGAACGGAGCCGGAATCCAGTTGCCACGGTTAAGCGGTACCGATAAAATATCGTTGGATGCTAAGATTGCATCGGATCCTGAAGCAGTAGGCCTTACGATCTTCAATACGGATACGAAAGTGATTGAATACTGGAACGGAACTATTTGGGTTTCGGTTCCGGGTCTTGAACCTCAATTTAGCTCCGGTAACGGATTAACATCAAAATCCGGAGGTTATAAAAACTACAGCACAATTGTCGGCTTAGGTGGTGAACTCACTGAGCCGACAACTATCAACCTGCAAGGAAAGACATTAAACATTACCCAGGTAACCGGAAGTACAGACAATCCCGTATTTCAGGTTAAAAATTTGAATGGAAACCTGACTGTAACGGACAAAAAAGTAGGGATAGGGATTTCTGAACCAACGGCCAAATTACATATACAAAAACCGGAATCGTCCGATGGTTTGCGGTTGGTTGACGGCAATCAGGGATTGAACAAAGTGATGACAGCATTAGACAATACCGGAAAAGCTTCCTGGTCGGCTATTCAGGAATATGTAACAACCCGGAAAAAATACATTAAAAGTACTCCTACCGGAGGTATAAAATTCAATATTGATACGCAAGTGAGTGATTCTATTATCTGCGAACCAGGAAAATGGTTAATTGTAGGTAAGGTCAATGTTGCGAATGGCGATAATGATAGCGGTAATTTATATACATGGGCTAAAATAAAAAATGTTGAAACTCAAACTGTCTTGGTTGTTTCTGGCGTAAAAACAGAGGTGGGTGGTTTTAGATTCTCATTGCCTCAGGTTGTATTTTATGCCGAATTCACAGAAGTCACACCTATCGCTCTTTTTGTAAACCCTCCTTATACCGGAACAATCGCTTCCAGGCGGGCTACTCTGAATAAATATGATTCGGATGTGCTTCCTTTTGACTCTTATGGTTTCTTATTTGCAATCAAATTGTCTGATTAAATATAAAATAAAAAAAATAACAATGATATGAAGATATATAATCTTATAGGATTTCTGTTTCTTGTAGTTTGTAATTTTCAACAGACATTTTCGCAAGTGACTATCGGAGACAGCGGTAAGGTTCCTGCCGAATATTCCTTGCTTCAGCTGGAAAAAACAGAACAATTAGGTGGTTTCAGACTGCCACGGCTTACGCAGCAGGATCGTGATGCTTTGAAAGTTGATCTAAATAGTAAGCCATTAGATGAAAGAACTGCCGCCAATGGCCTGGTTGTATATAATATCGAAACCGGATTGATGGAATATTGGACCGGAACAGACTGGAAAACACTTGAATCGTCTCAGATCAGGCTTCTGACGGAAAACGGTGTGACTGCAATCGATCCTCTTCAGGGTGGATTGAAACTTGGGGGACAACTGAATAAAGAAACTACGTTGAGTCTCAATGGTAACAATTTAAATGTTGAATCGATTGGCGGAGATGATAAATTTATTGTCTCTGATGCTACCGGTGGAGACCAGACTTTTTCTGTTTCAAATGGAAATGTCGGAGTTGGGACATCCGATCCGCAGGCAAAAGTCGATATCCGGAATACGGATAGCACCTTGCCCGGATTACGTATCAGTAATTCTAATGAGAAGGCAGGGTATGTATTGGTTTCCGATCAATCGGGGAATGCTACATGGAGACCATTGAAACCTTTATCTTCGGTAATCTACGGAACAATAAATAACAGCGCAATATATGGAGGAGACGGTAATGTGAATACTAATGTTACAACAAATCCCTTACGATTAACCAAAGGAAAGTGGCTGGTTGTCGCAAAATATAGCGCACGTGTAGATGATAGAGTCGGTCAGGGAAGCAATCCGCATACGTATTATAGTTACATAGGACTTTCAAAATCCAATTCCCCGATTGGGGGTTTAACTTCTGTTTCTATGACTGGATCTTTGCCTTCACAAACGCGCTATACACCCCCTTCCGGAGATAATGCAAATTCATATTATGTAACACCTCAGATTTTTTATTTTGTAGAAGTGGAAGCCGAAGAAGAGTATTATCATGTATTTGCCAATTCTTCCCGGTTCTTTAAGACCACTCCGGCGTATGGAGGATCTTATTTCTATGCATTGAGGATAGATGTAATTAATAATTAGAGTTACCTGTATTGTTTTTCAGCCCCGGGAGTTCCTTCTTATTCCTGGGGCTGATTTTATTTATGACTATCTGATAAAAAATGTAATGTTAATTTCAAAATCAAAGTAATACTTTATTTTATTTTTGTGTTATCTTTATAATATGATACTATAATTTGTGCTTTGATCAGGAATGAATTATAAAGATGAACATCTAATACTGAAAATAAAGCAGGGTAGTTCTGATGCTTTCAGAACCTTGTTTTATATGCATAGTGCCAAATTGTATAATTGGTCATATAAAATCACGAAAAGTAAAGAAACCTCAGAAGATATTGTACAGGACTTTTTTATCCGGTATTGGGAAAAAAAAGAGTCTTTAGATTTCTATCCTTCTTTTTTGGCTTATGCCTATCGCTCCATCTATAATGCGTCACTCAATTACCTGAGAGACAACGAAAGGTACGTCTATGGCTATGAGGTTACCCTAATGGGGATGTCTGAGGAGGATTCCCGGAGCGAAGAAGCTGAAGAATTGCAAAAACATTTATTAAACGCTATTAGTGAACTTCCCGAAAAATGCAGGAAGATTTTTGTAATGGCAACCCTTGAAAAGAAAAAATACTCGGAGGTTGCCAGTAAATTCGGTATTTCCGTCAATACGGTGAAAGTACAGGTTTCCAAGGCTTACCGGATTATCCGGAAAAAGATCGGCGTTATTTTTTTCTGAAAAATGTGAACCGGGTAATACTTTACGTCTACCCTTGTGTTTGTAATAAAAAGCCAGTATGCTAAAAGTGATTAAAAACGAATATGCAAAGTGGGAATTACTTGCAAGAGTACTTTCAGGAGAACTTCCGGAAGACGATCCTGTATTTAAGGCCTGGCTCGAGGAAGATGAAGATAATATCGTTTTATTTCAATCCCTGAAAGCAGAAAACGATGCCGATCTTTTATCGTTTGACCGGGATAAAGTATATAAAAGGATAACAGATGTGATTTTTAAAGATGAATCATTCAGAAAAAAAAGGATTTATCCTGTATGGCTGAAGTATGTATCCATACTTTTATTTGCTGTCTTCACATCTTCAGTGTTCTATTTTTGGAAGATATCTCCGGAGGATAATTCCCGTCTCACAGAAGACCAGCCGGTATCGCAGGAAATTAAGCCCGGTAAAAAAAAGGCCCAACTGTTCTTTCCCGACGGATCTTCCCTGCAACTCAATGAGCAATTTGCCATCCGGAAGAAAGACGGGTTATCTATCGATAATGACACTTCCGGCAGGCTTACATACCAGAAACCGAAACATCTGTCTTCCGGTGCCGAATTATATACTATAGCGACCCCTGTGGGAGGGGAATACGAATTGAAATTATCGGATGGCACCCGGGTTTATCTGAATGCTGCTTCCGAAATTATTTTTCCGTCTTTTTTTGATGAAGATATACGCAAGATAAAATTGCGGGGAGAAGCTTATTTTGATGTGGCAAAGGATAAAAAACCGTTCATCGTTGAAACAGAAAATCTGGATATCCTGGTTTTGGGTACTACTTTTAACCTTTCGGCATATCCCGAAGAGGAGGGGGTGGTTACTACCCTGGTATCCGGAAAGGTAGAAATGAAAACAAAATTCGATGGTTCTTCGTATGAAATGTCTCCGGGATATAATCTTGTTTTTGATAAGACCTTAAAGTCCGTGAAAAAATATAAGGTAGATACGGATATCTATACAGCATGGGTCCGCGGGGAATTTATTTTTAACAACCAGCCTTTGTCCGATATCATGAGGATCTTATCCCGGTGGTATGATTGTTCTATCGACTATGAAGATCCTTCCATCCGGAATCTGAGATTTACCGGCAGTGTGGAAAAAAATCGTCCTTTGAAATATTTATTAAATCAAATAGAGTTTGTAACCAATATAAAATTCAGGGAAGATGGAAATAAAATAATAGTACACAGATAAAAAACCGGCAGACGTGCAGGCCTGCCGGTTGGGATTAAAAACCTACTTGTCCGTTTTGATACCTCTTCAAACAAGATCAAAAAGGGCTGAAATTTTTAATAATACAAAGTTATGAAAAAAAAGAAAAAGGAGTTGCCGTTTGGGGCAGGAAAAACACAAAAAAAACGATGTCGTATCATGAGATTAATTGTTTTGTACATCCTATTGGGCATCAGTAGTGTCTTCGCTAAGGAAAGTTATACGCAAACGGTAAAACTGGATATGGATATGAAGAATACAACCCTCGAAGAGTTATTCAATGTTATCCAGAAGAAAACGGAGTTTGTGTTTTTTTATAACAATGACCAGGTAGATGTCTCTAAAAAAGTCAGTGTCAAAGTAAGGGGGGCCAGTATCAACGAAGTATTGGATCAGGCCCTGAAAGGACTGTATGCTTATAAAATTGAAGACCGTTATATCCTGATCAGCCGGAATCAGGATAAAAGCCGTAAAGTTGCTTCTGACCTGCAGTCGAAGATAGAAATCGAGGGAAAGGTAGTCGATATAGACGGGGAAGCCCTGATCGGAGTCAGCATTCTACTGCTCGGCAGCACTACCGGAACTATCACAGACAGCGAAGGCCGGTACCGTATATCCGTTCCGGACATAAACTCCAGGCTCCGGTTTTCTTATGTAGGTTATAATACACAGGAGATTTCGGTAGCAGGGCGGAAAACCATCGATGTAACCCTGGCGGAAACACCTCAGTCATTGGATGAGATTGTCGTCATCGGTTATGGCGCCGTTAAAAAAAGCGATTTGACAGGATCTGTTTCCACTGTCAGGCTGGAAGATGTAAAGGATGTGCCGGTACCGCGTATCGACCAGATGTTACAGGGACGTATAGCAGGAGCGGAGATTGTATCTACCAGCGGGGAGCCGGGGGCCAATACTTCTATCAGGATCCGGGGTACCCGTTCTATTTCCGCCACAAACGAACCTTTATATGTTGTAGACGGGATGATGGATGCCATCACCGACCTGAACGACTTGAATCCGAGCGATATCGAGTCGATCGAGGTACTGAAAGATGCTTCTTCCACTGCCATATACGGTTCCCGCGGAAGCAATGGGGTTATTATCATTACCACAAAATCAGGACGGACGGACAACCAGAACCGGTTTACTTTCCGCACCGATGTAGGGTTTTCCAAGATTCCCCGTT
>JAVBLA010000044.1:0-26637 GCA_031553775.1 Bacteroidales bacterium
GAGGCGTTAAAAACGAAGCGCTGTTTGAGCACCGGAGGTGCGAGTTCGATTCGTTTAGCCGCAACGCAGTATTTTTTAGCCAATGGAACGCAGCCTTGATTTTTTTGATCCTTTTTGCATCAAGGCAAAAAGGATATAATCCCAAGGCGATAGCCTTGACCTATTTATAATTTTCTTAAAAATATCCTCCAAGGCGATAGCCTTGCACAAATCAAATAGTTCTCATTTCACATAAAATCCTAAAAATAAGATCATTTTTTTCGTAAAACGATCTTTTGAGACTTTTTTTGCTGTAACAGAAAAGAAAGGAACATCAAAATTTTCATATTACAAGAAAAAGCAGTAATTTAGTGCGATTTTTTCACAAGTTCTAAAATAAATAAGAAGTTTCACCAAGCTAAAAAATAAATGGCTGAAGACAGAATCATTAAGATTAATATTGAGGAGGAAATGAAATCCGCTTACATTGATTATTCAATGTCGGTTATCGTTTCGCGTGCGTTACCTGATGTCAGGGATGGATTCAAACCGGTACACCGCCGTGTGTTATTCGGTATGAATGAGTTGGGAAATAATTCGGATAAGCCGTATAAGAAATCGGCACGTATCGTGGGGGATGTACTCGGTAAGTATCACCCGCATGGAGATTCTTCCGTGTATTTTGCTATGGTACGTATGGCACAGCCGTGGTCGTTACGTTATCCGCTGGTAGACGGGCAGGGTAACTATGGTTCTGTGGACGGAGACAGTCCCGCCGCCATGCGTTATACGGAAGCCCGTTTGAATAAACTGGCGGAAGAAATGCTCCGGGATATCGACAAAGATACCGTCGATTTCCAGTTGAACTTTGACGATACACTGAAAGAACCTACAGTTTTGCCCACCCGTATTCCCAACCTCCTGATCAATGGAGCATCGGGTATTGCCGTGGGGATGGCTACGAATATGCCTCCTCATAATCTTACGGAAGTTGTTAATGCTACTATCGCCTATATAGAAGCCCGTGGAGAGGTAGACGTGGAAGCCCTGATGGAATATGTCAAAGCTCCCGATTTTCCTACCGGAGGATATATTTACGGATATGCCGGAGTAAAATCTGCCTTTGAAACCGGCCGGGGACGAGTCGTTCTGCGCGGACGGGCGGAAATTGAAATGGAGGGACACCGGGAAAAAATTATTATCACGGAAATTCCTTACTTAGTCAATAAGGCGGAGCTGATCAAATACATTGCCGATTTAGTAGAGGAAAAACGTTTGGATGGCATATCCAATATCAACGACGAAACCGACCGTCAGGGAATGCGTATCGTGGTGGATGTAAAAAAAGATGCCAATGCCAATGTAGTCCTGAATAAGCTGTATAAATTTACGGCCCTGCAATCTTCTTTCAGTGTGAATAATATCGCATTGGTGAAGGGACGTCCCCAAATGCTGAACCTCAGGGATATGATCCGGCATTTTGTGGATCACCGCCATGAAGTGGTTATCCGCCGGACGCAGTTCGACCTTAAAAAAGCGGAAGAGCGTGCGCATATTCTGGAAGGATTGATCATCGCATCCGATAATATCGATGAAGTGATCTCTATTATCCGTTCTTCAGGCAATCCGGCTGAAGCCATCGAACGTTTGATGGAACGCTTCAAATTATCGGAAATCCAGGCAAGAGCCATTGTCGAAATGCGTTTACGCCAATTAACTGGTCTTGAGCAGGATAAGTTGAGAGCTGAATTCGAAGAGGTTTGCCGGTTGATCGAAGACCTGAAAGATATCCTGGCCAGCGAAGACCGCCGGATGACTATTATCCAGGAGGAATTAATTGAAATCAGGGATAAATACGGCGACGAACGTAAAACGGAAATCATTTATGCTTCCGAAGAATTGAATCCGGAAGATTTTTATGCCGATGATGAAATGATCATCACGGTTTCCCATATGGGTTATATCAAGCGGACTCCGCTGACAGAGTTCCGGACCCAGGGAAGAGGAGGTGTCGGCGCCAAAGGGTCCGAAACCAGGGATGAAGACTTTGTAGAATACATTTATCCGGCCAGCATGCATGCTACTATGTTATTCTTTACTCAAAAAGGAAAATGCTACTGGTTACGTGTATTCGAAATACCGGAAGGTACTAAAAACAGTAAGGGAAGAGCCATTCAGAACCTGTTGAATATCGATGCGGATGACAAAGTGACAGCTTTTGTCAGGGTCAAGAATTTGACTACCGATACCGAATTCATCAACAGTCATTACCTTTTATTCTGTACCAAACGGGGTGTGATCAAGAAAACCTTGCTGGAAGCATATTCCCGTCCGCGAACCAATGGAGTGAATGCCATCACCATCCGGGAAGACGATGAAGTGATCGATGTACGGATGACCAACGGCAATAATCATATTGTGATAGCCAACAGGAACGGGCGTGCTATCCGTTTCCATGAAAGTACCGTGCGTGGTATGGGAAGGACAGCTACAGGAGTGAGAGGCATGACGTTGGATAACGACGGAAAAGATGAAGTAATTGGTATGATCTGTATCAAAGATCCGGAAAAAGAAACAATTATGGTTGTTTCCGAACAGGGATACGGAAAACGTTCCGACCTGGAAGATTACCGGATTACCAATCGTGGAGGAAAAGGGGTGAAAACTATTAATGTAACAGAAAAAACGGGTAAACTGGTATCTATCAAATCTGTTACCGATGAAAACGACCTGATGATTATCAACCGTTCCGGAATTACCATCCGCCTGAAAGTAGCGGATGTCAGGGTAATGGGACGCGCTACCCAGGGAGTCCGGTTGATCAACCTGGAAAAACGGAACGATGAAATTGCCTCTGTATGTAAAGTAATGTCGGACGTTTCCGAAGATAAAGAAATAGGAAATGATGAAAATTCCGAATTGTCAGAAGAAATTTAATTCATATATAAATTAATAACGATGAAAAAACAATTAGCATTAGCAATTGCCTGCTGCATGTTTGCAGGGTTGTCTTTCGGACAGAAAAAAGCCATTAAGGATGCAAAAGACGAAGTAAATGCCACCAAGCCTAATTTCACATCTGCTAAAGATCTGATAAAAGGAGCTTTGGATAACCCCGAAACAAAAGGCATGGCGGAAACATGGTATACCGCCGGATGGATTGAAAATAAGCAGTATGATGAAGAAAACAAAAAATTAATCCTGGGTAAAACTCCCAATGAAAAGGTGATGTATTCTGCTCTTTTCAATATCATGCCTTATTTTGAAAAGGCTGACGAGCTGGATATGTTACCCGATGCAAAAGGGAAAGTGAAGCCTAAGTACAGGAAAGACATGAAAGCAATTCTCCGGGCAAACCACTCTGCTTTGATTAACGGAGGCGCTTATTATTTCGATAGTAAGGATTATAAAAAAGCATATGGGTTTTTTCAACAATTCCTGACGATGCCTGATATGAAAATGTTCGAGGGTGAGCCTCTTATGGCAAAGACAGATACCAATTATTTGAAGGTGGTATTCTATGCCGGACTTGCTGCTTCCCAGTTCGACGACCACAAAAAAGCAATCGCTGCATATGAAGAGCTGAAAGCTGCCAATTACAACCTGAAAGATACTTATCAGTACCTGGCTTATGAATATGATATGCTGAAAGATACGGTTAACTTTATCAAGACCTTGAGACAAGGTGCCGACCTGTTCCCCGGTGATTCTTATTTTCTTCTGAATCTGATCAATCAGTACATTTATACCGGCCAGAAAGATGCAGCTGTTGATTATCTGCTTAAAGCGATCGATCAAAATCCTACAGATGTTCAATTGTACAGTGTATTGGGTACTCTTTATGAAGAAAGGAAAGAAACGGAAAAAGCGCAGGAAATATTCCAAAAGGCTTTGTCTCTGAATCCTGATTCTCCTGAAGCTCAGGCTAATATCGGACGTATTTATTTTAATAAAGGAGTTGAAATGCGTGCAGTAGCCAATGATATTTCCGATCAGAAGAAATACAATGAAGAGTTGAATAAATCGAATGCTAAATTCAAGGAAGCATTGCCTTACTTTGAGAAAGCTCATCAAATGAATCCGCAGGAAAGGGATTATCTGATCGCTCTCAAGGGTATTTATTATAACCTGGGTATGGGTAAAGAATACGATGCGACGGAAGCTAAATTGAATAAACTGAACGACTAAATTCCAAACACATTATGTTCTGGGAAAAGGATATAGAAACCATGGAGCGCTCCCAACTGGAGGCGTTCCAGTTGGAAAAATTACGGGAAACGATTATTCAGTCCAAACAATCGACGTATTATGGAATTGCGCTGAAAGATATCGATCCGGATCAGTTGAAATCTCTGTCTGATATCCGGAATCTTCCTTTTACCACCAAAGAACATTTACGGGAGCATTATCCTTTCGGGTTTGCTGCGGTGCCACTGGAAAAATGTGTCCGTTTACACTCATCGAGTGGGACTACCGGTAATCCTACCGTTGTTTTGCACTCGCAAAGTGATCTGGACGCATGGGCTAATCAGGTAGCCCGTTGCATGTACATGGTGGGATTACGTGATTCGGATGTTTTCCAGAATACATCCGGTTACGGGATGTTTACCGGAGGTTTGGGTTTTCAGTATGGTGCCGAGAAATTGGGTTCCCTTACTGTACCTGCTGCTGCAGGAAACAGCCAGCGTCAGGTGAAATTCATTCTTGATTTCGGAACGACGGCTATTCATGCGATACCCAGCTATGCCACCCGCCTGGCAGAGGTGTTTTATTCCATGGGATATGATCCTAAGAAAGATACTAAATTAACTACTCTCCTGATCGGAGCGGAACCTCATTCGGAAGAACAACGTAAACGTATCGAGCAAATGCTGGGTGTGAAGGCGTATAACTGTTTTGGAATGTCGGAAATGAATGGTCCGGGTGTGGCATTTGAATGTAAAGAACAGAACGGTTTGCATATCTGGGAAGATTATGTCATAGCAGAAATTATCGATCCGGATACTTTGGAGCCTGTTCCTGACGGGGAGACCGGCGAATTGGTGCTGACTACGCTCAGAAGGGAAGCCATGCCTTTGATCCGGTACCGGACGAGAGATTTGACCCGTTTCCTTCCGGAAGTATGCCCTTGTGGCCGTACGCACCGCCGTATCGACCGGTTGAAAGGCCGGAGCGATGATATGATCATCCTGAAAGGAGTGAATATTTTTCCTATTCAGATTGAAAAAGTACTGATGCAGTTCAAAGAACTCGGCAGTAATTATCTGATCACTCTGGAAACACTTGAACATGGGGATGAGATGTTGATAGAAGTGGAACTGAGCGATTTGTTTACCGACGATTATGCCCAGTTGCAACAACTCACCAAAGTGATAACTGCCCGTCTGCGGGATGAGATCCTGATCACGCCCAAGTTGAAGTTAGTGGAAAAGAATTCTTTACCGCAATCTGAAGGCAAGGCTGTTCGCGTAAAAGATTTACGCAAATTCTGAACAGGCTTTTTGTTAAGTTATTAGTTTTTAGTTATTAGTTATTAGTTTCACCATGACTATCCATCAAATATCTGTTTTCCTGGAGAATAAATTCGGCCGGTTAAATGAGATCCTGTCTCTGATTGCCCGTGAAAATATCCGTATCATTGCGGCTACTGTTGCCGATACGTCCGAATTTGGTATTTTGCGGTTGATTACTTCCGATCCGCGTAAAACATATCAGTTATTGAAAGAAAATAAGATCAGTGCCAACCTGACGGAGGTGCTGGCAATTATTACCGAATCTAAAGCCGGACAATTTGCTCATACCATAGAATTGTTTACGCAGGCTGGTATCAGTATAGAATATATGTATTGTTTTTCTACTACGGAAAAAGGGGTGTTGGTTCTCCGGACCAATAATAGGGAAGCTGCACTGGAAGTCATTCGCCGGAATAATATCGTTTGTGTATCAGAGAGTAATCTGACTGCTATGTAGTGAGTTTGAAGCTATTTTTATCTTTTAACCGGTAGAATATAGCAATTAGATAAAAAAGAAATGGTGAAAGGGATAAATTGATTTATCTGTCTTTCACCATTTTTTATTTATAGAGAATTTGTATCAAATAACACCCTGGCGGGTTTCAACTTCTCCGTTTATTTTCTTAACCAGTCCTTGTAAAACATTACCGGGACCCACTTCCGTGAAACTGGTGGCTCCATCGGCAATCATATGTTGTACGGATTGTGTCCATTTAACCGGAGCGGTTAACTGGGCGATCAGGTTCTTTTTGATAACTTCCGGGTTGGTTTCCGCTACAGTAGATACATTCTGATAGACCGGACAGATGGGAGAGGAGACCGTTGTTTTATCAATGGCATCGGCCAGTTCGGCTCTTGCCGGTTCCATCAAAGGGGAATGGAAAGCTCCACCCACTTTTAATTTTAATGCTCTTTTAGCGCCTGCAGCCAGTAGTTGTTCGCAAGCTTTGTCGATACCCGTTTCAGATCCGGAGATAACGATTTGGCCGGGGCAGTTATAATTGGCCGGGACTACCACATCGTTGATACCGGCACAGATTTCTTCTACTTTTTCGTCAGGGAGGTTCAATACGGCAGCCATGGTGGAAGGTGTTGCTTCACATGCTTTTTGCATGGCCTGGGCGCGGGCGTATACCAATTTCAATCCGTCTTCGAAGGATAATGCCCTGGCTGCCACTAAAGCGGAAAATTCGCCCAGTGAATGTCCGGCAACCATATCCGGCTTGAAGTTATCTCCCATCACTGCAGACAAGATGACAGAGTGCAGGAATATGGCTGGCTGGGTGACTTTGGTTTGTCTCAGATCTTCGTCGGTACCGGCAAACATGAGGTCGGTAATGCGGAATCCTAATATTTCGTTTGCTTTTTCAAACAGTTCTTTAGCAACGGGATAATTGTCGTATAAGTCTTTTCCCATGCCTACAAATTGAGCTCCCTGTCCGGGAAATACAAATGCATTCATATCAATATGTTAAAAATTAGCCTGCAAAGGTAGGAATAAATGAAGAATGAAGAATGAAGAATGAAGAATTATTTTAGAAAATCAGAGGATGTATGTGGATAAACTGCTTATTATTTATCAATAATCCTGATTATTTGTTCATTTATTTACAAAACTTGATTTGATTGCATTTTTTATGATTAGGAATTTCTTACTCTAAATATTATTCCGTAATTTTGTCTGTTGTATTAAATTAAATATCAAATGGAAACATTATTTATTTTGGGTTTTAGTATGCCGGGAGGATTGGAATGGGTTATTATCCTTGTAGCGATTCTGCTTCTTTTCGGAGGAAAGAAAATTCCAGAACTGATGAAAGGTGTCGGAAAAGGAATCCGGGGTTTCAAAGACGGAATCAAAGGTATAGAAGAAGATATTAACAGCGAATCGAATTCATCTTCCAAATCTATCAACGAAGGCGATAAGAATTAATCTATATGAATTCTTCTCAAGAAATGTCTTTCTGGGATCACCTGGAAGAACTTCGTTGGACGTTATTAAGGTCGATTATTGCACTTGTCGTATTTGCAATAGTCGGCTTTTGCTTTATGCCCTTTTTGTTTGATAAAGTGATTATGGCCCCGTGCCATGCTGACTTTTTCTTGTATGAATACATGTGTAAGCTCAGCTCTTTGTCTTCTTATATACCGGATTTCTGCGATGATACATTTCATGTTGAGATTATCAATATCAAGCTGGCATCGCAGTTTCTGACCCATATGTCGTCTTCCTTCTGGTTGGCATTGGTACTTACCTTTCCTTATCTGATGTTTGAGATCTGGCGTTTTGTAAGTCCGGCCCTGTACGACCATGAAAAGAAAAATGTACGTTGGGTATTTTTATTCGGCTCTGTCATGTTTTTTATCGGATGCCTGATCGGTTACGTTTTGGTTTTCCCGATGACACTTCGTTTCTTGGCCACTTATCAATTGAGTGAAACCATTGCGAACCAAATTTCTCTGGATTCTTACATGAGCAATTTCCTGATGTTGATTTTTGTGATGGGAATTGTCTTTGAACTACCGTTAGTGTCGTGGTTTTTATCAAAATTAGGCATCTTGAATCGCAGCTTTTTCAAAAAACACAGGCGGTACGCTATCGTTATCCTGTTATTCGCTGCAGCCATCATCACTCCATCGAGTGACCCCTTTACCCTTTCAATTGTATTCTTTCCCCTTTACTTCTTGTGGGAATTGAGTGCGATGTTTGTGAGGCCTGCTCCGAAGGAAGAAGAGGGTGATTAATTGAAAATTGAAAATTGAAAATTGAAAATTAGGATTCTTCGAACTCCCTGGAAAGAAAGTGAATAAACACTTCATTTTCAATTTTCAATTTTCAATTTTCAATTAATCAATATCCCCTGATAGCTTTAATCCCCGGCAATTCTCTACCTTCGATAAATTCCAGTAAAGCGCCGCCACCGGTAGAAACGTAAGATACTTTGTCTGCCATGCCGAATTTATTAACGCAGGCTACAGAGTCGCCGCCACCTACTAATGAGAAAGCACCGTTTTGAGTAGCTTCTACGATTGCTTCACCTACTGAACGGGAACCGTGTGTGAAGTTTTCAAATTCGAATACACCTGTAGGTCCGTTCCAAAGGATGGTTTTTGATTTTTTGATTACATCGGCAAAAATCGCTTCTGTTTTGGGACCGATATCCAGGCCTTCCCAACCATCAGGAATTTCTTTTACATCGACAAACTGCGTGTTGGCATCGTTGCTGAAAGCGTCTGCAATTTTAGCATCAACAGCCAGTACCAGGTTTACATTATTTGCTTTCGCCTTTTCGATCAGGCTCAGAGCCAGGTCTAATTTATCGTCTTCACAAATAGATATTCCGATTTTTCCACCCAACGCTTTGCTGAAAGTATAAGTCATACCACCGGCAATGATCAGGTTGTCGACTTTGCCTAACAGGTTTTCAATAATATCGATTTTAGAAGAAACTTTAGAACCTCCCATGATTGCGGTAAACGGACGGGCTGTATCTTTCATTACTTTTTCTACTGCATCGATTTCCTTTTGCATCAGGAATCCGAAGAGTTTATGTTCTGCATCGAAATAATCGGCGATCAGAGCAGTGGAAGCATGGGCGCGGTGGGCAGTACCGAAAGCATCGTTGACATATACATTAGCATAGGATGCCAATGTTTTGGTAAATTCTTTCTGACTGGCTTTTACTGCTTTTTTTGCTGCTGAGATTTCTTCTTCTGATGCATCATCGGCCAATCCACGAGGTTTGCCTTCTTCTTCTGCATAAAAACGGAGGTTTTCGAGCATCAATGCTTCACCGGGTTTCAATGCTTCCGATTTGTCTTTAGCTTGTTGTCCTATGCAATCGTCGGCAAATTGCACATCTATTTCCAGTAATTTGGAAACATGGCCCAAAATATGTTTCAACGAATACTTATCGGTAACGCCTTTCGGACGTCCCAGGTGGGAACCGATAATTACACTACCTCCATCGGCAAGAATTTTTTTCAATGTAGGCAAAGCTGCGCGGATGCGTGTGTCGTCTGTAATGTTGAAATTTTCATCGAGTGGAACATTGAAATCCACTCTCACAAACGCCTTTTTTCCGGCGAAGTTGAATTGGTCGATTGTTAGCATAAGTTTAAATATTAATTGTGGAATTGTTTTCAAAAAGAAGTTGCAAAGATACGAAAAAAATCAGGAACAGGGGAATGATAAGACAGAAATTTAACAGGATCTCTTTCATTTGTCTTTGGCTTCCTGTAGTCGGGATATCATAATGTTTTGGGTGTTTTTTAATGCCCAGTCGACAAGGTTGTTTAGATAAGGCATCAGCTCTTTTCCGGATTTTGTCAGACAGTATTCTACCCGTGGCGGAACTTCCGGGTATATTTTCCGGTTGATCAGTCCGTCGGCCTCTAAAGAGCGTAATGTAACTGTTAACATTCGCTGGGAAATGTCTCCAATCGATTTGTGTATATCACTGAAACGCATGGTTCCGTTAGTATTCAATGTAGTAAGAACCAGTAAAGACCATTTATCTCCCAGCCGGGAGAGAATGTCCCGGATCGGACAAATACCTTCATTTAAAAAAGTTTTCATTTTTTTTCGGATTTATTCTGTTGTGAATCAATAATACTTACCTTTTTGTAACCTTATTACCGGTAAGTTTGTTCTTGTTTGGTTTAATTACTATTTGTAATTTTGCAGAACAAAGGTAATAAACTTACCAAAAGTAACAATAGTATGAATTTTTAAAAAATCAGGTCATGGCAAAAAAAGTAGCAGTTTTAGTTGTAAACCCTGTCAATGGTGCAGGGTTATTCCAGTATCTGGAAGCATTCTTTGAAAATGGTATTCCGTACAAAACATTTGCAGTAGCCGAAACTACGCGGGTAAAAACCAATTCCGGTATCGAGATGCTAACAGATGATATTGTTGCCAACCTCAAGGGACATGAAGATGAATACGATGTTCTTGTTTTCGCTTGCGGTGACGCGATGCCTAAGTTCGGGGAAAATGCAGGGAAGCTATTCAACCAGGATATGCTGGCAATTATGAAAAATTTTGATGATAATGGTAAAATATTAGTCGGCCACTGTGCGGCTGCACTGTTATTCGACAACCTGGGTATCGGTAAGGGCAGGAGGGTAGCATTACACCCATTCATTCAATCTGTTGTAAAGGACTGTATTGGAACGGATGAAAAATCGGTTATCGACGGGAACCTGTATACTGCTCAAACTGAGAATGTGATTTCGGATTTGATGCCGGAGCTTTTGGAGATGCTGAAGTAACTTTTTAAAATTTAAAATTAAAAATTTTGGTTGAGGTTTTGTTTTTGGTTTACTGGATATATCCATTCTCTCAATAAAAAATCAGGGTCCATTATTTCTAATTAAGATTTTCAGATATTCGACAAAGGTAGCAAATATCAAATATTACAAAAGAGGCCATTTCCATTTACTGTGATTGACCTCTTTTTTGCGTTCATCCGTTTGATGCCTGTTTATCAAATCAGAATGGTAATGGTAACCGATTTTTCGTCGTTACGTTTAACTGTAATGTATCCATCTCCTGCTTTAAGCAGGAAAGTGTCGCCTACTTTGTAATAGACGGCAAAATACAGATGAGTTTGAGATTCCGTGATGTTCAACTCAGTCAGGTTGAGTTTGAAACCGGCTACTCCATTAGAATCGGTAGTTACTTTTTTTGAAGCAGTGGAGATGTCGGTTGTTTCATCAGGCTCTACGTTTTCAAACATGTAGACATCCATGCCTGGTTGAGGAGTACCAATGACATTTACTACTGTTACTGCTACATAAGCTCCAAGTACAGGAGCTTCATCATCCTCGCTACAGGAAGGAAAACCTGCAAAAAGGGCAATTGCCAACAAGTCTAAAAATACTTTTTTCATGCGGATTGGTTTAAGTGTACATAATAACAACAAATTAAAATATTAATTTGTTTATAATTAGTTTGTTAAAGAATTGGTTAACTTGAGGATTTATACCCTATGCACTATTCTTTTGCAGGTTTATTGTTTTTGATCCATTCAAAGACCGGAT
The DNA here is from genome assembly GCA_031553775.1 of Bacteroidales bacterium. Taxonomy (GTDB): domain Bacteria; phylum Bacteroidota; class Bacteroidia; order Bacteroidales; family Azobacteroidaceae; genus JAISFI01. The sequence continues at coordinate 11,538 of JAVBLA010000044.1, forward strand.
CAATCCCTTTGGTGAAATCAGAAAAACTCATTTCTATAAGAATATCTGGTGTAATAGTGCTCAGTTCTTCATCTGTTCTTTTAAAATATTTCGTAGAGTAGTTAACATACAGGTTTGAACTTGGAAGTTGAAAATTTCTCACTTCACCGAAATGATTAGGTTTTCCTGAAGTTTCTTCTCCAACAAATATGGCATTAGTCAATCGCTTAAAGTCCATCGCATTCAGGATTGCGGAAGAGAATGTACTTCTACCCAAAACGACATATGGTTGTATTTTTGGATTTTTTTTTAGAAATTCTGCTAATTTTTCAATGAATGCTGTACCTTGCAATGAATTTCCACCTCCATTGTATCTCAGATCAAATATGATTTTATCGGTAGAACTATTCATCAGAGTGTTGAATATTTTTTTCTCAAATTCTTTAAATGAAGGCATCTTTTCGGCTTTTTCTTTGTTACCATATTCTGATTCGATCTCTTTGCTCCAGCATTTATTGTACAGAATGTAGTAAGTCATTTCATTCGGATAATAGCGATCGGTAAAAAAAACATTTTCATTTTTGACACAAAAAGCGATAGAGTCCGGCTTGAAAGAAATTCTATTATTTCTATTCATCTCTGATGGTTTCAATAAGTAAGTTTGGGTTTGACTTGTATTCGTCTTTAATTCCAATTCAATTTGTTTTTCATTAGTAAAACCAAAACATTCCAAAATTTGAAGATATGGAATGAACCGAGGTATTGAATGTTTTACAATAGATTGATTGTCAATGGCAAATAAGGTACTCAGGCTATCGATTACAGTTGTGATTGGAACCTTATTAATTGATAGTAATTGACAACCTAACAATTTTTCGTTTTCCGGAGTTGTATGTAAAATATGAAGTCCATCGCTAGTCCAAAATAAATGGATTGGAAGAATTTGATCTTTATCAATCAAGCTGGTAAAATTCAACATGGTGTGCGAATCGCCGAATTTGGCAATTAATTGTTGGATTTTCAGGGCAATCTGAAAATCTGTTAGATATTCAGCTTCTAACTGAATAGATTTCAGACCGGAAAAGAAGTATTCTTTATTTTGTACTGTAAATAAATTGTAATGCTTTTCAGGCAATTCTTTAGCTAAATAGTTTAGGTCGGTTTTCCAGTCAATACGATTTTTATTTTGAGTATATATTGTTTGAATTAATGCGATTCCAATCAGGAATAATACGGCTTTTTTCATTTGGAATTTATTATTGTTTTTGTATTCATAAGTTTATTTATTGTAAGATTTCAAAAAATCACCCAATTGTTCTCCAATTTCGTTTATCGTAAGCAAAACCGCCTCGTTTTTTACTCGGTTTCTTGCCACTGAATCGTCAAAATCTTCTTTTTGTTTTTGTGATTGATAATCTTTGGTTACAATTGTTGAAAAAGGTATGAGGCCTGTCCTTACATCCAGGAGTATAAATTCTGTAGTTGCAAATGCTTTTATGTCGGTACTTGAAAAAACTTTGTATTTTGAATAGATTTCACTTGTCATTGAGAATATTGCAACAAGGTCTGCTTGTGTCCTGACTGCCGATTCTCTTATGTTGATAAAAGTCGGATTACTTGAAATCAATAAATCAGGGATGACAGATACACTTGTTACCCGTTGAGAATTTTTGAATTTTTCCGTAAATAGCTCCAGGTATGATTGTTGAGTTTTTAAGTATTCCTCGCTTGTCCAATAATAACGTTGCTGGTATTGTTTGCTTTCCAACTTGACAATGGCAATTCTTAGTTTTTCAGGAAGTTTATAATTGCCATCAAGAATTTTTTGGATATTTTCTTCTGATATCGTTGCATTCTTGTCATTAAATAGTGATTGGGTAATTGGAGGAGTACTGTAATTATCAACATTATAGCTGCTGCTTGATCCCTGGTGGCTTGTGCTACAAGATATCAATATTAAAACTGCTGTAATAAATAAAATTGACTGTTTCATTGTGTTTGGATTTTGTTGAAATTGTGATATTCTCTTTAGATACCGGGTAGTGGACAAAGATAAGATAAATAAGGAAATTATTTTCAAAATTTTTTCAGGAAAAATCATCCGGTAGCCTGCAGAAAGATTATTTGCACACACATACATACACAATTTTGGTTTTGTGTGTGGTTTTGGCCTTATAATAGTTGTAGATATCAGGTTTACTTGGGTATTCTGTCCGCAGGCCGGATGATATATAGAGGGCCATTCTGTTTATCTATACAGGATAGGCCCTCATTGATATAAACGGGTATTTTTTTAAGAACGTTGCTTGGTCTTTTAGATTTCTTAGAAAAATAAATGTTTCAAAGAATTGAAAATAAATATTTTTTAGAATTCGTAAACAATACCTCCGGTAGCATTGAAGTTGAATTTTTCAGGTTTTCCGGCATTTATATCATGATTGTTAAAATAATAACTGATACCTGGTTCCAGCACTACCCTCCAATGCCTATCGAATTTATAGCTCATTCCCAGGTGGTAGAATACCGACCAGCGGATGGAGGGGAGGTTTAACTCCGATTGATTTTTTTCTTCCAGTTTAACCTCGATATAATCCGGGGTGGCGGGTGGATTTTCGGCTCCTACAGAACCACCGCCTCCGATCGTTTCATCTTCTTCCATTCCTCCGGGAACCGGTAATAGTTCGATCCATTCACTTCTGATGCGGGTGGCTTCCTGGCTTCCTTTGATGTTTTTTTCCATCATACCGCCTGTGGATCCGTAAAATGATATTTTTTTGTTGTTGAAAAAATTGTATTGTATTTTGACCGGTAATCCGATGGATTGCAGGGTGGCTGTTGTCTGGCTCTGCTCCCGTGAAGATGTTTCGGAAGTAGAGATCTGTTGCCGGTTGTAAGTGATCCCACTTTCCAGCGACCAGTGAGGGCTTAGCTGTTTATTGGCTGTTAAGCTTATATTCAGGGGACTGTGATATTTTATTTGCCGTAATCGTACATCCGGCATGCCTGATGGATCTTCAATGTGTTCCAGTTCTGTTTTTTCTGTACTCAGGGAGCTTCCTGCAGTAAATTTTAATAACAGGCCGTTGGGTTTTCCGTTTATTTTTACCGGTAAATGTTTCATCTCCCGTACCGGCATTTTGATCTGTTTGGCAGGTGAAGACACTGTTTCTTTGATAGGCGTTTCTGAGAATTCTTCTTCCGGGGTTAGTGTTTGATTTTCTATATTATCCGGTGAAGGTCCGGTTATTTCAGTCTCAGTTTCTTTTTCGGAGATTTTGTCGTTTTGCCGGACCGGTTGTTTTTCCTGAATAATCTTTTTTACAGGAAGAGTAGAAATAGCCGGAGTTTCTGTGACTATATTCAGCTGTATTTTATGAAACTTTTCGGAGGAAAAAGTTTTTCCCTGAGGATTTTCTGTAAAAAACATATAGCACAGTATACTCATACCGATGGCGAGGATCGTAACGTATAGCGTTCTTTGTGGAGAAAAGAATCCCCCATACGGTTTATTTTTGCCACCAGAATATTGTGTATCAGCGGAAACTTCCGGAACAGTTTCTTCCGGAGCTGAGAATACCTCTGACAAACTTTTTTTCAGTTTTTGCCACAGTTCCGTATTGTCCACAGGAAATTCATAATTTTTCAGCTTCCTGCGAATACTTTCGATCAGTATGTCGTCTTTCTTACTCATTCTCTCCGGAGGTAATCCATAATTTTATCTGCCAGCATTTTCTTTGCCCTGTGCAACTGGCTTCTCGAGGAAACTTCATTGATGCCTAATTTAAGGGCTATCTCTTTATGCGACAGTTCATCCACTACGTACATATTGAATACGGTACGGTATCCTTGAGGAAGCTCAGTGACCATCTGCATGATCTCGTCATTTGAAATCATTTCCGCCGAAACTTCTTCCGGGATGTTGTCTATATCGTCAATGCTATCCAGAGGCACTTCTTCTATTTTGTTTTGTGAGCGCCTTAAATATTCCAGCGCCGTATTGATAAATATACGACTCATCCATGCTTTTAAAGCGCCTTCTCCTCTGTACTGGAAAGAATGGAAAAAGGAAAATACTTTCATAAACCCGTCATACAGCAGTTCTTTGGCAATTTCCTCATCGCCAATGTAGCGATAGCAAATTCCCATCATTTGTTTGGAATACGTTTCCACCAGCATTTTATATGCTGTTTCGCTTCCTTTTCTGCACTCCTCTATGAGCTTTACTTCTGTCATTTTTTCTATATAAGAATATATAGGAGGTTCAAACCTCATTCCATTCTTTTCGTATTTTGCTTATTTTCAACAGGTTTATAGAAAAATACACTTTCATGTTGTCGTTATTTCTTTTTACCTGAATGTTGTTAAAATTTATGTTTAGAGCATTTAAAATAAAAGGTGTGTTTCCCAATGAATTGATGGGTGCTGTTTCGTGATGATTCCTTTTTGGTTATTTTGTTTTTATTTTCATTCATTCAATATTCCTGTTTTCTCAAGATTAGCGAATTGCCCTTCGATATTTCCGTTTTCATCGATCAGATAAATGGCCGGAGTACCGGTTACCCCGTAGTTTTTGAAGTTTTCTCCTTCCAGACCTTTGAAATCACAGAGTTTATCAGGCCAGGGGTATTTCCCTGCATGGAAGTTATATACCATTTCATCGGTATCGGCAGCGATGGTGACAATGCGGATCCCCCTGTATTTGTATAATTCGTAATCCCGCTTCAGTTCCGCGATGATTTGATCGCAATGCCCACAACCGTTTTCATAGAATACCAATAATACCCGTTGACCCGTTTGATTATCCACCCGTAGGGGCGAAATGCCTTGCGCCCCCACAACCGGTGGTGCCGGATTCCCGGATTGGACACGGATGCCGGCTATGGCACGTTGGATAATCCCGGCCGGATTTTCCAATCTCGATGTATTCCGGACAAGGTATTCCGCAATATAATTAGATTCCTTGTCCCATCCGAACTGTGCACAAATGTTCAACAGGTCTTTGGCAAAACCGGTATAGATTTCCGGTGTTTGTATCTTATCTAATACGGTGATCATATCTTCGGCAAACAATCCCCGGTATTTCCCGGAGCCGGTTTCGTAGAGAGGCAGCCAGCCGCCGACGATCTCCCGATAATCGGGAGAAGGGTATAGTTCTTCCATCTTGACAGTAGTGAGTATTTCCTCCCTGAGTTTCTCTTCCCGGGAAGCAGGCACCGGTAATCGGAAGTTGCACTGTTCCTGCAGACGTTCCAAAGCAGTCTGCCGGCTTTCTTCTATCTTCTCAACCGTTTCCATTCCTACCGGCGTATTCAGGTAGAGATACTGCCGGATCATTTCTTGGAACAAAGGCACGTTGGCAGTCATCGGGTTTTGCAGATCGCAGGCTTCGAACATGTGTTGAGCCAGCCAGGCGGGACGCTCAGAAAGTGAGATCTCTGCAGGAGCCGCCTGCTGTTTATACATGTTGGCATACAGGCGCATGAATGATCCTAAGGGTGATTGTCTGGCGATGCTGTCACAGAAAATATTGAAAACTTTCACCGAACGGGTAAATTCCTCCTGTAGGGACGCATTGAACGCATCTCCTTCCATCGTCACCGCCATCAGTTTTTCCATATAAAACATCCGTTCCTGCAAAGCCGAAAGTTTTGCCTGAAGAATCTTTGATGCGAGGGTAGCCTCGCAACCTTTCCCATATTGCAGGTATTTGCCGTAACTCTGATTCCTCCAGGAGGTTTTGTATTCAATATCCTGTCCGTCGAAAACGAATTGCAGGGAGGTTTCGGGATTGGCGTTTTGAAAGGCCTCCTGCCAGGAGGGTTCGTAATCGCCGCAAGCTACGATGATAACACCCTGCCAATCGTTTTTTAGCGGCACGCTGAGCGTGCCCGCCTCCGATATCATCGCCGAATCCACCAATTGGAAACCAGTATCGCGATAAACCCCAACATAAAATTTCCGGCTGGCGGTGCCGTCGTAATCGCCGTGCAATGTTCCTGCGAAAATAATTTGTGAAAATTGCAGGAAAAATATAATCAATAAACTATAAACCAATGTTTTCATTAAGCATATTTTTTTTGAGATAATAAGTATTCATTCCCGCTCCCAAGTATCCGTACCGGAAGATAAGCCGGGATTTCTTTGAAAATATTTTTTGTTTCAACCGGAACGTTTTATGGTGTTGCATAATTCCCAGGTATGAGTTGATTGTCGAACGCATTTTCTCCAATTCTGTTTTTTTACAATTGCTTTCTTTGGACAAATGCTTATCCCATAAGTCCAACGAGCTCATAAAATTGGCTTTGGTCCGCTGGCATACAAATGTTGTATGTGGTTTTATACAAGCACCTAAAAAAGTTACCCCTTTGCGGTAGTGTTGTAAATAAATTTTATTGGGATGGATATATAACGATAATTCCTGTTCCAAATAAGATGAAATGTGTTGCTTCAAATAATTCAGGTAAAATAAATCAGGATGAATAATGTAGAAGTCATCCATATATCGCCCATAATAGCTAAGGCCTATAATTTTTTTCATGTAATATTTGTTCATTAACCGGATCCGCAACTGGTATAGTAGTCAATTTATTCCTTTGATTTACCGTTTGATCGTTACCAGTAGACGATTCCAAAGAATCTTTCCACTGGTCGAACAGAAGGGTGTCAAAACCCTGCAATTTATTCAATACAATTTGTGTATCTGCTTGTTTTAACGGGACTCCCAATTGTTCTGTAAAAAATGACAGAACTGATGATGGAAAACCAACACTCACAACCTCTTGCTTGACTGACTTGATGTATTTTTTGGCAGGCCTTAAATTTTTTAATTGGACTAACATATATGCAGATAAATTATATGCCGTCCAAAATACACCTTCTTTATACAAATAGATATTTTCTCCGGTTTCTATTTGAAGTTTTTCTTCAATTTTCATGAATTACTCAGTTTTATTATTTACATTCTCAAGTGAAAAATTTCTAAACTTTGTTTTTAAATCAACCGGACAATTTCTCGTCCAGTTGATTAATTATTTTGTCGATTTTTTAAAATCCGACCGCTTCGCGGTATTTTGAACCCTCCTGCTTTTAATGCAGGAGGGTAAATAGACAAATAGTCAAATAGACGGATTATTCTACCACACAGCGAATAGAGTAGCCGTTCGACTTAGAGTTGTAGAGCTGAGGGTCCACGCTACTGCTATAGAAGTACAGGTGGTAGCCGCCCGTATTACTGACCTGTGTACTACTCCAGTAACAACCGCCGCTGCCTCGGTAGCTTAACGCTCCATTGCTGGGGCCCCTGTAGCCTGCCGCTGGCAAATAAATGGTAGCGCTACTGCTACCAACAGGAGTCAATAGCAAACCGGTCCTGTAGTTGGTTTCGCTGTTAGTCCAGCTACCCGTACGGCTTTGGGTGTTATTGGTGGTAGTCATAATAGCGACCCATTCGGCACGGGTAGGCATACGCCAACCGTCAGGACAAGGATCGTTAGTGGTTTTAACCACTCCTGTTTTAACAGCATCGCTGCCGGAATTATAGAAAGCGGGTTGATGTTGATTGTAAGAAGGAGAGGCAGTCCACCCACCGATGGCAGCAGCGGGGGTTTCAACGGTAGCCACAGCAGCCTTACGTCCCCACTGGTAGTACTCACCGATTAGTTTTTTCCCATTAGTTACCGGATCTTTCCAGTCAGAAGTTTCGTCCGCTCCCAGGTTATGACATTTCATCACTAACCAATCGTTGGTTCCAACTTTCACAGGACATCCGCAAACGCAGTCCTTAATGGTCAGCTCTAATTTCACCCGTTTGGTTGTGTTTCCATCTGTCAGGTCAGTGAAAATAGCATAGACAATAACCGTTTTCGCCGAGCTTATATCTGTTCCTTTGGCCTTTTCCCGTACACCTGTTGCCGGAGCGTTATTCAGGTCGGCGTCGTCAGCTAAGAAAGACAGTGTACCAGTAGTACCATTAGTGGTCATATCTCCTGCTGTCAAAGCCGAACCGTCTTCCCTGGTAAATACCAGGTTGGAGTAAGTTCCTGCCGTAGCAATAAATTCATAATTAAATACATACAACGGATTGTTACTTGCATCTAAGAAGGTATTCCGGCGGGTATTCAACAACATACAGGCATCAGTTGCCAAGCGTTCCTGTACCCAAACGTCGAAACAGGTAGTACCGGTCAGTTTGAACTTCGCGGCATCGGCATCCGGCACGTTGGGATCAGGGGTCACCGTCAGGGTATAGCTTGCTTCCTTACCGGCATCGCAGGTACTGGTAAACTTCACTTTAATGGTATAGGTGCCGGCAACACTGGGTGTGAAATTGTAAGTATTGGCATTGCTGCTTTGCTTGGACACCCCTCCTACAAACCATTCATAGTTTTCCGAACTCAAAGTACCGTTGCCGGTGGCTGTGAATTTCACGCTTGATCCGACTTTCACGCTTGCTCCTTTATCCGAGGTCAGGTTCAGTACAGAGGCCGGCTGGCAACCGTTTACCACACTGAAATCTGTCTTCGTCAGTTCGGCCGTACCACAACCGTTGGTGGCTTTTACCGTGATGCTGACTGCTCCTGCGGCATTCGGGAAGGTGACATTGGCTTCATTCTTTTTAACCAGAGGTATAATATTCACCCCGGCCGTATTGGCTACCCATACGATATCGTTGGTTTCCGGGTTGGCATTGACCGCCAGGGTATAGGTTTGCCCGAGGAGTATCTGGGCAGGCAGTTGTCCCCAGGTCAATGAGATAAAGTTGGAACGTACCACAGAAACGGCAGTGGATATTTTGCTGACACAACCGTTGGCCGATTGGTAAGCCACCTTGTATTCACCTTCATCGGAAGTAGTATAGTTACCTGCGGTGGTAGCTACTTTCACATCCACACCGTTGGTTACCTTGAACCAGGTATATTCACTGGCGCCGCTTACACCGGCTGAAAGCACTACCGGATCACTTCCGCAGATATAGGTGGTTTGTCCCCCATTGATGTTTGTTTCCGCAGGAGCGGTCAGGGTAAGCGACTGGTCCCCGGAAGAAGCCGAAGAACTACAGGAGCCGGCTTTGCTAACGGTTACCGACACAGTCATGTTAGTGGCATTGGCCGGAACGGTGTAGTAGGAAGTTTGCGATTTGAGGGTAGGAATGGCAGCGCCATCGATATACCATTGGTAAGTTACACCCGGGGTTGCCGAGTAATCGGTGGCAACGGTCAGTTCCAGCAGACCACCCTTACAGATCACGGCACTGGCGATCGGTTTTCCATTGATGGTAAAAACCGGGGCTGCCAGGGGAGTTGCCTCGCTGGAAGTTACAGTGATGCTGTTACTCGGGGCAGAAGAACAGGATGTGCTGTTCGGTGTACTGGCTACAGCAGCAAACCAGGTACCCGTTTGGGTTACATATACCGCATTTGTTCCGGCAGAACTCAGTCCTGTTTTTTCCACTCCGTCTAAGAACCAGCGGGCCGAAGCTCCCGAAGGAACCTTGTTGGCTGTCAATATCACGTTTCCACCCGAACAGATCACCCCGTTATTGCTGGCAGAAATGGTTACAGGTTGTTCGGCGGTATTGTTTTTATCTGCCGTTAGTGTTACGGTTGCAGCTGTTCCGCAACCTACGATATCGGTATATACCTTATAGGTACCTGCTTCACCGGTATGGAAGCTGCTACCGGTATGTACTATGATGTTGTTCCTGGTCCAGAGGTAAGTAGCTCCATCCTGTGCATTGGTTACCCACAGGTAGAAGGCTCCTCCGGCACAGATGATCCCGGAAGTTGCATTGAGGGTAGGATCGTTATGCGTACCCGGGCATACCGCTCCCAATTGGGAGAAGATAAAGGTACCGTTCTTTCCGCAGGGGTTGGTGACCATCACCACTGCTTTGCGTTCAAAGGCTGTGTTGTTGGGTTGGAATGTTACGGAAAATTTTCCGTTGTCGGAAGCTTCCGGGCTTACCGTGGCATAATCCATTCCGGCAATGATCATATAGGAGTAATTTCCAGGCATGGTACAGCCGGGGTCGGTTACAGTGATTTCTTCCGAGGTCAGGCAGGAATCGTCTTCGCCTGTACCGGCAGCACATACCGGAGCCGGTTTCTGGGGTTGGATGGTCATGGACCCGCCGTCTATAGAGATCAGGTTCCATTTCTTTCCATCCCAGAGGTAATATCCGACAGCGATGTTCTTATCGCCATTGGCTACGGTATTATAGGCTACCAAACCTGCCAGGTTAGAAACATTGTCCCGGTCGGTAATCACCCCTGCATCGGTAAAGGTAGCAGGGATCCATTCCAGGTCTTCTATCACGATGTTGGGAAGCAGCAGTCCGCCGATATATCCGGTAGTACTTGCCGTGGCTTTTTTCAGGTCGAGCACGGCTCCTTTTTCAGGGTCTGTATCATCCCCGATCAGGACCTGTGCATTTGCATTTTTCGTTACAAGCATGGTTGCCAGGAGAATCATCAACCATAATTTTAGATTTTTCATATTTCAATTTATTTGGGTTTTTTGATTTTGTATTTTGAGATACTTTTTTTGTTTTATCTGTCCGGATCAGGTGTATTTATCTGTTCTTCCGTGCCTGTGCCTGATCAATATGCCGTATGCGAGTACCGCGAGTAACATCACAAACCAGGCATCGGTAACGGGACTGCCCACGGCTCCGCCGGTACCGGTATCGTCATCGGGAAGCGGGTCGAGGTAGAGGATCGTTTCCTCTTCACTCTGCAACTGCATGGCAAATGTTCCGTTCTCTTCCATGTATACTGTCGATGGCAAACGGTTTTCAGGTTCCTCTATGGTAACGAACTGTGCCCGGGCGGGAAGAGCTGCTAAGAAGATCCAAACGATAGACAGGAGAGATATTTTCCAGAGTAATCCGTTTGAGCTTACAAAGGATAGATTACCGGCTTCCATTCCTTTTTTATTCAGAGTCTTTTTCATTGAGCGATGAGTTTAGCGGTTAAGTTCCTCTTTCCACTCACCTTGACAATGTATACCCCGTTGGAGACGGGTAGTCTCCATGACTGTGAGCTGCAGTTACCGGAAGCAGCCACAGTGGCTGTTATCCTTTCGTTGAGTATGATGCGTCCCTGTATATCGGAAACCACAACTGCAGAACCTTCATCGTCAGACGATAAACTTCTGAGTGTCAATTCTCCCTGGAGGATCAGGGCCTGCAATGCCGGTACCGGATATTCCTTCATCCCGGTAGATACTTTTTTGAAGTGCAGCACAAAGCGGTCTTCACTGTCTAAAGGAGAAGAGGTAAAGAGGTAATCCTGCGTAGTGAGGTTTACCATTTCTTTTTCCCTGAGGTCTTCGAGCCAGACGCCTTCGGGAGAAACCAGTGTTTCTAACCTTGAAGCGCTCAATACCACCTGCTTTTCACCGGAACAGGGTGTAAAACAGACGGGCATGGCTTCCAGGTTGGCATTGACCACATTGACGGACATGCTCTTTGGTGTTGTTCCTGCAGTCTTGTAATATACCTGGCTTACACCCCCTGATCGGTTGAAGAGTTTTTCCGCATCATAGGGATCCCCGAAATTGATGGAGGCACCCTCGCGGAAAACGACACACATCCGGTCGAAGGCTTTGGTGTCCTGGTCGGTTACCTGTATCAGGAGTTCATCGGTAGGTACATAGACGGGGCTGCTCCTGAGGAACATTTCGTTCCCGTGTGTCCGGGCAGACAAGGGGATAGTCAAGGTGGTAGGATCCGCATCGAGCGAATAGACTACAAACAACTGCATGGGTTCTATCTGCCAGTTTTTCATATCCAGGGTGGATCCTTCTTTTTGTCCGACTAAGTAACTGGCGGTCAGCTGGAAGGTTTTATTATTCATATCACCACCGCTCTTGTCGACCGATTTCCCGGTATTGAGTACCCAGTACTGTGAGAAGAGGGTGTTGGCTCCCGGTGTTTCGGTATCGCTCCGCTTGATCTTCCAGTCGTCGGCCACCCCTGTGGTATTGACAAAGGATGACATGGACAGGGGACAGGTAAACGGATTCCCGAGGTAGTTGAACCCTTTCACTAAGGGGATATTGGTTACGCTTTCCGTTTGGATCTCTTCGCCGGTGTAGGCTGTCCCGTCTTCGAGGAAGCAGAGGGAGGAGTTCTCTTTGAGCCAGTACCGGTTCAGACGCATCATTTCCTGTATGCGGTCAGCCCATTGGGCCGATTCCCATTCTGCCAGCATGGTATATGCAGCATGTCCGGGTTGGAATACGCCTTGCCCGAAGAGGTAGCCTTCCCCGCTTTTCATCGTATGCCGGGGATCTGTAATGGTTGCCTTGGCATCGCCGAACAGGCCGTTTTTCGAAGGCTTTGTGATGAAGTTGTAGATAAAGTAATCTAACCGGAGTTCCTTGAAGGGGGAACTGAATCCGAAGAACTGGCTGTCGGTGCCGTCTAATGCGAGTTCCACTTCAATGACACCTTTATCGGCCACATCGGTAGCCGATCGGTTGTAACTGACCGAGCCTCCTTCTTTCACTAAAAGGTGAGCCAGGCGGGAAGTCCGGTCGGTGGCATTGCCGACGACTTTTGAGCGCAAGACAAATTTTCCCTGGGAAAGGTCCAGGTCGTTGACGCTCATTCCCATGGAGGAGACGAGTTCGACCGAGAACGGGTTTTCTACCAGGATGTTCGGGAAGTCGATGAAATACTTTGCCCGGTCGGCAGTTCCTGCAATGGATTGCATCCGGGAGGAGTTGCGGAGCCATATCCAGCCGGCGGACTGGTTGTCGAACACGTTACCGGCGGTTACATCGTTAAAGAAATCCCCTTGAAGGAGGGTTTTTCCGTTCTGCAATACGTTCACCGCATTTCCTTTCATCCGCAGGGAATAGGGAATGTGCAGCGAAGTGTTGTCTGTTCCGTGGGGAGCCACTGTCATTTTTCCCTTGTTGACGAACCGGACGGGTACGGGATCAGCCGCACGTGCCGGGGTAAACAGCAGGAGGGGAATGCAGAGACTACCTGCGAGTAGTAATCTTTTTCGCATCATTTTGAGGTTAATTATTGTGTTAGTAAATAGATTATCTGCATTGTAATAAGGAAATCCGGCCTTTGCAGAAAGGCCCAATACACATATATTAATATATTTTTTTAGGGATAGAATTTGCAGTTTCGGCAATTGAATAGCATAGACGAAAGGTCGACATAGACCTCCTTTCTGTTGGCAGTCTGGATTATTATAAGCGCAGGAATATTTATCATTCCTGAGGTTTTTCCCCTCGAACGCTTCTTCTCGCTTCTTCATTAGTCCTTTTCGGGTTGTCAAAAGTCCTCCGGATTAATATTACTATTCTCCCGGGTAACTTCACGTATGTATTAACGTATGTTATCTGATTGACTTTCCTGTTTAGGAAAGCCTTCTATAAATATAAATGAGTATATTTTTCGGAACGTTGCTTGTCTATTGAAAAAAAATGAAAAATATTTTTGGAAGATTAAATATTGTTTTTCTAAACCTATTGATTATTAGAAGTATAAGTGAGCGTTTTTTGAGTGAATTTTAATTTCAGATTTTTAGAAATAAGGTAAAATAACGCTGAAATTTGTTGCATTTTGGTCTGTATTTTATGAAATAAAAAAAGCAGACCATAATTGGCCTGCCTCCTTTTATATATTTCAAAAATCACAATTTACAAAGAAACCTTTGCAACACTACGTTTACCGGAGTAATCAGTGACTTTTAGAATATAAACACCTTTTAATCCCAGTGTTGAAATATTGGAAGAACTTGTTTCCATGCGCACTTTCTGTCCGCTTACAGAGATTAGTTCGATTTGCTTAGCATCTGTTCCCTCCAACTGGATTTGGTTATCTGAAATCGTAAATTGAATTTCGCTGGTGGATATTTTGCGAATAGATGAATCATCTCCCAGATCGATTTCGTATGCTCCAATTCCGTTATTGGTAACCATAAGATACACTACCGGTTTTTCTCCCGTAAGATTAACAGCCAGGTCTGCAGTGTTGTTTCCATTGGTTTCTTTTCCTATGGTAGTAGTCGTAGCTATTTTTTTTGCTGTGGTAACATCGCCTGTCGCAAAACTGATAACTTCGGCACAGTTACTTGCCAAGAGGAAATATGCCAGATATTCCTGTCCGTTTTTTTCTCCCATATATCTTACGGAACTGGTTTTTATAGGAGCAATGCTTCCCGGAACAGCATTTTCAGTAAGGAACCCTGTTTGATCTATATACCTGATAGAAGCGCCCATGTTTGTCCAGAAAAAAGAACCGTCGGATTTGGGAGCGACTCCCGGTACAGTATAATCGGTTACTCCTGTTACTCCGATGGTTATTACCTGAGGTGTATTATTGAAAACATAAGATCCCGGGTTAGCAGTGTCTTCAGTCATAGAATATACATACACCACTGCGTTTCCGCTACCATCTTTATTCCAACTGGGAGCCCATAATTTAGCTGTTCCGGTTAAGAAATTTCCGCTTACGGATATTTTATCTCCTAGTCGCGCTCCGGAGGGAAGGGCGGCATTCAATACATTCACCGGATCGGACGACTCGCTTTTCCAGGCATAAGCTTTGAAGAAAGAGCCGGCAGCATTAGCCATATTGCTTGCAATAATAACGCCATCCTCGCTTACTCCTGCAGCATTCAATATCCAGAGTCCACCGGTAACAATGTTTTCTCCCATCGGTAATTGACCGATAGTGGCTCCTGTTTCCGGGTTAAGGATATGTACAAAAGCGCCGCCTTCCCTGGATGGGACATATAAGCGTTTGTTTCCGTTTACAATTCCGAATGCCACATTCCGGCAAAGGCTACCTGTGCCTATATAAGCCGGACGATTGCCGTTGTCGGCATTTAGTTCCCAAAGCGTAGTGGCTTGTCCGAAAGACATTACCGAAACCAATACTGCTACTGTTAAAGTAAATAACTGTTTCATGATTTTTGATGTTTAATGGTTCGAAAATAATTGAATTTGGAATTAAAACTATGAAGTCATTTAGACTTTTTTCGTTTATAAATTTTCTTTATTAAAATCACAATAAAAGCTATGTAATTGAAAGCTTTCCAACTAGATGTTGTAAAATCGAACCGATTAAGAATGGTTCTGAAACTATCCATCCATG
>JAVBLA010000056.1:0-23114 GCA_031553775.1 Bacteroidales bacterium
AAATGCATGGATGGATAGTTTCAGAACCATTCTTAATCGGTTCGATTTTACAACATCTAGTTGGAAAGCTTTCAATTACATAGCTTTTATTGTGATTTTAATAAAGAAAATTTATAAACGAAAAAAGTCTAAATGACTTCACTATCGTTCAGCAGAATGATTTCAGTATCATCTATCTTTTTAACGGTACTTCCCATCCAGCCTGTTTTAATCCGTTCCCGGATATACGAAGGAATGAGAAATTCTCTAAGGGCTCCGCTCTGTTTATTGAAAATGTATAATCCTTCCCGGTAAAAGCTGACCAACAGATCATTTTCGGAATAATCTGTCAGGGAATATACTTTTTGATATGAG
Organism: Bacteroidales bacterium; assembly: GCA_031553775.1. GTDB lineage: Bacteria > Bacteroidota > Bacteroidia > Bacteroidales > Azobacteroidaceae > JAISFI01. The sequence continues at coordinate 355 of JAVBLA010000056.1, forward strand.
GTAGACTGATAATGCGTAAACAGGTTGCTTTGAGGGTCATATTTATTGATGCCCCCACCATCGGTTCCGATCCAGATAAAGCCTGGCTGCTCGTGAAAGCAGGAGGCCGTTTGTTCGCTCAATCCGTATTTGGAATCGGGATAACTATTGCTGAAAGAACGCATGAAAATTTCTTTGAAACCAAGTAATCCGCCCCGGACGGTTCCGATCCATACATTACCCTGCCGGTCTTCGTATAATTTGGAAATGGCACTGGCCGGAATGGAATAGTCGTCTTCCGGACGGTGTTCCATCCGGGAAAACGCCTGTTTTTCCATGTGCAGGATATTGACGCCACCACCATCGGTTCCGATCCACAAGTCCCCCTGCCGGGTAACCGTCATGTCGAGTACAACATCGTTATTCAGGGAGGAATTACGGGTATTGTATGTTTTCAAGAGTTTTCCCTGCGGGGTATAGCAACTAACACCTTTTCCGTAAGAAGTGATCCACAGGTTTCCATTATGATCCCGGCAAAGGGAAACAACATTGTCTTCTTCGTGAAAATTGCATCGTTTCACTTCTCCATTGCGGATATTACAGGTAAACAGACCTTTCCAACGGGCGCCGATAAGCAGGGTCTGATCGTCCAGCATTACACCCTGTAAAGCCATATTCAGATTGTTGGTCGCTCCCCGGAATAGAATGGTTTGAAATGTTTTTGTGTCATACCGGAAAATCAGTAACCTGTCGTTCCGGAGAAAAACGATCTGGTCTTTCAATACCACAGAACTTCTGAAAGAAAGTTGAGACAAATCTCCTTCAAGTGCCAGAAAACGATCGTTTTCCCTGTCGTACCGCATGAGGGAAGTTCGTGTGCCTATCCAAAGGTTCCGGAGAGAATCTTCTTCTATGAAAAAAATATTGTCGCTGCTGATCGAACAAGGGTCTTCTTTTTGATGATAATATTGCCGGAGCTTATAACCATCGTAGCGGTTCAGTCCATAATTGGTTCCAATCCATAGAAGCCCCCTGTAATCCATGCAAATAGCCCTGACATTGGATTGGGAAAGATTCTCTTTCAAGGAGATCTGTTTGAAATAGTAATTTTGTCCCGATAGAGAAAGGGAAGAAAAAAACAAGACGATCGATATGAAAAAAAATCTGATAACCGGCATAATGATATGTTCCGATACTTTAAGATAGCAAAGTTAGGAAGAAAATAATTGAAAATTGAAAATTATGGGATCGTTTTAATTTTCAATTTTCAATTCCCTCTTCCACCCCATAATTAACCTTCAACACTCCCGCCTTCCGCAATGCCTCTTCAATTTCAGATATGATTTCCATTTTTGTACCTTTATCCGCCCGGATAGAAACGGTCATCCGTTCCTGCTCGGCAGGAGAGAGGTAGGCTTTTTTTCTGGAGAAATATAGTGAAATTTCGGCGACAGTCATCCAATGGTTTTCAACCTGTATAGTTGGGCCGGCACCCATTTCCTTACGGAATTCCGGTTTCGGTTTGCCCACATAAATAAATGTATTCAGGTTTTTTTCTTCCAACTGCCTGTATTCAGTAGCATGTGGTTCTTTGAAATCTACTTTCGGAGCATCGTCCTTCATGTTGGTAACAATCATGAAGAAGAATAAAAGCGTGAAAATCAGGTCGGGAAGAGACGCTGTATTCAATGGAGGAACTTCCGGAATGTTTGATTTGCGGAATTTACTCATGATGTTCCTCCTTTCCTGATTTTTCAGGTTTGGAAATTTTTTGTGGATAATACTGCCTGACTGCTTTTTTTTGTAAAGGCGAAAGTTCTTTGTAAGGCCTCCCGAATTTCTGTTCTGACAGTTCATCCCTTAGTTCCCGGTATGAGGCGATCAATTCGTTCAGTACGAATACATAAGTCTCAAAATCAGCTTTGTCATCGACTGTCAGAGAAATGATATGGTCTTTGGCAATAGCAGATTCTCCCAGTAAATCGATATTTTCTTTGGCTTTTTCAGGAAGATCATCCCTGTTGTCAGGGTTGGAAATGAATAATTTGGCTAAACCTCTCAACTCCTGTTTTTCGATAACTTCTTCCCTGCATAAAATCCGGTTCTCCGCATCGATGTATACCGGAAGAAAATTTCGCTTCTTGATTTGGATGTGTTCGGTCCGGACATCTTCCGGCGGAGGAGGTGAAAGCCGGTTAGGCATAATAAAATCCGGATTCATCGAAGAAGTCAGGATGAAAAAAATCAGTAACAGGAAAGATATATCGGCCGCTGCACTGGAGTTGATTTCCGGTATTTTGCGTTTAGACAGACGCACGGTGTTCGTATTTGGCTTTATACTGAATAATCAGGTCTAATAGCGTAATAGACGAGTCTTCCATCTTATGAATAATGTTTTCGTCTTTTGTGAGCAGATAATTGTAAAATAATTGCAGGATTACAGCTACGATCAACCCTCCAACAGTGGTGATCAGGGCAACTTTCATCCCTGCAGCTACGATAGCGGGGCTGATGCTGGAGGCCATTTGTATATCGTCGAAGGCCTGCACCATTCCCAATACCGTACCTAAAAAACCGAGTGAAGGAGCCATAGCGATAAATAAGGTAATCCACGAGAAGTTTTTTTCTAACAGTCCGGTTTGGACACTTCCGTATGACACGATCGATTTTTCGATGATATCGATATCCTGGTCGATCCGCATCAATCCCTGGTAAATGATAGAAGCTACGGGTCCCCTGGTATTACGGGCAATGTCTTTTGCACTTTCTACATCACCTTTTTCCAATGCATCTTCGATTTTTTTGATCAGTTTTTTACTATTGACATCAGCCAGATTCAGATAAAAAGTTCTTTCTATGCAGATAGCCAGACCGAAAATTAAACAAGCGGAGATCACACTCATAAAATAAGGGTTTCCTTCTATGAACTTGGTCTTCAGTTGATAATAAAAGCCCTCTTCTTGTTTAGCTTCGTCAGGAATTTGTCCTGCCAGCCGGATTTCTTCCGACAGATCGATGGTATCTCCTTCTTCCTGCGGGAAAGAAGGCATAACAAAGGTAAACAGAATGAAGCAGTATAGGATGATTTTTCGTTTCATGCCGGATTTGTATTAAGTTTTTGCAAAAGTACATTGTTTTATGGAAAAACCCGGTAGCCGTTTGGATATTTTAAATACCTGAAAGGATTTGGTATAAAAAAACGTTGCCTGAAAAACTGCTCTGATGTTACTTGTATCAGAAACAGCCTTTCAGGCAATATTTAATTTTGAGTGTTTAATCTATTATTTATTAACCACTCTTATTACTTTTCCTGTTTCAGCGACTTGGACAATATACAAGCCTTTTTCTGTAACAGGGATAGTTACTTCATTGATAATTGCTTTCGCACTTGCTATTTTGGCGCCTTGGGCATTGAACACATAAATGGTATTACCTGCATCCAGATTAGCTACTTTCAATGTCCCGTTTGCTGCAAAAGCATACACAACAGCAGCATTCATATCATCAATTCCTGTATTCGGAGCTATGGTGAATGAGAAAGTATAGGCAGTTGTGAAACCTGTAATAGTTCCGGCGGGAATTGTTATCACATACTCAGCTAAATTTTCAAAATCAGCATGCGTAATAGTCAGAACTGCACCACTGATAGAAGCGCTGACACCTGCTACGTTACCGCCTGATTTTTTAGCGATAGCGATAGCCGACAAGTTTGTAGATGCAACATTTTGGTTGAAAGTAACCGTAATTGCTGCATTCTTGGTTACTGCTGTGGCTTTGTCTGCCGGACTTGTGCTCAATACTGAAATCGGAAGAGATGCTGTCGTAAACGAGAATGTGTAGGCGTTTGAAAAACCGGTGATGGTTCCAGTAGGAATTGTAACTACATATTCGGTAAGATAATCGAAATCGGCATGAGCGATGGTCAGAACTGCACCAGAGATAGAACCGCTTACACTTGCTACATTGCCGCCTGATTTCTTGGCAATAGTGATAGCAGATAAGCTTGTAGATGCAACATTCTGGTTGAATGTAACCGTAACTGCTGCATCTTTAGCTACTGCAGTGGCTTTGTCTGTCGGTGTTGTACCGGAAACAGCAACCGGAAGAGCACCTGTAGTGAAGGAGAATATAATAGTCTCAAATTGTCCTTCTAAAGTACCGGCCGGAATCGTCACCGTATATACTGTAGAATAAGCAAAATTGTCATGAGCAATCGTCATTGTGGAACCATCTAATGTGGCGGAAACATTCGATACGGCTGTACCGGCTGCATTTTTAATGACAACGCCTGTCAGAGATACAGCGGCAATAGCCTGGTTGAAGGTTACGGAAACCATAGCTCCGATAGCAACATTAACAGCGTTGTTTGCAGGAGCGGTACTCGCTGTTGCAAGAGGAGTTTCCCATCTTAAAACAGGATAACCTTCTGTAGCCGGCATAGCCCATATATTAGCAAAATCCCAACCCAATGTTGTAGCATAAAATGCTTTGGATGTAGCGTTTGCATCTCCGTCTGGAATATTGGCTCCGTGTCTCTTAGTTGTGCCATAATCGACATTTTCGATAGAAATAGTATTATCTTTTACAATAGTCGCAGCTAATGAATAGTTTTCCAACAAAATAGCAGCTGAATTATTATTCATGTCTGCAATACGGAAGGGGAAGTGGTCGCTTTTGACTGAACTAGCAAGATTGACGCAATGATCGATTGATAAAGGTTTATTTTTATCCATTAAACCGAGAATACCACAAGCTCTGCCGTAATTTTTAGTTTCTACAGTTCCGGCAAAGTAGGATTTTGATACGATCATCGGATTCACATCTTCTCCCTCATTGGCAGCACCCACAAGACCGGCTACCTGGTAAGTCCTTGCATTCATTTCGCAACCCGATGCATAGCAGTTTTCTATTTTGGTTGCCCATTCCATTTTACCTGTAATAGCTCCGGCACGGTCATGTGCTTCGATTTTACTATTTTTAACGTAGCATTGTTCAATAGTTACTCTATCGGCAAAACCTACAATGGCTCCGACATTTTCGTAACCGTTCAATGTAGCATTCTCAATACCCAGATTCTTGATTACGGCTTCGTTGGCTTTTCCGAATAAACCGATTTCGTTTGAGCCGGAAGCATCGACTTTCAAGCCTTTAATCACATGACCTCTGCCGTCCAGCGTACCGGCAAACGGAGTAGTCGAATTTCCGACTGGTGTCCATGTTTTGCCTGTCAGGTCAATGTCATTGGCTAAGTAATATCCTAATATCAGGTTGTTAGCCATGCCCGCTAATTCTTCAGGAGTGCTGATGGCCACAGGATTTTTAGAAGGATCCCAAATGTTGATGGTCAACAAGGAAGTTGCAGTTGCGCCACCGATGGAAGTTGTAATGGCGGCTGTTCCTGCTTCATTACCTGCCGTAAAGTTGTATTTGCTTGCGATAGTGGCATCCTGAGTAAAGTTACCCAATGTAGGAGTAGCAGAAAGGGTAATAGTATTTCCATCGGAACTAGCGATGTAAAAATCACCAAGGCTTTTACCTATTTTCATATTAACGATAGCATCTTTTGAAATTTTTCCAAATAAGACTGCATAAGGAATTTGAACTGTTTTTTGACATTTCAAGGTAGGATAAGATTGACTTTCTGCAATGATCCATGTATTTGTGAAATCCCATGGAATACCGTTCGTTCCGGAGAATTTTTCTGTCGATGTATAGAATGCTGCAGATTTCAGGTCGGCTGCTGTTACACTGGCTCCATGCTTTTTATTGGCCGCTGCACTGCCGTCTGTAGAAGAAATATAACTTCCGTTAATGACGGATTTTTCCCAGCCATAGTTACAGGCTAATACAGCACTTTCATTTTGAACAACGCGCCCTACACTTCCTCCCGAAGCAGATAAAATCAATGGCATAGACACACAGTTGATTATTTTGGTGTTGCCGGCAGTCCCTTCAATTAATGAAACCATAGGACTTACATTAGTACCTGATCCGTCTATTCTGTAAACAGTTCCTGCAAAATAACACCGGTCGATAGTTCCGGTTGTTGTAACGCCAACAAGTCCTCCTACCTGGGTTTGTGTTGTAGAGACATAAGCTGTACTGTAGCAATTCGTAATACTTGAAGTATGCAATTGCCCAACTAAGGCGCCTACGTGGTCACGTCCCTCAATATAAGAATCAGATACAAAACATTCGAAAATTTTGGTATTGTTGTTGGCACGTCCTACCAGAGCGGAAGCATCTACATCTCCGATAACTTTAGCCTGAACGATACCCACCTGTTTAATCTCGGCGCCATCCGTAGTTCCGAATAATCCGGTTCCACTGGTTTTCAGGTTGATCTTCATTCCTTTGATCACATACCCGTTGCCGTTGAGTTTACCTTTGAAAGGTGCATTGGCATTTCCTATTGGAGTCCAGTCGCTGATATCGGATAAATCGATGTCGTTAGCCAAAGTATATTCACCTGTCAATCCGAAACGGATCCAACCCAACTGCTCGGCAGTTGTAATTGTGGAACTAACCTGGATTACTTCGATAGGATAAGTTTTTACGACCGGAGCGATACGGGCATCACCTGTTGTAGAAATAGTGATAGAGTAGTTTCCTGTAACAGACGCGGTCAGTTTGAATCCTCCGTTGGCAATAGGAGTTACCGTTAATTTGGCCGGATCGGAACTGGTTACGGATACGGCATTATCCATTAATGAAATAGGATAGATGTCTAATGGAGTAGCTATATCTAATTTCTGACCGCTTACAGTAGGGAGAACACCGGCTAAGCCGTCGAATGCTTTGGGAGCAGTTCCTTTTTCCAGCATTTTAGACAAAAGAGGGAAATATCCGTCGTTCAGAGTCCAGTCAGTAGCGCTCCAGGTGGCTGTACCTGTATAGAATGCTGCAGTTTTCAATGTGGCTAAAGTTTGTGGGTCTCCATATTGTGTATTCGGACCTGTACCTGTTTGATTATAAACAGTTAAACCTGCATATGTGCCGCCTTTCATAATATCGTTGCGGTAATAGTTGTTCAGTACGGTATAAGCTTTACCATTAGGATTACCGATAATCGGATGAATACTTCCCGAATTATTATTGATTAAAGCTTTTGCAGCTACAACGGTATTTTGAACGGTTGGAGTAGCGTTATCCACTAAAGGAGCAACACCACCCATATTCGTCGAGTTCAAACATCTTACCAAACCGGTAAAGAAGCATTTATCGACAATACCCTGATTATTCATCATACCGACAATACCACCAACCTGAGAGGCACGGGTATATACATCGGCTGAAATATAACAATTTTCAACGGTACCTCCTCCGTTGTCATAGTAAAGACCTCCGGTAAGTCCGCCTACGTGGTCATTTCCTTCTACATAACTGTTCACTACAAAACAGTTTTGTACTTTGGCGTTTCCTTTTACTTCTCCGGTAAGGGCGCCGACATGATTTTGAGCTTTAATGCTGACATTGCTGATCCCTAAATTTTTGATAGTACCGCCTTTTAATATGTAACATAATGTTCCCACGTTATTTTGGGTGGTTTTATCAAAAGTAAATCCGCTGATGACATATCCGTCACCGTCGAAAGTTCCGTTAAACTCGGAGAGAGGAGTCCAATTGGCACCTGCCAGATCAATATTGGCAGTCAGTTTGTAGTTGCCACCAGATGTCATGGCTTTCAGGCCGGCAACATCCGAAATAGCAGTCTGCGCATTCGCCGGAGAAACAAGCCCGACAATTACAAAAGCAAATAACGCTCTAAGGACTGTGTTTTTCCACATCCCTAAATTTCTTTTTAGAGTAATTTTCTTCATTTTAACTGAATTAAAAGTTTGTAGCATGAATTAGATTTATATTGATATTAGATTTGATGGATACATGACATTAATCGTGTGTATCAGGGAAGAATTTTTATTTAGAATGTCTTCATAAGCAGCTGAATAAAAGATTTAATAAAAAATACAGTTAATCAATTAAGTTATCCATATCAAAACGCAACATATTTGTTGCATTTTTTACAGATAATATAATATTTAGACGTATAAGTAAAAAAAACTACTCACTCAAATTCCATTTATTTTTTCAATAATCATTTTCAATTTTCAATTTTCAATTCTCAATTGAAATAATCCCTGTTTCCCACCGTTATAAAAAGGATGAAAAAAATCATAATATCAGTCACAAACGATTTGGTAACCGACCACCGTGTACATAAAGTTTGTACCACATTACACGATGCCGGATACGATGTACTGCTCGTCGGTAGAAAATTCCGCTCGGGACCACCACTCTCGAGAGCATACAGGATTTTCCGGATGCCACTGATATTCAATACTACTGCTTTGTTTTTTGCCGAATATAATATCCGCTTATTCTTTTTGCTGCTTTTTTCTAAGGCCGATATTTTTCTTTCCAATGATACGGATACTTTACCGGCCAATTATGTTGCGTCTGTTCTGAGAAGAAAAAAACTGGTTTTTGATGCTCATGAAATGTTTCCCGAATTACCTGAGGTAGTCGGGCGGAAGTTTGTGAAATCTTCCTGGACATGGATTGAAGATCGTATATTTCCCCGGTTGAAATACTGTTATACAGTTTGTGCTTCTATTGCGGAAATTTACAACCGGCGATATGGCATACAGATGCAGGTTGTCCGGAATATCCCTTCCTCCCGGGTCGCTGCGTTTGAAGCAAAAGAAATTCCGGCAGCAGGAAAATCTGTATTATTATACCAGGGTGCAGTGAATTTAGGACGGGGAATTGAATGGATGATCGATGCGATGCCTCACCTGGATGAATTTGTGTTTTTTATTGCCGGAAAAGGAGATCTTCTTCCTGAGATGCAGGAAAAGGTGCGGTCTATGGGTTTGGATGACCGGGTGAAATTTTTGGGGAAAATCCCCCTGGAAGATTTACCGGCTTATACGAAGGCTGCAGATATCGGGATCAGCCTGTTGGAAAATAAAGGACTGAATTATTATTATTCCCTGCCGAACCGTATTTTTGATTTTATCCGGGCCGAAGTTCCTGTACTGGCAACCGATTTTCCGGAGATAAGGAAAATTGTGGAAGGATATCATGTGGGAGAGCTTACTTCGTCTCATGATCCTTTACACCTGGCTACCCTTATCCGGAAAATATATGAGGAAAAGGAAGTATACGCAACTTCTTTCTGTCGTGCGAATGAAGAACTGTGTTGGGAAAACGAATCTGTTGTTTTGATGCAAATAGTAGAAAAGGCCTTATTTGATTAATCCTGAAGTTTATAGATTGCAGTAATATCCCAGCCTGTATACATCAAAAAGAAAAAGATCAGGATTTTTTCCAGTCAGTTTTTTTTCTAAAGCAGATTTTGAAATTCTGAAAAGTATGGCAACTGTTTTTTTGAGATACAGTTTTTCAAGACGCTGTTTGATCCGTATGATCTGAGGATAACGGGATTCCGGAGCCTTCTTCTCAACCAGCAGTTTTTCTATTCTTCTTAAATTCGATAGACTCGATTTTGTTTTAAGTAAATAGACAAAGTTATCTTCCAGTCCTAAGTGTATAAGAGGATTGTCTATGTGCTGTACTATAATGCCATGTGACTCTAATTCCAGACCGAACAAAGTATCCTCATGCCCGTATTGGTTTATTTCTTCGTCGAAAACTACCGATTGGAAAATCAGTTTATCAATCAGAAAATTATTGGTGCGAAATCCCATATTAGGATCTTCTTCTCTCTCTTGAGCCGGTTTACACTCCCGTTGAATACCATATTTGTGGCGTAAAAGTACCCGGCTGCTTTCGGGCTTGGAGTGATAAGCGCAACCTCCGTAACAAACAATCCCCGGTTTGCATTGACCGAGGTAATCGGATAAATACTGGGAAGAGGCCACTTCCGAATCGCAGTCCATGAATATCAGGTATGGGTACCGGCTTTCCTGTGACAGAATATTCCGGATCTTTGATCTTCCGATGTTTTTTTTCAAAGAAATATACCGGAAATTAGGAACCTTGATCTGGCTGTTTATTGCCTGGAAATTAGCAGTCGATGCATCATCGATGACCAAAATTTCATAAGGAGTCTGTAGGCTTTCGGCTTGTTGCGAAAGTTTTTCAACCAGATGCCTGACATCATAATTATATACCGGAATACAGATACTGATCATTTTCCTGCGATAATTTCTATGATTGATTCTTTGTTTAAGTAACGCCGGGCCAAATTTTTTATTTCTTCCGGAGAGATATTTTTTACCGTTTCCACCTGCTGATGAAAAAAATCGGTTGTCATACCGCTGGCTAATAAGGATATATAGGCATCTATTAATGAAAAAGTACCGTCTAAGCTTCGGGTAAAATCTCCCAGCATATAATTGCGTACGGTTTCCATTTCCTGTTTTCCCGGAACTTCCCGGTGTAGGCGGTCTATTTCGTGGTACACTTCCCGGATCAGATTTTCCGTATGTTCACAGGCTGTCTGTGTGGCAATAGACCAATAGGCAGCATGTTTCAGTGTGGTAATTCCTGAAGAAATACCATAGGTATATCCTTTTTCCTCCCGGATATTCGACATTAACCGGCTTCCGAAGTAGCCTCCGAGAATGGTATTCAGTACCCTTAGTCCCGGAAAATCGGGGTGGGAGCGGTTGACTACCGGAATACCCATCCGTATGCCGTTTTGCATGGCATCCGGTTTTTCTACCCATATCCGGCGACGGTTTTCCGGGGATATTTCAAACACTTGGTCGTCGGTAGGTTTACAGGTTTTTTGAATGTTATCTTCGGATGATTCTGCCGATTCTTCGACTATCTTCAACATTTCATCTGTTATTTTTCCGGAAAGGACTATGCTGATATTACCGGAATAATAGTGTTTTTGGTGAAATTCTTTCAGGTCGCTTATCTGAATCCGGTCGAAATCTTCTGCATTGGAAGTCCTTCCGTAGGGATGCTTTGCTCCGAATAAAGCTTCGGAAAAGGCTTTATTGGCAAGGTATTGAACTTTACTATTGTCAATGAAAAATTGTTGTTTCCGCCTGTTCTTCAGGTTTTCGAAGGCTTCTTCCGGAAAATGGGGTTCCCGGAACATCCGGAACAGAATCTCTATGGTTTCCCGGAAAAATTTATTCAGGGTATAGACCGTTATATACGAATAATGAAAACCATCCGACAATTGTAACCAGGCTCCATAGTAATCCAGTGTTTCCGCTATTGCTTTCCCGTCCATTTTTCCGGCTCCTTCTTTCGTTAACAGATTGGTGAACGAAGATACCAATGGTTTGGGTTGTTCCCATTTACCCGTGCCGATCATAATATCTACCCGGGATACATCCTGGTCTCCCATATTCAGGTAATACACAGGAATCCCTCCGGACAGCAAAGTGGTTTCAAGAGGAGGGAAAGAGATTTGCTTTATTGGTTTAGTCGCAGGTGCGATGTTACGATCAATGTTCATTCTGGATTTAGAAATTTATTTCCGATCAAGCAAATACTTCAATGCTTTTTCCATGTCTTCAGGGGTATCTATACCGATTGTTTCTTCATGGGTGATACCTGTTTTTATGATGTAGCCGTTTTCAAGCCAGCGTAACTGTTCCAGCGATTCTGCGATTTCTAATGAGGATTGCGGGATGGAGGTGATTGCTTTCAGTACATCAGCCTTATAAGCATATAATCCGATATGTTTGTAATAAACATGGTTGGATAACCATTCGGATGTTTCCATTCCCCGGCGGTAGGGAATAACAGAACGACTGAAATATAAAGCCTGCATCTGTTTGTTTATCACTACCTTCGGTGAATTCGGATTGAATAAGGCTTCCATGCTGTCTTCCGGACGGAAAGGCTTTATCAATGTGGCAATTTGTGTAGCCGGATCATCGAAACAGGTTTTGATGGTTTTGATTTGCGACGGCTGTATAAAGGGCTCATCTCCCTGTATGTTGATAATAACATCGGACTTCTGTCCTGTTTTGAGAAAGGCTTCATAGCAACGGTCGGTTCCGCTTTTATGGTCTTCCGATGTCATTACAACTTTTCCTCCAAAGGCTTGCACGGTATCAAAGATCCGTTGATCATCAGTAGCAACGACTGTTTCGTCCATAAAATCTTTTACCTGCTCGTAGACCCTTTGGATCATTGGTTTTCCAAGCATATCTGCCAGTGGTTTTCCCGGAAAACGGGTGGAAGCGTATCGGGCGGGGATGATTCCTATGAATTTCATACTTTATACAATTGAAAATTGAAAATTAGAAATTGAAAATTATTGGTAAAACCAAGTAAGAGAGCAATGGAACAAATAAATATTTGCATTAGAAACTTTGCATGTCGCAGAGTCGTTTGTAGTATTTGTCGAGGGCAATCAGTTCATCGTGTTTTCCCTGTTCCACAATTTCTCCATCGTGCATCACACAGATCAAATCGGCATTTTTTATTGTAGACAACCGGTGGGCAATAACAATGGTCGTCCGGTTCTTCATCAGGTTTTCCAAAGCATCCTGTACCAGCCTTTCCGATTCTGTATCTAATGCGGAAGTCGCTTCGTCCAGTATCAGGATCGCAGGATTTTTCAGAATGGCCCGGGCAATACTGATCCGCTGACGTTGACCTCCGGAAAGTTTACATCCTCGGTCGCCGATATTGGTCTCGTATTGAGAGTCGGTCGCCATGATAAAATCGTGAGCATTGGCTACTTTGGCTGCCTGGACAACTTCATCTATAGTTGCACTTTCAACACCGAAAGCAATATTGTTGAAAAATGAATCGTTGAACAGAATGGCTTCCTGGTTGACATTTCCCATCAGCTGGCGAAGATCGAACAAGGTGGTATCCTTGATGTTGAGGCCATCGATAGCAATTTCCCCTTTGTTTACATCATAAAAACGGGGAAGCAAGTCGACAAAAGTAGATTTTCCCGATCCGGATTGACCAACTAATGCCACTGTTTTTCCTTTGGGGACCGTAAGGTTTACATTTTTCAGAATCCACTTTTCCTGGTATTTGAACCATACGTTTTTATATTCGATCGTATGATTGAAATGAATGGGTTTCGGATGTTCCGGATTGGTAACACTGGATTCTGCTTTCAGAATTTTATCTACCCTGTCCATAGATGCCAAACCGCTTTGAATGGAATATACGGATTTCGACAAGTCTTTGGCCGGGTTGATCAATAGGTAAAAAATAGACAGGTAGACAATAAAAACAGACGCATCGATAGAACCGCTTTTTCCGAGGATGAGCGTTCCTCCATACCATAATACCAAAGCGATGGTGGCTGTGCCCAGAAATTCGCTCACCGGATGTGCCAGTGCTTGTCTGCGGGCTATTTTAATAGATGTTCTCCTGAAAGACTCGTTCCCGCTTCTGAAGCGTTTTTTGATTTTTTCTTCTGCATTGAAAGCTTTGATAATACGTAAACCTCCCAAAGTCTCTTCTATTTGTGCCATCAGCCCTCCCCACTGTTGTTGAGCAATAGCGGAGGTGCTTTTTAATTTTTTTCCGATCAACCCCATAATATACCCCGAAAGCGGAAGAAGAACAAGTACAAATAAAGAAAGCTGCCAGCTCATGATAAACATGGCAGCGGTATACATGAGGATAAGTATGGGATTTTTGATGATCATATCCAGCGAAACCATAATGGAGTTTTCCACATTGCCCACATCACCGGTAATCCGGGCCATAATATCTCCTTTCCTTTCTTCGGAAAAGAAACCGAGCGGGAGGGATACTACCTTGTCATTGATCTGATTCCGGATGTCGCGTACCACACCTGTCCGCAATGGGATCATGAAATGGGAGGCAAGGTACATGTTGCCGGTTCTCAACAAGGCCATTGCTACAACAAATAATCCCAACAGTATCAGGGTGGATGTTTCTCCGTGTGCAGAAGCATATTCAGTAGTATACCAATAGAAATTATTGCTCATGGCGTTGGAAAATGCTTTCCAGGATTCGAAGGAGAAAACATCGAGCGACCAGGGCATATATTCGTATGTGTTGCTCTCTGTTTTAAACAGGATTTTCAAAATCGGGGAAATCAAGCCGAAAGTCATTAAACTGAAAACCGCAGATAAAATATTGGTGATAATATTGCCGACAACATATCTTTTATATGGCGATAGGAACCTGCGGGCAATGAGGAGAAATTCTTTCATTCGGAATATTTTAATATAAGCCTACAAAGTTAGTGGTTCTTTGGAAGATTGCAAAATTTTCTGTTTGACAAATCGTGGGGGGAGGTCCTTATGGCTGTTTAGTCCCATGAATATTTGGATGTATAATAATTTACTGAACCTGTGATGGAGGATGGCCGCAAAGGCCATCCCTGCAAAGGTTGATGTAATTGCAAATAATAAAATCGGAATCTTAAAAAAAAACAAAATCAGGAATGGAGTTAAACTTTCATGCAAAATAAATGTCTACTTTTGTATCCTTTTGATTATTTACCCTTAAAATAACTTATTGCGTAATGAAGTACATATTACAGCTTTTCCTTTTTTGCCTGCTATCTACCCCGTTGTTGGGGCAAAAAAATATTTCAGTAACCGGTATTTTAGTAGAAAAAGGAGAAGTTAATATTCCTGTAGAACAAGCTACCATCCGTTTATTGTCACTTCCTGACAGTTCGCTTGTAAGTGGCACGACTACTACAAAAACCGGAGGATTTACAATCAGGAATATATCTAAAGGAAATTATGTGCTTGTTGCATCCTATATCGGATTTCATAATCTGTATAAACAAGTGGAACTTTCCGGAAATCCGACATCGGTTAGCGTAGGTGAACTGGTTTTGATTCCCGATGATATATTATTGGCAGAAGCTGTTGTAGTGGCAAAAGCAAATGAGGTAGTCGTTAAAAATGATACGATTGAATACAATGCTGCTTCTTTCAAAACAGAAGAAAGTGCAGTTGTAGAAGATTTGTTGAAGAAATTGCCGGGCGTGGAAGTCGATAGTGAAGGGAAAATTACCGTAGGTGGAAAAGAAGTCAAAAAAATATTGGTGGAAGGAAAGGAGTTCTTCTCCGACGATCCGAAAGTCGCTTCCAAAAACCTGCCTGCCAATATGATAGAAAAATTGCAGGTGCTGGATCAAAAGTCGGATATGGCCCGGATGACCGGATTTGAAGATGGTGAAGAGCAAACCGTAATCAACCTGACCGTGAAGCCTGGAATGAAAAAAGGATTGGTGGGTAACGTTGCCGCAGGTCTGGGACATGATATCAATTCGGCCAACGACGATTTCCGGTTCGAACTGGGAGGAATGATCAACCAGATGAATAACAGCGATCGCTATACCTTAATGTTCGGAGGTAATAATACGAACAACATGGGTGCATCCGATATGGGGGGAAGCCGGTTCAGTGGCATGCGGAGTATGAGGCGGGGTGGCAGTTCCGGTATTGCTACATCCGAAAATCTTGCTTTCAATCTGAATAAGGAATTTTCCAAAAAACTTACGCTGAACGGAGATATCAGTTACGGGGGCTCCGATAGGGATGTGGAAAGGTTGGTAGAAAAAACAACTACTTCCATGAATAAGAAAGACAGTACTACTTTTTCCACTATAGACAAAACAGTAAGTACGGTGAATGATGTGTCGGACAACCTGGGTGTCAATCTTCGGCTGGAGTGGAAGCCTGATGATAATAATACCCTTATTTTCCGCCCGAATTTCAGCTATAATAAAAGCAATAGTACACAGAATAGCCGGATTCTGACGCAGGATGGATTAACGAACGATACGATCTCGGAAGGACCTTCTTACTCTTATAGCGAAGGCTATGGACATGCTTTCGGGGGAACACTTGAATACGCCCATCAGTTTAATAAACTGGGTCGTGTATTCAGTATCAGTTTAACAGGAAATCATAATGAAAGCTACTCTCAGGAAACCTACGATTGGAGTATCCGCTATTTTGACAAGGGAATATATAATCCGGCTAAAGACTCTACGGTAAACCAACGTTCGGAAAACGACAACAATACCAACAGTTTCCGTATTTATACTTCATATGTAGAACCTTTAGGCAAGAATTATTTCCTGCAATTGGCATACCGGATCAGCAAAACCAATATGGAGAGTGTGAACAGTACATACGATATGGATATGTATAACCGGGCTTATCCTCCTGTAATTGCATTAGATACGGCTGTTTTGAATCCGACGCAAAGCCGGAGTACCATCCGCGAATCGATGGAACAACGTTTCAGCCTGAACATCAAATCAATGCACGAAAAATATAACTATACGATCGGGTTGAATATTGATCCTTCTAAATCCAATAACAAGACTGTACAACCTCGTTTTGGAGCGGTGACTACCGAATATATTCCTTTCCCGTTTGAAGACCGTCTTCCTAATGTGATCGGAGATACTGTAATTTCGGAAATTCCTAAAAATGTGATCAATTTTTCTCCGACAGTTAATTTTAATTATAAGTTTGCTCAAAGATCCAGTCTCCGTATTGATTACGAAGGACGTACTACTCAGCCTACAGCCAATCAGTTACGGGATTATACAGACTACAGCAATCCCCGGGATACCGTGCGGGGGAATCCGAATCTGAAACCTGGCTACCAGAACGAATTGTCTGCCCGTTTTGAAAAATTTGTACCGGCCACACAGCTATTCTATACCTTACGGTTGAATGGTAATTTCTCTATGAATGATGTGGGTTCTGTTGCAACCATTGATCCGGAAACAAGAAATCGTTCTACTACTTATGAAAATATCAATGGTAACTGGAATGTTTATGCCATGGGGATATTCAATGTGCCCTTGAAAAATAAAAGATTCAGTGTCAATAGTTTTACATCGGGTTCTTATGAAAATAAGAGAAGTTATACCAATCAATTTCTGAATACAATGAAGACCTTATCTGTCAGGGAAAGAGCCGGAATCAATTACCGTTCCGATCTGTTCGATGTAGGAATGAACCTTTCTTTGAACTATGCCAATACAGTCAATGAAGTACAACCGGACAAAAACCTGAGAACGTACGACTGGGGAGTAATGGGGAATACTACCTGGTACCTTCCTCATAATTTTTCCGTCAATACGGATATTTCCTGGTCTACCAAGCAGGGATACAGCGATGGGTTCAACCTGAGTGAAACCATTTGGAATGCATCGCTTACCAAACAATTATTCAGCAAAAAAACAGGTACGGGATCTTTGAGACTTAAAATATACGATATTCTTCAGGACCGGAAAAGTATTTACCGTAGTGTAGGAGATAATTATATCCAGGATTCCAGGACCAACGCTTTACAAAGTTTCTTTATGTGTAGTTTCATCTACCGTTTCAATATTTTCCCGAACGGCAGCAGTATCAGCCAGTCTGATTTTGAACCCTCTATGGATAGAGATAGAAGTAGACGGGACAGTGGAGGAGGTGGGTCCAGGAGTTATGGGCCACCGCGTTGAGGATGTTTTTTTAAGAATTAAGAATTAAGAATTAATTTCCTAATCAACAGAGAATATAGTGGCCATCAGGGATTCGAAGAATCCCAATTCTTAACTCTTAACTCTTAATTCTTAATTTATTTTGCGTTTCTCTCAACTATTCCCTAACTTAGCCCGGCTAAATCTATTAAACAATGGCTATTCCGGATATTTTACGCATAATCGCCCAGGTGTTGTACCTGATTACAGCACTGGGAATTGTGTTTGTTATTGTGTCTGAAAATAGAAACCCCATCAAGACGCTCTCTTGGGTCATATTGCTTCTTTTTGTTCCTGTGGTTGGAATTGTTATTTATTATTTTTTCGGGAGAGATACCCGTAAGCAGCGGTTGATATCGCGGAAGATATATAAACATATCAAAAAATATCCGCATGGAAGTTTCTCTTTTGATGAAAAAAAACAGGTGGATATAGCCTATCGTCCGTTAGTCAATTTACTGAATAAAAATAATAATGCCTCTCTCTTTGATGGAAATGATATTTTGGTTTTTACAAATGGAGAGGAGAAATTCGATGCCTTATATAAAGATATCGAACAGGCGGAATCGTTTATTCATCTGCAATATTATATTTTTTTGAATGATACGGTTGGGAATCGCTTCAAAAACCTTTTAATAAAAAAAGCGAAAGAAGGTGTAATTGTCCGGGTACTTTATGATGAAGTGTCTAACTGGAAGGTAGATAAAAAATTCTATGAAGAAATGAGTCTTTCTGGTGTAGAGATCGGTGGATATCTGAAAGTGCGTTTCCCATTGCTGACGAGTCGGGTGAATTACCGGAACCACCGGAAAGTGGTTGTTATCGATGGCAAAATCGGATATGTAGGAGGGATGAATATTGCCGATCGCTACCTTTATGGCCCTAGATGGGGTGGCCCCTGGCGGGATACACATATTCGGATTATGGGACGAGGTGTGTACGGGTTACAATCGGCATTCCTGATGGACTGGCATGTGGCCAGTAAACAAATGATAGCATCCCCTAAGTATTTTCCGGATATGCCTTCTTTTAATGCGAATCTACTGCAAATAGCAGTAGACGGTCCTATTGGGCAATGGCGCAATCTGTTGCAGGCAACCATCCGGATTATTGCAAGTGCGAATCGTTATGTATATATCCAGACACCTTATTTTTTGCCGACTGAAGGTATTGCCCAGGCTTTACAAACGGCTGCCTTAGGCGGAGTAGACGTCCGTCTGATGATTCCGGAGTTTTCAGATACAAAAGCCACCGACTATGCTACCCGTTCTTACCTGGACGAGATGATGCGATCGGGTGTCCGGGTGTATTTTTATACTAAAGGTTTCCTGCATGCAAAATTACTCTTATCCGACGATTATGTCTCCGTAATCGGCTCTGCCAATATGGATTTTCGTAGTTTCGAACATAATTTTGAAGTCAATGCCTATATCTACGACGAAGAAATGGCCAAAAGGATGAAAAAAATCTTCTTTACAGATCAACAATCCTGTCGCAGGCTTATTTTGAAAGAATGGCGAAACAGGCCGCGTACCGAAAAGTTTAAGGAATCAGTGCTTAGGCTGTTCTCTCCGCTGCTATAGCAAAGAGTTAAGAATTGTTTATGAAAACCAGTGAAGTAGTTTTTTTGATTAAAGAGCTAAAAATGATGTTTCATCAGGGATTCGAAGAATCCCAATTCTTAACTCTTAACTCTTTTGAAAGATGCTAAAATTAACCGACCCATAAACCCG
Organism: Bacteroidales bacterium; assembly: GCA_031553775.1. GTDB lineage: Bacteria > Bacteroidota > Bacteroidia > Bacteroidales > Azobacteroidaceae > JAISFI01. The sequence continues at coordinate 19,507 of JAVBLA010000056.1, forward strand.
TTTCTGCAGAAAAAAGGGAAGATCGGAAAAATCGTATTCTTTGGAATGTTCCACAATCAGGATTCCACCTTCGTTCAACATATTTTTAGATAGGATGATTTCCGGTATGGATGCCAGTCCTGGTAGGGCATAGGGAGGATCTGCAAAAATAATATCGAATGTTTGGCGGGTATTTTCCAGGTATTTAAAAACATCTCCGTTGAGAGGAGATAAAGCGTTTGTTTTCAGTTCTTGTTGAACCTGGCAGATAAAGCGGTAATGCTGCCGGTTCTTTTCCACACAAACCACTTCTTTACAACCCCGGGAAATGAGCTCAAAACTGATTCCACCACTTCCGGCAAACAGGTCGAGGGCCACAGTTTCTTCCGGATCGATCAGGTTTTGAATAACATTGAATAGATTCTCTTTTGCAAAGTCGGTGGTAGGCCTTGCATCGAAATTTTTGGGGATGTCGAATCTCCTGCGTTTGTATATTCCGCTTATAATTCGCATAATGAGAGACTTAATTGTTCGAATGGGATATTTCCCGTATCAATGCCCGAAAAATGATGTTCCGGTACGATATTATACGGCACGATGTTTTTGATATAATCTTTCAATATATCCATAAGCACTTTTTTCTGTTCCGGGTTACCCGTCAGGATAGCCATATCTTTCAATTGATCCAGTTTTAATTGCTTCCAGGTATATAAGATGAAATAGATCATATCTTCCGGGTCTGTGCAAGGAAAATTATTGGCTAAAATCAACTCATCCCGGGAAAAACATAAAAGATCTACAGAGTCTTTGTGTGGATTAATAATAAGTTTGTTATAATTACCCATCCGTCCTCTTTGCTGGAAAAAACTGATCAAAGGCGATATGTGGTGGATAAATACCGGATTGCTCAAAGAACGATGCAGAAATTCATAAACCTCCTGGTCCATATCGTACAATATCTGTAGTTCCGGTTGCCGTAACGATTGGCTCAGGCATTTGGGAGCATGCCTGGAAAAGTTGAATTCTATTATTTTTTCCTTATATGTTTCATCGTAGATGATAGATGGTACACAGGTAAAAACAGGAGAGTAGGAGAGTACCTGCAACTTTTTGTAAGGCAGGGCCAAAAACTCATTATCATAAAATAAATCCTGTATATTGGTCACATCGGAAATTTTCCTGTTGTATGAAAATTCCTGATAGAAATACGAGCCGTCTGTTAAGGGGTCGTACAAAGCCACCGAACATCCACCTGCCTGCAAACGGATGCTGAGCATGTATTTCTCAGATCGATCCCAATGAAATATGTCCGGGAGATTGCAACGCATGGATTTGCTTTAATTTTCTTGCAAACGTACATAAAAATCCTGAATTTTTATAACGGATGTCTTCACATTAAAATATTATTTTTACCTTTGCACTCGAAAATAGGCCGCAATAGCTCAGTTGGTAGAGCAATTCATTCGTAATGAATAGGTCGCCGGTTCGAGTCCGGCTTCCGGCTCTTAATAATTAAGCAGTTACGAAAATGTAGCTGCTTTTTTTGTTTAAATCGGATTACGTTTTTTGACGAAATTAGGGCGTTTTACACCTTGCAAGACATGGCATCATGCCTTTCGGGCTGAAAACGAGCAAGTTGCAAAGCGGATTTTCGCAACAGGTAACGATTTGTAAACAAGCCTATGCTTTTGAGCTACTCCTCTCTGAATCAGGATTTTGAAGCGCAATGAATTCAGAATAGGTAACGGATAAGTAACGAGTTAACTTCACCAATTTGCTCCGCTTTGAGCAGGTTGATTTGCTTGAGGCAAAGATACGCAAAATCATTGAAACCCTGTTTTATTTCTTCTTTTTCCGCCGCCAACTCTGCATCCTGTCGAGCAGGGCTTGTTTCAGCCTATCCAATCCGGGAGTAGGGTTATTACGGATTTTCATTTCTGTAAAAGCGGCGGAAAAATTACCTATTTTCACATTGAATACATTGGAAATATAACCCGCCAATTCCGTCAGTGTCACGTTGCCGAAGCACCCTTTACTCTCCCATGCATAAATCAATTCTATTAAATCGGTCTTGTTATCCTGCCAGGTAAGACGGATATCAGGAAAAGGAATGTATGGTTTGAGATATTCCCTTTTCAGATATTTGAGTTCTTTTGTCAGGTGAATGGCCAGCAACTCGTTCGCCAAGATTTTAGCCACCTTGAAATCGCCGTTGGTCGAAAATAGCGGGTCGAGTTCATAGTGGAATGTTTCAAGATATTGTTCCGTGTCGGGCTTGCCCCGAATGAAGTAAACCGAATCCAAATAGGTTGCGCCGGAACGGTAATAACGGTAAAAGTCCGCAATCTTATCGTTGAAGTCCTGAATGGCCTCCAACTTCTTTTTCAGGTAAATCTCCTGCACTTCCACACCTCCCATTGGCCTGTTCATCTCGATGTTGTACAGCTTCCGGTAATAAATCAGCCGGCAGAATATCTTGGGCTTGATTTCCTTGAAAAAGAATATTTCCTCTTCCTCGTCTTTGAACCGGTAGGCCGCTATGAATTCCTTTAACCGGTCGAAGGCATTGCCAAGCACATGCGAAGCATCGAGCGCTTTTTTCAGTATACTTTCATTTCCCGCCTCTATCTGCTCAATCTTAGGCATAGTTTCTTTTTGAAGTTTTTCAACAAATGTTCTCATGGTAATTCATTTTTAATGCAAAGGTCGCTTAGGACAGGATGGATATTGTTCCAAAAATTGAGAAATTCGGCGCATATGACAAATAATATTGCTTATCATATCCGGTTCTCAAGCAATGGTCAGTTCGTTTATCCGAACATGCAGGCAGTGCGGTAAATCCGGCAATCAGATAATGACGAGCCGGAACAGGCAATGTACAGATGGAAAGAGACTGATTCCTTGTAAATCTGCCGCATATTTACATAATATGGGCTGCGCCTCAGACAAGCTCAAATAAATTTAGCTTGCCTCTCGACTTGCACCATATTTCTCAAAATGCAGAATAAAGGCATTCCCAGCTTCGCGTAAATTTGTGCCGGAAATCTATTTGTGTTTATGCGAATCAAAAAGTTATCGTCTGTTTCATTGCAATTTAAGGTGATTTTGTATCTTTGTAAAAGCAATATATTTTGTTTAGTGATATTTTTATCAGCTGAAAAACAGAGATATGAGTACAATAAAAGACGAAGAAAAGCCACGGCGCAGGCGGCGCAGCGATGTTTCGTTGGAGCGCGACATTATGGAAGCCACGCGGGCGCTGGTCGAAGAAGTCGGCTTTTCGAACATTACACTTACGAGGGTTATGCAGCGGGCAAGTGTCGAGCCGCAGATATTTTACAAACGCTTTGCCGATTTGGATGCGTTATTCGAGCAATTTACCCGTAAGTACGACTACTGGATGAACGATATTATGGATTTCGAAACCGACGATTTTGAGCCGGAAGCGTACTACCGCGCCACGCTGAACAATCTCATCCGGGCGCTTTACAAAAACCGGGGCATGCAGCGGTTGCTGATTTGGGAACTGTCGGACGACAACCCCACCACCCGCCGCACCGCACAACTGCGCGAAGCGAATGCCGAGACAATGGTTCAAAAGTTTGATGAAATATTCAAGGATTCGCCTG
>JAVBLA010000030.1:0-69312 GCA_031553775.1 Bacteroidales bacterium
GATACTGACTTAATGCCACATACCAAAGAAATCCTGTCGATTTTAATCGCATTCAAAAAATAAAAAGAGGAACAATTTGTAAAACAGCATTAGGTAGAACAAAAGGCTACGAAAAAGGGAATAAACACCAATGCGCTATACCATTTGGTAAAGACCCAATGTGGTGTTTCGCCGAAAACCTACCTGACCAACCGCCTTATGCTCGAAGCTCAACGTAAATTATATTTTCAAAACTATTCCATCAAGGAACTGGCCTATAACCTGAACTACAACGACCCGGAATACTTTTCACGCCTGTTCAAAAAACATACGGGTAAAAGCATTCCCGAATATCGGATATATATTAAGGATTTGTCAGGTTCTTAATTTGAATAGTACGGGTTAGTCCGCCTGCCCCTCCGTACCTTTGCATCAGATAAATCAATAACAAAAAAATATGAATGCAAAAGTTTTAGGATTCGGATTAGTTGCTATGCTGATATTAGCTTCTTGTGAGAATAAGCAAAACCCGGGCTATACGCAAGCGCCGCAGGAATATCCTGTAATGACAGTAACAGAACAAACGGAAGTGCTGGAATCGGTGTATCCCGCCACTATCAGGGGACGGGAAGATATTGAAATCCGCCCGCGAGTGGATGGCTTCATTGATGCTATCTATGTTGATGAAGGCTCTATTGTAAAAAAAGGCCAGACCTTATTTAAAATCAATTCGCCGCAGGCCGAACAGGCGTTGACAAGTGCACAAGCCGCTCTGACCAGTGCGCAGGCACAGGTGAATACGGCAAAAACCAATGTGGACAGGATACGTCCGTTAGCCGAAAAGAACATTGTGAGCAATGTGCAACTGATGACCGCCGAAGATGCTTACCAAACGGCACTGGCAGGCTTGGCTCAGGCCGAAGCCGCATTGAAAAATGCACAGGCTACCGTGAGTTGGACGAACGTTACCAGCCCAGTAGATGGATTGGTCGGTGAAATTTCATTCCGTTTGGGAAGTTTGGTAAACAGCAATCATGTATTGACAACCGTTTCCAATACAAGTAATGTGTATGCTTATTTTTCAATGGATGAGGTTTCGTTGATGCAATTTATGGAAAATATGGAAGGCAAAAACCATACGGAGAAAATAGCCAACCTGCCCGAAGTAACATTGACCTTGAAAGATAAAAGCGTGTATTCCGAAAAAGGGAAAGTGGAAACCATAGCCGGAATGACGAATACCGGCACTGGTTCTACTAACTTCCGTGTGGAATTTCCCAACAGACAAGGTGTATTGAGAAGCGGAACCACCGGTACGGTTTCCATTCCACGAGTGATGGACAATGCTCTTGTCATTCCTCAAAAGGCAACGTTTGCACAACAGGATAAGCGTTTGGTTTATAAAGTGCAAGCAGACTCCGTTGTCCAAACGCTACTTACGGTTATTCCTACTCCTGACGGGAAAAACTATGTAGTGACGAGCGGCCTTTCGAGTGGTGACGTGGTGGTAACCGACGGTATCATCACATTGAGTAACGGAAGAAAAATCATTGCAAAATCCATCTAAAAAAAGAATCATGCTTAAAATATTTATAGAAAGACCGGTTCTTTCAACAGTTATATCTATTATTATCGTGGTGCTGGGTATCGTGGGACTTACCGCGCTTCCTATCGAACAATACCCCGATATTGCACCACCAACCATACAGATATCGGCCTCTTATCCGGGAGCAAATGCCGATGTAGTCATGAACAATGTTATTGTACCGCTCGAAGAGCAAATCAACGGAGTGGAAGGGATGACCTATATGCAATCATCGGCTACGAACGATGGTGCGGCAAGCATCCGGGTATACTTCCGTCAGGGTGTCAATCCCGATATTGCCGCCGTAAACGTCCAAAATATGGTGGCGCGGGCTACTCCGCTTTTGCCGCAGGAAGTTACCCAAATCGGGGTAACGGTACAAAAAATGCAAAACGGCACCATTCTCGGGATATCGTTCGCCTCGACCAATCCCAACTACGACCGTATTTTCCTGCAAAACTATGCCAACATCAACATCTTGCCGCAAATAAAGCGCGTGTACGGCGTAGGTGGTGCATCCCCTTACGGCGAAAATGATTACACGATGCGCATTTGGCTCAAACCTGATGTAATGGCTTCTTACGGCATTTCTGCGCAGGAAGTGGTGGCCGCACTGAGAGACCAGAACATTGATGCGGCACCCGGCATGGTGGGGCAAAACAGCGACCAGTCTTTCCAATATACATTAAAGTTTACCGGACGCCTGACAAGTACTGACGAATTTGGTGATGTAATTATAACTTCACGTAACGGACAAATATTGCGGGTAAAAGATGTGGCCGACGTGGAATTGGGTGCACGGGGCTATACTTCCTTTTCCTTGCTGAACGGGGAATACGACGCATTATACATAGGCATCAGCCAGACGGCAGGTTCCAATGTAAAGCAGGTAATAGACGATGTAAAAGCAGCGCTTGCAGAGGCGGAAAAATCTTTTCCTCCGGGGCTATCCATCCGTTATACGATGGACGCCAGCGAATTTCTGGATGCTTCGATTGACAAGGTAACCAATACCATGTTGGAAGCATTCGTATTGGTGGTGCTGGTAGTACTTGTTTTCTTGCAGAACTTCCGTTCTACAATTATACCGGCTATTGCTGTTCCTGTATCGGTTGTCGGGGCTTTCTTTTTCCTGCAACTCTTCGGATTCTCGATTAATTTGCTTACGCTGTTTGCCCTGATTTTGGCGATTGGAATTGTGGTGGACGATGCTATTATTGTGGTCGAAGCCGTGCATGTCAAACTCGATGCGGGTGCAAAGAGCGCAAAACAAGCAACGTTGGCTGCTATGAAAGAGATTGCTCCTGCCATCATTTCCATGTCGCTGGTCATGGCCGCCGTATTCATTCCTGTAAGTTTTATCGGTGGCACAACCGGCATTTTCTTCCAGCAATTCGGGCTGACACTGGCGGTGGCTATTATCATTTCGGCTATCAATGCCTTGACATTAAGCCCCGCACTCAGTGCACTTTTCCTGAAACCACACACAGAAGAAGTGAAGCATGAGAAAAATACCTGGATACATCGTTTCTACCGGTTGTTCAACAGAGCATTCGATTGGGTAACGCAGAAATACCGTTCTGCTTTACGATTCATGGGCAGAAAGAAAAATCGTTGGATAACCATATCCATTGTACTGGTGGCGCTGGGGTTGTTTCTCGGATTAATGAGGTCGATTCCTACCGGATTTGTTCCGTTGGAAGACAGTGGCGGCGTGGTTGGATTTGTTACCCTGCCGCCGGGTTCTTCGCTCGAACGAACCAGCGAAATATCCGCGCAGGTAACTGAAATGGCACGGGAAATTGAAGGCGTGAAAAACACGACAACCATCAATGGGAGCAGTTTCCTGAGTGGTAACGACGCCTCTTATGCAACGGTAATTATCCTGATGGATAACTGGAAAAACCGGAAGACAACGACGAATGATGTGGTACGGATTTTAACGAAAAAAACATCGAAAATAAATAACGCCACTTTTTTCTTCATGGCACGCCCCACCTTGATGGGATTCGGGTTGGGAGCAGGAGTGGATATGGTATTGCAAGACCGGATGGGTAGCGATGTCAACCGCTTCTTTGAGGTAACGCAGAATTTTGTAGCCAAACTCAACGAGCGGCCGGAAGTGATGCGGGCTATGACTACCTTCAATCCGAATTTTCCGCAAAAGATGATTGAAGCGGATGTGGCCAAGATTAAAGATGCAGGGCTTACGCTGACCGAAGTAATGAACGCCTTGCAGGTTAATATCGGCAGTTCCTACATCTCGAACTTCAACATCTATGGCAAGCAAGGCCGTGTGATGGTGCAAGCCTCACCTGAATACCGGAGAAATATTGATGACTTGAAAAAAATATTTGTCAAAACAGGCAGCGGACAAATGGCACCTGTTACGGAATTTCTGACCATTACCGATATTACGCAACCCCGTTCGCTGGAGCGTTTTAACATGTACTCGTCCATGAACGTAACCATCATGCCGAATATGGCTGATGGCCACAGTTCGGGCGATGTATTGCGGGTGATAGAAGAAATGAAGAACGACAAATCCATTTTCCCCGAGGGTTATACTTACGAATATGGCGGCATGACGCGGGAAGAAGCACAAGGCGGCGGACAACTCGTGCTCATTTTCGGACTCTGCCTTGTTTTTGTGTACCTCTTACTTTCTGCACTGTACGAAAGTTATATTTTACCGTTGGCCGTACTATTTTCGTTGCCTGTCGGATTATCGGGAGTGTTTATTTTTCTGATGATTTTCGGTGTTCACCAGGGAATCGTCGATAATATTTATGTGCAAATAGCCATGGTAATGTTGATTGGCTTATTGGCAAAAAATGCAATTCTGATTGTGGAATATGCCGTACAACGCCGCGAGCAGGGAATGAGCATTATCGATGCCGCTATAGAGGGTGCAGTAGCTCGTTTGCGCCCCATTTTAATGACTTCGTTCGCCTTTATCGCAGGCTTATCCCCGCTGTTTTTTGCTACGGGAGCCGGAGCCGTAGGAAACCGCTCAATCGGTATCAGCGCCATCGGAGGTATGACTATCGGAACCGTTATCGGCGTGCTGGTCATCCCGACACTGTATATCATATTCCAGAATTTGCAGGAAAAAATCAGCAATAAAAAATAAGCACCATGAAACTTACACATAATATATTGTTAATTGCGTCAGTCTTGATTGGATTTTCTTCCTGTCAGGTAATTAACCACACATATAAGTCGCCGGAATACTCTTCAGTGGGATTATTCCGGGATGAATCCCCGGCAGACACAGCGAGTATTGCCAATATTCCATGGAAAGACTATTTCAAGGATACCGCATTACAATTGTTGATTCAGGAAGGATTAAGCAACAATCGTGATTTGCGGATTGCCTACTCCCGTATCCAACAGGCCGAAGCCAACCTGAGTATGGCAAAAGGAGCTTATTTTCCAAGCGTTTCGTTAGTCGGGCAGGTTACCGACCGGCAAACCAGCACAAGTGTAAACGGAGCAAAGGTATTGGAGTACGGTTCTCAGCAATATTCTTTAGGAATAAGTGCCAATTGGGAATTGGATGTTTGGGGAAAGTTGCGCAGCCAATCGAGAAGTAGATACGCCCAATTCCTGAGTAGCACGGCTTATCGCGACTTGATACAAACTTCGCTGATTGCCAATATTGCCACATCCTATTATTCGTTGCTGGCTTTAGATGAACAATTAGCCATTACGCGGCAGACAGTATCGTTATTGGAGGAAAACCTTTCGACTATGGAATATTTGAAAGATGCCGGACAGCAAAACGGGGCAGGTGTGGAACAAAGCAGAGCCTTGCTTTTTCGCACACAGGTTACGATTCCCGCATTGGAAACCCAAATCAGGACAATGGAGAATTCAATCAGCTTGTTGTTGGGACGTAATCCGGGCACCATTGACCGTACCGATTTGACACAGCAAAATATTCCGGCAACAATGGCAGCCGGTGTTCCGGCGCAAATGCTGGCCAAACGTCCCGATGTGCGACAAGCGGAATTATCGTTTCGTTCGGCTTTCGAGTTAACAAATGCGGCACGGGCTAACTTTTATCCGTCCATAACCTTGGGAACAGCGACTATTGGTTACGAGGCCGCTTCGCTATCGTCGTTCTTCAAACCTGAAAATATTTTCGCCAACATTCTCGGAGGATTGACACAGCCATTTTTCGCCCGCAAACAGTTAACGGGCAACTTGAAAATAGCCAAAGCACAACAGGAAGAAACATTACTGAATTTCGAACACACAGTATTAACAGCAGGGAAAGAAGTTTCAGATATTCTTTTTGCTTATCGTTCTTCTTTGAATAAAAACGAAATCCGTTCTAAAGAAGTGAAATCATTAGACACTGCCGTTTATTACACACAAGAGTTATTGATTGCTGGAGAAGCCAATTATACGGAAGTTTTGTCGGCAGAGCAAAATCTGCTACAGGCACGCCTCAACCGCGTAAATGACAAGTTGGAACAGCTACAATACAGCGTGGAGTTATACAGGGCACTCGGCGGTGGAATAGAATAATTGGAATGAAAAAGAAAGGTATCATGTACACAAAAATATCAGGAATCATTACTTTGTAAATTCTTTTGTTACTTCAATCTTTCAAGAATGTAAAAAATATGATACATACATTCCGCTTATTAAATATGGCAAAAGAAATTGCTGTGGAAAAACAAATTCATATTTTCCGGAAAGACAGAGATTTTCTTCTTAAAATCAAAAATGGAGAATTTTCATATGATGAACTGGTGAAAATGGCCAATGTATCCTGATATTATTTTATTTTCGTATTTTTGTGCTATATTTTGTGTTTTTATTCTGGATCTTGTAATCGTAACCGGGTTAAGACTTCTATTTGTTTTAACCCGGTTATGATTATATCAAAAGTATTCCACCATGTACTAAAATAGAAAAATGAAAAATAAAATTCACGGCCTGTTATTTCTCTTTTCTTTATTCTCTGTTGCATTGAATGCACAAACAGGGAAAGATACGTCCCATGTTGCTAAAGCCTATGCAATAGACGAAGTTGTTGTAACCGGAACCCGTATCGAAACAGATATCCGTCATTTGCCCATGACTGTTTCCGTTGTTACCAGAGAACAATTTAAAAAAAGCCATCAGCCGTCTATCCTCCCGGTTCTAACGGAACAGGTACCGGGTTTCTTTTCCACCAGCCGGGGTATCATGGGATATGGTGTATCTACCGGAGCTGCCGGAGGAATGAGTTTACGGGGGATCGGAGGCAGTCCGACTACCGAACTCCTGGTACTGATAGACGGCCATCCTCAATATATGGGATTGATGGGACATCCCATCAGTGATGCTTACCAATCAATGCTGGCCGAACAAGTGGAAGTGTTGCGCGGCGCTTCATCTGTACTTTATGGCTCCAATGCAATGGGAGGCGTTATCAATATTGTTACCCGTAAACAAAAAGAAGATCAGGTCAAAACAGATGTACGCCTGGAATACGGATCCTACAATACACTAACAACAGAAGTTGTCAATCTGGTCAAAAAAGGACGTTTCAGCAGCGTTGTAACAGCGTCTTACAACCGTACAGACGGACACCGTACCAGCATGGAGTTCGACCAATACAGCGGATATGCCAAAATAGGATATGCAATAAACCCGGTCTGGAACATATCCGGAGATATCAACCTGACGCATTTCAATGCTTCCAACCCCGGTGGAACCGACATCCCTGTTTTTGATAATGATTCACGTGTAACACGCGGCATGACATCGTTTGCATTAGAAAACAACTATAAAAAGACTTCCGGCGCACTGAAACTTTTCGGCAATTGGGGAAAACACCAAATCAACGAAGGATACAAAACCGGAGAAAAACCCCTGGACTACCGTTTTAACTCGAAAGATTTTATGCGAGGAATTTCCTGGTATCAAAGCATTTCCCTGTTTTATGGGAACCGGGTGACTGTGGGTGTAGATTACTTAGATTTCGGCGGAGAAGCATGGAATAAATTTATCTCCGACGGGCATGACGAAACCATTGCCGACCGGTCGGAAAACGAGACAGCCGGATATATCGATTTCCGCCAGGCTTTGGGAGCATCTCTTACATTGGATGCCGGGATTCGCTCTGATCATCATTCCGTTACCGGAACAGAATGGATACCGCAAGTCGGGCTTTCCGCCCGATTGCCCCAAAATACCAATCTCAAAGCCATGGCAAGCAGAGGATTTCGTAATCCTACCATCCGTGAGTTATACTTGTTTCGTCCGGCTAATCCGGATTTACTCCCGGAAAATTTATGGAGTTATGAGCTTTCCTTTTCCCAACACCTGATGAACAATGCTTTTTATTATGGAATAAACCTTTTCTATATCGAGGGGGACAATATCATACAAACCATACCGGTCGATGGACGTCCGTTAAACGTTAATACCGGGAAAATAGAAAATTGGGGAATAGAAACCCATCTGGCATACCGCATCAATCCTTCCTGGAATATTTCTGCCAACTACAGCTGGCTGCACATGGAGCATCCGGTTATTGCCGCTCCGGAACATAAAATATATGCGAGTGCAGATTTTACACAAAGACGTTGGAATATTTCCACCGGCCTGCAATATATTGCAGGACTTTATATCGCTGTTTCGCCTGAAAATATAAAAGAAAATTTCCTGCTATGGAACATCCGGGGAAGTTATCACCTATGCTCTTTTGCAGATCTGTTTATCCGGGGAGAAAATCTACTGGCACAACAATATGAAATCAATGCGGGATATCCGATGCCTAAGGCTACTGTAATGGGAGGAATTCATTTAAGATTCTGAGGATTATATTTCAGCTCAAAATCACATCTTTATATAAACCTGCCAGACGTTTACGAAGATGTTTCACGGCATAATGCTTACGAGACAAGAGTGTATTAGCCGGAACACCTGTAGTTTCCGATATTTCTTTTACCGGAAGGCCATCCAGTTCCGTCAGTTCGAATATTTCGCGTTGTTCCGGAGGTAACTCCGCAAGGGCACTTTCCAATTCCGTCCATACCAGCGAGCGCAGATATTCCGTTTCGGGCGAAGGAGAAGTTTCGTCGTTGAAAAGGATTTCCGAGAAATCTTTTAAAACCGCATCATCAGATTCATTATCATAATAAACGGGGAACTCTTCTTCACGTTTTTTGGTTCCCTTATTGATGATCAGGTTCCTTGCCACGCGATATAACCATGCCGAAACCTGCTCGACCGGATGCATCGCATCATCGAGGGTTTTCAGTAATTGGTAAAAAACATCCTGTAAAATATCGTCCGCATCTTCTTCGTTTGAAACGCGTTTACGAATAAACGCTTTCAACTGCGGACGATATTCCGTGATCAGTTGTCCGGCATCCAGCCGGTTGGTTTCACTATTATTCATTCTCTTTGGCAGAGTTGTTAACAGCATCAGGATCAGGCTTTCCGAAAAAATCAGGTCGGCCGAAAGGATGAGAGTGCATGTGCTCCCTTCTTCTGTTGACAAACTCTTTCCGTTCTTCAGGAGTCATCTTCATCCATTTTTTATGGACCTGATTGTTGTGATGCATTCCATGCATCATTCCTCCCCGCATCATTTTATGCATCCGGAAGCCTCCGAATAAAAGGCGGATCAACACAAGCAAACCCAATGCCTGCCAGAAATTGATCGTAATCAGTCCGAATATGGCCGGCATCAGCCAGTTCCATAACAACATCACTATCGCACCGAAGCCCGCAACCATTGCCAGAAAGCCGACAGGCATTAAAAATCTCATCTTTTTCATGATTCTTATTTATTTTAAATGATTATCTTAATTATTTCTCTACCATACTAGTAGCCGTACACGGCTGAACCTCTGCAGATATTTTGACCCTGCCGATCATTTTCTGCATCAGACGTTTGCCCTCACATAAAAACTGGTAAAATCCCATTCCCAGTACACACATATTAACGACTTGAAGGATAATTGCACTCATTGTTCTCTCAGTTTAATGATAAAAAATTACCGGGTAATATCACCCTTTATTGATGTAGACAAATGAGACAATAAAATATTTTAGAGAAATTGAAAAAAATTATTTTCTCTTTTTTATTCCTATAAATACGGGCAAAAAAAGAAATATTCCAAGCAACGACATAACTAATCCCCCGATAGTCCCCGCCGCCAACGGAAACCAGAAAGCCTCTTTATCCAAGCCTACCATAAACGGGATAAAACCCAGAATGGTTGAGACAATCGTAAGGAAAATCGGAACGATCTTGGCATTCCAGGCCTTGAGGTAAGCCCGTATTTTACTTATCTTCCTTTTATGCAATATATTATTGTATTCGTTCAGAACATAAATACTCGCATTGACTGTTAAGCCCGTAAGCATGACAAATGCAGCAAAACCGCCCTGGTCAAACTTCAATTTAAACCAATAAAAAGTCAGGAAAAGGCCGATAAATGAGATCGGAATAATAAATATCACCACCAACGGTTGCTTCAGGGAATTAAACAGGATGGAAGTCATAAAAAAGATAATGACAACGATCAGAAAAATCAACCAGTATTGCTTTCCCTTTTCTTCTCCCCAGTTCCAGGAATATTCTTCTTTCTGGACAAAATAACCTAAAGGAGCCGTTTTATTGAAAGCTTCGATGTTTCGGTCGAGCACCTTGTTTCCCTGGTCCCAGGAGCCGATATACTCATACTGCAGGCATAAGCGATATTGTTGGTTTTCCTTGGCCACATTTTGCGGCATCTGCGCTTTTTCGATAGTGGCAATATCCGAAAGTTTATACTCCTGGTCCCCGATCTTATCCGGCATATTTTTCAGGGTCCATATATCGATTTCATTCAACTGTCTGGAAAAGAGTTTCACAGCCGTATTATCCTCTTCGCCGCTCCAGTTCCCTGCATGGATATTTCTTCCGAACAAAGGATTCAGGGAAGCATACAATTGTTGAGGGAAGATATTTTTCTGTACAATCCGTTCTTTATTCAGGTCGAATGCAAATTCCTGGTAATCGGTTTTGTACCAGCTGAATTCAGAATCGATGGTGACTTCTTTGATGCGCCTGTGCCTCAACAAAGAATCCCTGAACGATTCGGCCCAGGCATACAGGTTGTCGTAATTGTATCCCAGCATTTTTACCCGGTACGAGCCGGCTTGTTCTTTTACATCGTTGCTGAATCCGTCACCTAACCCGTAAACGCCCCAACTTCCGCCGCCTAATTCCAGGGCTTTGCTGATTAACTGGGATTTCAGCATATATGGGAACCCGCTTTTCTGGTGTTTTTTGGTAAAATAAATCACGATATTAGCCCGTCTTCCGTTTTCTATATTAGTTTGGAACTGCCTGACTTCCTGATACCCTCCAATGTACTCTTCCATTTTCTTTATCAGGAAATTCATTTGTTCCAGGGTCGATCCGTTGGGCAGGGAAGCCGTAACGTACAACGACGTTTCATCCCGGTCCACGTAATAAGAACCGTCCGACACTTTTTTGGCAAACAGCCGGAGGGTACCTCCCAATGCAACATCCGAAACAGGTTTGATCTTTTCTTTATAGAAAACAGATCCCAGGGTTTGATTATATATTTTAGGCCAATCGACACGCTTACCGGTATCTCTTTTTTCATCTATTTTATCCGGTAACAAAAATACGGGCAAACCAAAAGCCAGGAACAGTAAAGGAATGATCCATTTTTTTTTATTGGAAAGGAAAAAGATCGTCCAGGCATAACACCGGTTAAAATATACGAGAAAGCGTTTCCTCCTTCCATACCTTTTATTTTTCCGTCTTTTTTTCTTTTCCTTGCCGGTGATTTTTTCCCTGATCTTCAGTTTATCGATCAAGGCAGGGACTAAAAACAAGGCGATGACAAGAGAAACGAAGAGGTTGATGATCAGTACCGCCGCAAAATCCTGCAGATTCAAACGCACTTTTTCATCCATAAAGAAAATGATAACCAACGAGGCGATGGTCGTCAGCGTAGCCGTCAGAATAGCCAAGAAAGCTTTTTTATTCCCCCGCCGGATGATCTGATCCGACATCACGATCGTATTGTCTATGATCAGGGTTAACGAGATCGTGATCCCGGCTAAGGAATACAGTTGTATTTCCAATTTGAATAAATAATAAAACGCGATGGCAATCGAAATATTGACCGCCATACTGAACGAAATCAGCAACAGATACCTCAGGTTCCGGTATATCAGCAATACAAAACTCAGCAGGATCAGGACGGTCAGTCCGGAACGGAAATAAATTTTATCCAGTTCCTCCCGGATATACTGGCTGGCATCATAACTGAGATAAACCTCGTATCCTGCGGGAAAAATACGTTCCATTTCTTTCAGCGCTTTCTGAATCTGGCTGCTGACTTTCACCTGGTTGGCATTATCTTTGGCAGTCAGCGAAAGGTAAATAGAATTCAGTCCGTTGATCCGGTAATAACCGGAGGGTTCTTCTTCTATCCGGCTTACATTCACCAATTGATTCAGGTGAATGATCGTTCCCTCTTTATTCATCACTTCTATGAGTGAGGCATCGAAATCCTCTTTGCCCCGCTCCGGTATCAGGGACAGGCGAATCCACCGCTCCTCCCCTTCCGTATTTTTAACGGTAGCCATTCCTAAGAATTCCTTTCTCAGATAAGATTGAATGGCATTTTTTATATCGTCGACACTGACCTGCAGGTTTTTCAGTTGCACATAATCATATTCCAGCTTCAAGATCATGGGAGTAGCGCCGTTGATATCGATTTTATCGACTCCTTCTATCCGGGAGAGTTTCGGTTTGATATGGTCTTCGGCAAACTGTTGTATCAGTATGGGAGAAGAAGGTGCATTGATCGTATAACTGATAAAAGGCCGTTTGCGTTCGTCGTTTGTTCCCGACATGGATATATGCGGGTAACTCACTCCATCGGGCAACAAAGGGTAAGTTTGCCGGATTACCGTAGAAATTTCAAAACGCGCCAAAGTAGGATCCGTATATTTATTCAGGCGGATATTCACATTCCCCCATCCGTTACCGGAATAGGAGTCGATATTCTCCACTCCCTTCACCCGGCTTAACATGGATTCTAATTTAGAGGTAACCTCCATCTCCACGATCCGTGCCGACTGTCCCCACATATTGAAAGAAACATTCACCTGCGGCAGGTTACGGGAAGGATTCAATTTCACCGGCAATAAGGGGATGAAAAAGAAGCCTACAATCAGGCAGCAGGTAAAGAGGATGATGATGGAGAAGGAGTAGTTTTTCATTCGGAGAAAAAATTAACGATTACCTTTCACTTTGATCTTTAAAATGAAATATTTGTAAATGCAATGAATTGCCATTTACTACACCATTCTCTTCAGGAGAAAATTCGGGAACTTCATCATCATGGATTATTGTCACCATTGCATTATTCCGGTTTGAAAAAACTAAATATCCAAGACCTTTCACACCTTCCATATCAATATTGAATTCCTTAAAAGATTCTGATTTCATTGCACTTTTAGAGTAAAGGCTATGTACTAACTCAAAGTTTTCTGTTTCTCCCCACATTGAATAAATCCAATCATTCGCATCAATCGTACATATATTATCATAATATACTTCCGTTATCTCCCTTTCTGTTTTTGAATTATTAAAAAATGCCAATGTTTTTTTATTGGGTACGAATTCAAAAGAACAGTATACACTATCTTCGGTATTAAGATAGTAAATCTTGTTTATATTGGTACAATACGCTCCTATATTGTTTTCTTTATTCCTATACAAAGAAAACCAAGGCCCATTTACATTTAAATAATGTTTTTCCGGTTCAAAAATATTTTTCTTGAAACTGCCATTTGCAGACATTTCCCATAATCCGTATGGATTTTTTGACATTTTGTCCGGCGTATAACACAGAAATATTTCCCCTAATGGTATAATATCTCTAAATATAAGGTCATGCTTGATTTTTTTGACAAACTTCCCTGCCTGATCATAAAATAATATCATAGATGACATCTCATCTACGATTCCTATCAAATCATTCATCAAAAAAAAATTTTTAGCAGTAATATATTCCTCTGGCCCAGACCCTACATAATTAATTTTACGTAAAAAGGAACCTTTATCATCAAATATAAAAACCGTTTTTTGTTTATCACTTAATAGATACACCTTTTCATCCTCAAACAGCACTTTCTTGATTCTCCCGATAATCTCATCTACAGGAGCAACTAATTTTATTGTTTCTACCGAATCAAAACAGTTTGTCAGGTTTAATTTTTTTTCAGTACTATTAAGATCTACAGGAACCTTTATACTATTTTCTTCGGGTAGATTTTTATTATTGCAAGACAAAATCAGAACAATCCATAAAACATTTAAAATATATTTCATATTAGTACATTTATATATTTTAGGAACTACCCAAAAGCACTTAGATTCCATTTACACTAAGAACCTTTATTCTTAAAGGGAATATGCTTTTGGGTAGTATCTCCCATTAAAATTAACAATCATCTAAACCATCAATACAAGCAGAATGAGGCTCCGTAACTTTTTTGCAACACGGTATTTTTGTAATCTGTCCTGTATATGAAACTGGAATCCATTTATAAGAACCTGTATAGGACAGCTTAAATTTCACAATTTCTTGACTTTGGGCCAAAGCTTCTATATTGGATAAGCTGTTTATAGATATGTTCTCATTTTTAAAATCTATACCTAAATTAACTGCAGCAATAATTACAACTGCTAACGCCAAGATACTTCTTAAAATTACATTTTTCATTTTTACAATATTAAATTCATAAAACATTTTCAATATCTGTATTTATCATTTCAACAGAAAGAAATCTTACAAATTGCAAATTTCAAGTTTTAATTTTTAACTTTGCCGTTACCTCCTTTCTTTTTTGCGAAAGAGGCAGGGGCTGAATGTATTGTTCTTTTATCAAGCCGGACAATTATTAGCCCCTTTTGCTCTTTCATTTTGTTGTTTATCTTTCTATGTTATATATATTATCGAACTGCACCGAAAGATGCTCCTGCCTTTCAAAATCATACAGCGTCATTTTTCGGATCTTATAGTAGCTCATCCAATAATTTCTCAAAGCGTCGATATAGTTATTCTGCGCTTCTTTCTGCCGGTTCAGTGCCAGGGTCAGGCTGCTGATATCCGCTTTGCCGATCACGAAGCGCTGTTTTGTGGCCTCATAAGCGGTATTGGCTAAGCGGAGCGCCTCCTGAGCGCTTCGGATCAGGTCTTGCTGCACGTTAAAATCATTCACGGTCATCAACACATCTTCTTCTAAGCTCAGCTCGCTCTGTTGTATTGAAATTTTGGTGACATTCAAGTTATTCTTAGCCATATTGGCACGGCCTTTCCGTTCTCCCCAATCTACCAGCGGGATTTTTATCCCTACCGATACGATATCCTGTTCCAACGGATTTTTATAAGCTCCGGAAAAATCAGGAGCTACCTGGTTGAAGCCGACACTGGCATAGACACTCGCCTCGAAATTGGAGCTTTTCCGGGTACGGTCTACTTCCCTCTCCGCCTCCAATACCTGTTGTTTATAGCTTAGAAAATCCGGATGATTCAGTTTGGCATATTGCAAAGCCAACTCCGGGTCAATATTCACACTTTCCGGATGCTCGGGCAAATCCAGATCGATAACAGTTGTTTTGTCCATATTCAGGAACGAAACAAA
Organism: Bacteroidales bacterium; assembly: GCA_031553775.1. GTDB lineage: Bacteria > Bacteroidota > Bacteroidia > Bacteroidales > Azobacteroidaceae > JAISFI01. The sequence goes on from JAVBLA010000030.1 coordinate 15,257, forward strand.
ACCGAACATCGCCCTTTTCAGATCCAGTTCTGCATTCCTGAATGAATTCCGGGCATTCACAAGATCTAATTCCAACGTCAGCAGATCGGCCTGGGAAATCGATGCTATTTTATGCCGTTCCTTTCCGATATGTAATAAAGTGTCGCTTGAAAGCACATTTTCCCGGGCAATATTGTAGCGGGATTGAGCCATTGCCAGACTAAAAAAATATTGCGTAGTTTGTTCCGCGATACTTTCTATGTTGTATAACAGCTTTTTCTTCGCCTTTTCATATTTCAACGGCTCTATCTTCTTTTCCCACTTAAAGCCGTTGAATCCGAACAGGTTCTGCGAATAACCGACACGGACGGGAACTGCCGAAAATTGCGAATAATCGTTTACCCCATAGTTTTTCATGTACCCCAGTTCCGAATCGATAAAGAAAGTACCTCCCGTCAGATCCAGATTCTGGCGAATCGATAAATTACCATACGAATACAACGACTGCTGTTGCCGGTACACATCGATATTCGCCTCCGAATCATAACGGCTGATAAAATCCCGGTTATACCGCACCGGCGTCATCTCCAGATTCAAAGAAGGCAAGCGCGCCGCCTTGAACGACCGATACTCCCAATAACTAGACAAATACAAATTTTTCGAACTGAAAGCCTGCAAAGAACTATCGGAAGCCATTTCAATAGCCTCCCGAAGCGTCATCCGTTTCTGCGCAACCCCCACACTCAGCAAGCCACCCATCAACCAAATTACCCAAATCCCAATAAACTTCCCCATAAATTTTCAATTCTCAATTTTCAATTCTTTCCCCCTGTATATTCTCCAATACAACAACGGCACTACAAACAAACTAACCGGCGTTCCGATCACCATCCCTCCGATAATCCCCAGTGCCAGCGGTTTTTCCAGTTCCGATCCCAGGTCATTTCCGAAGAATAAAGGTGCCATACAGACAATCGACGTTAAACTCGTCATCACGATCGCCTTCAAACGCCTGCGTCCCGCTTCATGAATCGCTTCCATCAACGGTTTTCCGGCAGCACGTAACTGGTTCATCATATCCATTTTCAGGATAGAGTCGTTGATAATGATCCCGCAGGCGACCACCAATCCGATGGCCGACATCAGGTTCAGGCTATGCCCCAACACCAGCAATAAGGCTAAGGAAGCGCATATATCGATCGGAATTTCTAACAACACGATCAGGGGTTGCAGGAAATTCTCGAACTGCGCCGCCAGGATGAAATACATTAACAATATGGATATCAACAGGATGACCATCAGCTCATTGATCATTTTTTCATTGGCAAAAAAGCCTCCTGAAAAATCGACTTCCCACTCTCCGTTTTCGAGAACATCCTCTTTTGCCGCCTGCATGATCTTTTCAGGTTTTTCCAGATGGTAAAAATCCAGCGGAATATACTCTCCTGATTTTCCGGCGACAATGGTTTTGAGGTCTTCGGAAGGTTTGACGGAAACAAATACGCTTAACGGTATCTTGGCAACGGTTCCGTCGCTGTAACTCACCCCGTTGATTAGTGTATTTTCAAACACCTCGTTCAAAGTTTTTTCTTCGGCACCCAGCACGATCGGTAAATATTGCTGATACGAACGGAGGGTCGCAAAGCGATTGTCTTTGAATGCCGTTTTCAACGTCCTGTACACTTCATTGTACGAGACTTTATACAACAGAAGATTTTCCCGGTTGATGCTCAGGTTAAACTGATCCTGGAAGGATACACCTACCGGACTTTCTCCTGTTTTTTCCCGGATACTGTTTTCCAGTTGCCGGATAGACTCCGCACCGGGAGCCTCCGCTTTGTTCTTTTTATAATATTCCGCCACTAAGTCGGGTTCTCCGGTAGAGAATATTTTCTCAAAGACCGTTCCGAGAGGGGCAAAAGAAACCAATGCTTCCGGGAAATGCTCCTGCAGATAGCGACTCACCTGTTCCCTGAGGACCGGAACACCCTCCGGAGAAGCGGTCCGCAGGTAAATTTCCGCTTCCGTAGCAGTCTGCGATTTTTCCCTGTCCAGCAGGAATTGCTGTTGCGCTACCCAGACCGAATTTTCCACCATATACGGTTGCATAGCTTCTAAAAGATCCCGGCATCTTTTTCCATTCTCCGCTACATGGATATTTTCGTTCCATTCGATGTTAGCTACCAATTCCGATTGGTTGATTTCCGGCATTTTTTCTTTCGGGATGACGGCAAACAGCCAGAAACATAAAGGAAAAACAGCGATAATCAGGATCGTTGTCAGCACTTTGTGCGAAAACACCCAATGTCCGCCGGCATCATACGCCCTTTCTATGAGAGATGGTTTGGAAGTTTTATCGCCTGTTTCTTTCCTTTTGATTCTTTTCCGGAGATATTCAGGCATCCGGAGAGGGTATATCAGCTTACACAATACCGGCAACAGGATAATTCCCGTCATATAAGAAACAAACAATCCCGCCGCAACGGAAAAGGCCTGGTCGAAGAAGATGGCGCCTGCAATTCCGCTTAAAAAGATCAGGGGAAAGAATACCGAAATGGTAGTAAGCGAAGAACTCAGCATCGGGGTAATGACTTCATTGGTTCCCCTGATGCACGATTCTTCCACGGAATAGCCCATCGCCCGGTGCTGGCTGATGTTGTCGGTGACGATGATCGAGTTGTCTATCATCATTCCCAGCGCCAGAATCAAGCCGGTCAGGGAGACCACATTCAGCGAGACATGGAATATATAAAAGAACAGCAGGGTAATGACTAAGGACACAAACAGGACGGATCCGATAATGATGGGCGATTTCAGGTCTTTCATAAAGAAAATGGAAATCAGGCAGACAAACAGGAAGGCTAAGATCAGGTTTTGTTTCAGGTTTGAAATGGAATAATCTAATAATTCAGTCTGGTTCTGCGAAACGGAAAACTCCATATCCGGATAATCCCTGCGGAAATGATCGATGGCATTCGACAAAGCCTGTTGCAGGTTGTCCATATTTTCTTCCGATTGCTTGATAACGGCTAAGGCGATCGCCCGCTTCCCGTTATAGAGTACCCATCCGCTTTCTTTTTCGGCGACCAGATCTACCTGTGCCAGGTCTTTCAAATGGTAAATCCTGTCGTTTTTCCGAATATAGATATTCTTTATATCGTCGATGGTCCGCAATACGGAGGAAAAGCGGATGGTATATTCATAATACCCGTCGCGCACCATCACGCTTCCCGGTTCCACATTGTTACTGTTCAGCGTACCTTCTAATTCCGACAGGCTGATCCCCGAAATCTCCAGCAAATTCTTATCCGGAACAATCACCACCTGTTTTTTCATCATCCCCGAAATATCAACCATGGCCACCTGCGGCAATTGCTCGATCCTGCGCTTGATCACCGTTTCTGCAAATTCGCTGAGTTCCATAAAACGCGCCTGCGGATCAGCCATTACAGGATCTTCACGCAAAGTCAGCATCAGGTACTGCACCGGAATATCCGTCACACTGGCCTTGATCACCCGGGGACGTTCCGTTTCCCGGGGCAGGTAATTCATCGCGGCATCGACCTTCTCATTAACTTCAATAAAAGCCAGATCCGTATTGACCCCATACTCAAAACTCAGTCGGACAAGCGCACTCCCGTCGCGCGTTTCCGTCCGTATATCCCTCAACCGCGATATTTGCAACATCTGCTGACGGATCGGAGCCACCACCGTATTCTCTAACTCCCGGGCTGAGGTATTGGCAGCCGAAACCTGTATCGTAATTTCAGGGATCGCAATATCCGGCAACAACGACACAGGAATATTCAGGTACGTAATAATACCCAGGATGAAGAGGGCTGTGAAGGCCATTAGGACGGAGATGGGGCGGGAGATTAGGAACTTTATCATGAACTAAAAACTAAAAGTTAAAAACTAAAAATTAAAAATTATTTGGGGGATTTGGTTTTTAGGGTTTTTATTGTGGCGACCAGTAAGGAGATTAGTTCTTTACAGTCATGAGAAAGGCTTTCAAATAATTTAAAATCGATATAATCGGTATCTTTTAATAATGAGATCCAATAGTTTGTTTCATTTGTTTCTTTGAGAGCAATGCTGAATTTGCTTATATAATCTGCATGACTTTGAGCAAATTCAGCTTCTCTGATCAGGGATCCGACAGCAGTTCCACTCCTCAGTACCTGCTTACTCAGGATAAATTCTTTTCTTTCATTCTGCAAATATTGAGACAACCGAACCATCCTGATTGCAAAACCATAACTCTTAACCATCAAAACAGACTCTTTCCCTTCCATAACCCCAACTATTAATTTTTAGTTTTTAACTTTTAGTTTTTAGTTCTAACATTCGCTTCGTGCGCCAAATTAATATTCCCCTCATAAATCACACTATCGCCCGGAGTAAGTCCTTCGGTGACTACATAGCTTTCTGAGTTTTCCTGGGAAGTTTGCACATAGTTCCAGATGGCTTTACCGTCTTTCAGGGTAAACACCACTTTTTTGTTTGTTCGTAACACCAGCGCTGATTTGGGGATAACCAATTGTTTGCCGAGCAAACGTTGTACCCGGATTTTCACGTTCATTCCGTCGTACAGTTTTCCGGCTGCGTTGTGTACCGAAGCTTTGACCCGTACCATTCCGTTTTTGTCTATGACGGGGTTGATTTCCGTTACTAAGCCTTCTGCCGAATAATCAGTGATAGAGAAAGGGGTTACGATCACTTTATCGCCCGTTTTAATCAATGGTAATTCATTTTCTAAGATCATGAACACCACTTCCGGACGTTGGTTATCAATAATCGTACAAAACGGATCGGAGCCTGAAGGCTGGTTGTGCTCCTTGGCAAACAGGTTCGCCACCACGCCGTTGAACGGGGCGTATAAAACCGCATTTTTCAGGTTATATTCGGCCATCTGGTAATTGATCCGGCTTTGATCGTAATTGCTTTTTACTTTGGCAATTTTCATGATATCTTCCGGGATATGGGTACTGTCTCTCAGGCTGTATCCCTGTCCGATCAGCACATCCTGCAAATCTAAGCGAGAGCGTTCGAAAGCATCTTTCGATTGCATCAGGCTGCTTTTGAGGCGAAACAGGTCTAATTCTGCAATTTTTTGTCCCTGTGAAACCCTATCTCCGTTCTTGACATAGATACGGGTAATATTTTCTGTGGTTTGGAAACGAAGATCTGCTTTCTTTATGGCGGATATTGTGCCGTTGGAAATCAGTTCGTAATTGAAATCGGTCTCCCGGAGTTGCATTACCCGGACATCGGTTGGTTTGTCGGTAAGTATTTCGGAAGAAGTTTTTTCTTCCTCTTTTTCTTTCTCTTTTCCTGAAGAGCAAGAAAAAGAGGCTGTGATGATACTACAGCACAATAGGGTTGTGTAAAAATGCCGGGTGATTGGATGTTTGTTTCCGCTCATGATATTTGATTTTATTGTTTTGTTTTTAGTTTTTCCACTTCTTCTCTCATTTCCTCTACTGCTTTTGTATGTACCTTGGGTTCTTTTGTTTGTACAATACCAGCCATTTCGTCCACTTTATCCTGCTGCCCCATTTCGTGATACAACCTGGTTAACAGGTAAAATGGGTAAATTCGTTTGGGTACGATATAAGAAGCTTTCCGAAAGCATTCTTCCGCCCGGTTATGCTCTTTCAAGGCCTGATAATTCTTTCCCATGATATTATACAGCATCGGGTCACAACTTATTTTCACAGCTTCTTTCAAAACGGCATTGCTTTCCATGTATTGTTCCGATTTAGATAAACTTTGGGCATATTCAAACAGGAACTGTATCTGATCATTTAATAATGGATAGATTTTTCCATACTCTACAGACGCATCTTTGAATAGTCCTACATCAAAAGTATACATTTTTTCTTTATTCCATTTCTTATAGGCTTGATAAACGGGATATTCCTTATAGAGGCAAATGCAGGAAAGCAGCAAACAAAGACTTGTTATAACAATAGAAACTGATCGTTTCTCTGTTTTCGACTGACTTGTACCATTGACTGCAGCCATCAAAAACACAAATATTATCAAAAAAGGCAATACATTGAACGGATAGGAAAAACACGCGAATGAAAGCAGTGAAAGCATGGATGCAGTAATGGCATATCGTTTGTTCATTATTGATGATCTGACAGCCCAAACAACCATCCCAACAAATAAAACCAATGAAAGGATGCCCGATTCCACACAAATTTGTAAATATTCATTGAATCCGTATTCAGGCCCTCCGGCTACATGTTCTTCTGTTTCCGTACCTTTTCCCGAAGCAAAATAATTAGCTTGTGCCTCTCCATAAGCACCGGAAAAGTGGCCTAATCCTACTCCAAATGGATGTTTCATTACAGTTTGTAAGGATATTTTCCAAATCAATGACCGTCCGTCTGCAGAATCTTTTTTTAAGAGATACATACCTGTGAAAGCAATTGTTATCAGAATAGACAAAGAAACTGTCAGTATGCAGATTTTCTTTTTGTTCTGCCTATAAAACGATTTGAATACCGGTCGTTGATAAAAAGAAAAATAAACCACAGCCATACTTCCGGCAATCGCCGCAATCCATGAAGCCCGGCTCATGGTTGCAGGCAGAACAAGTACAATTGCCAAGCAGGTTACCGTTCCAAGTCCTCTTAATAAATACAGGGTAAATTTTTGAACCTGGATTTTGTGTTGTTTATTTTCTGCATTTATTGCAAAATAGAGAGAGACAGGAAACACCACAGCTAAATATCCTGCATAAGGACCAGGATTAAAGAATGAACCGGTCAAGCTGAACAATGAATGTTGAGACGGTATGAATCCGTAAAGTTGCCGGAGTCCCCAGATAGCTTCAACAAGTCCAGTAATCATTATAACGACCAAACCCGCATTTTTTAAAGAGAGAGCATTAAAAAACAATGCTTGTGTTGGCTCTTCCTGCGATCTTTTTTCTTTTAATGGTACTGAAAAAAGAATTCTACAATTGAAATATAAAATAACCAGTAAAGCCAATAAAACAAATTTGGTTGTATAGAGAGGCATATCATTAATTACCGATGATGAAAAAAGAACGCTTCCGGCAAAGAGCAAAAGCAGCCAATCCTGAATTGAAACCTGAAAATAAAGTTTGCGGCTATATGCAAAAACAAAAGTTATGATATTCAGAACTCCCATCGATGCATAAAACCAAAAATATTTTCCTGAAACCGTTCTATTGGCTAATTCGTTATTGACAATAAAAACGGTTGAAAATAGCATCAGGAATGATAAAAACGATAATATGTTTAAAACAATCCGACTGATTTGCATGCTTTTTATTTGATTGTCTTTAGAAATCTGTCCCATCTGAATTTACCGTTTCCCATATTTTCCGACTTCCAGATAATGACTGCTTTTCCTACAATATGGTCTTCCGGCAACAAGCCCCAATAACGGGAATCGCGGGAATCAAAAACAAGGTCGCCTGACATGAAGTAATAGTTTTTACTGAAAGTGTAACTTTGTAAAATTTCACTATCCAAATAAACCGTATCTCCTTTTACAAACAACTCCCGGTTTGTTTCATATCGGATCAGGTTGCGGTAAAGCTTGATATTACGGGTATCTATCAACAAGGCATCTCCTTTTCGGGGAACATACAGTGGACCAAAATACTTTACATTCCAGTTGTATTCTTCATCGTAAGGGAAACAGCGGAATATTTCGGGAGAGATTTCTTCGCCTTTCCTATGGAAGAATTCCAGTTGGTTTTTAAAGTTTCCTAAAGTATCCGGGCAATTTCTTACTTTGTAGATTCCATTATCGATAGAGAATGTATCACCCGGAATAGCAACGCATCTTTTTACATAAAACACATTCAGGTCAAAACCTAAGCGCTCCCAATTGGAATAGGGGAAATTGAAAACTAATACATCGTTTCGCTTTATTTTCCTCATGCCCCAAAGGCGCTGGGTTTCCACTTTCCCATTTTTCATGAAATCAAAGTTTTTATATACCCTCGGCCCTGCAATTAATTTATTGACAAGGATGTAATCTCCGGATATAATGGATGGTTCCATGGAGGGGCTTGGGATTTTGAATGATGAAAAAATGAAAACCCTTAAACCGATGGCTAAGAGAATAGCTATTGCTATCAGTTTAATCGCAAACCATAGGTTTTTTAGAAGTGATTTTATGTATATCATACGCACATAAGTATATTCAGTCTTATTTTTCTATCAAGCAATATTTATTAATAGTAGAAAGCATTTATTATTACAAAATCATCTTTTATTCAAGTTCTTATTGATTTTTTCATTCTCATTGATCTGTCAAAGATAAATCATACATCAATATTACATCTTCTTCATCTCCCCACGCATATATTTTATTATTTTCTTCATCAACAGCAAAACTGGATGGAGCAACATCCAAGTAATACCTTATTTGAGGGTTTCCTTCATTGTCAAAAACCTCAATCGATTTTTTACCTGAAATTTGTTGATCTCCTTGAGTATAAGCATTATGTAATAAATAAAATTTATTTTTTCCTGCAAAACCATCTAAATAATAAAGCTTCGAATCTGAAATGTTTTTAGGGTCTATAAGAATCTCTGAATTCAAATTTATTGTTTTTTTTGACAAAAAATCATGTGCCATAAAATCAATTCGGTCTTGATACAAGTATGCATAAACTATAGTACTATCAGTCGCTAACATAAATCCATTATTACTATATGCAAATTGATATTCATGGGCTTCTGTCACTTTTATTTCTTTGGAATAAATTTGTTTCTGTATTTTGAGATTATAGGATTTTAAAGATATTTGATAAGGAAAGTTCTCTACATAAAAGAGGATCGAATCATTTATTATTGTAAGATTTCTAATATCCCAAACAGCAATATCCTTCAAATGATACTCTTTCGGTATCCATCCTGCATTATCACGAATGTCAGCCGAAAATTCTTTTATTAAATTTGGGTTATAACCAATACCTTTTAAATAGAAACGATTAGAATTACTGTCAACAAAAGATGGAGCCTGTAACTCTCCAGGACCTTTACCATATCGTCCAAAACTTCTTACTAATTGAAGTTGTGGCAAAGAAAATATGTGAATAAGGGAATCCGCTTTTTGAGAAATAAATACAACATGATTATCTACCACTGTGATACTTATTCTGTCAATAATTATATCGAAAGGTATCTTGGCTGCCTTTAGCTGCTTTTCACGTGGAAAGATTTTTAAATGCTCACTTTTACTATTTCCACAACCAGAAAGTAAGATAATAGAAATAAGTATATACAAAAACATAAATACACGTGTCTTTTTCATTTTAATTATTTTTTCACAAGAAACTGTCTATAAAACAGCTATAATAGAACAATTCTATAGACAGTCTCTAATTGGTTATTTAACATTTTCCATCATATGCGTGAGCATTAACGTTTTCACAGTCTGACCCGCAGTATTTAACGCTTTTTAGATATTTTTTACCAAGGGCACTATTGTAATGAACAGTCGAATAACAACCATCTTTATTGCTGCTTTCTGTAGCCAATGCTTCTATATTACCTAAAGAAACATTTGACAAAATATTGTTTTTCACATCCACCTTCACATTAAATGCAATAACAGCTGTAATAGCACAAACAATTATTACTCCAGAAATTTTCTTTTTCATTCTTTTTTATTTTTAAATTTATAAACAACTATTTAGTCTGCCGTATCTATCTTTTCAACAGCATAAACCTTGTGGGTTTTCAAATACAAATTACTACCTTTGCCATCACCTCCTTTCCTTTAAGAAAGGGAGTCCGGGGCGAAAAAAAGACTAAAGACTAAAAACTACCAACTAAAACCTGAGAATTTGCTTCAACCATATTTCTCATTTAGTTTTACTTTTATTCAGATCTCTGATTTCGCCCCTTTTTTCCCTTTAGTTATTAATATTTTTTCGTTTAATTAGCCGTTCCATTGATCTTTAGTTTTAAAGGTGCATTCTCCACATTACAGAAAACATCTACTGTTTTATTGAAATAACCTTTTTCCTCCGGCTTCATTCTCAAAGTAATTTTTCCTGCCATCCCCGGTTTTACAGGCTGCTTTTCCCATTCTACGGAAGTGCAACCGCATGATACCGACACGTGACTGATAACTAATGGATGGCTACCGGTATTTTTAATATTAAAGATCGCTGATTTACTATTGCTAATGTTAATATATCCTAAGTCAATTTGCATTTTTTCAATCTCAACAGTAGTCGTCCTCTCTTCATTTTTATTTATCTTTCCGTATATTTGCTCTTTGTACAATTTCCAAATTTTAGGATTAATTACCGGATTACCAATCATCAAAACCTTATTATTCCTGTCTAGCAAAAAACACTGATAGGATTGTTTATCAGGGAATTGGTTTATTGCATCCATTTTATTCTCTATATCAATCATCACAGGATAATTGAAATTATCCCTTTTAAATAAAAATTGCAACTCTTTTTTGTCTTTAGGTTGAAAGACGAATAAAAAGCTTAACTTATCGAAAGAAAAAAGACTATCAGCGTCTTTTATTAAGGCCTTCCATTCTAATAATCTAAGTTTGCAGGTAGTACAGCCTGAAGAATCAGTATAAAGAAGTATTTTATACTCTGAATTCAATAATGCATCACAACCAACAGAGTCTTTTTCTGCTATACAACATTGAAAACCGGAAGGGATTACAATTTCTTTTCCTACCCATTCTTTCACTATCCTCTCTGCTTCGGTTCGCTTCTCATCTTTTTTGCAAGAAAACAAACAAACTAAAAGAAACAATATATACAATTCTTTTCTCATGAGATACACTTTATTTTTCACTTCACTTTTTGAGCAATAACACACAATTTCTTCGAAGCAAAATAAATACTTAGATTTTGCATTCAATCACGCAGTAACTCACTGCCACACCTGCCTCCCATTTTCATAAGTAAACGGACGCTCCTGCCATCCTTTAGTCTTATTATGCAATAAAAACAATGCATTTACCGGGCAATCCTCAAAACTAATAGTAAGTCCTTCCGCTTTCTTCTTCCCTAAAGAAACCCACTGATCCTTCATCCAATACATCAATTCATATTCATCTCCCGGTTCGATACAATTGCCATCACTCCGTGGACTATATCTTATTTTACTGATATCTACAGGTTTACCGAAATCCATCCCTACCCAGCAACCACTACCTTCTGGGGCATCGAAAAATGTAAGTATATCCCGGTCAAACACACACTCTCTTGTATAGTTCTGCCCTTTCCTGAAAGTACCCTCCGTCCCGATTATCTTGCCATAAACAGGAATCGTATCTTTTTCAAAGAATACGATTTCGGCAATATTGCAAAAAGCATCATTAGGAGAAAGATACCGCCAGTAACGATAGGATTTTGCAACAGAGTCTAAAGCAAATTCTTTGGTTTCCGTAGTAAAATCAGATACGGTATATATCGTAACTGCATCTTTGAATTGTGGATTGGCTGATGCCTGAAATTTTCCGCCGATTAAACGGGTACCGACAGCAAACGTCTCGTGAAATACCGGATATTTGCGGTATAAATGCAAGGTTTGCCTTGCAAAAGTATCCGGAACAATGGGTTTTACCTCTCCCTGAAGGGTCAAGACAAAAGGTTCGGAAACAGGCGTATTTCCGGTCGGTCCGTAATACACCGGCATATACAGGATATCCCGGCCCATTGCTTTGAATTCCACTTTCTTGCCGGATATCTTTCCCCAATAGATCGGCACCCATTGTTCATCGTTAAATACTGTGAGATAAGCATATTTAGAATCCTGTGGATTGTCTAACTGAAATGTCAGGTCGGAAACAGGCATGTATTCATCAGTGACATCTTTGATAAAAATATTTCTAAAAACCTGGGGGACATATTTTTCTAAAAAATTCAGTTGTTGTAATTCCCGGTTGATCGCATAGGTTTTGCGGAATGCCTTGGCCATTTTATGGTCTTTCTTATGCAGTTCTCCCACCGGAGCATTCGCACCGGGAAAAGCCACGTGCCTGCCGTTATTTTCCAACAGCACATTCCATGAATGCGACAAACTGCGGAAAGGCCAGTGAGGCGTAAAATCAGTCACCACCGGAATACCGTTGGCACGCATCATGGCAGTAGTCAGCAAACTGTATTCCGCACAGGTACCGGAAGGGATTCTTGTCAATGTGCTCATACGGGAAACCGTCAGAGGTGTGGTCCCTGTGAGACGGGCCCTCATCATATTCATCAGTTTCCGGTTCACCGCATCACAGGCATAATAGGAAGAATGAATGAACTGAGAACAATAATTCAGACGTTCCAGTTCAATCTTACAGGAATCAGAAAGATACACCCTCCAGTTATCTAACGATTGTTTCTCATCGGCTTTATACGGCAGGATATATTCGCAAAAGTCATTGAAGTCGATATGTACTGCCCAGTCGCCCTGCTTCCAGGCTTCGAATGCCCGGTCTATATTCCCGATCAGGTAAGCGGCAGTGATTACATGAATATCGGCGACAAATTCTAATTTTTTCTTGGAGTATTCTTTTCCGAACTTATCATACAGGCTGTCTTTCCGGGCAATATCATTTTTACAGAGGTCAAAAACAGAATCTAATTGATCATAATAGCGATTTATCAGCAGGGTGTCTTTATAGGAGTAATGACCCGGCATGTTCTCGATCAGGAAACGGGCAGCCTCTAATTTAAGCGGATCATCTTTATAATGCGTCAGAACTTTCTCCAACTCACAACGATTCTCGCCGGCAACAATCAATGCCTGCTCTAAATAACCGGTTTCCTTTTTACAACTGATATTGAAAACTATCAAAAATACCAAAGAAAAGAGTGATAAAGTTTTTCCCGATATTTTGGAATATTCCAATATGGTATTATCATTAAGTGCAATCATAAAGAGTGTGATTTTCTTTATTATTAAGCAGTTAAAATACTCTGGGCAAATGTATTGATTTTTTTAATATAAAAAAACAATAATTTATGCTGAAAATTTAGAAAAAAAAATACAACTAATTAATAATAAAGAGATTAAAGATTAACTTAAAATGAAAAATGGTCAATTATAGTACTTCTTTGGTAAATGAGGTCCCTTTTACATTAGAACAGGTTTTTATTATTTCTTCCTAATATTTACAAATTCCATCCCTGGTGTTTTTAATTGATGCATCTTGAATTTCTAAAAATACGAAATATCATAATAATAAATCTCATCCTCTACTGTTTTTGCAAATAATCTTTTCTTCATAGTTTATATTGGCATATAAACCATAAATAACTATATAACAAAAATTCAAGAACCTCTCAAAAAAAGCTGTCTAAAAAGAGTTTTCAATACTGAAGTCATCTTCTATATTTTTTTCAAATACAATATGCATACGACAGCATTGTTATCTGTATTCTCTAACTCTTTAAGCAATAAGACATCCGATTTTTTCAGATGTGAATAAAAGAATTCTTTATTTTTTTCAGTCAGAGTCAAAAATAACTCATCTATAGATGCCAGTAATGAATTTTGATGAAATCCATTAATAATAAAGGGATTATAAGATATTTTTTTTTGAGCATCTGCTGCAATAAAATTGTGCGACTTATAGTCTTTTTTTGAGACCAACGAAACACAGCTTAAATTTTTCATCACATAATTAACATACAAAACGTCGTTTAATTCAACAAATAAATACTCTCTCACTATATCGGATTCCATCTTTTGTTTGCTAAATTTCGAATCATCCAGATCTTTTGTCTGTTCAAAAAAAGTATCAATTTCTTTTGCACTATAAAATGACAAATCATATTTTGCAGTTATCTCATTATTCTGTATTTGGAAAATAGTATCACAGAGTGAATAATAGTACAAAACCATTCCATTTTCTGTTTTCTGAAAACGAGATAAAGCATCAAGCGGTATTTCTCTGGTATTTTTAAATGGAAGGGCAGACTCTGAAGTTTCAGAATTTTCATTCGAAAAAACAAGTTGGCAAGGCGTTTCTGTTGTATATTTGTTATAAGCAAATATCATTTTGTCATTCTCATACTCAACAAAATCGGTGGGACAAGGACTTATTTTTTTCTCAGAAATAAAGTTTCCTTTCAAATCGTATTTAATTATTTTCCAGGTATGCCAATCTAATATTATGAAGTTTCCATTACTCAAATGTACCATATTAATAGATTGATATTCTCCGGGCCCTTGTCCCAAGTGATTTATTTTGTACAGAAATTTGCCATTACAATCAAATGCAAATATTGATTTTGCTTTATAATAATCGGCAATAAAAAGGGTATCATTCACTATAAATAACTTTGATACTTTCCCTATTATAGATTCTGACAAACTTTCTAACTTAATCAATTTAATAGAATCCACATAAGAATAGAAATCCTCATAATTGTTATTTAATAAACTAAGTTTTATAGTTTGGGGTGTACTTTTGAGATGAATAGTAGATTCATTTTTGAGGACATATTGCATGCCTCCTCCATCTTTATTAGGGTTGGAGCAACTTATTATCACAAATTGAATTATTATCGTAAAAAAATATATTCCATTTTTCATTATTAAAACTATTAATTTGTTTTTCAATAATCTAGCACCTGACAAAAAATAAAACACGGGATACATGAGTTGTAGTCTAAATTATTTTGATTCACTTCATGTGAGTGATTCTTTGTTTGTACAATTGAGCAATTTTATCAAACCTGTTAATGTTTCATGGTTTCAAAAATACGAAATATCAAAACAATAACCCTCATCCTCTATAGTTTTTGCAAATAATTTTTTCTGTATTTTATCTACTCTGATAAAATCAAACTTTTCCGGTAAAATGATTTTTCTCACCGGATTTCCTTCCCAGTCGGTCAGTAGTGATTCTAAACTAATAATTCCCAAGGTTGATTGTTAAACTATTATATCTCGTTTCGTATCAATCGTCCCTCCTTCATAAGCACATACGCCCATACGAGGGGAATTAACAACAGGCATCGATGCATAGTCGGAAAAATCCTCACACTTCTTTGCATGTTTTGATGCACATTTGTCACAAAACACAGCCTCCTCTTCATACACACAAACCGTACATATTTGTGTTGCTGGAACTTTTCCACAAACGGAGCACATCGTTTGTAGCGGCTCATTACGAGATAATAAAACGATCTCTTTATCAGCTTTTACAGGATATTCATCTATGACGGTGACCGTTAATTCGGTCGAGCTTCCGAAATCGTACTCATATTCCAGCACCAATCCCTTGTACAATGCGTCTTTTGTCTTGCGGCTCATAGGAATTTCACCACAGGATTCTTCTATTATTTTTTCATATTTTTTTATATTACCTCGTTCTAAGTATTCGCATGCATCCATTGCGTCCCACATTCCACCCCGTTGCGCATTTTTAGGATTTCTGAAAGCGCTCATGTGTCCGCAGCATTCAAGCCAGATCTGCCTCAAAAAAGAATCGAATACTTTCATTTTTGCATCTCCGTCTATCCATAAACTAAGGAAATAGGGAGTATTCCCCCATCTTTTATTTGTTTCTACTTTTACAAAGAAAGATGTGCCGGGGTTTCCGGCATTTATTTTCTCTCTAAAATGTGTTGACAAATGGCGGTTAATCCCTGCCTTTGCAAATGTTTTATTGCAGAAAAACATTTGCCTTCAGATTGTATTGTTTCTTGCATGATTGCTATTTTAAAAAGTTACTCAATTCCTTTTATCTGTTTATCAAAATCTGAAATTATTTTTTGTATTTTGTTGAATTCATCATATTCGGATATTGCTTTTCTATCGGCTTGCAGTTTGGAGATTTTCCCTTTCCCTTCCAATACTTTGTATTCATTAAAATTGAGAAAACGATTGACACTGTCGGCCAATTGAGCCATAGTAAATGTATTTTGACGTTCTATCAGGCCTTCTATGTAGTCGAAATATCCGGTAACAGTTCGTTCTAATTTTTTGATTTCTTCTTCTTGTAAATAATTTTTGGCGATAACAACATCTGTTTTTAAGATTCTACCTTCCGGAGCATTCTTCCAGGTAGTAAGCCCCATGTTGTCCTTTGATTTATCAGCAGTTTGATATATTATTTCAGCAGCAGTTTTTCCGGTAATGGCATAGTGAAATTTATTTTGTACCATTGCATAGAACTTTCTGGTTATTTCGGAATTTCTGTCATAATCAATGCTGCATTCGGCGAAAATATCGGTTATTTGCTGGTATATACGACGTTCGCTTGCCCGGATGGAACGAATACGAAGTAATAATTCTTTGAAATAATCTTTTCCAAACAAAGTCTGTCCCTGTTTTAACCGATTATCATCTAATACAAATCCTTTGATAATGTATTCTTTCAGTACTTGTGTTGCCCAGATGCGAAACTGGGTGGCTTTGGAGGAGTTAACCCGATAGCCTACAGAGATGATGACATCGAGGTTGTAAAATTCAACATTTCTGTTAACTTGCCGATTCCCTTCTTGTTGAACTATTCGAATTTTTCGAATAGTTCGATCTTCTTGTAACTCAAAGCTTTTGTAAATTTCTTTCAAGTGATAATTAATGGTATTCACTTCCACACCAAATAACTCTCCCATAGATTTTTGGGTAAGCCAAATGGTTTCAGCTTCAAGATATACATCCACTCGAACATCTCCGTTGGGAGTGGTGTAGAGAATAATTTTGTTGTTAGACTTCTGGTTCATTATAAGTAACGCGAATTAAGGGTTGAAAACAACATAAAAAAGTGCTGATAATCAGAAAATAGCTCATTGAAAATTTTTATATAACCTTAAAAATCAGTAAATTAGAAGATGTTTACAAAGCACCTCAAACCTATGATTTCCACGGTTAAAACATCAAAGTTAGTAAAAATTTATTGGTATGTGTGCGAACGAAAATGATTCTTTTTACCGGATTTCCTTCCCAGTCGAAAACATGCACCTCATTGGATGATAGAAAAGAAAAGTTTTCTTCTTCATAGTTCATATTGGCATATAAGCCATAAATAAGTACAATAGTTACGCTGTTTTTCTGTATGTAGTTTTTAAAAATGATTTTATTACTTTTGCAAATCAAAATTTATACATATGGCTAAAAAATTCGGACAAACATGGTGGGGTCAACAATGGCTCAATTCTCTTTCAAATATAGACTATAGCAACCGGTTGCCGCGTGGTAGTGCATATGCCAATAAAGGCGCGGTAACGAGTATTTCTATCAATGAAAATCAGATTGTAGCAAAAGTTAAAGGTTCCCGTCCAAAGCCGTATGATGTAACAATTATTATTCCTCCGTTTTTTGAACCGGAAATCAAAAAACTAATTTCAGCATTAGCTAAAAAGCCGGCTATCATATCCAAACTGCTCAACCGGGAACTTGACCCTGAAATTTTGAATATTGCCGAGCAACAGGGCTTGAAAGTATTTCCCCGGCAATGGACGGATTTTAAAATGCAATGTTCCTGTCCCGATTGGGCGGTTCCCTGCAAACATTTGGCTGCTGTTATCTATAAAATCAGTGCGGAAATTGATAATAACCCGTTTCTTGTTTTTAGCTTACATAAAGTGAACCTGATAGAAGAGTTGAAAAAGGAAAATATTTTCATCCAAAAGGAAAATCTGAAGATTCCCTCTATCCGTGAAATATTATTGTCGTCTGAAGAAAAACTTTCCGGGAAGAAAAAACAAAATAAAGCAGCAGTAAATGATTTGAATTTCAGGGATTTAAATTTTTCCAATCTATCTCCGATCCATGAATCGTTGATTCAATTGGTAGAAGACAAACCTGTTTTTTATCAGCAATCCGGAAATTTCCGTGATAAATATGCTGTTGGCATCCGGAAAGCTGTACGAAATATGCAACGTTTGATGACCGGGAAAGCAGTTTTGGAAGATTTTTTCTCAATCAAATCTTCTAAACCGCTTAATCATCACACAGATGTGACACTTTTCATTGATGAACAGAATAAAGTAACAATCAAAGCTTCTGAAAAAATATCATTTTCTCCTTCGGAAATGATCAAAGAATTATGGGAAATTCCGGTTTCTCATGCCAACGACTACCAGATATCAGTGGCTACGCTTCGGTATGCTTTATTATTTGCCTGTAATCTGGTAGCTACAGGTTCTGTAGTTCCTCAAATCGTTCAGTTGGATAACCGGAAATTTGCGGTTCGTTGGTTACCGGCCATGTTGAGTAAAGAGGTGCGACAATTAGTCGAAAAATTCGAATCGTTCATGCCTGGAGTTTTGCTTTTCTTTCAAGGAAAAAACAAAACAGCTATTGGGGAAGGACAGGCAACCCATTTGCTTTCTATATTTCTGAACGAATGGATGTCGCGTTTAACGGAAATATCACCGGATGACATCTATTTGAATTTATTTTTCAACAATCAACCTTATCCATTTAATAAACCGGGAGAAAGCGCATTGCCAGGAAGAGTGAGTCAATGGCTCCAACGTTATTATCTTACACAGGGAAAATACAAATCGTCCATTGTGGTCGAAGAATTGTTGATGAACGAATTTCAATTAAACCTTACTGTTAAGAAAAATGATAAATCTTTGTCAAAACCGGCTTATCTGAAAGACGTTTTGAATTTGAAAAAATATGATCAGGAAAGATTTGAAATCTTACAATCTGTGGCAAATTTATCTTCTTTTGTACCAGGTTTGGATGAATATATCAACAGCAAAGGGAAGGAAGAGATTATCCTTGACACGAAAAGTTTTGCCCCATTTCTGATGCAGGCAATTCCAGCCATTCAATTGCTGGATATTGACATTTTATTGCCGAAATCGTTACAGCAAATCCTTCGTCCCAAACCCAGCATCAAGGTTAAATCGAAAGCCAAAGACGGCAAAGGATTCCTGCGTCTGGAAAAATTGCTGGATTTCGATTGGCAGGTTTCGATTGGTGATACTTTAATGGATGAAGAAGAATTCCGCAAGTTATTAAAACACTCGGACGGTTTGATCCGATTCAAAACGAATTATATTTACGTTAATCCCGAAGAACTGCAAAAGCTTTACAAACATTTTTCTTCGGCCAAAACATTGTCTTCATTTGAAATGCTCCGGGCAGTACTCAGCGGAGAATATCAGGGCGCTAAAATCGCGTTAACGAATGAAGTGAAAGCACTGATCCGGCAATTAACGGAACAGGATATTGTCGCTTTGCCTCAGGGTCTGAATGCTTCGCTGCGTCCCTATCAGCATCGCGGTTTTTCGTGGATGTATCGCAACTCTCAAATCGGTTTCGGAAGTATTATCGCCGACGATATGGGATTGGGAAAAACCTTGCAGGTAATTGCAACGATACTGAAATACAAGGAAGACGGATTCCTGCAAAAAGAAAAAGCGCTGGTCGTTGCTCCGACAGGATTAATTACGAACTGGCAGGCGGAAATCGAGAAATTTGCGCCCTCACTCCGGTGTAATGTCTATCATGGCGCCACCCGTCAATTAGAGGATAAAACGGATTTCGACGTTTTGCTGACCACGTATGGAATGGTGCGTTCGGATGCCGATAAACTCAAAAAAATGAAATGGCAGGTGGTGGTGACCGACGAAGCTCAAAATATTAAGAATCATGATACGGCTCAGAGTAAGGCGGTTAAAAGTATTCCCGCCAATACCTTCATTGCGATGAGCGGTACGCCGGTGGAAAACCGTTTGAGCGAACTTTGGAGTATTGCAGATTTTTCCAATCGCGGATTTCTCGGTAGTGTCAAAGACTTCAAAGAAGATTTTGCTGTCCCGATTCAGAACCAGAATGATTTAAAAGCAGCAGAAAAATTAAAGAAAATTACTGCTCCGTTTTTGATGCGCCGCCTGAAATCTGATAAAACCATCATCACCGACCTTCCGGATAAGATTGAAATGGATGCATACAGCCAGTTGACTAAGGAGCAGGCAGGTTTGTATGAAAAGACACTGGAAAAAGCCATGCAAGCTATTGAAGGCATTGAAGGCAAAGATCATAAGGCGTTGTTTGTGCGTCAGGGATTGGTGTTGCAGATGATGCTGGCGTTAAAACAAATTTGCAATCACCCGACTCAGTTCCTGAAAAACAATGTTCTGGATGCTTCCCTTTCCGGAAAAATGGAATTGCTTTTTGACCGTTTGGAAAATATAGTTGATAATAATGAGAAAGTACTTATTTTCACTCAATTTACCGAGATGGGAGAGTTGCTTAAACATTTCATTGCAGAACGTTTTGGCGAAACTCCTTTATATTATCATGGCGGATGCAGTATCAAGCAGCGCAAAGAAATGGTCGATACTTTTCAAACCAATCGTGCAGACAAAATCTTTATTCTTTCGCTGAAAGCAGCGGGAACAGGTTTGAATCTTACGGCTGCTAACCATGTTATCCATTACGATTTGTGGTGGAATCCGGCAGTAGAAGCTCAGGCCACCGACCGTGCTTACCGCATCGGACAAACGAAAAATGTAGTAGTACATCGTTTTATCACTAAATCGACTTTTGAAGAACGTATCAACGAAATGATACAAAATAAAAAAGCCTTAGCCGATCTGACAGTGTCGACTGGTGAAAACTGGATTGGCAACCTGAGTAATAAGGAATTGAAAGATTTGTTTGAATTGAAATAAATTGTACTTTTATTGCAGAAAAAACATTTGCCTTCAAATTTACACTTTGGATTGCGCTTTGGAAGAGCATTTTGTATCGGAATCTTTGAGAACTAATCCGAAAACAACTCAAAACCGGATTATACAATTACCGGTATTCTGCCTGGCAGTACGAACAATGGCAGTGTTGTTTATCCATCTCATTCGATGCAACAGCAAATGGATTCGATAATAAAAGCCCCAAAGAAAAAAAAGTCAATCCCTTCTATTATACTGATCGACGAAAAGGGCATTATCATTGCCCGGAACTTAAGGGGAAATGATTTGATGAAGAAGATTGATGATGTTTTGAGGTAGTTTTTATACGTCCAGTATTTGCTGAAAATAATTATTCTTCCAATATCATCCGTGCCAAAAATATTCCCCCAGCCTTATTTCCCGGTTGAGCCCGCAACCGTACGCTTACCTTACTTTTCCCTTTCGTCAACTGAAAAGGAACAACATAAACCCCGTCAAAATACTCATTCGGTTTTTTTCCGGTTAATTCCTCTGTTGCAATCCATTCATTTTCTATTAAGATGTCAAATTTGCGACCACCCCCATCACTTCCCCAATACGTTAGAACTAAACGGGCAGGACGGGATGGGTTTACATTCATCTCGAAAGAAAAATAATCCTGGGTATCACACCATTTTTTACCCAAAGCGCCATCTCCTTTTCCTACTTTATTTCCTTTGAAATGATGGTCGATTTCCGACTGTTGTTCATTGGGCCGGAAGTAATCCAGGGTCAAGCGTTCAAGTTCTCTCAATCGTTCCTGTTCTGCTTCGTACTCTTCTTTTACGACTCTCCATTCTTCCGGATTATAACAGGAAAAATAAATCGAATAATATCCGGAATATTTTTTATAAAAAGGAATGAACCCGATATTGGAGGGCAATCCCGATGTCGTTTCAAATACGGTTTTACTTTCGCCTGCCGGTTTCATCCAAGTGTTCATATCCGGAGTTGTTTCCAAAAAAGCAATCGTTTTTTCATTCGGATCGGTGATTCCGGCAAGGACAATCGGTCCGTTCAAAAATGCAGATTGATGGTCATCTCCCAAAAGCAACTCTTTCCGAAGGCTTTTAGTCATTTCTATTTCAATCACATCTCCGTTTTTCCAGGTTCTATCGATAGAAACATACGAACCCGGAGTATTCGAAAAATGTTGCATTTTTCCATTGATCCTGATCGCATATTTAGAAGTAGCCCATTCCGGATAACGGATATGGAAAGTAATGCGCTGAGGATTTAAACAAGCAACTTTAATGGTAGAATGGTCCGAATCGGGGAATGCGGTCTCCTGCCTGATTTTCATCCCTTTTCGCGTCCAGTCCAGTTCCGAAGCAATAAACAGATTGACAAATAATTCATTTTCATTTTCCGCATAAATCTCTTCTGCATACTTCACATGATTTTCAAATCCGGTACCTACACAACACCAAAAATCTCCATCCTTCGAAGAAAAGGATTTTTTAGAGTTATAAGCCAACGAAAGATAATAAACCACCATTCCGGTTTCCGGATTCTGAGAGGATAATATATGGTTGTACAAAGCTCTTTCGTAAAAATCCATATAACGGGCGGTCGGCTCCCAGGCAAAAAGATGGCGGGTTAACTTCAACATATTATAAGTATTACAGGTTTCGGTAGTCTTATCAGATAATGAGACTTTTCCCGGAACCTCGAAATGCTCATGATTGCTGTTACCTCCAATGCAATAAGAATGGTCGTCCCGGATGATATCCCAGAAATAGGTAGCGATCGTTTTGTCTTTTGCCCGGTTCCTTAATTCATAAGAACGGGCTGCCCCGACTATTTTAGGGATTTGTGTATTTGCATGAAATCCTGCCAGTTGATCTTTTCTTTGCGACAAAGGATCCAATACCAACTTGTGATAAAATTTATCGGCTAATTCCAGGTGTTTCGGATTTCCTGTAATCGCGTAGACATTATAAAGAGCATCGTTGATACCGCCTGTTTCACAATAAATCATTTGCTGCCACTGATCGTCCGTCAGGTTTTCGAACTTTTTATCTGCCCAGTCGGTTAAGTCGACAACAATTGTCCTAGCCGTTTCATTGCCTGTGTACAAATAGGTATCGACCAGACCGGCAAACAATTTATGAATATTATACCAGGGCACCCATATCCCGTTGATCCATCCGGTAGATACTTCCCTGAAATCACCATTAGCCATTTCATCCCAGATTTTTTCTTTTCCCGGAACACCACCCACATAACCGGTTCCGATGGCATCCTGGCAGCGTTTCAGTTCACTGATACAATAATCCAATTTAGTTTTTACGGCAGCATCTCCCGATGTTGCATAAAGCATGGACAAGGCAGAAATGTAATGACCGAAACAAAAACCGCTTTGGGTAGAATTTTCCCAGCCTCCGTATATCTGCCCTTTTACCGGCAATCCGGCATTCTCATGAAAACGATTCAGGAAACGATCGGGTTCCAGACTCATCAGCCACTTCCGGTCGGCTTCCATCGCTGTTTTAAAAGGTCCGTCAAATAAACGAACCTGATTCAACGGAAGGGGATAAGCTTTAATAGGAACCTGCGGCTGTACCTGCATGCGGGAATCATTCATCAACGGGACATAGCTTTGCGCATTTGCCTGATTCGCATGGATGATAAAGAATAAGGATAATAAGAGATTAAGCAATATTTTTTTCATGATATTCATTAAGTTCTATATAGTATTGTCATTCAGTAAAATACAAGGATTATTTTCTCTTATTGCATGATTATCCACACGTTTCCCCAGGAAGATAGGTTATAATTCGCTTTTAATCGTCATTGCGAGGAGGAACGACGAAGCAATCTCCCTGATAATCGAGGGAGATTGCTTCGCTATCGCTCGCAATGACGACGTTTTTTTATTTTTAACAGCCTCTATGGGAAATATGCAAATAATCATACTATACTACTAAACAAAAGTATTGTTTTTTCCACATAAAAAAAATAACAAATTATGCCGGGATTTTCTTCCAAAATCACAACAAGCTAATAATAAATCGTTTACGAAATAATCAAAAATGGAGAATAGCAAAATACAGTACTTCTTTTGCCAATGATGTCCCTCCGTACACTTCATTTTCCTCTTTGATCAATTTTTCCTTCTTTTCCGTTAAATTTTCCACATCAGATTCTTTACTGCCACTCTATCTTTGCCCCGGAAACATTCGAACCGATATTCAAACATTAAATAAAAATCCATGAAAAAGATCTACAGAAAATTAGCCTTTTCAGCTTTACTACTCAGCTGCTTTGCCGGACTTTCCGCAAGGACTTATTATGTAGCCACAGATGGCAACGATTCTAATCAGGGAACAAAAGAAGCTCCGTTCCTGACTCCCAACCAGGCAGTCGATGTGGTACAGCCCGGCGACACCATTTTTTTAAGAGGAGGCACCTACAAGCTTGCCAAAGGAATCAAAATCAAAGCGAAACAATGTGCCCGCGCAGATGCCCGTATCTATATGTGGGGATATCCGGGAGAAAGGGCCATACTCGACGGCAGCCAGATTCCCGCCACAACAGAAGCGGAATTCAAAATGGCCCGCTGTATTTATGTCAATCATGAAGGGGATTACTGGCATTTCAAAGACCTCGACCTGTGTAATGCCAAAGACAACGGAATGAAACTGGAAGGCAGCTATACCATCGTGGAAAACTGCAGGTTCTACCGGAATAACGATACAGGATTGCAAATCGGGATGTACAAAGATTTCAAGATTGAAGAAACCAAATCGCTCCCTCCGGGAACGCCGGAATTCAACCCTGGGTTCCAATTCTGTAAATATAATATCATTATCAATTGCGACTCTTACTATAACTACGATTCCAAAACATTTACAGGGACTGACGACGGTGGAGATGCCGATGGTTTTGCCGCTAAATTATTCCCCGGCCCGGGAACCGAATTTCACGGATGCCGTGCCTGGCAGAATTCGGATGACAACTGGGACTTATACATGGTATACCACCCTATCGTGATCGATAACTGCTGGACCTGGAAAGCCGGATACTTAGAAAACGGCAACAAGGGAGTAAACGGTAACGGTTTCAAATTAGGAGGTGGTGGAACCGCCGGAGGCGCCGCTTTCCCTCAATCGGTGGGTGCGCACATAGTTACCAATTGCGTAGCTTTCGACTGCCTGCACAAAGGTTTCGACCAGAATAACGCTTATGAAGGAATGTACCTGTTCAATAATCTGGCATTCAATAATGAGTACAATTACCGTTTCCCGACCGTCTTCCAATACGGAGGCATGTATATGCGGAACAATATCGGCTTCAAAGCTACCACTGAAAACCATGAATTTTTATCGGAAGGAAAAACCGGTTACCAGGTTCCTAATACGGATTATAATTCCTGGACTACCCTCGATAAATCCAGCCCGTATAAAGAAAGCACCAAAGTAAACGGCACTGCCAACAAAACAAAAGACTACTCTGGCGAATTCAAAAGTTTATCATCAGCTTTATTCTTAGCCGAACGCCAGGCCGATGGAAGTCTTCCCAATAATGACTTTGCTAAATTAAAAGACGGAAGCGTATTCATCGATAAGGGACAAATCATCAAAGATTTCACCCCGGCAGCCTCCAGTCCCAACGGACTGACACTCCCGAATATCACAATTTACTACAACGATCTCTCTGCCGATATGGGAGCTTACGAATGGGGAGAACCCCGGTATGCTACCCTGGCAAACAATACCAACAACAAAATACAGCGTGTTTATACCGGCACTGCCATCCAGCCGATTGTTTTTACCTGGGGTGTTGCTGCTACAGGCATTACAGTGGATAATCTGCCCGCCGGATTAGAAAAGAACATAGACCTCAATAAGAAAACCGTTACGATTACCGGCATACCTACAGGAGAAGGAACTTATTCTATCAGCACGGTAGGAGGAAGTCCTAATGTTACGCTGGAAGGTGCCATCAGTATCTCCCTGCAAAAAGCGGCCACATTGAGCCACAACGAAAAGATCAGCCAGGTGGTAGAACAAGGCCGGTTTATTAAACATATTGTATTTACCTGGGGAGGAGGCGCCACAGGAGTCGTTGTAGAAAGCCTGCCCGCAGGATTGCAAGCCTACACTGACAATAGTAGTAATATGGTTACCATCGCCGGGTTACCGGCAGAAGAAGGAACTTACAAAATATCAACTGTAGGAGGCGACGGTATTATCAGCTACAGCGGAGCTATCAGTATCAAGCATCCTTCGGCTATATTGGCCGATTGGTATAATTTCCAGGATCCTGAAATTACGGATAAAATTGCTGAATTCCTGTCGTACGATAATGCATCCCTATGGACCCCAACTTATGTTGGTGCAGGCGTTTGCTCGGTAGGAGCTTTACAATTGGCCAAAGGTACAGGTATTATGACACTGGCTTTCCCAAAAGGTATTGAAGAACTGAAAATGAACTGGTACAATACCGGTGACAGGCAGCTGACCATCAAATATTCCATCGACGGTGCAGCAGAACAAACTTATACATCGGGCGACAGCAAAAGTTTTAAATCCGGAAATGGCACTATTGATGTTGTTACCCTGATACCGGCAGTCAAAGTCAAAAAACCTGTCACCGTTAAAGTATGCAATACCCGTTCAGACGGAGGAAATTTCAATATCCACGACATATATGCCATTACTTATGCCGAACTGGATCCCGAAACAGCTGATCCGGAAGGCACCCCTAAAGGAAGCACCACTTCCTCCACCGCTATTGAACAACCCAAACAAGCGAACGTCTCTTTCGATTATTACCAAACGGAAACCGGACTGGTTGTCTACGGAGATATCGCAACACTGAAAATTATCAATCTTTCCGGACAAGTGGCCGTTCAATCGCTCATGTCTCAGTTTATCAGCACCCAGGGACTGTCTAATGGCATCTATATGCTGCTGATCACAGATAAGAATAGCAACCAGGAAGTAAAGAAATTTCTAAAAAAGTAACTTACTTGCTCAATTAAACATAGGACTATGAAGAGACTGTCTGGAGAAATCCGGCAGTCTCTTTTTGTTTACTGCCGCCGGTTTTTGGAAACTGTTTGAAATTTTCTTGCTACTTTTACCCCGGTTTTTAAACATCCCAAAACAATCGACCATGGATAGTTCTACTATACTGCTGATTATCGGCACTTATTTCACTGTTCTACTACTGATTTCCTATTTCATCGGAAAAAAACATTCGGAAAACGATGCCTTTTTTTTAGGCAATAAAAAATCTCCCTGGTATGTGGTAGCCTTCGGGATGATCGGTTCTTCCATCTCGGGCGTAACTTTTGTATCCGTTCCCGGTATGGTGCGGGAATTCGACATGACCTACATGCAGATGGTATTGGGATTCCTGTTGGGATACGCCGTAATCGCATTCGTATTGTTGCCTTTGTATTACCGTTTGAACCTTACCAGTATATATACCTACCTGGAACAAAGGATTGGTCCCAAAGGATACAAAACCGGCGCCTCATTCTTCCTGCTGGCCCGTACCATCGGATCCGCTGCACGTTTGTATGTAGCCGTACTGATCCTGCAGAATTTTGTTTTTAATGATTGGAACATCCCTTTTTGGCTGACAGCCTGCGTATTTCTCCTGATGATCTGGTTGTACACTTTCCGGAGCGGGGTACGCACCATCATCTGGACTGATATGATCCAGACCTTTTTCCTCCTGACGGCGTTGGTACTGATCACCTGGCAGGTATCCGACAAACTGGGACTGGATTTTTCCGGAATCGTTTCCACAATCAAGCATAGCGAGTATTCCCGGATGTTCGTTTTCGACGACTGGTTTTCCAAACAGAACTTTTTCAAGCAATTTCTCAGCGGAATGTTCGTAACAATCGCCATGACCGGCATCGACCAGGAAATGATGCAAAAAAATCTTTCCTGTAAAAACATCAAAGATGCACAGAAAAACATGTGCTGGTACGGACTTTCGTTTGTCCCGGTCAATTTCCTTTTCCTTTGTCTGGGGATATTGCTGATGTCTTTCGCTGCCACCAATCATATTATTTTACCGGCCATGTCGGACGATATCCTGCCGATGCTGGCCACCAATGGCTACCTGGGAACCGCTTCCTTAGTATTCTTCATCATTGGAATCATTGCCGTTACCTTTTCCAGTTCAGACTCCGCTCTGACAGGGTTAACCACTTCTTTCTGCGTGGACATGCTGGATATCAAACGGCATCCGGAAGCGAAAGCCAAACGGATCCGGATGATCGTGCATTTCCTGCTCTCGCTGCTTTTCATCATCATTATCATGATTATCCGGGCAGTAAATAATACCAGTATTATCGATGCCATCTATATGATTGCTTCCTACACTTATGGCCCGCTGTTAGGTTTGTTCGCCTTCGGATTGCTAACCAAAAAACGTACCAACGACCGGTGGGTACCTTATATTTGTATCCTCGCCCCTATTATTTGTTTTGCTGCAGACCGGATCATTTTTTACCAAACGGGGTATAAGTGTGGGTATGAATTACTGATCGTCAATGCGGGGTTGGTGATGGCGGGGTTGCTGGTGCAAAGAGTTAAGAATTGACGACAAACCGAGAGCCATCAAGCTTGCTTGCATGGCTGAGGTGCGAAGAAAATCGCACCTCAGAAACACTTACAGAGAAAACTTACAGATAATCGTTTTGAAAATATAGGCAAAAGGCAGATTTTGAAAAATTTCTCTACTTCCGGATCAGAATTTTCTTCACGACAGGGAAACCGTTATTATCAACCATTTTTACTACATAAATTCCCTCCCCGTCAATCGTCATAGACACATTGCCGGCAACAGGAACGGACGAAGCGATTTGTTGTCCTGAAATACTATATACGGTCACCGCTTCTGTCCCTGCTTCCATTACCCGGATTGTATGACCGGAAACAGAAATATTTTCCTCTTTCAAAAGATTAATCACATAGGAATCAGAATTCTCAGTATAAGTAAATTCCACTACCGGCACCTGCTTCAAAGCACCGGTGGTCTTCTCAGGAAAAGGTGTTTCCAGTACGCTTTTATCGTCACAGGCATAAAGGGTACGAAAAGGTTTGTCGATAACGTTAGCGGGATAACAATAAAAATCTGTAAAAGTATCGTCTAAACATTCGGGCGCTTCTTTGACTACCATTAGTACTAAATTTTTACCGTGATACTTGAACGGCTTTGAAAGTTCAAAATTCAGGTGAATATCTTCCACATCAAATACGGCAGTCATAAAATCCACTTCAAAGTCACCGGAAAACACCAATTGATCTTCAGTAACAGGAAGCCACTTAAATTTCCCATCCCCATCTTTGATATATTCACTCTGATCGGTTTCGAACAGGTAAATCTTGACGGAAAACAGGTGTTCTTCAACATAATTTTCCGAAGGATAACAGCGAAATTTCAGGGAAGAGATCTGTCCATTGGTCATGGATCCCAATTCTTCAGTAGTATAAATAATCTGATTACAACTGTACGTATAAGCAAAATTGATAGGGGCTTTCGTAAAAATGCTCCCTTCGATCATCGACTCGCTATTGTAATAATCTCCCACATCGCATGTTTCCTGCGACAACAAATTGAAAACGGGAGAGAAAGCAAAAAACAGGGCTAATAAGCCGGAAAGTACATAATTTTTCATAAGAATTTTGTATTAATAAAATGACAGGGCAAAGGTACAGAGGCTATTTTTTTCTCAAAATCCCTTTTTCTGATGGTTTTCATGGTAATCTTTCCCCATAATACGGGATTACTCATATTTTGCATTTTCTATAACTTTGCATGACTTTTACAAATTCATTCTAATGAAAAATTTAATACATCCGTTTATTATTGTTTTTTACCTGTTTATTGCTCTTCCGGTATCTTCCCAAATCGGCGTCGGAGGTATTCCTCCCGGAATTGAGCACAAACTTTTTTTAAGAAGTTCCGTACAAAAACATATAACTCCGGTTGATTTTGATGTAGAGATGTTGAAATCGGAAGATCGGGCCGATGCCCGGGCCGGATATCCTTTACGTATCGCCAAAATTATCCCGATGGAATTAGACCTGATCAGGGATGGGGAGTGGATCAGTTTACCCGGTGGACAAAAAATTTGTCAACTGAATATCTCTGCACCCGAAGCATTAGCGGTTATTCTGTATTATAACAAATTCTTCCTCCCTGAAGGTGCCCGGCTGTTTATTTATAATACCCGTGGAAAACAGATTCTAGGCGCTTATACATCGACAACAAACGCTGCTGGAAAAGAATTCGCGACAGAAGCGGTTTCAGGAGACGAGCTGGTACTGGAATATATACCTCCGGTTGTCTCATCCGTAGAACAACAAGAACCGGAAATCCTTATTTCAGGAGTAGGATATTGCTACAATCACATCTATTCCGACGATCAGATGCAACTACGGATGAATGAATCCGGCAGTTGCGAGGTGAATATCAACTGTCCGGAAGGAGCCGAGTGGCAACATCAGAAAAAAGGAGTCGTAAAAACGGTCACCCCGATCGGTTCGAATTCTTATTTATGTTCCGGATCTATCGTCAACAACACGTCAGGAGCGCTTATTCCGTATTACCTGAGCGCTCACCACTGTTTCTACGATGATTTTCAGAACCGGGCCGTATTCAACCGGATGATATTCTACTTCCATTATGAACACCCCGGTTGCAGTAACCCGGATGAGGAACCTAAAACCACAGTAACAATGGTCGGTGCCGAATGTCTGGTGGACATCGGCATCGAAGGAGGTTCCGACGGAGCACTACTCAGATTAAATGATGATATTCCTTTGGAATACGATGTCTTTTATAATGGATGGAATGCGGAAGAAACCCCTCCTTCGAGCGGAGTCGGCATTCATCATCCGAGAGGAGATGTCAAAAAAATCTCTACTTATACGCAACCCGCACTTTCCGGTCAATGGTGGGACGGAGAATTCAGAGGAGCAAAAAATGCCCATTGGGAAGTTACCTTTTCCGCGACTGAAAACGGACACGGAGTAACTGAAGGAGGATCCTCCGGCTCTCCGCTGTTCGATGCCAACGGATATATTGTAGGTACCCTGACCGGAGGAAATTCTTCCTGTAGCAACCGGACCGGTAGTAACCTCTATGGCAAACTACAGCACCACTGGGATAAATATACCCAGCAGATGAAAACATATCTGGATCCCGGAGAAACGGGAACAAAAGTTCTCCCCGGACGTTATTCCGATGTACAGGCAAAAGCCAATTTCAAAACAGATGTATCAAGCATTTATGTGAACGATTCCGTAAAATTCACCAACCTTTCATTAGGCGCTTTCAACAGCTATTGGGAATTTCCGGGAGGAACACCCTCTATGTCCACAGCAAAACATCCTGTAGTGAAATATGAAACAGCAGGTAGTTACGAAGTTTTCCTGACAATCAATAAAGAGATGGAAAGTGAGCAGATTTATCCCGAAACGGTTCTAATCACAGTAGAAGAAAGACCGGGAAGCGTAATCGCAGGAAGTCTGACGGCAAGGGTTAATGAGAATAAAAACGCAGTCGATCTTTCCTGGGAAGGACATGGAAAGGGACTATCTTCCGAATTGGAACGCACAGAGAAAGAACAGGTGATGCGTTGGGATGATGCCCTTTTTTCCGCATCCACCCGCATCGCCAAAGAAGGAACTTACGATATTTTAAGCCGGTGGACTCCGGAAGACCTGAACAAATATCAGCAAATCGACCTGACAGGAATTTACGTTTCCGTAGACAACCTGAATTCTACCTATTTTCTGAAAGTCATTCAGGACGGAGAAACACTATACCGGGGAGAAATGAAAGGTTTTGCAAGAAAAACAGACAATTATTTCAGGCTACCACAATCCATAAAAATAGACCTGACCAAAGATCTGTATGCGGGTTATGAAGTTACACACAAAACCGGAGCCATACCTGTGGCATACGACAAAGGTCCTGTCCGGAAAAACCGGAATTTCGTCCGCTTCGGAAATGCCCTGTATAAAGCCGAAGATTATTCTATCCAGGGAAATTGGAACATTGGAATCCAGGTAAATTCTATCAAAAAGCCCGAATACATTTACGACATATACCGGGATAATCAGCTGATTGCATCCGGCCTGCAGAAAAATGCATTCTCCGAAAAAATATCCGACTGGAGCACGTTCCCTCATTGCTACTGCATCACCACCCGTTTCCGGGATGTTCCGTTCTTGCCGGGTTCGGAACAGGTCTGTGTAGAAGCTCCCGATATCAGTAGCCATTTATCATTCGTCCGGATCAATCCCTCTTCGGGAGAAGTACAAATATTCTCAAAATCGCCTATCCGGGAAATTATTGTCAGGGATGCGGGAGGAAGATTCATCTATTCTTATAATCCGGGAGAGGTTATATCGGCATTTATTCCATCGAAAAACTGGAATAAGGGAGTGTATCTGATTCAGCTTGTTACGGATGATGGAAATGAGTGTTTCAAGATTGTAAAATAACAGACAGATAACAGGCCTTCATCCATTTACGAAACTTCCTGCATGTACTTTGATAATTGATCTGACTAATAAAATGGCTGAGTACCTGAGCTGAAATTTATTTTCCTGTTTTTCAATTGCTCCATCCACTTCAGGTACATCTCTTCCTGCATTTGCCGGTAACCCAACTCGTGCAAATGCACATAAGTATTTTCCATGTCAGAATACATGACTTGTACATGGAGATCATCGAAAAGATCTCCGGTATTTTTTACCTGTTTATTTTTCTGTAGGTGTTGAATATAAGACTTCTGTACTTCGGCTTTGGTTAGCCTATGTATTGGAAGAATTGAAGTTCCTGTGAAAATCAGGAATATTGGAATGTGAAGCATTCAATGGTAAAAACCGAAGTTACTCTTAAAGCGTAATCCCCAAAGATATTTTTATTCCATTCCCATACCTGAAACCCGAAGTATCCGGAAAATAAACCATCTGTGAGTAGTCTGCCTTAAAAAACACCCCCATATTATTTCGGGGAAGGAAATAATCGCAACGAAAAGAAAGAAAAGATTGTAAATTATCAGTAGAAAGGTAATGATAATTCTGTCGGACGGTTTCCCGCATCAGAAGCAATGTTCCTCCATCCTGATAAGCAGACAGATTGAGTTCTGACTCCGGATTGATGGTATAAGAAGCATCCAGCGCCAGGTGAAATAAAAATCGTTGTGTAGTCCGGATTAAACCGATATTCAATCCCCCGGAATATTGCAAAAGATCCATTTTCCGGAAAGGATCTTTATATTCCATCGTCATCCGGTTAGTGGAAATACGCGGAGAAACAGAGAAAGAAGCAGCTCCCCTGTTCATGCAATAAATACCCGAAATACCGGCCAATTGCACGGTATGCGAAAACTGTTGCACATATCTAAATATACTGACATTATCCGTCTGGTTATCGGGAATGCCTTCATTTCCCAGGCGATTTCGGGAAAATCCCTCTATTTTGACTCCCCAGGTATGGGCCGGAGATTTTTTCAGATAAGCCAACTCAAAATCGATTCCTGGTTCTTCTATAGTCGCAATCGATAATCTTCCCGACGATTTGTAAGGGATAATCTTTTCTAAAGAAAACCGGTTATAAGATAAAGAAAAAAAGAAACCTGACTTGTCACGGGGTACAAGATCTAAACTTGCACCATAAGACTTACCAGTATAATCGATAGAATTTTCATCGTAATTAAACCGGATCAGACTCCGGTCGAAACCCAACAAATGAAATACCGGATAGGTTCCGGATTCATTATAAAAAGCGACTTCGCTTCTCTGATCGTACAAATTAAGCAAGCCGCATCCTCCAAAAAAATAGCCAGGGAATACCTCATAAGAAGCCCCTGCTTTCAGGCTCAAATCGGAAGTAGTATTTTTCGGACGAGGATCTATATTCCTGTATTCCATTAAAGCCCGGTAAGAAAACGCGGCGCCCCAAGAAAACCGGTGACCGGTACGGGCATACCCACCGGTAAAGGCATATTCTTCGGAAAAGAGATCTCCCCCGATAGAATCTGCCATTACATATGGATATATCTTATAATAATCGGAATTTTCGCACCATTGTATATCTTTCCGGATCCCATTCTTATAAGAAGCATTACCCCAGACATGGTCTTTGTCCGACAGGTGAAGATGTGAATTCGCATAAAAAGCAAGCTGTCTTCCTCCGCTTCCCTCCTGTTGCAGATGGAAAGGGTTATTTTCCGTTTCTCCCCCAATTTCTAACTGAGAGAGAGAATATTTCCGGAAGAACGGCTGCATGGAAGGATTTGTATATGCCTGCCCGGAAAAATTTTCTCGGGCAGACAAAACTTCTGTTACTGCCTTCAAGGCAGGATCTTCTGCTTTCAAGAAAGAAGCGAAAAAACAAAATATCAGGAAAACTATGACAGTACGAAAATACATGAACTTATTTCTCCATTAATGAGGGAGTAGCTCTCGGAATGAAATCTACCGTAGAATTGTTAGTATCCTGCAATATTTTACGTCCGTCGGGAGTAGATGAAAGCACTTTTCTGCGAACGCTCTTATTATATCTGGAAGCATCAGACATAACCAAAGCACAATAAGACCATCCTACATCTAACGAACGATCGGTCACCGTCCATTCAAAAGTAGCAGGAATACTCAAATTTACAGCATCGATGATCCATTCATTGGGTATTTGATAGCAATTCCCCTTCATAGGATATACATTTTCTCCCACTACAAGATCATAATCATAACTGTATTTATACTGACTCAGGTAAGTCTCCTTATCCACACCCAGTCTCCCGATCGCATAAGAATTAAGACCCTGGTTATGGGGGCCCCAGATAGTAGCGGTATAGCAGTAAATCTTATCCAGATCGGTTACCTCGGGATTATTCAGATCCACAAAATTCGGATTGGTAGAAACATCATACCATTCAAAATCGGCCTTTCTCAGGTCGAACGAATTGGGATTCGTCTCCGTATGATCGATGGCATTGTCACAGATCAGGAGGGATTTTCCCGGTTCTACAGGATAAGTGGTTCCGTTACCGGGTATAGCATAAACAGCCTGTACCGGCATTGCCTGAGCCATGATATCCGGATTGCAATTGCGTTTCATGGCGGTGTTGAGTCCCGATTCGAGAATCGCCAGTCCGTCGGCATACAATACCTCATCGGAGTTGTTATAAATAACAAAATACTTATCTCCGGTATACTGGCTTCCGTTAGGATAGGTAGTTCCTGTAAAGAAAATTTCTGCAATAACAAAACCCGCAGTCGGATCATTGAGATACAAATCCAGTTCTACCGGCATGGTTTCCCCACTGATCATAACGGACTGGTATGTATTTGCCCGTACTTTTTTATTGAATACTTCTTCGCCCACTGTATACGAAATATCTCCCTCTGCATAAATATCATACAATCCTTCATTCAGGACACAGGAAAGAAGATTATTTTTCACATCTTCAAAAGACGTTTTTTTACCGGTGTTCATATCTGTAAAAGTAACCGCCAATCCTGAAATCTGTACATTTCCTAGTCCTTCCGGATCTGAAAATGTCAGGGACACAGATGTCTGCTTGACAGCCGTCTCATCATCATCGTTACAAGAGAAAAAAAACAGTGTGCCTATACAGAGCAAACACATACTTAAAAATCGGATTTTCATAATCTAAACTTATTAAATTAAATTAAATAATTAAATGGTAAAATTCAACTCCATCCCGAAATAAGGAGGATTAACCTTTCTTCGTATGGTATATCCTTTCCGCTCATACTCGGGATAGTATGTCAATATATTATTCACAAACAGGGACAACCTCAGCTTCTTCTTGAAGTTTTTAGATGCCTTCAGGTTTACATTCATATAAAAGGGAACCGTTTCCCGCTCGAACAGTTCAGGTCTGTAATCTACAGATAACCATTGTAAACGGGCGTCGTACTTATCCGCCTCCGTATAGGGATGCTCATTGCCGCTCTTATCTATATAAGCCACCGGCGTTCCCCAGTATTCGAGCGTTCTTTTGGAAGTATACCACATACACTGAAAAGTAGTTGAAAACTCAAAGTCCAGTTTTGGGAGATAGGTATCGAACATAAAATTCGTATTGAACTGGCTTCTGTCGTAGCCGTCGTCCCAGTCGTAAATTCCGATATACTGCAACTCTTCTCCTCCGATAATCTTATCGGTTTTTTTGTATTCGGGCGTACTGTTCTGGTAAAGCGTCCTGAACCAGGCGCCATAAACCGTAACCCTCGTGTGCAGGGAAGAGATCCTCCGGGAAGAAAACTGGTACTCGATTCCTTCTTTGAACAACTTGCTTCCATTAGAATAAACATTATACGGACGCAAAGCCGTATCCGCGACAAAAGTCATAGCATCCAGCTCCGGATAAGAGGTTCCGGATGCAGAAGTAATATCATATTTTTTATACGGCAGGGACGAATAGTTTGAACCACCCGAACGGAACCCGGAGGTCATTTCTTCTTTGAAATAAGTAACCGACAGCCTGTTTTGGTGATACGACACATCGATTTTAATCTCGTATTTCTTGTTCCGGGCAGCTTCCAATTCATAATTGACAGGATTCAATTTGTAGGTAAGTACATTGATCCTCCG
Organism: Bacteroidales bacterium; assembly: GCA_031553775.1. Classification (GTDB taxonomy): domain Bacteria; phylum Bacteroidota; class Bacteroidia; order Bacteroidales; family Azobacteroidaceae; genus JAISFI01. The sequence goes on from JAVBLA010000030.1 coordinate 51,498, forward strand.
GTATGCAGGGTTGTTGTGGTAATAATTCAACTGAATCAGATCGGCATAAAGATCATTGGGATAAAGATGCGCAAGCACCGGCAGTTTGGTATGCCAGCCGATCCCACCGGACAAAGCCATTTCTAATTTGTACCCGGCTAAGCGGAAATCCGGGAATTTCCATTGCATATTAAGTCGCGGATCAAGATAAAACTTACCATCGATCGTATATTCTTTTCCCACATTCAACATCGATATCGAACGGATTCCTCCAGACAGCAACAAGTGATTCCTGCCGATAGGCAGATCCATCCGCTCTTCCGCAAAAAAAGAAAGGCTCCGGCTGGCAGGAATATCATTGTAAGGCCTGGGCCGCAAAGATGAAGTAGACGGATAAGGAGGACGATCCGGATCGTATACCTGCCCATCTCCCCTATTCTTGTTGTAACGCCATTCCGCTCCCAGAATGACCTGGTTATTCATCTTGTTTTTATTCAGTGAAAAGGCAGACATTAATTTCAAAAAAGCATCGACAGGGCGATCGTCCACCCGCAAATCGGCAAGATATTGCGCGGGTAATATTTTGGCATCATGTACTCCTTCATCCGTGTAATCGAGAATAGGAATCAGGCGACTCATGGAAACCGATCTCACACGCTCAATTGTATTTTCCTGTAAGTTGAGGGAAGAGGTCAAAGAAAGAGACCTGAAAAAACCATCTTTCTTTTTCCATTCGATGTTATTGGCAATGGAATATTTATTACTCGAAGACCGGTAACTGTCTTCTTTTTGCCTGTTGATATCCGGATCTATTTTCTCATTATCAAAAGATCCTCCGTAATCCAGATTCAGATCCCAGGTAATTTTCGAGAGTTCCCTGTCCCATTTTTTAGAAAGGCGCACAGAAGCCGTCAGGCGTTTATAATTTTCAAGCGTATTGCGGGGATCTATTTTCGAATCCAGATAATCGATTCCCGTATTCAACATCAGATCCTGTCCGGAAAAGAAAAAACCTTTACCGAGATACAACAGCTTACTGTACCCGTCTGCTTTAAACCTGGACTCCCAGGGAGTATTGCCCTGTTTCCGTTTGATAATCACCAAACCGCTGGTCAGATCTCCGTACTCAACGGACGGAATACCCCTCACCACCTCTACTTTTTCAATCTGATCGGTAGAGATCGTCCGCATATCGATCCCTTTTCCCGTAAGGTTTTTATTCTCAGCCATATCGCCGGAAGAAGCAGTAACCCCCGCTATGTAATTCAGGGTACCATCGGCACTCATGGGAACACCATCCATCACAAACGAAGTACCTAAAGAAGAAATATCAAAATTTGTCTTGATATTGTCCTGAACCTCACGCAAACGAATCAGGTTTACAGCTCCCATCTTCGGCGTCTGAGACATTCCTCCCGGCAAGAGTTCCAATAAATCCGTAAAACTGGAAGGCTGCAGATGCTGCATGGCTTTTGTATCTATCACGGAAGAACTGGTGATTCCCTTAGACTCGGAAGCAGTAACCACTACTTCATCCAGGCTTGTAAATTCCGGAATAAGGGAAAATTTCCATTGTCTCTTTTCCATTAAAGATAAAGTCTGTTGTAGTGACTGGTAGCCAAGAAACGAAATCGTTATTTTGTAATTTCCTTCCTGAATTCGCGGAAAAACAACTTTTCCCTCTTCATCCGTCAGTTCACAATGCGTATGAGTATTTCCGGACAATATTACAGTGGCGCAAACCAAAGCTTGCCCGGTTCTCATATCTGTTACAAAAACCTCACAAACAGAGCTTTTTTTAATCTCCTGAGAAAAGGAAACAAGGGAAAAAAGAAGGATTAAATATGATAATACAAAATGTTTCAATGTTTTTTCAAAGTTTCAGGCAACAAAGGTAGGGATAGAAGATTTACTGGAAAATCCCTATTTCAAGGTATTTTGAGGTTTGTTTATCCCTAAAATTAATGATTTAGGAAAGCTTTTTTATAATGAAAAAGAGAGACTGTTTAAAAACATGAATATTAGACATTATGCACATAATATATCCACAGTTATTCAAATAAAGGTACTTCGGGAGTCTGTTGTGATAATGATATGTTCGTTTACCCTATAATTATTTCTTAAATTATTTTGGAGGTGTATCTTAAATTAATACTTTTGTATGCAACAACTTTTTATAAAAAAATTGAGATGAAAAAGGCATTAACTTATGAAGAAATTGGCAGATTGAAGAAAGAGCAGGAGAAACTAATTGCAGAAGGGAAAATTCAGAAACCTGAGATTATTAGAGGTTTTAGCCCTGAAGGGAAATTAGCTTTTGAAAATGGTATCAAATTAGAAGATTATATAAGGAAAAAAGGATTTTCTTTATGATACAAATTGTTTTATCTCCCAAAGCCAGTCAAACTATGGATAACTATTTTGAGAATTATATTGGAACTCAAAATAAGAATGATATGAACCAGAGGGCACATCACTATTCAAGGATTCTAAAATGCTTGTCTCAGATAAATCACATGGATACATACATTGTAAATGAGAAGAACTTTGTTGATATTGATGATATTTGCAGGTTAGAATTTGAAATAACAAATAATGACACACAAATTGTTGTTATGGAAATATATTTTAACAACAACAGAGGTATCAATGAGGATATGAAGCCTGTCCTTGATTTTATGAAAAGCTTGTTAGAAGTAAAATTTAGTATTAATAAGTCTCAGACAATCAAGAATTAGTCTTACGATAGTTCAGTATAGCCCAGGTATTGAAGAAGATGGCAAAGCCAATAATGTGGCAGAGTTGGGGAAGAATATCTCCCAGGCTGCTTCCTTTCATATAGACTAAGCGGATGACTTCCACAAAATACCGGATCGGATTAAACCTTGTAACAACCTGAGCCCATGATGGCATGCTGCTGATAGGGGTGAATAATCCACCTAATAAAAAGAAAATAATCAGGAAGAAGATAGCGACAAACATGGCTTGTTGCTGGGTATTGGAATAAGTAGAGACAACCAGTCCCATACCTAATGCAGCCATCAGGTAAAAGAAAGCGAAAACATACAGGGCAAGAATACTTCCTGTAGGAAAAATACCATAAATTAACCAGGCTACGAATAACCCGATCGTCAGAATAACAAAACCAATCAGCATGAAAGGGATTAGTTTACCAAGGATAAATGTGATCCGGGAAATAGGGGTAACATTGATCTGCTCGATTGTTCCGATCTCTTTTTCTTTGACAATATTCATAGACGAAAGCACACAACCGATCAACGTCAGCAGTAAAACCAGAATACCGGGTACCATGAAATTCCGGTAATTCATCTCCTTATTATACTTGTAGTACGGCACAGCATTGATCAGGTTTACCAGATGCATCTGAACACCCTGGTCCGTGATAACTTCTTTATTAAAGTCGGCAATGATCTGTCCGATATAGGCAGAACCCAAACCAGCCTTCTGCCCGTTAACAGCATTGACGGAAAGCATCAGATTGGTTTGCTGTTCACGCAGCAGATCGGATTCGAAATGAGCAGGGATCTCCAGGATCAGATCGGCCTGGTTTTTCTCCACAGCTACCATGGCCTGATCATAAGAAACCGGATAATCGGCCAGTCGGAAAAAACCGGAAGATATAATCTTATCTGTTAGCTGTGTGGATAAAGTGCTCCGGTCGTTATCCAGTACACTCAGAGAAATATTCCGCTGCTCGAAAGTAGCCGCCCAAGGCAATATCAGCAACTGTATCACCGGAAGCGCAATAATAATCTTCAAAATCGTCTTATCCCTGGCAATCTGGAGAAATTCCTTCTGTAACAAATATTTCAACTGTTTCATACTTCAATAATTAAACAAAAGCCACAAAAAAATAATCCTCAGTTTTTAGTTTTTAGTTTTCAAAGCCTATTCTTAAACCGCTTAATACTCGCCACCAACAAGAAAACCGTCATCCCCAACAAAATAGAAAGTTCTCCCCAGACGGAAACGAATCCCAGTCCTTTGATCATCGTATCTTTGATAGCCGTAATAAACCATTTGGCAGGAATAATATTGGAAATAACCTGCAAAATCCACGGCATATTTTCTATCGGAAATATCAGGCCCGAAAGTAAAAGAGTAGGTAACATCAAACCTGCTCCGGAAATGAGCATCGCTGCCTGCTGGCTATTGGTAATCGAAGAAATCAGCAATCCCAATGATAAGGCAGAAAGCGTAAACAGAAAGCTCAGAAAAAGGATCAGAAGTATATTTCCGGCAATCGGTACATGCAGGACAAAGGCAGAAAGCACCAAGATGATCACCACATCGATCATCGCCAACAATAAATAAGGCACCGCTTTGGCAAGAACGATATACACAGGCTTCACCGGAGAAACCAATAATATTTCCATAGTGCCTTGTTCTTTTTCCCGGACAATGGAAATGGAAGTCATCATCGCACAGATCAACATCAGGATCAACCCCATGATACCCGGTACAAAATTATAAGCGCTCTTCAACTGAGGATTATACAACATCTTTACCTCCGTCCGGATCATATACGGGATCTTGTTCTCCCGGAATAACTCCTGCTGGTATTGCAGAATCACCTGTTGTGCATAAGAGGTAACCGTGGACGCTTCATTCGGGTCGGAAGCATCAGCCAGCAACTGGACATTAGCCGTTCCCGTGCGGTATAGCTCACTGCTGAAGTCTGCCGGAAAAACTAAAACCAGCTTGACTTCCCCTTTCCGGAACCGGTCTTCTATATCCTGCGATGCCCGGAAATTTTCTTTCAGGTCGAAATAACTGCTGCTATTCATTTTTTCGACGATCTGCCGGGAAGAAACACTGTTCGATGCATCGAATACGGCAAACGGCGTATGATTGATTTCTGTGGATATGGCAAATCCGAAGATAATGAGTTGGGCAACCGGCATAGCCAATAACATCATCATCGTCCGGGTATCCCGGAAAATATGCAGGAATTCTTTGCGGATAAAACTGGTGAACTGCTTCATGAGTCACTGCGTTTAGCTTTCCTGGCTAAGGACTGGAAGACTTCATCCATACCCTGCGCCCGGAAGGTTTTTCTTAAATTTTCGGGACTATCCAAAGCTTCGATCCTGCCGTCGACCATAATGGAAACGCGGTTACAATACTCGGCTTCATCCATATAATGCGTGGTAACGAAAACAGTGATTCCCTTTTCTGCCGCCCGGTAAATCATTTCCCAGAACATCCGGCGGGCAATAGGATCGACACCTCCCGTAGGCTCATCCAGAAATACGACTGTCGGCGTATGAAAGATGGAAACAGCAAACGAGACTTTTTGCTTGACTCCTAACGGAAGTGACTTTACCAACAGGTTGCCTTCATTCTTCAGTTTCAGTTCATCCAGCGATTCTTCGGTTTTTTCTCGGATAGCAGTATCTCCCATACCGTAAATTCCTCCGAACAAACGCATATTTTCCTTGACGGTCAGATCTTCATACAAAGAAAACTTCTGACTCATATATCCGATATTTTTTTTGATCTGGTCTGCTTCTTTAAAAATATCGAACCCAGCTACGGTTCCTTCTCCGGAAGAAGGAGAAAGTAATCCGCAGAGCATCCGGATAGCCGTGGTTTTACCGGCACCATTCGCTCCGAGGAAACCGAATATTTCTCCGCGGGTGACTTCAAAACTGATATGGTCGACGGCTATAAAATCGCCGAACCGCTTTGTCAGGTCCTTCGTACGGATCACTGTATTTTGTGGCATTACTACCGGCATATCATTATGATTGAGCATTTTCCTCTCCATTCCGGAGATTCAAACGAATGAAACAATCTTCTATGGTAGGGGGAATTTTCGTCAGCCCCGGGATATCCGGCAGCTTTCCGCCTTTGAAAGTCACATGCAGAAATTCCCCAAAAATATAACAGGAAGCAACTGTAGGATTACTTCTCAATTCCTGCAACAAACGGTAATTATCTGCCGCCTTCACAGCATACAATGGCTCCGGATAAGCGGAAATAATCTTCTCCGGTGTATCGATCGACAAGATCTGTCCCTGCTGCATCAGGGCAATGCGATCACAGAGAGTGGCTTCGTCCATATAAGGAGTGGAAACCAGGATGGCGATGTCCTCTTTCTTTAAGCGTTTCAGCATTTCCCAGAATTCTTTCCGGGAAACCGGATCTACGCCGGTAGTCGGTTCATCCAAAAAGAGGACTTTCGGTTTATGTATCAGGGCGCAGCATAAAGCCAGTTTTTGCTTCATTCCTCCCGAAAGTTTTCCTGCTTTCCGGTTTTTAAACGGCTCGATCTGTACATAGATTTCCCGGATCAGGTCGTAATTTTCTTCGATGGTGGTATGAAATACATGAGCAAAAAAAGTAAGATTCTCTTCCACTGATAAATCCTGGTAAAGGGAGAAACGCCCCGGCATATATCCTACCATATTCCGGATTTCCTTGTACTGTCTCACCGAATCGGCCCCGTCTACCAAAGCCGTTCCCTGGTCCGGAAGCAACAAAGTAGTGAGGATGCGGAAAAGCGTGGTTTTTCCGGCTCCGTCCGGACCGATCAGTCCGAAAAGTTCTCCTTTTCCAACCTGGAACGAAATATCCTGCAACGCACGGACGGCGCCGTAAGATTTGGAAACTCCGGTGACCTCTATCGCATACATCTCATTCAAAATTTACATCTCCGTACATACCGATTTTGATCAGTCCGTCGGTGTTCTCCACCGCAATCTTCACTGCATACACCAGGTTCTGCCGTTCATCCTTCGTTTGAATGGTCTTCGGCGTAAATTCGGCCTTATCGGAAATCCAGGCTACTTTTCCCTGATAGGTCTTATCGTCCTTTTCCCCATAATTAATGTGTATGGTAGCCGCCTGACCGGTTTTAACCTTCTCTAATTGAGAAGAAACGACATACGCCCGCAGAAACAGGTTTTTAGTATCGGCTATTTTATACAAAGGTTTACCAGGAATGACGATTTCTTTGGCTTCTGCATACTTGCTCAGCACTGTACCATCGACCGGATTAATGATCCGGCATTTGGAGAGCTGGTCTTCCACCTGGGCCACCTGGATTTCGTACGAAGCACCTTCTTCCGTGAGACTGCTGACCGAATTCGAAAGTGAATTGATCTGGGCAGACAGGGTATTCCGGAGAATTTTCAATTGTGAGTCGGCATCGTCAACCTGTTTCTGGGTTGCTGCTTCCGACTTGAATAGATTTTCCACCCGTTGTTTTTCGATTTCCGCTTTCCGGATCTGCTCTTTGGTTGCTGAAATCTGGACGGAAATATCCGGACGGCGCACATTAACGGCTTTCCTGACAGTCTGCAACTGCAATTTCTTCAGGTACAACTGCGTACTGTCGATATAGCCCACCATTTGTCCGGCAGTCAGCAAATCTCCTTCCTTCAGATCGAAGACCTCTATTTTTCCTGATGCTTCCGAAGAAACAATGACTTCTGTAGCCTCGAAGGTTCCGGACGCATCGTATGGATATTTATTCCGGTTACAAGATGCAAGCAGCAATCCTACAGCAAAAATAACCCAACCATATACTCTTATCTTTTTCATATCTGTCACTTTTAATTGATTTTAATTCCCCTGGATATTTTTATAGTTATATATATTCATCAGATATTGTACTTCGTGCAATATCCGGGCCTGCCGGGCCTGGCTTTCGGCATGGATATCTTTCAACAGATCGTTCACCGTGTACACTCCATTCTCATACTTACTCTCCGAAGCTGTCTTCACCCGGTTACGCAAACGAATGATCTCATTGTCTTTTTCCATCAATTCCTGTGATTTAAGAACTTCGTTATAAGTCTGTATCAGCTGGAGATTAGTATTGAACAGGAAGGTTTCCTGTTGTGTATCCACTGTTTTCAGGTTGGTCGCTATCAGCTTTTTCTCATTCCCGGTTGTATAGAGATTACCGAAATTCCAGGACATCCGTATTCCACCCATTCCAAAAACCTCAAATTGATTCGATAACATATTCAAGCCGGGTTTGCCGTATCCACCTTGCAGGAAAAAAGAGAATTTCGGCATATTTTTTGCCGAAACCATGCTCTTTTGGGTGTCAAACAGGGAACGCTGGGAATCGTAGAGGTTCAATTCCGGCCGGTTGATTTTTCCCTGTGGCGAAATAATTTGCTCCGAAGGTTTCTCCAAAGAAGTATTGTTGTCTATCTTCTCATCAATCATGGCCGCCAGCATCTGTAAGTAAGCTTTCCGGAAAGATTGCAGTTCGGTTTCTCGTTGCCCGGTGCTCAGGAGTTCCACCTGTACAGCATCGACATCCGATTGGGTACCCACTCCGTTTGCCTGCAAAGCGCGGACCATTTTCAAACTGCTTTGTAAGTCTTCCCGCAAAAGATACAACTGATTCAATTGCTCGTCAACCGTCAGGATCCCAAAATATAACTGATTTACACGTTCCCTGATCGTGTATAGCTGTACTTCAATTGTTTGGCGGTCAACATCCTTACCGGCCTGCGTAATTTTTCGTTGTGCCCGGATATTCCCTCCATCCCAGATCGTTTGAGAAACATCGACTACTGCCTTGTACTGATCTTTATCGATAGAAGGGATATCGATACCCGGAATACTCAACGGGAAATGGACCACATCCGATTGATAAGTGGCCTGGGCATTCAACGCAAGTTGCGGTAAATATCCTTTAGAAAGATTAGACAAGTTATAATCCTGCGACAAATCGATCAAACCATATTGTTTGATCAAAGGGTAATTCTCCCGAGCCTGTTTCTGGCAGCCGTCTAGCGTTAAGCGGCTTACCTGCCCCTGCGATATACTAAAAAACAACAGGCAAATTCCCGTAGCAATCCATTTTTCTTTCATAACATAAGCGATTTAAACAAAACCAATTTTTTACTTTCCGTTTTTCACTTTATTCTTCCAGTTTCAACATCGATTTTATCCACATAGGGATCAATGTTCTACGCTCTTCTATCAGTTGCAGATAAGCACTTTCTTCCATTCCTGCAATTCCTTTCAAAAGAGGTTTTGCAACAAATGGAAAAATCATCATCGACAACAAATTGAGAATAATATGTATCGGAAGTATTTTTTCAAGCCCGACACTCCGGAGATGTTCCTGCACCTGGAGATGAATATGTGTACTCGTAATAAAAGAGTCGGACAAGCCCAGTTTTTCTTTAAGTTTTTCAGGATTAGCCTGGACTTCACCCATAATAAATAATGGAAGATTTGGATTTTCAAGTAAAATATCCAGATAAACATTGACTATTTTATCTATTTTAGAGGATATGTTTTCGGAAGAATCATTCAACATCATCCGGATAAAAGAAAACATTTTTATCATACTCTCTTCCATTACCAGTTCAAATAATTTCTCTTTACTCCGGTAATAGTAATTCAAAAGGGCCAGATTCACTCCTGCTTCGTCTGCAATATCCCGGGTCCGCGTGCCTGCATATCCCTTCTGCTGAAATATTTTCCGGGCTGCTTCCTTGATTTTTTCTTCTGTTGTAATGTCTTTTTACATTTGATCGAATCGTTTAACGCTGCAAATATAAATTGTATTTTTGAATAAAACAAATTATTTAATCATTTGTTTAATATAATATTTATTTTCTATTTATTGATCTGTCTAGCTCAAAAGAATCAAATTGACTAATTTCAAATTAGTTCATTTCAAATTAAATAATTTCATATGTCAAAAAATTAAAGAAAACGATGGAAACACCATTGTTTTACAGGATCCCGTCTTCGAACATTGGCTAAAAACAAATTACTAAAAGTATAAAACAAGAATCCACTTTCAATCATCCACACGCCAAATTCAGGAAAAAATTCAAGAAAATAAATAGCGCAAATACATTAAAGAAAAATTTCTTTAATTTCCTTGCTTCTTCTATATTAAAGAACTAATTTTGCAACTTCAAATTTGAAAGGTAAAAAATATCTCTAATCAAATTATACAATAATTAAACAAAAGATTTATGTATTGGCTATTTAACTCTTCGATCGGGAAGAAACTCGTCATGAGTATCTCCGGTATCTTTTTGGTTTTATTCCTGCTGTTTCACGTTTCGATGAACATAACGGCAGTATTTTCTGAAGATGCATACAATATGATCTGCTCCCTGCTGGGAGCCAATTGGTATGCTGTTGCCGCGACTGCCGGCTTAGGAGCCATTGTTGCCCTTCACTTCATTTATGCTTTAATCCTTACCCTTCAAAACCGCCAGGCCCGGGGAAATGACCGCTATGCGGTAAGCGCCCGCCCGAAAAATGTGGAATGGGCTTCTCAGAACATGTTTGTACTGGGGATCATCGTCATCGGTTTTATGCTGTTGCATTTCAGCCAGTTCTGGTACAAGATGATGTTTGCCGAACTGATGGGACATCATGAAGTTGCATTGGGAGGATCAGCTGTCTCTCCTCAGAACGGAGCCGATTTCATCAAATATTATTTCAGCCAGACCTGGGTAGTCGTGGCTTACCTGATCTGGTACGGAGCTTTATGGTTCCACCTGACACACGGATTCTGGAGTGCGCTGCAGTCCATCGGCTGGAACAGTAAAATCTGGCTGAATCGCTGGAAAATAACGGGACAGATTGTTGCGACCCTGCTTTGCCTGGGATTTGCTTTCGTAACAATTTACTTCTATATCAAATCATTCGGTTGTTGTTCTATTTCCTGAAACACAAACCGGTTATTTTGTTAAATAAGTATATAAAGAAAAACAAATATGAGTACAATATTAGATTCAAAATGTCCCCAAGGCCCGTTAGCCGAGAAGTGGAGTAATTATAAAGCCCATCAGAAATTAGTAAACCCGGCCAACAAACGCCGGCTGGATATCATCGTTGTAGGAACCGGTCTGGCCGGAGGTTCTGCAGCCGCCAGTTTAGGAGAACTCGGGTTCAATGTCCTGAACTTCTGTATCCAGGATTCTCCCCGCCGTGCGCACTCCATTGCTGCTCAGGGAGGGATCAATGCTGCTAAAAACTATCAGAACGACGGTGACTCTGTATACCGTTTATTTTACGATACGATCAAAGGAGGTGACTACCGTGCCCGCGAAGCCAATGTATACCGCCTGGCAGAGGTCTCCAACAGCATTATCGACCAATGTGTGGCTCAAGGAGTTCCTTTTGCACGTGAATACGGCGGTTTGTTAGACAATCGCTCCTTCGGAGGCGCACAGGTTTCACGTACATTCTATGCCAAAGGGCAAACCGGCCAGCAACTCCTGTTGGGAGCCTATTCCGCATTGAGCCGCCAGGTAAACAAAGGAAGCGTAAAACTGTATACCCGTTACGAAATGCTCGACGTAGTTCTTGTGGAAGGACGGGCCAGAGGTATTATCGCCAGAAACCTGGTCACCGGAAAAACAGAAAGATTTTCCGCTCATGCCGTAGTGATTGCAACCGGCGGATACGGAAATACCTTCTTCCTTTCAACCAACGCCATGGGATCTAACGGATCGGCTGCTTACCAATGCTACAAAAAAGGAGCATATTTCGCGAACCCTTGTTTTGCACAGATACACCCCACGTGTATTCCTGTACATGGTGAGTTTCAGTCCAAACTGACCCTGATGTCGGAATCGTTACGGAACGACGGACGGATCTGGGTACCGAAAAAGAAAGAAGATGCCGAAGCCATCCGCGACGGAAAATTGAAACCGACGGAAATTGCAGAGGAAGACAGAGATTATTACTTAGAAAGAAGATACCCGGCTTTCGGGAACCTGGTACCACGTGATGTGGCTTCAAGGGCAGCTAAAGAACGTTGCGATGCCGGATTCGGCGTAGGCACCGGACTGGCTGTTTACCTGGATTTCTCCGAAGCTATCAACCGCTTAGGACTGAAAACGGTGGAAGCCCGCTACGGAAACCTGTTCCAGATGTACGAAAAAATTGTAGACGACAATCCTTATAAGACTCCCATGATGATTTACCCGGCGATCCACTATACCATGGGTGGAGTTTGGGTAGATTACGAGCTGATGACTACTGTCCCCGGCCTTTTCTGTATCGGTGAAGCCAACTTCTCCGACCACGGAGCGAACCGTTTGGGTGCATCCGCCTTGATGCAGGGTCTGGCAGACGGATACTTCGTCCTGCCCTATACCATCCAGAATTACCTGGCAGATCAGATCCGGGTACCACGTTTCAGCACCGACCTTCCGGAATTTGAAACCGCAGAAAAAGCTATCGAAGAAAAGATCGCCAAACTGATGAGTATTCAGGGTAAACGCTCTGTAGATTCTATCCACAAACAATTAGGTTTGATCATGTGGGATTTCGTCGGCATGGGCCGCACGAAAGAATCGCTTGAAACCGCTTTGGAAAAAATCAAAGAAGTAAAAAAAGAATTCTGGTCCAACGTCCGTATACCGGGAGAAGCCAATAATCTCAATACGGAATTGGAAAAAGCGCTCCGCTTAGCCGACTTTATCGAAATCGGAGAATTGATGGCCCGCGACGGCCTGCAAAGAAATGAGTCCTGTGGCGGACATTTCCGCGAAGAGTACCAAACTCCCGACGGAGAAGCCCTGCGCGACGACGAACATTATTCCTATGCAGCCTGCTGGAAATACACCGGAGAAGATAAAACCCCGGAATTGATCAAGGAACCGCTTGATTACGAATTCATCCAACGTCAACAAAGAAACTACAAAGCGTAAAGAATCATGGAAAAAACTATCAATATCACGCTGAAAATATGGCGTCAAAAAGGTCCGAAAGCAAAAGGCGGATTTGAAAAATATAAATTAGACGGAATTTCAACAGACACTTCCTTCCTGGAAATGCTGGATATTCTCAACGAAAAACTGATCAACGAAGGACAGGAACCCGTAGTATTCGACCACGACTGCCGGGAAGGTATCTGCGGAATGTGTTCACTGTATATCAACGGACATCCTCACGGACCGGACGAAGATATTACCACCTGCCAGTTGCACATGCGTAAATTCAAAGACGGGGAAACCATCACCATCGAACCCTGGCGTTCAGCCGGATTCCCGGTGATCCGCGACCTGATGGTCGACCGCAATGCGTTCGACAAAATCATCCAGTCCGGAGGTTATGTATCGGTTAATACCGGTGGCATACCCGATGCCAATGCCATCCCCATCTCCAAAATAGATGCCGACGAAGCTATGGATTCTGCTTCCTGTATCGGTTGCGGAGCTTGTGTGGCCGCTTGTAAAAACGGATCGGCCATGCTCTTTGTTTCAGCGAAAGTCAGCCAGCTGGCCCTGCTACCGCAAGGCAGGATCGAAGCCGCCCGCCGCGCCAAAGCCATGGTGGCTAAAATGGATGAACTGGGTTTTGGAAACTGCACCAATACCGGCGCCTGCGAACAGGAATGTCCCAAAAACATTTCTATCAGCAACATTGCGCGCTTGAACAGGGAGTTTATCGGTGCTAAATTCAAAGATTGATCTGAAAAATATCGAAGAATATCAGATTAGATAAACTTTCAAACTGGGCCACAAATTACATCAAAGAACACAATTTATTCATCCGATAAATTTATGATCTGTCTTTCCGGTGTAGTTTGTGGCCCAACTTTTGATAAATCATTCCTTTAATTATAAAAATATTTTTCACCCATGGAATCCAATGAAAATGTAGACAGAAATTTATCCGCACAGGCCGATACCGATGAATTATTCAACGACCTCCCGGTTTACCGGATAGCCAGCAAATCAAAACGCTTTGCCAATTATCTGATTGACTATGCTTGTTGTGTTGTATTTGGATTAATCATTGGATTTACTATTGCAGTTATATGCATCTCCTTAGGATGGGATATCAGCTGGATAGAAGAAGAATCCAACAAACTCGTCGAATTGATATTAGGAACCATCATCACACTTGGATATTACTGCTTCTTCGAAGGTGTTCTCGGAACTACTGTAGGAAAATTAGTCACCAGAACAATAATTGTTACTGAAGACGGTTACAAACCTGAATTCAAAGAAATATTACAAAGAAGCTTATGGAGAATCGTACCTTTTGAAGCCTTCACGTTCCTGGGCAACAATGGGGTCGGCTGGCACGATGAAAAGACAGGTACACGGGTGGTAGATAAAAGCAGTTATATTGCCCCTCAGCAGTAAAAAAAGAATCTAAATACCTAATTTAGCATTCTTTATTATTAAATCCGGCCTTCATTAACACTTATTATGGGAAAAACTATTGACAGCAATATAGAAACCCATTATCTTTGCATTGTGGTTTTTTCATAATAGTATTAGATTTAAGGTTAACAAAGGTTGGATTAGGGAAGTCGGGAGATTTCCCTTTTTCTTTTTAAATAAGCCAGGGCTAAAGTACATCGTCAGTTTGTTTGATCAATAAACATTTTCATAAAAAAACGGCAGCCTTCATTTGAAAGACTACCGTTTCGAGCAGATTTTATAATGATATTATTCTTTCATCATTATGCTTCAGACAAACAGAAATATCTAAAACATATTTCCTTCTTCTACTTCAGGAACACTTTCCCTGTTTGAGTTTTTAGCTCTGTCTGTGCCTTGACAATAAGTACCTGCTTAGCTACCGGCAGTGGAATTTCCACTCTCGCACTATTCAATCCTGATTGTTTGTATAAACTCTGCCCCTGCAGGTTCATCACCTCTACCTGCCGGAGAATATCTTTACTGCATACATACAGATACCCGTTTTCAGAATACATATAAATGCCGGAATCTGCAACAGACGACTCCATTCCGGTAGATCCCATCGGTGTAAAGCGAAGGAAGAAACGGCCTTCTACATTACCGGTTTCGTTCATAAAAGTGTACGACGGATTTTCTCTCAAATCCTGGCTCCCGTTCATACGGTCTACCAACTCGATCCTGTAGGGCATATTGAACGACTCCATTCCCCAGAAATCAAGTGTTAACTCTCCTTTTTCCGAAGTAGTGATTCCCAGCTCTATATTTTCACTCAAATCTCCCAGCATATTGATTGCGGCCGCTTTCCCGTCAATAGCAGAATACACGGTTGCAACTTTGTTTTCCAGATTAGTAATTAAAAATACCAGGGCATCTTCATTCTGGGAATAACCATTATCTGCACCTTTTTGATAGATGATCACGGCTCCGCTTTCGCGTTGACCGTCACGGCTGACCTTTATATTCAATTTTCCATGGAAAGGGGAAACCGCTGCCGTTCTGAGTTTAGTTACCGGGTCTACCAATGTCATACTGGTTGAAAACGTCAGGTCGCTAAATGAGGCTCCGGATTTTCTTTCTACCCATACCGATTGCATCGGTGCAATGCCAATGGAAGATTGCTCTACACCTATTTCTTCTTCGGTAGAAGCTACTGCATACGAATCTGCGATGCCGTCTCCATCAGTATCGATATATTGGTATTTATACACTTCGGTCGTATTTCCCCAGGTCCAGATACGGAAGGTCCCCGAAAGATAATTAATATTGTTTTCATTCAGATAGAAGCGTGTCAGATCCAGATGCGCCATAAACGGATTTCCTATTATTACATTGTCGTATGTAGTGACTGTTCCGTTTTCAATAGCTGCCGAGAATGTTCCGCTTTCATAACCAGACTGTTTTTCATAAATAAAACGATGCCTGTCGGCGCGTTCCATATTTTTACCTAATTGCAGGAAGGTAGAATTTCCGGTAGGAAGAGTTGTATTTCTGTCGTAATAAACATAGTTCAATGAATCCTGAGGAAAATTAAACGTATAATCTTTATTGGCAGCTGTTTCATTCAGGTTGACTTTGGATGCAAACCCCGAAACAAGCTTCAGCGGAACGCCCAGGGTATTGAATGTATTCGACCACTTACCCGCCTGTGCCATAATTTCACTGTATTGAGGATTATCTGCCTGATACTGCATCATGGAAACAGCAGGATTTCTACGACCGATGCTTTCGATTAAGCGGTAATCGCCCGAGTACATATCGAGCAAGGGAGGCGCCAGCATGTACCAACGGCTGTTGTTCAGTGTCAATTCCACTTTAGCAGCTTCATAATCGAGAAACGGGGTACCTACAACTTCTCCACCATACTTAAAATCGATGGTATCGCATTGGGCAACAGGTGCAGTAGAACTCGAAAGAACAGGATAATATGTCAAATTTCCGGGAATAACTACATAAGTACATTTTCCGGGAATTAAATCTGTGGTATAATCAACATCTCCGACATTTAATTTCGCATTCCAGTTCAAGGGATTATTCCAGTCGCTGGAATTAGCGGCAGCAGTCCAAATTGCATATGCGGGACAAGACAAATCCGCTGCAGGAGTAAAATTAATCGGACCACTTACGGCGGTAAAAAGATTGGATGTTTCGAATTTATACCTCATAACAGCCCAACCCGTATATTCCTTATTTTCAATCAGGTTTGTAAGTTTTTCTGAAAAAGTCAGATCCACCCCTTGATTATTGTTCGCATTAGCAGATATTTTCAATATCAATTCTTTTCCTCCACAGGTAAAAGAGCCACTTGTGCCTGGCAATGGACATTCTGATATTCCATTAACAATAATAACGTCAGAAAATTCTTTAAATGCAATAGAGGTTACCGACGGATCGTCCGTATAAATAAAACCCCTGAATTTTACACTATCCCTATCCAGAATTCCATTACCGGTAGTTTGCGATCCGGAGGCATCGATCAATGCATTGTACGGAGTCATTTTTCCGGAACTGAAAACTCCGGATAAAGTCACTTCTGTTGCACCTTTACTTACAGGCTCCGGATCAATCGATACGGAAGAAGCCGTACGAAAAGGAAAATGATATTGAGGAATCGTTGTTTTTCCGGCTCCTGATGTGTAGACATATTCTAAAGTCCCCGAATAAGCCCATTTAGGAGCATACCTTCCGCTTAAGCCTGCTCCCTGAGCTCCTACGCCAAAATCGTCAGTAGTAAGAGACTGACCAGGCGTAACCTTTTTAAAATAACATTCATAAAGCACAACCATCGCTCCTTTACCAATATGGATACTGGTTTCCGGAGTTGCTCCCGATCTGCTTACCGAAGGAATAAATGCTCTCATATCTGCTCTTCCTGAATTAGCGGTATTGGCTGTTGTTGATGCAACCCTTTGACTCGGGGTTCCTATTGTCCATCCCTTGGTTGCCATCTCGGGATGAATAATTTTGATGGAATTTTTTAATATCTCCACCGATGCTCCTGTTTGAGTAGAATAATCGGCATCGAATGTCGAATTTGTCAGGTATAAAACTGCCTGATTGAAATAAATTGAATACTGTGCAACATCTAAATGCATTTCTCCGATTCCCATTATCCTTACGGTAACCGTTTCCCGGGTTTCTTCAATGGTCGCCACCAATCTTGAATCTTCCGTTCCGGTACACACATCCGGATATCCGGTTTCATAACAAGTAGTCTGTGCCCTGAGTGAAAAAGAGATAAATAAGCAAAAACATAAGATGAAACACATGATGATATGGTTCATACTTTTCATTTGTAAACATTCTTTTTTCATTGTAGATTTATCATTTAAATTATTAATTATAAATTTCGTGACAATTATTTTTGAGTTACTCATTACTCCCCGAGCAACGTCATGGTTTCAACGTACATTTCTATCGAAGCGCCCATATAATAATTCAACAGAGAAAGGTCGCTTTCATCGATAGCCGAATCTCCGTTGATATCATACTTAGGATCGTACCCTTCTTCGCCCCAGTTCAATCCCATTTTCTGGTTGAAGAGAGAAAGATCTGAATACTCCGTCACTAAGTCTCTGTTGAAATCCCCGGCCAGCAATTCACGGTGGCCGATGTATTTATCGTCTGCATCGGCAGAAATCCGGGCTAAACGA
>JAVBLA010000054.1:0-17344 GCA_031553775.1 Bacteroidales bacterium
TTCCTTCTGTCGATCAATTGATTAAAAAAGGGATAACGGTTGCTCCGTTCAACGTTCCTTTAGTTTATCCATACGGAACTACTTCCTATTCCATGTCTATGGAATACCAACGTGCAATCCTTATAGCGCCGGCCAGCCAAATCGCTCAAACTAAAGTTTCCTATAACGGAGGTGCTTTGTCAGCATTATCAGGAGGAGTTGCATGGAAAACAAATGGCAATTATGCTTATTATGATTATCCCATGAGTGACCTGGATGGTGTCTACACATTCTCTAATCCGGAAGGCTTAATGGTTTTGGTGTATGGGCGAGGAACGGCTGAATCTTATTATTACTATGCCGGCTCAGCCGATGAATATGAGGATGCTTGTACTCCTTCCGACTCCTACAGCGATAAAGCACATGTGTACAATTGTTTCCCGGTTACTGAAATAGATATTTTAGCAGGAGGTCTGTTTAGTTGTGATCCTTCCAATCTGAGTATCGTTGTAAAGCAACAACCGTCAAAAGCTTTTCCAGTGACAGGCTTGAATGCAGGTAGTAGTAAAATTGAATATAAACCGACAGATAATAAGTATATCGGTACAGATCAAATTATATATGAAGTATTCTGCAGCGGAACTTCTTTAGGTATTGTTACTCTGGATATAGCAGTATTGAATTGTCCGGATAATATCATCTCCGAAGATTGTTTTGACCAACCCGAGATCAATTCCTGGGGAATCGAGCTATTGTATAAGAGTCGCCCGGGCGTTGGAGGAACCGGATCCGTCAACGAAATGGATGTTCCCTTAGTAGGAGATATTTCGGGAACCGGACAAGTGAAAATACTGGCAGCTACTTCCATTCAGAGTAATTCATGGATGTCAAATACCATTCAGGTGTTCGACGGGAAAACAGGTAACTGGGACGGATCTATTACAGTAGCTCCTTTCCGTACCGGATTTGGTACCCGTGCCATAGCAGATATAGATGGAGACGGTAAGGCAGAATTGTTTGTTTTCTCAGAAGGGGAAACCAAAGTAAGCATCGGTGCTCCTGATCATAAATTGCATTGTTATAATCTGATTTTTGATGCCGATGGGAAAATTACCGGCTTTTCCGAAAAATGGTCAACTGGCATTGTTCTGGATGATTCCGACCTGAAAGAAACGGGAGGTAGTGCTAGTGTGCTTCAAAGAAACTATTCGGCGGCAAATATCCTGATCGGTGATATCAATGCAGACGGTACACCGGAAGTCTTTGTGTATGAAAAAGTATATAATTCCCAGAATGGAAATTTATTGCTCGACATGAACCTGAGGGCCAATAACCTGCCTTATGGCTATGGGGCGGGGCACCGCATGGGAGACCTGGTACCTTATTTTCCTGTACTTGCAGATATGGACGGAGACGGAACGCTGGAATTGGTTGCCGGAAACAAAATCTATAAAATCAATATTCCTGCCGGTGCCACCAACAACAGTCAGTCTTCTTTCTCACAATTAAGAACGGCAGCAGCAACCGCAGGAGGTAACCTGAATAATGTAGGCGACGGATTTACTGCTGTAGCCGACCTGAACGGTGATGGAAACCTGGATGTAATTGTAACCCGCAATACAGGAACCACAGTCGGAACGACCGGTGTTCCTTACCTGTATGCCTGGAACGGAAAAACGGGAGAAATGTTCGGTAATGCCATACAAATTACCGATACCGGGGACCCAACCACATATCTGGGTAATGGTCCGTCGATCCCTTTTGTCGGTGATATAACCGGAAATAATGTGCCTGATATTTGTGTGTCGACTTCGCAAAGATTACATGCATTCAAACTCAATACACAGACCAATGGTCTGGAAAAAATCGCTAAGATGACTACCACCGATTTTTCGGGGGCTACTACCTTGACCTTGTTCGATTTCGATCAGGACAAGAAAATGGAATTGGTGTACAGGGATCAGGCCAATCTGCGCATCCTCCAGTTGAAAAACGGTAATACATTCGAAGACTTGTTGCCCGTTACCAGTGCATCTTCCTGTTATTCGGATACTCAAAACGAATATCCGGTCGTGGCCGATGTTACAGACGACGGAGAAGCTAATATTGTGGTATTTGGTAGTGCAACCAGCGGTGACGCAACCAGTGGTATCGGTTCGGTATATGTCTACAAAAGTGCTGCAGGTACCCGTTGGGCTCCTGCGCGTCCGGTCTGGAACCAATGGGCTTACAATTCCGTGAATGTAAACGATGACCTGACTATCCCGCAATACCAAATGAATCCCTCTACCGTGTTTGAAAACGGAGAGTGTGGAACCGTGCGTCCGTTCAATGCATTCCTGCAACAACAAACCCTGCTAAACCCGAATGGTTGCCCGGTATGGCCTGTTCCAACACTCGAATGGGTGGGAAATCCCACTTATAGTCAGACCGGGAATACACTGAATATCACCGGTGTAATTACTGCTACCGGTAATGTAACCCTGAGAGCCCCGTTGTATATCTCTGTTTATAAAGAAAGTAAAAGCATCGGAAATGTGATCCTTACATATAAATACGAGCAAGCTATCCGGGTGGGAGAAAACCATACATTTACCCTGTCGATTCCTAATTTTAATCAGGTTGTCAATTACCTTGTTGTTTCTTTGAACGACAATGCCCAAGGTCTGGATTCAAACGCTCCCATTCATGAAATATGCAATATTCCGGAAGAAAAACGGTTGCCTCTTCTTGCTGCTATCGACGATTATAAGATTTCAGACAAACCCGGAATACCTATAATTATCGATGCGCTGGAAAACGATTTTATTCTGGACTATGATAAAAACAGTTTAGATGTTACTATTGAAAATATAAGTGCCTACATGCCGAATAGAGGAACCGTAAGTACTTCCAGAAGAGAAGACGGGCGGATGGTATTTACTTATACTCCCAATAATCCGACATGGACAGGTATCGATTATTTTCAGTATCAGGTGTCTATCGATGTGGGCGCTGATATCCCGCTTACAACTAGGGCTTTTGTTCATATAGCAATTATAGATCCGTTTAATGCCATCGCTTGTGAAGGAGAAGATGTTATGCAAATGGTGAGTATAAATAGAAGCGGAGCTAATGGATTATCTTTTTATTGGTATCAGGAGGGAGAAGAAGAATCTTTCATGAGTGGTTATGGTGCAACGAATCATGAAGTAACCCGTACGGGATATGGACAGGATGTTTTTGAAGTGGAGATACGCTATAACGTGCCCAGAGCCCCGGCGGCAGATGGTATCTTAAGGAATGCCCAGACCGGAAATATTGTTTTTCCCGAGCGCTATAAACTAACGGCTACTTATGTTCCTAACCTGATGTACTGGAAACATCATGCAGAAAACAATAACTGGAACGATCCTGCAAACTGGGTCAAAAAAGACGGCTCTTCGTTTGGTTTTGATGTGGTGCCCTGGTCTTGTACAACGGTACATATTCCGGGAAATGCCAATAGGGAAAGCCTTGTGGGACATTATCCTTCTTTACAGGATGAACCGGTTGCCAATGGCGGTACACCCAGGGATAATAAGTTTATTTACGAAGATTACAATGAATACTATCCTGGATTAGGTCTTTCAGGTGGCAGCCCGCGTTGCGATAGTATCATTTTCCACTTCGGAGGTGAGGTTGCCAAATCGCAACAGCTGTCTTATAACAAAGCATTCATCCATTATAATTTTGGTCATTACCCGACAGATACACAGGGTGGAAGTATCCTGAATGGAGATGCAACGCATTCTGCTGTGCACATGAACCGCGACCGCTGGTATGCCCTGGCTGCTCCGTTAAAAAGTATCGTAACGGGTGATTTTTCAGTGGGAGGCTATCCCAGCATGTGGCAGCGTGCTTTCCAATCGTCGAAAAACAAAACAACCGGCCTTCTGACAGGTGGATGGTATAACCCTGAAAATACGGCCGACCGTATCCTGAACGAAAACCAGCATTATGCTATCAGTGTTTATGCGGCTTGTTATACATCGGGTGTGCTGGGTGAAAAAGACCATAAACTCCTCAATCAGATGAAGGGTATTTTTGAAATCCCGTATTTTGATAATCCTGTTCTTAGCGCCTTACATAGGGTTCACGAACGCACATCTACCGGTAGTAAGTTTTATTTTTATTATTATCAAAGGGAAAATCTGGATATTCATCCAACTTATTTCGAAGAGTTTCCACGGGGAGAAGAAGCATACCGTTTTATATTCGAAGGAAACGATAATAAACCGAAGAGCAATTTCAGCATTAAGGTTCCTGTGGAAGACAGGGATAACGACGGTCAGATCGATGAAGTGATGATTGGTAATCCGTTTGTGTCGAGTCTTGATTTTGACGCATTCAGGTTGTTGAATACTTCCACAATAGAAAAATATTACCGTCTTTACAAAGGAAATGCATTCGATACTTACCCAACGGATTTTTCAACGCCATTGATCGCTCCTTTGCAGGCATTCTTTATACAACCCAGGGGCACCAAGGGTACGGAAGTTGAATTGTTTTTCCCCGAAAGTCTTTCGGTTACCCGCTCCGCATCTACCTCTCATCAGTTGAGGGCTTCTTCAACCATCCCGCAGGTACTAAAGATTACGGCAAGTAATCCGGTCGGAGATACGTATATTTGCCTGTTGATGGATGGGGAAGAAAAGAATATCTCCCGCTTGTTCTCATCCGATGATCCGGCTTATCCGCAGGTATATTCGGTTGATGAGAAACAGGAAAAAAACACCATTCAATACCTTCAGAATGAAGGGGATAATACGATCCCTCTGGGTATTCTGAGTAATGCAAAAGGTACATTCAGTTTGAGTTTCGAGTTGATAGAAAATCCGAATATCTCTTCTCTGGTTCTGAAAGATAAGGAATTGCATATCGACTACAACCTGCTGGAAAATAGTGTTTATTCTTTTGAAAATACATCCGGCAACCTGGATAATCGTTTTGAATTAGTTATCAATAAGATATCCACCGGGATGGATCAAACTGAAGCTGTCAATATCTTGGTGTATGCCAAAGACAGGATGCTGTATATTGATTCCAATACAGGAATTAAAAACGTGAAAATTTACAATGTACAAGGTGTAAATCTGGTTTCCGAAAGCCTGGAGGGCCTCTTGCATTATTCTAAGGAAATAGAGGCTCCCGGGGTTTACCTGGTGACTGTTTTGTTGCAAAATGGGGAGTTTGTGACTCGGAAAATTGTAGTTTGGTAAACCTTTTTTAATTAAGAGTTAAGAGTTAAGAGTTAAGAATTGGGAATCCGGTAGGGTAGTTTGTTTACTCTATGAAAGGGTATGAAAGAATGAGTTTTTACACAAAAACTAGAAGAATCTCACTCCCTAATTCTTAATTCTTAATTCTTAACTCTTAATTCTTAAATTTCTTCCTACCTTTGTGCCTTCAAATAATCACAAGCCATGCCACTAAATTTACCTGAAAATTTACCTGCGGTAGAATTGCTCAAAAAGGAAAACATTTTTGTGATGGATTCTTTGCGGGCTGCATCGCAGGATATACGTCCTTTGAAGGTTTGTATTCTGAACCTGATGCCGTTGAAGATTACAACGGAGACCGATCTGATCCGTTTGCTATCCAATACCCCGTTACAGGTGGAAATCGATTTCCTTCGTATCAAAGGGCATACACCCAAAAATACGCCGGTGGAGCATATGATGACGTTCTATAAAGATTTCGATGAGATCTGCCGTTATAATTACGATGGAATGATTATTACCGGAGCTCCGGTAGAGCAAATGGAATTCGAGGAGGTGTCTTATTGGGATGAGATCGAGGAAATTTTTACCTGGGCGCGGAAGCATGTGACTTCCACTTTGTATGTTTGCTGGTCGGCTCAGGCGGCTTTGTATTATTTTTATGATGTGCCTAAATATCCATTGCCCCAAAAACAGTTCGGGGTATTCAAACACACCCTTTCCAATCCCACATTTCCTTTGTTCAGGGGGTTTGACGATCAGTTCTATGTACCGCACAGCCGGCATACGGAGGTGAGGAGGGAGGATATACTGAAAGTGCCCGATCTGACCTTACTTTCGGAATCGGAAGATTCGGGAGTGTATATTGCCATGTCGAGAGGAGGACGTGAGTTCTATATTACCGGACATTCCGAATATTCACCGGATACATTGCATAACGAATATGTCAGGGATCTTCAAAAGGGTCTGCCGATTGAGATACCGGATAATTATTATCAGGATAACGATCCGCGCCTGCGACCGGTGGTTCGCTGGCGGGCACATGCCAACCTCTTGTTTAATAACTGGCTGAACTATTTTGTTTACCAGGAAACGCCTTACGATGCAAGGAATATTGAAAAACTGGAAAGCTTATCGTGACATGGAAGAATTGAACCTGACAACACCTTCTTTGCTTTTTTCTGCGATCTCTCTGATCCTGCTGGCCTATACCAATCGTTTCCTGTCGTATGCACAGGTGGTCAGGTCCTTGAGAGAAAAAGCTCCTCTCCATTCGGACAAAGTAGTCGATGCGCAAATCAAAAACCTAAGGAAACGTCTGCACCTGGTCCGCTATATGCAGATATTAGGCATCGGCAGTCTGTTTTTTTGCGTGGTGTCTATGTTTTTTATTTATATCCAATGGCAATTGGCTGCCGCTTATATTTTTGGTGCAGCCCTGTTGCTACTGATTGCTTCCCTGGCGGTTTGTATCTGGGAAATACAGATTTCCGTACAGGCCCTTGAGATCTATCTCGACGGGATGGAAGAGAAAAATTTAGAATGAAAATCGCCCGGAAAATAGAATTATTATCTCCTGCTAAAAATCTCGAAACAGGTATTGAAGCCATTAATCATGGGGCAGATGCAGTGTATATCGGAGCTCCCCGCTTCAGTGCACGTGCTGCGGCCGGAAATACTATTGCGGATATTGAACAACTGGTCCGGTATGCACACCGGTATTTTGCCAGGGTCTATGTGGCTCTGAATACGATCCTGAAAGAAGATGAATTGGCAGACGCGGAAAAAATGATCCGGCAAATTTATGAAGCTGGTGCCGATGCCCTGATTATCCAGGATATGGCGATTCCTATGATGGATATTCCTCCTATTGCCATTCATGCCAGTACTCAGATGGATAACCGTACTCCGGAAAAAGTCAGCTTTTTGGAAAATGCCGGTTTTTCTCAGGTGGTGCTGGCGCGGGAATTATCATTGCAGCAAATTGAAGAGATTGCAGGCCGGGTATCGGTTCCTTTGGAAGTTTTTGTTCATGGTGCCTTGTGTGTCAGCTACAGTGGCCGGTGTTACCTGAGCCAGGCTTTGTCGGGCCGGAGTGCGAACCGTGGAGCGTGTGCACAATATTGCCGGCTTCCCTATACATTGCAGGATGCTACAGGAAAAACGCTGGCTTCGCAAAAACATTTGCTTTCCCTGAAAGATTTAAACCAGTCGGATCATCTGGAAGCCATCCTTGATGCGGGTGCCAGTTCCCTGAAAATTGAAGGGCGACTGAAAGAATTGTCCTATGTGAAAAATGTAACGGCATTTTACCGGAAAAAATTAGATGAAATTTTTAATCGCCGTACAGAATATGTGCCGGCATCTTCCGGAAATTGTACCTATACCTTTACCCCGGATCTGCGGAAGAGTTTCAACCGGGGATTTACCGGCTATTTTTTACAGGGAAGGCAAAAAGACATTGCCTCGTTCCATACCCCTAAATCTATCGGGGAGCCGGTGGGCCGGGTGAAAGAGACCGGACGGAATTATCTGACAATATCTACTCCTCTTCTTTTGCATAATGGGGATGGTCTTTGTTTTTTTGATGAAAAGAACTGTTTCGGCGGTTTCCGGGTCAACAAAGTCGAATCGGATAAAATTTTTCCTGCAGAAATGCCAGGGATCACTCAGGGTACCCTTGTCTTCCGGAATTTAGATCATGATTTTGAGAAGAGGCTTTCGCAACCCACCTCAGTGCGTAAGATTCCTGTCTCGTTCATATTGAGCGATGATGATGCCGGTTTTATCCTCCGGGCGGAAGATACCGATGGTTGTGAAGCGTCGGTACATATTCCATGGAAAAAAGAACGTGCACAAAAAAGCCAGGAAGAACAGGTCATACAACAATTATCCAAGCTTGGTAATACCATTTTCACGGCAGAGTCTGTTCAAATCCGGATGCAGGACGATTGGTTTATTCCCGGTTCGGTTTTATCAGATTTGAGAAGAAAAGTGTCGGATGCACTTTTATCGGTCAGGGAGTCGGCGTATGCCAGGCCCCAGAGAATAACCGGCCGGCCGGATGCTCTTTTTCCGGAAAAAAAGCTTAGCTATCTGGGAAATGTATCCAACTCTCTTGCCCGCCGTTTCTATATCTCAAAAGGTGTAGAACAGATTGATCCTGCATTTGAGATCGCAGCTCCGGAAGAAGTTCCTCTGATGTTTACCAAACATTGCCTGCGTTACAGCCTGGGATATTGTCCCCGGCTTGCCAAAGAGAACACTTCTTTGAAAGAACCGCTTTACCTGTTGTCTTCCCAGGGTCGCCTGGAATTGGAATTTGATTGCAGGCAATGTGAAATGTACGTATATAAACGTACTTAAGGATTGTATTTGGAAATCTTTAAAATCCCCTGACTGTCGGTGTTTTTTATCAGTTCCTGCAGAGAAGTCTGTGGCGCTTGTTTCATATAGGCAAGGATAATCCGGTATCCTGTCCAGATACCGACTCTCCCGGGAGAACTGTCCGGCATGAAGGCGGTATGCGGTGCATCCTGAATATATTTGTCTATCATAAGCCGTTCCTGAGTATATAAATGTTTTTCCTGGAGAATGGATTTCCATATCCGGGACTCATTTTTCCGGCACCATTCATCCTGCTCGTCCGTATAGCCGATTATGCCGGTTTCAGAATAGGAGGGGAGGGCTAACGACAATATATATCGCAGTTTTCCTTCGTATAACATCCTGTCTAAAAGTGTTTCACCGGTAGACCCTATAGGGTATTCGGCCATTAAAAATCCTAACAGATAATCGGGAGCGATTCTTTCGGGAACCATATTCCGGCGTTGGTAGTCGTAAAAAAAGTCGGTATACAACGGATAATTCTCTCCCATATATTTATCTGCTGAAACAGACAGGAATTTATCCGATATGATAATATTCTGGATCAGTCCGGAAACATGTATATATAACTCCGGTATCTGAATGGAATCGAATGACGATTGAAGAAACTGAAATCCGGAAGAAACGAGTTTTTCAGTTTCTGAAATATCGGCAAAAGCTTTCAATTCATCCTGGTATAATTGTTTCAGTAAAGGATGTGAAAAATACTCTGTTAAGCGGTTGAAAAAACCGGTCGAGTCGGAATTGCCGATCCCCAGGATGTTTTCTCCGTATAAATCTAAAAACCGGCGATGGTCTTGCAGTAAGTCTTCCTGCGATTTTTCTCCTGAAAGGTATTCGAACAGATCTTTGTCAAACCGGTGGATGGTGATTATCGCTTCTTCACCGTAAACTTTCCTTTCCGTACACCCGAAAAGGAATACACAGGACAGGTACAGTACGATTATTTTTCTTTTCATTAGATTATTTAAAGATAAATTACTCGTTTGAAGAACGAACAATTGTAGGTGTTTATTGTTCGTTAATTGGGAAATCTTGTTATATTTGCACCATTATTGTAAGTTGCATGTTAAAAACCTGTAAAAAAGATTGAAAGGCCAATGGATTCTATTTTGATCATCGAAGATGATTTAACGCTTAGTTTGATGTTAAAGACTTGGCTGTCAAAGAAAAATTTTGCAGTGACTACCGCTTTGAACGTAGCGGACTCCAAAAAAAAGATTGCGGACTCCCAGCCGGAGATTATACTGTTAGATTTACGTTTACCTGATGAAAACGGTATTTCGTTGCTTAAATGGGTAAAAGAAAAATATCCTTCTATCATTGTGATTATGATGACCGGTTATGCGGATATCGGTTCTGCTGTAGAGTCAATCAAGTCCGGAGCATACGACTATGTAGCTAAGCCCCTGAATCCGGAAGAATTATACAAAAAAATCACCGGAGCGATCGCCCAGCGGGAATTAGGAGTCGCGGAGGAACGCCAACCCATTTTCCCTGATGAATATGTTAAAGGCCATTCTTTAGAATATCAGCGTTTATATGAATATGTCGACCTGGTGGCTCCCACCCGTTTATCGGTGTTAATCCGGGGTGCCAGCGGTGTAGGGAAAGAACATGTCGCACGGTTGATCCACGATAAGAGCGAGCGGGCTTCAGGTCCGTTTGTAGCAGTAGATTGTGGCGTTTTGTCCAAAGAATTGTCGGCCAGCGAATTCTTCGGTCATATAAAGGGTGCTTTTACAGGCGCAATCAATAATAAAATCGGATATTTTCAGACATCCAACGGAGGAACCCTCTTCCTGGATGAAATAGGAAACCTTTCTATGGATATCCAGATACAATTACTCCGGGTCCTTCAGGAGAAAAAAATAAAACAAGTGGGTGGAGAGAAAGAAATCCCGGTAGATGTACGTGTTATTGCCGCTACCAATGAAGAAATAGACTTCTCTTCTCCGAATACATCTTTCCGCCTCGATTTATATCACCGGGTCAGCGAATTTGTATTGTATGTGCCGTCTTTGTCCGAGTGCCGGGAAGATATCAGCCTGTATGCCCACCATTTTCTGGAGATCTCGAACTGGGACCTGAAAAAACAGATCATCGGATTTACTCCGGATGCTTTGGATTATCTGGCCAACTACTCCTGGCCGGGTAATATAAGGGAGTTGAAAAACATCATCAATCGTCTCACTTTGATTGCTCCGGGTCCTTATATTACCTCGGAGATCATACCGGACTATATCAAAGAGAAAAGTTCCGGAGAAAAATCTTTTTCTACCAAGCAAGTCAATGAAAAAGAACGGATTGAAGAGGCTTTACGCTATTCCAATAACAACAAATCGAAAGCTGCTGCTTTACTGAATATCGACAGGAAGACTTTATATAATAAATTGAAATTGTACGAAATCGATGTCTGAAAAACACCCAATTACTCAGCCTTCAAAAATTAAGTTTGTTATATTTATCGGTTATTTTATTCTGATTATACTCGCCGTCTATGGTGTATTCCGGATTTACTCCGAGTTCAGAACCTTTTCCGAATATGAAACTCCTTTTGAGGAAAGAAAAGAGCTGATGTTGATTAGTAA
This sequence comes from Bacteroidales bacterium, assembly GCA_031553775.1. Taxonomy (GTDB): domain Bacteria; phylum Bacteroidota; class Bacteroidia; order Bacteroidales; family Azobacteroidaceae; genus JAISFI01. The sequence goes on from JAVBLA010000054.1 coordinate 11,198, forward strand.
TACTTTGGCTAATCTGTATGAATCGGAAAGTATGAGCCGGTTGTTGTTGTCTACTTCCTTTCAATCCAATGAACGAGTCATATATGATTCTCTTCAGAACGTAATTTATTCGCAAATAGAAACCCTTCGTGATTTTTCTTCCGATTCGTTGATGAATTCCCGTTTGGACAGTCTTACCTTATTGTTGAGCCTGAAATACCGGAATATCACTCAAATGTTCAACCTGATGGATTCCATCAACAAGGTTCCTTACACAAAAAAGACGCTTAATACTGTGCTTTCCAGAAAAAATATCGATTTTTTTGACAAGATCTATACGGTACATACCCAGGATAAGTCGGATACGATAATAGCTCAGGTAAAGAAAAAATCGTTAGGCCGGAGATTTACGGATCTGTTCCGGACCAATGTGATCGATTCGGTTTATTTGCAATCCAATAAAGGGACTGCTATTTCGGATTCAGTGATGCCTATCCAGAATTATGCGGATACGGTTATGCAATATGTTACGGATGTAATCCTGGATTTTGATAAAAGAAAAGAAGTGCTGATCCGGCAATTGGCATACAAGCAGAACCTGATGTTCAGAACCAACGAGCATTTGTCTTCCCAGATCAATTCCATTTTAAGGGATATGGAATCCCGGGAAACAGAGAAGAGTGTCTTATTCCTGAAAGAAAAAGACAGTGCTTTAAACCGCTCTTCCAATGTAGCTTCCCGTATTGCCATAGCTGCCCTGATCACCGCCATTATTTTTATTATGTTGAGTATGCGGTTTATTACCCGGGAACAGAAGTACAGGCGGCAATTGGAAAATGCTAAAAAATATGCGGAGGATTTGTTGCGTAGCAGGGAGCGCCTGATGTTAACGCTTTCGCATGACATCAAAGCGCCTTTGAGCTCGATTATCGGATATATAGAATTACTCACAAAAAGCAAACTGCAACCCAGGGAAAAATATTACCTGGAGAATATGCAGGGTTCTTCCGAACATGCCCTGGAATTGATTACCAAACTATTAGACTATCACCGGCTTGAATCGGGAAAACAGGAAATTAACCTGATGAATTTTTCTCCATACCGGCTTTTGGGTGATATTTACCAGAGCTTTGTGCCTTTGGCCGAACGAAAAAAACTGGCTTTTGAGTTTGCAAATAGCCTGAATGCCGAATCTATTTATTTGGGCGATGCGTTCCGTATCCGCCAGGTATTGAATAATTTATTATCAAATGCCCTGAAGTTTACGGAAACAGGAAAAATTACCCTGCATGCTTCGATTCATACTGCCCGGAAAAATGAAATTCTGACAATTGTAGTGAAAGATACGGGATGTGGCATCGGAGAAGAAGCGAAGAGCCAGATTTTTGAAGAATTTGTCCGTACCGACAGCTCCGATTTTCAGGGAATCGAAGGCTCCGGCCTGGGCCTGGCAATTACCAGAAAATTAGTTCTGTTGATGCGGGGCGATATCCAGGTAGAGTCGGAAGTAGGAAAAGGAAGCGTATTTACAGCTTATATTCCGTTGAAACTTAAGGATAAGCAAGTTGCCGGAAAAATGAAAATCACTGACAAGGGGAAATTAAAAATCCTGTTTATCGACGACGATCTTGTCCTTTTAAATATGTACGCAGAGATGCTTCGCCGGGAAGGCTTTTCTCCGGTGATGTGTTCCAGTTCTCCGGAAGCATTGAAAGTCCTTCAGGAAATGCCTTTTGATATGATTTTTTCCGATATTCAAATGCCCGATATAAACGGATTTGAGTTGGCGGAACGTCTCCGGAATGCTACATTCAAAGGTTCGAAAGATGTACCTTTGATTGCGCTATCTGCACGTTCGGATATTTCTGAAAGCGCTTTTAAAGAGGCCGGATTTACAGGTTTCCTGGCTAAGCCGTTTACTTCTGCGCAATTGCTTGATATCATTATGTCGTATACCGGATTTTCGTCAAAACAAAGAAAAAATACAATAGTAGATGAAGGCTTCAATGCCCTCACTGCATTTGCCGGTAATGATAAAGATGCGGGGAGAAGTATTGTGGAGACATTTATACAGGAAAACTCCCTGGCAGTTAAAAAAATGGAAGAGGCCCTTTATACGGACGACTGGGACATCATTCGTTCTTATGCCCATAAATTGCTGCCATTGATGCGTATGGTGGGGGCAGATCCGATTGTTACCATATTATATAATCTGGAGAATAACCTGCGTGATGAGAATACAGTAAAGGAGTTGATCAAGATGGTCAGAATTAAAAATAAAGAAGCGGAAGACTTTGTAAAAGACCATATGAGTTAAGCTTTGTAGACTTTTGTAGATTCTATGTGGAATTTGTGGCGGTATATCTACGTTCGGGATATATCGCTTTTTTTGTTTTATGCATATTAATCGTTTGGTATTTAAAGTATTATCATCGAATAGTTTTTACCCTGTAAGAAAATATCAATCTTGGTATGGTTTTTTCATGTTTGTCGAATGAGTATATAAGAATTATAGTGTAGTTTAGCCAAAACCTTTCTGCGAAAAAGTCTCAGGCCTGCTGAAATTACATTTCTTCTTTGTTGAAAAGAGTCGGTGTAATGCTTGTTTGAGTTTCAACAGAAGGTCTTATAGATCTCTGTAGTTGTTTTTATAGGTTTTTAATGGAAAAAAGGCGCCTGGTTTGGGTGCCTTTTTTATTTAGTAAATTTCACCTTAAAAAAAACAACATTGACCACTGACTTTTTTTACCCGGTTTAGAATGATTTAAACTTGCATGTTTTTAAAATTATAATTTAATACAAACATCGCAATGAAATTATCAAAATTGTTATTATCATTACTGTTTATTGCTATTGCCTGCTCGTTTACCGCTTGTTCTGAAGATGATGAAACTACCACATCTTCTACTGTTGCTATGGAAATTCTTGGAACATGGAAAGTGGGTACTACTACTTTGAGCGCTCAGGTTTTGGGGATCACTGTTCCGGGTACGGAATATGCTGTATCGGAAAGTTCCGGAGATTTATGGGAGTTTACGGATGCCGGGGAAATTCTGGTTAATTCTGAATCTGCCTATGCTTATGCTGTAGAGGGCAATCTCGTGACAATTAATTATGGGGATGGAACGAGTGTGAGTTTTACGGCCAGTATTTATAATAATGCGCTTTCGTTGTCTTCTACTGTACTTAATGCAAATACCCTTTCTTTAATAGGAATTTCTCTCGATGGTTCGTGGCTGCAATCTATTTTGTCTTATTCTCAGTTGGCAATGGTTTACAACTTTTCGAGAGACTGAGAAAGAATTTTAACCGATCAGGATTCCCACTCCCAAAAGTATTCCGAAAATGATCACATTCCGGGCGCTTTGCCCCAGAATGTGGTTTAATGCGTTACCTTCCTGTATCTTACACATGGATTTCCATGTTGCCCAATGAGGAATCAGGTAGACAATAGGAAGTAAAGCTGCACAATAACCGTGGGAAGCAATTAGGAAGAAACAAGTGCCAGTAGCAGCTATTCCGTTTGCCAGATAAAAATAACGGCCGAATTTTTCTCCGAAAAGTACGATAGTTGTATATTTTCCGGAAATACGGTCGGCTTCCCGGTCCCTGTAGTTATTGGCAACTAAAATGTTGGTGGTTACAACTCCCATGGCAATCCCGCAAATCATAGCCGGCATACTCCATTCCTGGGTTTGGGTATAATAGGTGAAGACTACGGGGACGATGCCATAAAAGATTAAAACGCAAATATCTCCCAATCCTCTGTATGCCAAAGGAAAAGGACCTGCTGAGTATGCGAATACACCGATACATACGGCAATACCCACGGGCACGATCTTCCATCCTGCGTAATAAATAGCGGCACTACCCAGCAAACAGGCAAAGGTCATTAGCAGGATGGCGGCTTTCAACATAGCCGGCGGACTGATCCATCCCTGGGCTACTGCTCTTTCCGGGCCTATGCGGTCTTCCCGGTCACTCCCTTTCACAAAATCAAAATAATCGTTCAGGAAGTTTGATACGATCTGGGCAATCAGTGCAAATAAAATACATATCAGGGAGGGTATCCATTGGAATCGGCCGTCTTTCCAGGCCAGGGAGCAGGCTACGAGCACAGGCATTACGGATGCGGGTAATGTCCGGGGCCTGGCAGCCAGCAACCAGTAGGAATATTTCCTGTTTTTCATGACCTCAAAAGTACTCATTATTTGCTGTTTTTTTGTACCTTTGACAGAGAAATATTAAACCAGATCATTATGTTTTCAGGAATAGTAGAAGAAGCGGCTCTTGTTGTCGGTTTGAAACAGGAGCAGGGAAATTTGCACATCACTATGCAGTGCTCATTTACGGATGAATTGAAGATAGACCAAAGTGTGGCGCATAATGGTGTGTGCCTGACGGTAGTTGATAAAACAGGCAATGCCTATACGGTTACGGCAATCAGAGAAACCCTGGATCGTTCTAACCTGGGCTTGTTGAAAGAAGGGGATAAAGTGAACCTGGAAAGAAGTATGTTGATGAATGGCCGGCTAGACGGGCATATCGTGCAGGGACATGTGGACCAGACTGCTGTTTGTACCCGGGTGGAAGAAGCCGGTGGTAGCTGGTATTTTACTTTTGAATATCCTTTCGATATAGAGAAATCCCGGCAAGGGTATATGACGGTTGAAAAAGGTTCGGTATGCGTAAACGGAGTCAGCCTGACGGTCTGTAATTCTAACGACAACAGTTTTCAGGTCGCCATTATTCCTTATACTTACGAATTTACCAATTTTCATCAGATCAAAGCAGGTTCGGTGGTGAATCTGGAATTCGATATTATCGGAAAATATATCAGCAAACTCAATACTTATACGCATGACTGATTTTCTTGATTTGGTGTATCACCGTCAGAGCGACAGGGCATTTGATGTTTCCCGTCCCGTGGAAAAAGAAAAAATCGAGCGGATACTGGAGGCGGCCTGCCTGGCTCCATCAGCTTGCAATGCACAGCCCTGGCATTTTATCGTGGTAGACGATCCTGAGCTGAAAAACAAGGTAGCGGATGCCACATCCGAAAAATTGTTGGGTATGAACCATTTCACCAAACAGGCACCTGTGCATATTATTGTTGTGGAAGAAAAAGTGAATTTGACTTCCGGCATTGGAGGATGGGTAACAGATAAGCACTTTGCTTTCCTGGATATTGGTATCGCAGCCGCGCATATTGTACTGGCAGCAAGGTCCGAAGGATTGGGAAGTTGCATCCTGGGTTGGTTCGATGAGAAAAAAATGAGAAAATTATTGAACATTCCTTCTTCTAAACGGGTTTTATTGGATATTGTGATCGGGTATTCCGTACAGGAAACCCGGCAGAAAAAAAGAAAACAATCGAACGAAACGATATCCTGGAACAGTTATGAATAATTTCAGATTTTGCAGTCCTACGGAGTTTATTTTCGGACGTAATACCGAAGAACGGGTAGGAGCGTTGTTAAAGAGGTACGGGGCTACTAAAGTCCTGGTGCATTATGGTGGCGGATCCGTACTGAAAAGCGGCCTGTTGCCGCGAATAGAATCTTATTTGCAGAATGAGTTTATTGAGTATGTGCTGCTTGGCGGTGCACAACCCAATCCTGTCGATACCCTGGTATATAAAGGAATAGAACTCTGCCGGAAAGAGAAGGTGGATTTTATCCTGGCTGTAGGTGGGGGGAGTGTGATCGATTCCTCTAAAGCTATTGCGGCAGGAGTTCCCTATATGGGCGATTTCTGGAATTTTTTCGATGATAAAGTCACTATTAATAAAGCTTTGAAAATAGGGACGATACTGACCATTCCGGCGGCGGGAAGCGAAGGTTCGGACAGTGCGGTTATTACCAAACAGGAAGGTTTGTTAAAAAGGGGACATAGTTCCCGGTTTTTTCGTCCGGTATTGTCTATTATGAATCCGGAATTGACTTTTACTCTTCCGAACTTTCTGGTAGCCTGTGGTATTGCAGATATGATGGCTCATGTGATGGAACGTTATTTCTCTAATACACCGGGTGTAGAGCTTACCAATCATCTCTGTGAAGCTGTTTTGCAGACGGTGGTACAGGATGCTTCCCTTACCCTGGCAGAGCCGGAGAATTACAATGCAAGAGCCAATATCATGTGGGCGTCGACCATTGCGCATAATGGTTT
>JAVBLA010000078.1:0-8109 GCA_031553775.1 Bacteroidales bacterium
GTATGCTCCGGGAATCTATTTTTTGGAAGTAATAAGTGACCGCTATAAGCTAGGTGGAAAATTTATAAAAAAGCAAACACCATGAAACGTTTAATTATCCTAATAATTATTCTGTGCCTTTGTGGAAAGCTTTTTTCCCAAGTAGATGCACGTAACGGATGGAGACTCCCTACGGAGGGTGTTTTTCGAATTTTTATAGTTTTTGCAGAAGCAACCGGGGATCCAAACTACAGCCAAGTCGTTCCGGGATGGCCAGCCGGACAGATGCCCGATGACCCGAACATTCATATTGATGCTTTTGTAGGGTCCAATTACCGCAGTTTTATCAGTAGGTATTTCCATGAAATGTCTTTTGGTAAATTGGAAGTCATTGGAGATTATTATCCACATTTATTACAAATTCCGTATGATTCTAATGTAAATAGCATTGGAACATATTACCAGGCTTTTGATAAAATAAAAAATATTTGTAATGGACAACAGATACAAACGGCTAAGGGTTTTCAATTTCCCGACGATTTTGATAATTGGACTTTAGGAACAACAGGGCAAGTAAAAGCCAAGAGTCCTGATAACTATGTAGATTGTATCATTGTTTATTGGAGAGTCAATAAATCCATTGGAGATTCTAGAGATGGAGGACAAACTTATCATGCTGACCCGGACAAAACCGTGATTGCCAATAAAAGTGGCACTTCCACCTATGGACGAATATACACTGACAACCCAACAATCTTTTGCCACGAATTTGCACACGGTATAATCGGCCCTAATGAGTTCCATACCGGTGGTGGTAACGGAAACGGTATTTTTATGGAAAACTATGGAGGGTATGGAATGATATCTTCATACTTCAGAAATATGATCACGTATAACGCCTGGGACCGATACCGGCTGGGATGGAAAAACCCGCAGCATACTTATACGATTAGCGCACGAAATACAAACGGACAGGAAATCAACTCTGATCTGGCTTACGGGCAGGCTTTGAACGGGGATTCACTGATATTAGTCCTAAGGGATTTTTCCATTACCGGAGATGCCGCCAGGATCAAACTACCTTATCTCAAAACTTTGAATAGCCAGGCCAAAGAACAATGGCTGTGGTTGGAAAACCACCAATTGATCCCGGGAAATATCGAATACGAAGAATATAAGCATGGGCCCGGTTGCCAGATGTATTCGATTCCCAAGGGACTTTATCTTAATTTACAAGTCGGAAATGAAGATTTTACTACTTATGCTAATAGTGGTGCCAGTAGTATCTCTCCAATCGTCAACTTTGGAAATTATGACATCATCGGATATGAACCTTCTACCAATCCGAACGGATCATCTATTACACTTGCAACGGCGGAAAGTTCATTTGAAAATCCATTTACAGGAATCGGATTTTCGTCATTCCATCCTCAGGATCTGAATAATAATGATATTATTGAAGGACTGGAATGTTATTTTGACTTAGGAGTCCGATTGGATGGAAACGAACCTGATCCACAAAACTATGGATATCAGTTATTTCCCGCGCATGGATCCGTATTCGATGCTTTTTGCCCAGGTGATAAAATTTCCATATCGACTAATCCGGCGCCTGTGCCTAAAATGACTTATTTCAGAACAACCACCCTTGATCCCGTTCCAAGAACATTCGATAACCGGAAAATCTACCTGAACGGATTGTCTGTCAAAGTATTGGAACAACAGGCAAACGGCGATGTAAAAGTATCTGTTAAATGGAATGATTTTGCCGTACGAAACCGGGTACGATGGTGCGGTGATATTGTATTGAATGAACGGGTGGATTTACAACCCAAAGGAACTTTGCTATTAGATATGGGTTTAACGCCTGTACGTCCGGTAGATCCTATTATTTTCAACGGTAAAAAAGTATTCTCTTCGCCCACTGTGTTTACCTGTAATGCAGGTTCCGTACTTCAGGCGCACCCTTCCAGTACAGTAATACTCAGTAACTACAGCAATTTTATAGCAAAAACAGGATCTTCACTTATTATAGACGACAAGTCACACTTGATAGTAAAACCGGGTTCTTTGCTTAAAATAGACTCTAATGCACAGGTACAATTGTCAGGAACCGGAAGAATTACCATACAGAATGGTGGATATCTTTGCATAGCCCCGGGAGCCTGTATCGACCTGCAGGATCTTTCCAGTATTTTGTTCTTAGAGCCAGGCGCTATTCTGGGGACTAACGATTCTTCGTCGGGATGTATGTCGCCCGTTTCATTTTCGGGACAGGGAAATGTAATCGACGGTTCAGCCAATATGTATATCCAGAATGAAACGATTGCTTCCAACCGCTATATCGGAGGTAAAAATATATACTTAGGTAAGCAAAACCACAAGGAAATGTAGTGATCAACAATAATGCCGGTGTAATTCTGGAAGCCGTGGAAAATGTTTTCCTGGAAAACGGATTTGAAGTGGCTTTGGGAAGTGAATTCGAGATCAAAAAACGATGATAAATATGTTCAGGCACTTTTATCTAAATGCCTGAACAATAATAAAAAGAAAATCTTTAATTGATTAATGTACAACCACATGAGAATAATATGTATTAGCACTATTCCCTCCGGGGTTTACGTTATTGGAATCTATGATAAAGAAAAATGTATTCATTCTGAAAAAATAGTTTTACAGTGATGGAATTGCTTCGTACTACCTTCTCGCAGTGACGAAAAAGTCACTCCGATTCGATTTCCAACCCGTCACAAGAAATAAAAACATTTTCCGGCATCCGTTTTTCCATTATAGCATGTAAACCGAAATGATGGCTCATATGGATCAGGTAGCTGCGTTTGGGCTGAATTTTTCGGATTTGGGCAAATGCTTCTTCAATAGTTTCATGTGAGATATGGGGTTGTTCCCGTAGGGCGTCGATGATCAGGACATCCAGTCCTTCTAATTTGGCATATTCTTCTTCCGGGATATGTTTGAAATCAGTCAGGTAGGCCATATTGCCAATCCTGTAGCCGAATATAGGTAATCTACCATGTATCAACCGGATGGGTGTTACTTGAATTCCATCGGCTATAAAAGATTTGTTTTCAATGGGGTGTAAGTTAATTTCCGGTATTCCGGGATATTTGTGCTCCGCAAAAGCATAAGGAATGCGGGTATGGATCGCAGTCGCCACGTATGATTCCGCATAAATATCCATGCTCCTTGTCTTACAGAAAGGCCGCAAATCGTCGATACCTCCCACATGATCGTAATGTTCATGAGTAACCAATACTGCCGAGATGGACGTAACTCTGGCTTTCAGCATCTGCCAGCGAAAATCGGGTCCGCAGTCGATCAAAAGATTTTTTCCATCAATTGCCACCAGTACGGATGCCCGCAAGCGCCAGTCACGCCTGTCGGTAGAAGTACAGACCTCACACCTGCAACCGATTTCCGGGTTACCGGTAGATGTTCCCGTGCCTAAAAAACGTATTTTCATCCGATATAAGCGACTTCCGGGTTGATTTCGATATTGAATTTTGCTTTGACCTGTTCCCGTACTTTTTCGGCCAGCGATGCGATTTCTTTTCCGGTGGCGCCGCCTTTGTTGACAAGTACCAGAGGCTGTTTGTCGTGTACCGCGGCATTTCCCTGTTGAAACCCTTTCAATCCACAGTGATCGATCAGCCAGGCAGCAGGAATTTTGACAGAATTTTCCGATACGGGATAGGATGGTATATCCGGATATTCTTCTTTCAATAGTTCGTATTGTGAACGGGACACAAAAGGATTCATAAAGAAACTGCCGGCATTACCTAAAACTTCCGGATCCGGAAGTTTGGATGCCCTGACGGTAATAACGGCATCCCTGACGGTTTGCAGGTTGATTTCTTTTCCATCGAGCACCTGTTTCAGATTTCCGTATTCCAGGCTAAATTGAGGTTGTTTAGAGAAACGGAAAGTGACATGCGTAACAATGAAGCGTCCTTTCCATTTTCCTTTGAAAATACTGTGCCGGTAGCCGAATTCACAATCTTTATTCCCGAACAGATGTTTTTCTCCGGTTTGCATATCATAAGCGGTGACTTCTACGATCACATCTTTGGCTTCGCAACCATAAGCCCCGATATTCTGTACGGCAGATGCGCCGACTTCTCCCGGAATATTTGAAAGGTTTTCTATTCCTCCCCAACCTTTACCGACCGTATATATCACCAGGTCGTCCCAGGTCATCCCCGCTCCGACCCTGAGTTCCACAAAATGATCATCTTCCGATATCAATTCTATAGATGAGATACGGGAATGGAGGATAATTCCTTCATAATCGGAAAGAAATAACAAATTACTTCCGGCTCCTATATGCAGTACCGGTTGAGACAGGAAATATTCGTCGGATAATATCTTCCGGAGTTCATCTTCGTTATCGTATGAAATAAACCAGCGGGTGGCGGCTTCTATGCCGAAAGTATTGTGGGAAAGAAGGGGGTAGTTTTGTTCGATAAACATGGGAGAAAATGAAGAATGAAGAATGAAGAATGAAGAGTTGAGATTCTTCATTCTTCATTCTTCATTTTTTTAGTATTGTTGTTCCAAAAGCCATGCATCCTGGAATTCCGGAGCATATTGTGCTTTGATTTGATCCCGTTTAGATGCGGCGCTGGCTTTATCGTCGTACGATGCAACGATTACGCGGTACATCATCGATTCATTCTGAGCCAGGATTACGTTGAAACCTTTAGCCGACATTCTTTCCTGTAAAGACAAAGCATTGGTTTTATTTTGGAAGCTACCGATTACGACATTGAAGCGTTTCAGTCCGGATCCGGAAACGGTGGTAACCTTTTCTTTTCTTACTGTTGCTTCGGGTTGAGCCGTAGTTTCTGTTTTAGGTTTGTAAACAGGAGTTGTTTCTTCTACCGTAGTTTCGGGTTCTTTTTCTTTTGCTTTTTCGTAAGCTGCTTTGTAAGCGCTTTGTTTAGACTTACATGCAGTAAAAGAACAGACTAAGCACAATGCCAATCCGAATAACCAAATCTTTGAGTTCATAATGCTAAATTTTATTAGTTTTTCGTTTGCAAAAATACAATTATATTTTAAATAACAACCTGAATCATTCAATGGTTCTGAATATGTTTAGGATATTTTATAAGATACCTTTGGTTGAAGGTAATTCATACTTATAAATATCTCTCCTGATGGCCATTTTTACAGCCCGGGCAAAGGCTTTGAAAATGCCTTCTATTTTGTGATGTTCATTTTCTCCTTCCGCCTGGATATTGAGATTCATTTTAGCAGCATCGCTCAGGGATTTAAAGAAATGAAGGAACATTTCGGTGGGTACATCCCCTACTTTTTCCCGTTTGAAAGAAGCATCCCAAACCAGCCAGGAACGGCCCCCGAAATCCAGCACAGCGCTACAGAGGCAATCATCCATGGGAAGGGAATAGCCGTAACGTTCGATGCCGCGCTTATTCCCCAAGGCTTTGTATATACATTCTCCCAGGGCAATGGCAGTATCTTCCACGGTATGGTGCTCATCTACATCCAGATCACCTTTCACCCGGATGGTCAGGTCCATTCCTGAATGTTTACCGATCTGTTCGAGCATGTGGTCGAAAAAATGCAATCCGGAAGAGATCTCCGTTTTCCCGTTACCATCCAGGTTGAGGGAAATAAAAATATCGGTTTCTTTGGTAGTCCGGCTCACTGTTGCCGTTCTTTCTCCGGCAAAAAGATGTTCTGTAATCCGGTCCCAATCCGTTGTATTGAGGGTTGTTTCCAATTTATGCTCAACCAGATATTCGTCGGCATCTTCGCCATCGTACAGCCAGATGGCTTTAGCACCGAGGTTTTTGGCCAGCATTACATCGGTAATCCGGTCGCCGACAACATAAGAATTAGCCAGGTCGTATTCGCCTGTCATATATTTTTTCAACATGCCTGTGCCCGGCTTACGGGTAGGCAGATTTTCTTCAGGGAAGCTTCTGTCTATCAGGATATCATCGAAAGAGATTCCTTCATTTTTAAAAGCCTGAAGAATCTTGTTTTGCGCAGGCCAGAAAGTTTCTTCCGGAAAGGATTTGGTACCTAATCCGTCCTGGTTGGTGACCATCACCAGCTCGAAATCCAGGTTTTTCTTCAGGAAATACAGATTCCTGAATACTTTGGGATAGAACTCCAGTTTTTCCAGGCTGTCTAACTGGTAGTCGACGGGGGGCTCGATTACGAGGGTGCCGTCTCTGTCGATAAATAATGCTCTTTTCATAATTGAAAATTGAAAATTGAAAATTGAAAATTATGAAATGAGATGATTTTATATACTTTAATAATCATAGTTCTTTACTTTTAGTTTTTAGTTTTTTTAGCGCTTTTAGTAATTCTTGATTCTCCTCTTTTGTTCCGACAGTGATCCGGATGCAGTCCATACAGAGGGAGATATTGTTTCTATTTCGCACGATTACGCCTTCTTCTACTAAGTATTGATAGGTTGCATTGGCGTTGTCGACTTTAACTAAAAGGAAATTCGCATCCGACGGATATATGGTTTGGACTACCGACAAAGAAGATAGTTCATTTTTCAGGGATTGTCTTTCCTGTAACAATGTGTCCACCCATTGTTGAACTTCCTCATGATTATCCAGCATTTTCAATGCATATTCCTGTGTAAGTCGATTGATATTGTAGGGATATTTCACTTTGTTGAACAGGCGGATAATTTCTTCCGAGGCGAATGCCATGCCGAGCCGGACACCTGCGCTTCCCCATGCTTTGGAGAATGTTTGCAGGATGATAAGATTCGGGTAACGGTTTAAGGCCTGCAAGAACGAAGGCCGGGAAGAGAAATCGATATAGGCTTCATCGAGAATCACTATGCCGGGAAAGTCGTTCAATGTCCGGATGATTTCTGTTTCGTTCAGCGAATTTCCGGTAGGGTTATTCGGTGAACAGAGGAAAACAATTTTGGTACGCTCATCGGCAGCGCTCAACAGATCGGCCGATTTAAAATCGTAGTGTTCATCCAACAGTACCTGGCGGTATTCCACATGATTGGTATTGGCTGCTACCTGGTACATTCCGTAGGTGGGATCGATTGCTACGATATTATCTATGCCCGGTTCGCAAAAAATACGGATAGCCAGGTCGATCGGCTCGTCGCTTCCGTTACCCAGCATAATTTGTTCCGGCCGGATTTTTTTGATAGCGGCGATTTTTTCTTTCACTGTTCGCTGTAACGGATCCGGATAGCGGTTATAGGGGCCGTTATAAGGATTTTCGTTGGCATCCAGAAATACGGATGCGTCTCCCTGGTATTCATCCCTGGCGGAGGAATACGGTTTCAGGTTCCAGATATTTTTCCTGACGAGTTGTTCCAGTATCATTTGATTCTATTTATTTTATGCGTAAGCTGACAGCATTTTTGTGGGCATCGAGAGCCTCGTTTGCTGCCATAATTTCTATGCTTTTTCCGATTCCCTGTAGTCCTTCTTTAGATATTTCCTGAAAGGTGATTTTTTTGATAAAGCTATCTAAGTTAACACCACTGTAAGCTTTGGCATAACCATTGGTCGGCAGGGTATGATTGGTTCCGGAAGCATAATCTCCGGCACTTTCGGGTGTGTAATGTCCCAGAAAAACCGATCCTGCATTGACAATATGCCCCGACAATTCTTCATAATCCCCGGTTTCAATAATCAGGTGTTCAGGAGCATAGAGATTCGACATGGCGATTATTTCTTCGTTGTTTTTCAACAGGATGATCCGGCTATGCTCAAGAGATCTGGCGGCCAGTTCTTTCCGGGGAAGCATGGCTAATTGCGATTCTACTTCTTTCAGCACTTCTCCGGCAAGAGTTTCCGAAGTTGTCAGTAAAATAGCCTGGCTATCCGTTCCGTGTTCCGCCTGGGAAAGCATATCCGATGCAACAAAGGCAGGACGGGCGGTATCGTCGGCAATGACCATGACTTCCGATGGGCCGGCCGGCATGTCTATTGCTATTTCTTTGAGACCGACTAATTGTTTGGCGGCAGTGACATACTGATTTCCCGGACCGAATATCTTATAGACTTCAGGTACACTTTCTGTACCGTATGTCATCGCAGCAATAGCCTGTACACCGCCGATTTTAAAAATTTTATCTACTCCTGCTTC
>JAVBLA010000029.1:0-20598 GCA_031553775.1 Bacteroidales bacterium
GAACGAAGCGCTGTTTGAGCACCGGAGGTGCGAGTTCGATTCGTTTAGCCGCAACGCAGTATTTTTTAGCCAATGGGACGCAGCCTTGAACTTTTTGATCCTTTTTGTTTCAAGACAAAAAGGATATAATCCCAAGGCGATAGCCTTGACCTATTTGTAATTTTAAATCCTCCAAGGCGACAGCCTTGTTTAATTAAAAACCTTCAAATAGTTCTCAAGTTGAAAGAATCTATTACCAATATTTAGCCCAACCTCACAGCAACAATATTTTTTTAAAAAATAAATTTATCAGGAATATATTTCCATTATAAGAAATTTATTATATCTTTGAAGAGTAAAACTGATCCTGAATTTTAATGCAATATTATGGCGACCTTACTAATCCACAGAAAAAGAGACATGATGTTCAGAAAATACAAAGTATTGATTGATAATGAAAAATTCACAATCAAAAGAGGGGAAACGAAAGAACTGAACATCGCCGAAGGAAAACACAAAATGACCGTGGAAATAGATTTTGTAAGAAGCCAATATATATTTTTAGTAGAAAATACAGATAAAAAAGAACTGACAATCAAGCATCGGATTCCCAAAATCTTTCCATTCTTTTTCTTATCCGTTGCAACTGTACTCATCATATTTTCTTATTTTTCAGCTTATTCTTTTTCCTCAGTTATATCAATTTGTATCCTTGCAAGCATAATACCTTTAATATATATCACTATAGCCAAAATGGACAACTACTTTATAATAAAAGAGCATTAATCAAGATCCTCCCTACATTCCAATAAAATGCAAAAATACGTCAGGATGTTTTTTTGACTTCGATTTGTATACACTACCAACAACAGAGAAAATTGTTTGTCTAAAATTGCACTCTCACAAAATCTAAAAATAAAATAAAACGGAAATTTATTTTTGTTTTCGGAAATATTATTTACCTTTGTGGAAATATTACAAAATAACCTCAATTTTACAGTAATGAAAACAATCCAAACCCTAGCTGCCCTTACGTTGGCCAGCTCACTGATTTTCACAACAAGTTCCTGTAACAAGGAAAACGACAACAAAGAGAACGAAAGTGAAACAATCTTACTCCCGGAAGCAATATCATTCATGGATGACAATGCCGAAATCTATTTTTCATATGATGAAGCTAAGCGGTTTAGCAGTATGGAAAAAAAATCGAATGGAAAAAGAGAGTATTTGACTACTTTCCAGTACGATGAAGAAGGCAAAGTGATTAAAAGGATATTAACCGACAGTAAAAGCCATACAATTACCTACAATTATATTTATCTTTCTATCGATACTGTGATACAACACGACAACTCGGGGAACCCAGCCAATAACGACACAATTATTTTAGACTCCCGGAGCAATATCGTCAAGCACATCGAAAAAGGAAGATATACACACCTTTATAAATATAACCCCAAAGGGAATGTGGAAAAAATTACAGAGTACAACCGAACATACAATTGTACTTTTGACAACCAAAAAGGGATTTACAGTAATGTAAAAACTCCCAAATGGGCCATTTCCCGGTTTGCCTGGGGAAATGGAAAGTTTTCCATTAACAATATTTTCAGTGCCACTGGCCCTGATACGGAAAAAGAAGAATACGAATACAACTATAACGAATCCGGTTATCCTTCTACCCTGATCTCTACATATACTTACGGACCGCAAGATGTGGAGAAAGGAAATATCAGTATAAAATATAAAAAAGCCGATTGAATTACGAGAATTTCAAATACCATGCAAAACAAAAATGCATGTCATTGTTTAATTATTAATTTTATCAATTATGAGAAATTTATCTTTTGACCAAATGGAGAACTTGAGAGGAGGAACAACTGTTTATGCATACGACGATGCTTCAATCGACGAATTTGATGCAAGGCAAAGTTTATGTGAGAATAAAAATGCTATGAAGTTTGTTGATACTGTTGCTTTTGTAGCTGGAATTGGAAGCTTTTTTGGACTTCCTGGAGCTCTCATTTTTGGTCCTACAGCCATTGGAATGGGCGGATTGAGTCTTTATTGCACGTATCGTTAATTAAATTTAGGGGTGTCCGCAATAGCACCCCTTATTTTTTCAAAATCAAATAGTATATTATGGCAACCTTATTGATTCATCGAAAAAAAGATATGATGTTCAGAAAATACAAAGTAATGATTGATGATAAAAATTTCGTGATCAAAAGAGGAGAAACAAAAGAATTGAACATTCCGGAAGGAGAGCATACAATGACAGTGAAAATGGATTGGGCAAAAAGTCAATATTCATTTTCTATGGAAAATGTGAATAAAAAAGAACTGATAATTAAGCACCGGATTCCCAATATCTTTATATATATATTCTGTGCTATATTTTTTACATTACTTGTATTGACCCTCTTTTCCATACGATTTCCATTGTTTGGTTTTATCTGTATTTGCATTTTTTGGATCCCATTTCTCTATATCTCCACTGTAAAAATAAATAATTACTTCATCATAAAAGAGCATTAAAGATATAGAATATATCTCCTGGATTTAGCTGATTACAGATTTTCAGTTATGAAAAATAAAATAGTTATAAGGATCTTAATTTTATGTGCCCTATTTTTAGGGTACATAGTCTTTTTATTCTTATTTACAAATGAGAAACCTTCCATATATACTGTTATTGGAACAGGAGTAAGTTTACTGGGAGTAATACTCTATATCAAATAAAATAATCGAAACTTTTTAATATAACAACATGTTTCTCAACCGGATATTGGCAGGCAACAAATGGTTGTTTTATGCCATTTTGTGCGTCGTATACATACTCTTTTCCTGGGCCAGCAATCATTTTTTGTATTCCGACAGCCTTTATTACAACAGCTTAGGTGAACAGTACGAAACTGCTCAAATCCAAAAATTCCTTGCATGGATTAAGCCATGGAAACTCGCCGGTTACTTCCTGATTCCGGTATTCATCATTATCAGGATACTTTTCACCTCTTTTTGTATGACAATCGGCAACTTAGTACAAGAAACACAGTGGGGTTTCAAATCTCTATTCAATATATCCCTCAAAGCGGATATTGCATATGCGCTTAATCTGATAGCTAATTTTTATTATTATGCTTTTTCAGGAAATTACCAAAAGATAGACGACCTGATGATCAATCATTTTTCTCTTCTGAATTATACCGGTAGGGAAAATATTCCAGACTGGCTAACGCCCGCCTTCAATTCAGTGAATCTTTTCGAGGGAATCTATATTCTGTTACTGGTCTTATTTATCCGAAACTGTTTCCGAGTGAGTCTGTTGAAGTCATTTATTTTTGTCCTACTCACCTACTGTGTTGGCAATTACATCTATATAACTACCTTAACATTCATTTCTCTAAATTTCAACGGATGAGATCAAACAATAAAATAACGATCGCCTTGACCTGCATTTTTCTCACTTTGCTTATATCCCTGCTATTTCTCTTTCGATCGGGATATCACCAAACAAGAAAAAGAACAAATCAGGAATCATTACCGCTGTTCGGATTATACGATCTGAAAGGAAATATTATTAGTACGTCTGATGTAGATAAAGGTTTTGTATTATTTCTGTTCTACGATCCGTCTTGCGAAACCTGCCGGGATGAACTGATAAAAATCAATATCAACCGGGAGCGTTTTCAGAACGGACAGATTATTTTCTTATCTACACAATCGAAAAACGATATTGAAACCTTTCTGCAAACAATAAATTTCCAGGTTTTATCCAATATGCATTTCCTGATCGATCCGAAAGGCATCCTGATTGAAAAAATGGATATCAACCATATCCCGTGTGCCTTTATTTATAAGGATGGAAAATTATTCAAGAAATTTGAGGGGTATGTAAAGGTTGAAACTCTTATTAAGTATATGGGGTAAAAATTGAAAATTGAAAATTGAAAAATATGTTTTATTTATTTTTTTCAATTTGATGTTTTTTAAATCGTTCATAAATGAGACATCTTAAGGAGTTAAAAAAAATATTTGTCAGGCAACATGGAGAATTTTCCTGCGGATTAGCCTGCCTGGCTATGGTAATCAGATATTTTGGCGGAGATATCCGGCAGGAAGGGCTGAGGAGTACAACAGGTACTTCTATGCAAGGCACCTCCATGCTGGGTTTGCACCAGGCTTCCGAAAAACTGGGATTAAACAGCAAAGGATATATTTCCAGTCTGAAAGACCTGCAAACCATAGAAGCACCCTGCATCCTCCATGTGGTGGTCAATCGCATGGAGCACTTCGTAGTATATTTCGGTATGCGCAGGGGTAAATTCATAATCGCCGATCCCGGGTCCGAATTGAAAGCCCTCTCTGAAAATGAAGTAAACGAGATCTGGAAATCCAAAGCTTTACTTCAATTCAAAAAAACGGAGAAATTCATCCGGAAAGCGTCTGAAAAGAAAGACAGGCAACAATGGCTCTTCGGAATACTAAAAGAAGACACAGCTATTCTTTCCTCAGCGTTTATTCTGGGAGTCATCATTGCAATATTAGGATTGGCCACTGCCGTTTTTTCACAAAAGTTAATAGATGAGCTCATCCCTTCAAAAAACGGGATGAGACTTTTTTCCGGAATCAGTCTATTTTTCCTACTATTACTCGGCAAAGCAGGAATCGAATATTTGCGATCTTCCTTTTTGATGCGTCAGGCACGTGATTTCAATATACGGATGGCCAATGCCTTTCTCTCTAAAATCCTGTATCTCCCGAAATCATTCTTCGATTCGGTAAAAACAGGCGAAATAATTAGCCGTATGAGCGATTCCAGAAGAATACAGCAAACAGTAGGCTACATCGCAGGAAATGTATTAATAGATATTCTGGTATTAATTACTTCAGTGGTTTTTTTATCACTTTACTCCTGGAAAATGTCGTTAATCGCCCTATCCTGTATTCCTTTTTTCATCTGTCTGGTTTTCATTTACAACAAAAAAATTGTAGAATCACAACGGAGCATCATGGAAACCCAGGCCATCACAGAGAGTTTTTTGATCGATACTTTACAGGGTGTCAATGAAATCAAAATAGCTAATAAACAAGATATTTTCAGGAATTCTGCCGCCGGTTTGTATCAACTATTGCAGGAAAAAGCGTTTGGACTCGGTAAATTAGGAATCCGTTATGGTTGGTTCAGTCAGTTAGTCAGCACAACAATTATGGTTTCCATTATCATCACAGGAGTTTCATGGGTATTAGACGATCAACTGAAATTGGGAGAACTGATGGCAATCATCACGGTGGCCGGTATCATTGTGTCTTCTTCTGCCAGCCTTTCCGTCGTCAATATCCGTCTGCAGGAAGCAGGCGTTGCTTTTGACCGGTTTTACGAGTTCCAGAAAATACAGCCGGAATACACGGCAGAAATGCTTCCAACGGGACCTTTGCGGGAAAGCATCGATTCTTTAACAGTCAAAGAACTTTCGTTCCGCTTTACCGGACGAAAAAAGTTGTTTGAAAACGTTTCCTTAGAGGTACAAAAGGGAGAAATCGTTTCTATCGAAGGAGAGGTCGGCTCCGGAAAAAGCACCCTCATACAAGTGTTACAAAGACATTACCATGCAGAAAGCGGAGAGATAACCGTTAACGGACGACCATTCGGTGAATATTCGATTCCTGCCTGGAGAAATCTCATCGGAGTAGTAAACCAGCAGGTAAAAATATTCAACGGAACGGTAGAAGAAAATATCTGTCTGGAAGGTTTCGGAAAAGAACGAAAACAGCTGATTGTGTTCTGTAAAGAATACGGATTCGATAGCTATTTCAACAACCTCCCCCATGGTCTGGACACTTTACTGGGAGAAAACGGAGTGAATATATCCGGAGGACAACAACAACTGATTGGTATTGCCCGCGCCCTGTATCGCCGTCCCTCACTCCTGCTATTAGATGAGCCGACAGCTTCTATGGATAGCCAGACCGAACAATTTATTATCAGTCTACTCAGAGAAAAATGTGCAGATACGGTAACACTGTTGGTTACACATCGGAATAAATTGGCGAATATTTGCGATAGGAGGTATTTGTTGGATAAGGGAAATTTATCACAAGTGAAATAAAAATCTTTATATAGAAGCCCCCGTTTGTTAATGATATTTGAAGCGAATTTTCTCCTTTATTTCCTTTTGCTTTCTAATAGGTATAAGAGTAAATGAAAAAGAATAATCTTCATCGGAATAAATAGTAGCGGAGTCGACCGGCTTAGCCCCCCAGCTATTATATCCTCCTACACCCTGTTGTTTCATATCAATGCAGACTTCTACAAAATTACGTAAATCAATATCATTGACATGTGTACGCTTAGGCAGGCGATTTTTCGCATCTGCCTCATTTCTGGCAGCGATTTCTTCTGCCGAAAAATTATTCCACTGATAAGGAGCTTCAGCTTCTTCCGAGTCAAAATCTTCAATGGTATTTCTCAATGCGTTGAATTCAATGGTTTTTTCCGCAGAAACGAGTAAGCCTTGATGATCTCCCGCAGAAAGGCAAAACCATCTGGTGTCGGTTCTGTGACCGTTTTCCTGTGGCCTGGCATAAGGTGTATACATATCTTCTGCGCGACTGCCATATAAACCGATTAATGTCCCTTTATTTCTGTCACAATAATTTTCTTCCGGGCCTCGTCCAAAATACCGGACATAATCCATGGACACCGGAAGACGAAAACGTATTCCTATGCGGGGTACCTCCAGGGTTGTATTAATTTTTTTCTCACTTTCTGCCAAAGGAGTATGCGTAGCCATCAGTTCTGCTTCCGACATAGGAATCTTCGGAGCTTTTGCTGTTTTTAACGCTTCGAATTCAATGTCGATATGTATTATTCCGGATGAATATATTTTATAGTGTATCATATAAGTATTTCCTGTTGGTAACGAGTAATAAACATACAAATGCGCAGTATTCTCATCCAAATAAAACCGGTAATTGTTCATTTTAAAATCTTTACTCGCCTGTTTCCATTTTTGCAGGCGCAATGGAGCTCCATTGCCGTAATCATTATCGGTTGGGGCTCGCCAGAAATTCGGACGGATGCCAAATTTTTCATCAAAATATTCCAACCCGTTTACTTTGTATGACTCGGCCACTCCTTTTTGTTTATTGAAAACAAAAGAGAATGAAGGGGACGAAACCGTCAGATAAGCTTCTCCCTCATTCAAAGACAATTTTTCTTTGGTATTCTCGGAATAATATACTATTTTCTCTCTCTTTAAGGGAAGCTTAAATTGTTCATAAGCAATTATATGTCCGGCAGGGATTAGGCTGTTTTCCTTTTTGCTTTTTACTTCAAAGTTGACAAAATACTCCGCCCCTGCTTTTATTTGTAATGTAGAGACCGGGATTGAAATCACTTCAGATGCCTGGGGCTGTAAGAGTAATGGGATAACAGCCTCTTTCAGCACTTTCTCATTTTCAAATAAGCGATATTTGATTTCATAGTCCGATAAAATTGTAAAATAGAATCTATTGGTAATTTTTATTTTTCCTTGTGAAAGATCAACCGCTTCGAATCCAACATCCTGCAAATTATATTTGATCTCAGCCATCGCCGGATGGGGTTGCTGGTCAGCCCCAAGCAAACCGTCGGCAACAAAATTTCCATCGGATGGCTGATCTTTGCCGTAGTCACCTCCATAAGCCCAATAAGGTCTGCCTTCCTGATCTTTCTCAAGGATGCCATGATCTATCCATTCCCAAATATATCCGCCCTGTAAATGCGGATACTTATAAATCGCGTTCCATTGTCCGTTTAGATCTCCGGTAGAATTACCCATAGCATGGGCATATTCCGACATGACAATCGGCCGGTCCGCCCCTTTTTGACCGATTTCTTCCAGCCAGGCAGCCGATGGATATTGAGGTACAAACATATCTGTATTCCATTCCCAGAGAGCTCGTTCATAGCATACCGGACGATTCATCAGGCTTCTGTCAAGCTCTTTTAATAATACGTAAGCATTATAGAAATTATATCCGTTACCGGCTTCGTTACCTAATGACCAGATAGTAATGCAGGGATAGTTTTTATTTCTTTCAAACAGGTTCCGAATTCTATATAAATGATTTTCAAGCCAATCGGGATTATGCCCCAATGTGCCTTTTTTGTTCCCATCAAGATGCCCGAAAGAACCTTTTCGCATATCATCCATATAACGGGTATAGTACATACCGTGTGATTCTATGTTTGCTTCGTCATAAACATAGAATCCATACAAGTCGCACATTTCGTAAAAACGCCTGTCCTGCGGGTAATGTGCAGTTCGTACAGAGTTAATGTTATGCAGTTTCATCAATTGAAAATTGCGATGCATCTCCTTTGGAGTTACATAATGTCCCGTATATTGACTTACTTCATGTATATTGACCCCTTTTAGCTTGACAGGCTGCCCATTGACATAAAATAAACGTAACTTTTTGTTGCCGGCAATAAAGTCACTTTCCTTAATTTCTATTTTCCTGAAACCCACATTAAATGGAATTATTTCCGTTGTCTGTCCTTTCTGTCGGGTGGTTATTATCAACTTATACAGCCGGGGATGTTCAGCGTTCCATGTTGCTACCCGGCTAATAAGCTCCTCAAAATGAATCGATTGTTTTTCTTTGGTTCCGAGAAACACCTCCTGGCTTCCCTGAAGTGTATTGCTTCCTTCGGGATCTGTAAGACTATAAGAAACTGTGAGATTCGCAGGCATATCTCCGGAATTAGAAAGATCAACACCCAGTTTGAATATTCCATTCCGGTAGGTTTCATCTAAAGTTGAGACTACGCTAAAGTCCCAGACAGCTGATTTAGGTTGCGACCACAGGAATACGTCCCGTTCAATTCCGCTGATACGCCAAAAGTCCTGGCATTCAAGGTAAGACCCAGTACTCCAACGCAATATTTTCAGCACCAAAGTATTACTTCCTTCCTGGATATATGGGTTGATGAGAAATTCTGCCGGGTTTTTAGAATCTTCGCTGTAACCTACTTCTGTTCCATTAATATATACATATACAGCCGATCTTGCTCCGGCAATATGTAAAAAGATATCTCTATCCGTCCAACCGGGAGGAATAGTTATTTCTGTTTTGTAAACACCTGCAGGAGTTTCTTCCGGCAAGGTAGGAGGAAGCGGGTTCCTGGGTTTAAATTCGTATCCGTGGTTAATATAGATGGGTGTACCAAAGCCTTGTATTTCCCAATTACCCGGTACTTTTATTTTTGACCAGTCAATGGATGAATCTCCCTGTGTTATACCTGCAGGCAATTTCCGGCAATCATCCGTATAAAAGAAGTCCCAGATACCATTCAGCAAAAAATAAAAGCGGCTGTTACCGTACTGTCCATTTAATGCCTCCCGGGGACTTCCATAAGTCATAAAACTGGTTCTTGGCGGTAACTTATTGACCGAAAATGTGTTAATATCACGCCAGTAAGGTACCTCACCTTGAACCTGAAATATCAGGCTACAGGTGTAAAACATGAATCCGAGAAAAAAACCTTTCATGTTATTAAAGTATTAAGGATATAGATAAAAATTAATCTATACTATTTTTATAACGTAATAATGCTTCCAGAAAATAATAATCGGCATATACCAAAGGCTTGTCAATTTCCGAGTCATGAGGGATACTTCCCACACAATGCTGCAGAATAAAATTAGCGTTAGTGCCTAATGCCGCCCTGTAATGAGGAGAAGCCAGACTCTGTAACATTGCAATCGCTTTTTCTCTGTACGATTCATTCTTAGCATACCCAGTCAGTTCAAATAAAGCCGAGCATACAATAGATGCCGCTGAAGCATCTTTTTTCTTCTCATGGTAATGAGCAGCTTTGGAAAACTCTCCCGGAACATATCCTTCCTGGGCTATATTAAAATCCCACAACGGTACGAAATCATCAGGAAGATTTGCCAGATAATAGTCGGCCGTTTTTATCGCCGTATTCAAATACCGGGTATCATTTGTTTCCCTGTACATCATAGTAAAACCATAAATAAGCCAGGCTTGTCCCCTGGACCAGGTAGAGTTGTCGCTGTATCCCTGACAGGTAGCCCGCGCTTTTACAGCTCCGGTAATCGTATCATAATCTACTACATGATAAGAACTGAAATCATCTCTTAAATGATTCTTTAATGTTGTATTGGCATGAGCAACCGCTATATCGTAAAACTGTTTATTTCCGGAAAGTTTGTAGGCGGCAAAGAGCATTTCCAGATTCATCATATTATCGGCAATAACCGGGTAAAACCATTCGGTTTTACCATCCCAGGCTACCCGGTAATTCCACGATTTGATAGATTGTGTAACAGGATTAAACCGGCTGCACAACGATTGTGCACTCTCTATCAAAATGGCTTTATACTCTTCCCTCGGAGCCAGTCTGTAAGCATTACCATAGCTGCAATACATCATGAAACCCAGGTCGTGGTGTCCGGTAAAAGTCTTGAGAGGCTCCAGGCTATGTGTCCACTTCTCTGCTTTCATTCTCCATGTAGTATCGCCTGTTAATTCGTATAAGTACCATAACGAGCCTGGAAAAAAACCCGGAGTCCAATCATACATATCTGTCGTTATGAGTTGTCCTTCATTGTTCATTGTCCGCGGATAATTTTTGTTTACCGGCTCTTTTACTTCCGATAACATAAGAGTTGTTTGCTTAACGGCAAAATCAATATTATCCTTTATAAATTGTTGTTTTTCATCAATACTTACACAAGCAGTTAATTCAAACCATACCAAAAGAATCATCCATAGTTTACAAAATTTCTCCATTTCTATTTTTTTAATCATTAAGTTTCTTGAGTATAACATTCCCCTCTATATTTTAAGCTTCAAAGTTAATGGCTATAAAAAAAACATATATTACATTATTGTCCACAATAAAGCCAAAATTGTAACAAATAGGATTTGAACGTTTTGTTCCGATAAAAAACAGATATTTTCATATTCCACAAATATAAATGTACATATTATGACTTTGTTAAATTCTGGATTTTAACTTGCAGAATACATTTTTGGACTTTTTATGGATAATAACATACAATAGTGTTGATGAAAATTCTATAAATTTGTCTCGGTATACCTATAAATCGGATAAAAATTCTGCTACTATGAAGAAAACTAAATTATTAGTTCTTATCATTTTATTTTTTTCTCTTTCAAAGGTCTTCTCCCTTGAAGTTAATTTTGAACATATCGGGGCAAAGGAAGGTTTGTCTCAGATATCTGTATTATCAATATATCAGGATAAGTTAGGCTATATGTGGTTTGGAACCAGAGAAGGATTGAACCGGTATGACGGCCAGAATATCAAGACTTTCTATTCGAAAGAGGAGGATGAATCCGGGCTTTCAAGCAATATAATCAATACAATTTGTGGAAATGAAGAATTTTTATTTATTCACTGTGGTTATCATCACCTGGTTTCTTATAATATCAAGACAAATCAGTTTAAGATAATCGACAATAATTGCCAACATATAGGACAGGGTAAAGATTGTTTGTGGTTCTCTTCTAAAAATGAGTTGAAATATATCAATTATTCAAGCAAAGAGATAAAAAATTTCTATACGATCCCTGACAACATGGAAATCAATTGTGTTTTTGAAGCGAGTAATAAGAAGATCTACATCGGAACAGAAAACGGACTTTGCATCCTGGATGAAAACAAAATATTCAATCAGTTCCTGGAAGGAAATGTCATTTCGTGTGTATATGAAGATTCAAAGCAAAATATCTGGGTAGGCACATCTGGAAATGGGGCTTATAAAATGAACAGGAACGGCATGATCAAAAACTATTCAGCATCCCCGAATAAAACCAATTCCTCGCTGTCTAACAACGTTATCAGATCTTTTTGTGAAGATAATTTCGGGCAAATGTGGATTGCTACATTTTATGGATTAAATTGTATGATTCCTGAAACTGATCAAATATTTATCTATCAAAACACTAAAAACAAACCGACAGAACTATCGCATAATTCCATCTATTCATTGTACAAAGACAAGCAAGGCACTATTTGGATCGGCACCTATTATGGAGGGGTTAATTATCATAACCCAGAGGATAATATCTATACTTATTATTATCCTGATCCGGAAGACAAAAAAACGGTTAACTTTCCTATTATAGGAAAAATAACCGAAGATAAAAATCACAATCTATGGATATGTACAGAAGGAGGTGGACTCAATTTTTTCGATAGAGAGAAAAAAGAGTTCCATTGTTACAAAGCCGGAGAGAAAAACGGACTTTCTCATGACAACCTGAAGTGTGTGTGGTACAACAAAAACAATAATAGATTATATGTAGGCACTTATATGGGCGGGCTTAATGTATTAGATATAGATAAGCAACAATTCAAATACTTTACAACAACTACCTCGGAAAAGCTGCCAAGCGATATTATAGAGACCGTTTTTCCATACAAAAATAAGCTGGTTATTTTTACTCAAAAAGGAATTGTCCAGCTTGATTTACAGACAGAGAAAATAGAACCCTTCTTCAAAGATCCAAGAGTAGAAGAGCAAATAAAAATGAATAATATTTCAGGCTTATACATCGATTCGAAAGAAAACCTTTGGCTTCCGTTGACTGAAGGTGGGGTATATCGTTACGATTTAAAAAACGGAAAATTAGATCTCTATACCCACATGTTTCATAAAGAAAAGACAATAGGGCGCCATATGATAAGTTGTATTTATGAAACAAAAGACGGTTGCCTTCTTTTTGCCACATTAGGGTCAGGATTGTTTGAGTTTCTGCCGGATAAAAATAATTTTGAACGCTATACTGCCGTTGAAAAAGGCTTTTTATCGGATTTTGTCAATTATATTACGGAAACCAATAACGGATACATATTTTTATCGACCAATAAAGGAATAAATTTATTGGATAAAGACAGAAAAAGCCAATATTCTATCAGTAAAGAAAATGGATTCCCTCTGAAAGAAATTAGCCCTGAATGTGGGGCATGTATTACAGAGAACGGAGAAATATTTGTTGGAGGAAGCAGTGGAATGGTATCTTTTTTCGAGAATCAAATTAACTATACAACGAAAGATTATCACTTGTTTTTTTCCGATTTGTACATTAACAACAGACTCCAAACTGTTGTTGAAAATAATAGCATTATCAAGGAAACACTCCCTTATCTAAAAAAGCTTTGGCTTAAACATGATCAAACCAACATTGTGATTGAATTTGCTAGTTCTAACTATTTAAAACTGAATAAAGTTCCATTTGAATATAAATTAACCGGTTTTGATAAGGATTGGATTCCTCTTAAAGATCAGAGTATCCGTTATTCCAATTTAAGTCCGGGGAAATATACTCTGGAAGTACGTGAAATATTAAAAAATATTTCTAATAAAGAATTGAAGTCCATTTACATGGATATTCAGGTTGTTCCTCCTTTCTATGCTTCTCCGCTGGCATTTTGTATCTATGCTCTTTTAGTCATCCTGATTTTATGGAGTATCATACACTTGAATAAAATGAAAATAAAGCTGAAGACTTCGCTGGAATATGAAATCAGGGAGAACAACAGGATACAGGAATTAAATCAAATAAAATTACAATTCTTCACCAATATCTCTCATGAATTCAGAACCCCTATCACATTAATATTAGGACAGATAGAATCCATCTTACAAATAGAAGACATTTCCTTGCATATACAGAAAAAGATGGTAAAGATACAAAAGAATGCGTCCCACTTGCTTGCTTTGATCAGTGAATTACTCGACTTCAGAAAACAGGAAAGAGATATGTTGGAATTGAAAGTAAAGGAAATGAATATTGTTGATTTTACAAAACAAGTATTTAACTCTTTCAATGACCTGGCCGAAAAGAAACAAATAGAATATACTTTTTTTTCTTCTGAAAACAAAATATTGGTCTGGTTCGATCCTGTTCAAATGCAGAAAGTGCTTTATAACTTACTATCGAATGCTTTCAAGTACTCTGAGGATAAAACATCTATTATGGTGAAAGTAGAAAAAAAGCACAGTAATGAAGTGTTGATCAGTGTGATCGACTCGGGAATCGGAATATCGGAAGAAGACCTGCCAAAAATATTTGAACGGTTTTATCAGGGAAAAAATATAGATCCCTTTCATCAAACAGGAACCGGTATCGGCCTGGCACTATCGAAAGGAATTGTGGAACTTCACCATGGAACTATCAGTGTGCAAAATAACCAAGATAAAGGAAGTACATTTAAAGTGAGTCTACGTACCAGCAGTGACCATTTCACCTCGGAAGAGAAAAATTCACAATCCGATTCGGACTGGGATTTTTTTAAGAAAAGTGGTTTGCCGGAGCTATTATTCTTTGAAGAGATTAAACGATCTCATTTAACGGAACATTCATCATCGTCGGAAGCAACCATATTAATTGTGGAAGACAATGAAGATCTGCTCAATTTTTTAGATGAAATATTCTCTCCAATTTATCATGTAGAGACTGCTAAAGACGGATTTGAAGCGCTTGAAAAAGTGGCGAATATGCAACCGGATATTGTATTGAGCGATATTATGATGCCCAAAATGTCGGGTAAGGAAATGTGTGCCAAATTGAAATCTAATTTTGAGACCTCCCATATTCCGGTTGTCCTTATTACTGCCGATATGTCGGAAGAACAGAACCTGGAAGGCTTAATGGCCGGAGCCGATGATTATATCACTAAACCATTTAATGTAAAAGCTTTGATCAGCCGGTGTAACAACTTAGTGCTATCCCAGAAAAGATTAAAAGAACGCTACTCCAAACAGGTAGGAGATACTCCGGTTGTGATTGCTACGAACAAACGGGACCAGGAATTATTGAACCAGGCAACCGAAGTTGTACTGAAATATATCGATGATCCGGAATTTAACGTCAATATTTTTGCTATTGAAATGGCTTTAGGAAGAAGCCGGCTTTATTTGAAGATAAAAGGATTGACAGGTATGACGCCTAATGAATTTATCCTGAATATTCGTCTGAAAAAAGCAGCTTCCCTACTGCTGACCGAACCAGAGCTGAATGTATCCGATATCACCTACCGTTTGGGCTTTAATACACCCCGCTATTTCAGTAAGTGCTTCAAAGACTTATTCGGCATATCTCCCCTCAATTACCGAAAGAAGAAAGAAGACGAGGATATGAAAGATCATGTCGATCTTGATGAGAATTAATTTTTTATTACATATTATACATTAATCAAATTTTTAAAGATGAAAAAAATAGTATATCTTTTATTTTTCATTGTATCTCAGACTGTTTTCGGATATAATGATTCTTTCTCGACAGCCGGTTTTTATCCTCATGAAAATAATACCCGTCAGGTTGCCGGCTTTAATACCGGGTGGAAGTTCTTCCTGGGAAATGCAGAAGATGCCAGCTCGGTAGATTTTGATGATAGCGCCTGGGATATTGTCGCCCTCCCACATACCTTAGAATTACTTCCTGCCAGTGCAAGCGGAGGGCGTAATTACCAGGGGATAGCCTGGTATAGAAAAACATTTACTCTAAATAATTCTTATGAAGGGAAAAAAATCTGGCTGTACTTTGAAGCTATCATGGGAAAATGCAGAATTTATCTGAATGGAAAACAAATCAAAGAACATTACGGAGGATTTCTTCCTATTATAATAGATTTATCTGAAGCGGGAATAAAATCAGGAGAACAAAATGTTATTTGCGTTTGTGCGGATAATAGTAATGACCCGTCCTATCCACCGGGTAAGCCTCAGGAAGCACTCGACTTTTGTTACTTCGGTGGAATTTATCGCGATTGCTGGCTATATACTACATCTTCAGTACATATTACCGATGCAAATTATACGGATGTAAAGGCAGGAGGAGGAATCTTCGTTTCTTTTGATAACGTTTCAGAGGAAAAGGCATCTGTACGGATATTAACACATATAGTCAATGAAACCGTTCATACGCAAAGTGTTCTTGTAAAAAATTCATTGATTGATAATGAAGGAAATGAATCAAAGGAATGTGTTTCAAAGCTAACATTAAAAGCCGGAGAAGAAAAAAGTATCCTTCAGTCTATTGTGATAAAGAATCCTAAATTATGGCATCCCGACTCTCCTAATTTGTACGATTTGGAAACTGAGGTGCGAATGGGGAATAAACCTGTTGACGGCTTGGCAACAAAAATCGGAATCCGGTCCATTCAGTTTGTACCTGACAAAGGCCTGTTCCTGAATGGAAAACATTTTGAAGATAAACTTCTGGGGGGCAACAGACACCAGGATTTCGGATATATCGGCATGGCTCTCTCCAACAATCTGCACTATACAGATGCATTTAAACTACGGGAAGCCGGATTTCGCGTTATCAGAAGTGCGCATTATCCTCAGGATCCTGCATTTATGGATGCATGCGACAAGTTGGGGCTATTCGTTATTGTAGCAACACCCGGATGGCAATTTTGGAATAATGATCCGGTCTTTGAAAACCGGGTAATTTCGGATATCAGAAATATGATCCGGAGAGACCGGAATCATCCTTGCGTGTTATTATGGGAACCGGTTCTGAATGAAACTCATTTTCCTGAAAGCTTTGCCCGAAAAGCCTATCTTGCTGTTCATGAAGAATATCCCTATAAAGGATGTTATGCCGCAATTGACGATGTCAGTAAAGGAAGCGATTATTATGATATCCTGTATTGTGCTCCCAAACAAGAGTCTTTTTACAGAGAATCAGGAAAATGTTGCTTTACGAGAGAGTTTGGAGACTGTGTAGACGACTGGTATTCCCATAATTCATATAGCCGTATTGCAAGAGATTGGAGCGAGGAAGGATTATTGCACCAGGCACAGCACTATGCAAAAAAAAATTATGAGGGATCACTAACAGTAGATCAGCTTTACAAATCTCCACCGGCTCATATAGGAGGTACGCTCTGGCATTCTTTTGATCATCAAAGAGGATATCATCCGGATCCTTTCTGGGGAGGAATCATGGATGCATTCCGTCAACCGAAATATGCTTATTATATGTTTAAGAGCCAAAGTTCCCCTCTAATTAATCATCCATTGATAAAGAGTGAGCCATTTGTCTTCATTGCACATTCAATGACACCTACCTCTCCTGAAGATGTAACGGTTTATTCTAATTGTGATAGCGTTCGCCTTATTGTTACCGCAGATACCGCTGTCAATCAGGCGGCAAAGACATCCGGATTTAGGCACTCTTATTCTTCCCGTTTCTATACGGATACAATTGTCAAGCGCATTGAAAAAGGAATGCCCGGCATTCCTAACTCACCTCTCATATTTGAAGATGCATTTAGTTTTGTTACGGTAAGGGCCTTGCACCGAAGTAAAAAAGAAGAATTAGCCCGAATAATTGCAGAAGGAATGATCGACGGAAGGGTTGTTGCCTCTTCTACCTGTATGCCGTCTAAACGCTCTGACAAAATAAACTTGTCGGTCGATAATTGCGGACTTGTCCCACAAGCGAATGGAAGCGATATCGTTTTGATAATTGCATCCATTGTCGACGAAAGAGGATATGTTAGACGCTTAGCAAATGAAAACATTGAGTTTTTCGTTGAAGGCGAAGGCGAAATTATTGGAAATAATACGATCGGAGCCAATCCCTGTGCCGTAAAAGGAGGAATTGCTCCTTTGTTAATAAGAACAACAACCCAACCGGGATTAATAAAAATTATTGCCCGGTTACAGTATGAAGGGGCCAATACAGCTCAGGAAACTTCCCTGACATTTAATACGGAAAAATCAAAAATTGAATTGGTCTTTGATGAACAATCATACCAGGAAAAAAAAGAAAAACCCTGGATTTCCAAAAACAGGAAACGCATGAAGGCTAATGCACCTGTTTTGCAGGAAGTAGAAAAAGACCAGCAATACTTTGAAAGTACGGAAAAGCATAAGTAAAAAACAGCTGAAGGATAAAAAATATGCTAAAAGGGGATAAGCAAACATTGCTATATACCTAAATCGTCCAAAAATATGCATATAAATATCCAGAATATAAAATAGGATAATGAGATGAAGATATTTAGAATATAGAATTTTAAGAATAAAAAGATCTTTGTATAAAAAATGAAAGGTACTATGAAAACACAATTACAATTCAAAAAGACAATCTTACTGTCTATTATTTCATTTGTATTTCTTTCGCTGCAATCTCAAACATATAGTTATGAGGATTTAATAGAAAGAGTACAAAATGAAATAAGGGTCGGGATTAAAGATGCCGGGGTTTTGAATACCTGGCTTAATGCCCAATCTGCCGATGGCAGCTGGGCTGCATTTTCTTATGGTAAGCTTAACACTGCAAACGCAATGAATACAGCAGACAATCACGTGTTGAGGATCTGGCATTTAGCTGCAACGGTATCTAAGGAAGGACATGAGAAATATAATAACACCGTTTATAAAGAAGCTATAAAGAAAGGACTTTCTTATTGGTACAAATCAAATACTATCGACCCTAACTGGTGGTATAACCGCATTTATTGCCCTCAAAAATTAGGCGAAATACTGTTATTTATGCGTGAATTGAACGGGTATATTCCCCGTTCTGCCCCCGGAGATGAAATTGATGAAGAAAGAATACTTTCTCTGCTGCAACCTCAGGCAATTAGCGATGTAACTTTGCATGGGACAGGGGCTAATGCCATCGATATTGCTTTACACTATGTATACAGGGGCTTATTGACAGAGAATAGCTCTTTATTAGAGGGTATGAGAGACTTTCTGACTCCGACTTTGGCTGAAAACATTAAAAGCGACCTGATATACCAGGATCATGGACCACAAATTCAGATATCCAGCTATGGATATGTATTTGCAGATGGTATTATCCGCTTGGCTTCTTACCTGGCCGGCACTCCGGCTGCGTTTGATATCCGGAGCGAATATTTTGATAAAGTGGTGCGTTTTATTCGTGAAACACAACTTACTTCCATTCGTGGCAGCCAGTGGGACTTCAGTGTGATGGGACGTGGAGTGAGCCGGGAAAATGCGTTGGTAGTCGGCCTGAATTATATGCAAAAAATGGCAGATTTTATTGATCCTGACCATGCCCGGGTTTATACCGATGCCTTGACTCGCATCAGGGATGCTCAATCCATCGGATTGAATATAGAAAAACAAAATAAGCATTATTGGGCATCCGATTATACACAACATATCCGTAGTGAATACCTGTTCACGGTACGCAATGTATCAAACCGCACAGTAGAAGCTGAAACCGGAAATGATGAAAATCTAAAAGCTAATTATTTTTCTTACGGAGCTACCTTTATTTCGGTAGACGGGTCGGAATATAAAAACATAATGCCTTATTGGGACTGGTGCATGATCCCCGGTACCACGTTCCCTTATACGACCGATTATCCGGCACGTTCGGGATGGGGAGTAAATTTTGGCTCAACTTCTTTTGTCGGAGGGGTATCGGATGGAAAATATGGCGCTTCTGTGATAAATATGAATAAGTCGGGAATGCGCGCCAAAAAATCCTGGTTCTTTTTTGATGAAGAAATTATTTGTTTGGGAGCCGGCATTTCAGACAACAGCAATAGAGAAGTACGTACAAGCCTTAATCAGGCCATCATGAAAGCACCCTCATACATAAAAGAAACTTCAGGAACTTCGGAAGTATTACAAAACGTAAGTTCCAATACCTATTCTAATTCTAATCTGCTTTATTTGAGAAATGGAAAGATTGCCTATTTCTTTCCCAACCAGGGCAATGTGAAGTACAGTATGAAATCACAAAAAGGTACTTGGAAAAGCATTAACAGCAGTGGGTCTGCCAGCGAAGTTTCCGGTTATGTGCTCAGCCTGTGGTTCGATCATGGCGTGAATCCTGTCAATAGCAGCTACAGCTACATTGTCGTTCCGGGTGTGGATACAGAAGCCAGGGCTAAAGCCTACGATCATTCGGCGGTAGAGATTATAGAAAACACTTCCTCCGTCCAGGCAGTTGCACATAAACATCTTAATATAATACAGATTATTTTTCATGAGGCTGGGACTTTAACTTACTTAAACCGCGCCTATACGGCCAATCAGCCATGTGCTTTGATGATAAAGAACGGCACTCTTGTGTCCATTGCAGACCCCTCACAGTCTAAATCTACAGTAGAGGTGAAAATAGACGTCGATGGCACAGTATATCAGAATACAATGATATTACCGGATGGAGACATGAAAGGTTCCACGATAACAAAAGACTTCGGAATTTCAAGTGATATGGAGACACAATCCATACTGGGAGAAGAATTATCTTGTTTTCCCAATCCTACGATCGATGGTTTGCTAACGGTTAATACAACGATCGATCGTCCGTTATCTTGTGAGGTCAGAAACAATTTAGGAATAAAGATCTTAAAAAAAGAATTTAATACAGAGGCCACGATCGATTTAAAAAACTATCCTCCGGGCATTTATTATCTTTCTTTTTTGACCGATAATAAAAGATATAATAGGAAAATCATTAAACTATAATTTAGCTTATTTCTAACATTATGATATTGAAAAAAGTACATAAATTATTATTCGCAAGATTAATAATGATTGTTTGTTGTTTGTTGTTTGTTCAGACTGTTTT
>JAVBLA010000024.1:0-76118 GCA_031553775.1 Bacteroidales bacterium
GGAATGATTTCCCGATTTATAGTATCTTTGCTGAGTACTTGGTACATGGGAAGGGGATTTGTTTTGTTTATTTTGCTGATAACAAAACGTTCCCTTCTCCTTTTTAGTATTTAAAATTCAAAAAAGTCTAAATGACTTCATTATGAAGAAACTAATCGTAGCCATCTGTATGGCATTTTGTGTATCTTTATCCATGTATTCCCAGGCAGAAGAAAGAAATGAAGAAGTTGTAACTAAAAGCGGCCGGCATATTTTACCGCAAGCAGGTGATATTGCCATTGGAGTAGATGCTACACCTTTCCTGGAATATGCAGGAAACCTGTTTACGGATGCTTACAACGATGCACCGAAATTCGACAATGTTACTCTATATGGAAAATATTTCCTGAGCCAGGACAGGGCCATACGTGCAAAACTCAGGTTAAACCTGGGCAGTGAAATACATAAAGGATCAGTAATGGATGATCTAAAATCAAATAGTAATTCTTATGCTACTGTAGAAGATAAACAAACCATTAAACACACTGATATTCAGTTGGAAGTCGGATATGAATTTCGCAGAGGTTATGGCCGTTTGCAGGGGTTTTACGGAGCAGGGGTCGCCATCGGATGTGAAAATCTACAAACCGATTATGAGTACGGTAATGCCATGACCAATAGCAACCGGACACCTTCTACTACAAATTTCGTAACCGGTACTACAATTTACCCTTCCTCAAGAATATTAGAAGCCAGCACGGGCACATCATTCAATATCGGTATCAACGGTTTTGTCGGGGTTGAATATTTTGTGGCGCCTAAACTGAGTATCGGAGCAGAATTCAGCGCTAATCTGGCCTATGCTTTCAGTGGAAAAGGAAAATTCAAACAGGAAAATTACAATAGTACTAAATCTTCTGTTGAAATTATCGATGCTGATGTATATTCTCCTCAGATACCTGCCTCTAAGATAGGTTTTCATACTGTTACGGAAGGAAACTTATACATCTTGTTTCATTTCTAAATGGTGGGAGGCTTATTTATGAAACAAAAGCTGTTTTTCATTTTTTTATTGAACATACTTTTGTTCACTGCCTGTTCGGATAATGCAGCGGATTTCGGGATAAATACGATTAGTTATGATTATTCCGGCAAGTTAAACAGGTTGTATATCTATAGTTATAGCAATACACAATACCTAATATTGTATAATACATCAGATGATTCCAATTACGAGTTAGTATTCAAGTATACTACACCGTATGATGGCTCTATTCATGAAAAGTACAATTGTCCTGATGAATTAGCTCTGATATCAATTCTTTGGGATAAAACACTTATTGACATTCGCAGTTTTTCAGGAACAGTAACCACTAAAAACTCCGGTGGCTCTCTTTGGGTTGAAATCAAAGGACAAACAGATAATCCAGATAATCCTGTATATATAAAAGGATATACTGAAATAACCCGTTGATCTTACTATTAAAATTAAACATCATGAAATATTCATTATATTTGGCAAGTATCTTATTATTACTTGTATTAGCCGGATGCGAGAAAGAAGGAGATTTAGGTTACAATAAGAATGATGGAGGATTGGTTACTCCTCATTCTTACGATTATGGGAATTCGCTTACTTATATATACAGGTACGCATACAGCGACTTCATTATTTATAATAATTCAGGAAGTATGCAGGAAGTACGTATCAGATTTTCATCTACCTATAATAATCCGCCAACCGGAACATTCTATATTGAAAAAGAAGAGTTTTCAATACCTACTTTTTCATTTGGAGGAAAAAGCTATTACACAACTAAAAACATATCGGGGCACCTGAAAATTACTCCGGTTTTAAATAAAAATTATTATTATTCCGTCAGCTTTTATATAACAGTATTAGCAGACAACAAAACATTTCACCTGTCTGGCAATAATGATAACACTTATTATTATTGATAAATAATAGCGGAAAATATAATCCATCTATATTTATTTTACCTGACAAACATCAATTCCCGGTACTTCGGTAATGGCCACATTTCGTTATCCACAATCAGTTCCAGCTCATCGATATGCTTGCGGATATCGTCCAGAAACGGAAGTACCGTATCGTGGTAAGCCAGGGCTTTTTCGCGACCGTCTTCCAAACGGTTGGAAACTTTACGTGCTTCGATCATGAACGCCACTTTAGAGCGGACGGCCGACAGGTGATGTTTCATTTCCCGGATCAGGGATTCGACTTCCTGAATCTCATCTTCGGATGTCAGATTGAATAATTCTTTGTATTTCAGGGCATTTTCTATCAGTAAGGTCTGGTAGCGAATTCCTACGGGAATGATATGGTTCATGGCCAAATCGCCTAAAACACGGGATTCTATCTGGATTTTTTTTGTATAGATTTCCCATTTCACCTCATTCCGGGCATGCAATTCCACTTCTGTAAAGATGTTTGTATTTTTGAATATCCGTACCGATTCGGGAGTAGTATAAGCATCGTATATGACCGGGACACAGGTTTCACAATCCAATCCGCGACGTTCGGCTTCTTCTCTCCACTCACCGCTGTAACCATTTCCATCGAAACGAATCGGCTTGGAAGCTTCTATATAAGACTGCATCACATCGAAAAGTGCTTCTTCTTTCAATTTTCCGCTTTTGATCAAGGCATCCACTTCTTTTTTGAAATCCTGTAACTGGGCGGCCACAGCTGCATTCAATGCAATCATAGCAGAGGCACAGTTAGCAGAAGACCCTACTGCGCGGAACTCAAAGCGATTACCGGTAAAAGCGAAAGGAGAAGTCCGGTTCCGGTCGGTATTATCAATCAGCAACTCGGGAATTTGCCCCACGCCGAGACGCATTTTTTTCTTTCCGTCTGAAATCACCGCTTCCTTGGTAGAACTGTCTTCGAATTTGTCCAGAATTTTATTGATTTGCGTACCCAAAAACGTAGAAATGATCGCCGGAGGCGCTTCATTTGCTCCCAGGCGATGTGCATTGGTAGCGGTAGAAATACTGGCTTTAAGCAGTGCATTATGTTTATGCACAGCCATCAGGATATTGGTAATAAAACAGATAAACTGCAGGTTCTCCGTCTGGTCTTTTCCCGGGGAAAGCAGGTTAACACCCTGTTCTGTTCCCAGTGACCAGTTGCAATGTTTACCCGATCCATTCACCCCTTTGAAAGGTTTTTCATGCAGTAATACCCGGAATTTATGTTTGCGTGCCACTTTTTTCATGACCGACATCAGCAAGAGATTGTGATCGACCGCCAGATTCGCTTCCTCATAAATCGGAGCCAATTCGAACTGATTGGGAGCCACTTCATTATGCCGCGTCTTCACCGGAATACCCAAGCGATAACATTCACGTTCCAGGTCTTTCATATAAGCCTGTACCCGGGGTGGGATCGCTCCGAAATAATGGTCTTCCAGCTGCTGGTTCTTGGCAGACTCATGTCCCATGAGCGTACGCTGAGTGAGCGACAAATCCGGACGGGCCTGGTACAATGCATCGTCTACCAGGAAATATTCCTGTTCCCATCCCAAATAAGTGATCACCTTTTCCACATCGGCATTGAAATACCGGCAAACATCGGTGGCCGCTTTATTGATGGCACTGATCGATTTCAGCAGAGGAGTTTTATAATCTAAAGCTTCGCCTGTATAAGAAATAAATACAGTGGGAATACACAAAGTATTATCTACGATGAATGCCGGAGAAGAAGGATCCCAGGCAGAATAACCGCGGGCTTCGAAAGTATTGCGGAGTCCACCACTGGGAAAACTGGAAGCATCCGGTTCCTGCTGCGCCAGGAGCTTACCGCTCAGTTCTTCGATCAGTCCCCCGTTCCCGTCCAATTCGATAAACGCATCGTGTTTCTCAGCCGTTCCATCGGTCAGCGGATGAAACCAGTGCGTATAATGTGTAGCGCCTTTCTCCATGGCCCACATCCGTAATCCGGCAGCCACATGTTCGGCTACGGAACGATCCAGGGTAGTGCCTTTGTCAATGGCATCGCTGATGAGCTGGAAAGTTTCCTTTGAAAGATATTTCCGCATAGTCTGCCGGTTAAAAACATCCACTCCGAAATATCCGGAAGTTTTTCCGACCGACGGTTCCATTTCTACCGGAATCCTGTTAAGCGCTCGCTCTACTGCGTTGAATCGTAAATTAGACATATTGCTTATTTTTTTGGCAAAGGTAGTATTTTTTTGAAATTGTTTATTGTATTTTTTTCCTACATTTGTCGCAAATTTTGTCTGAATATGTACAAAGAAGAAGAAATTATCGCCCAGTTGAGGGATCCGGTATCTCAAAAGCGTGCTTTCGGCATGGTTGTAACGCATTACAGCGAAAAAATATACTGGCAGATCCGGAAAATGGTGATCGATCACGAAGATACCAACGATCTGGTACAGAATACATTTCTCAAGGCATGGTCGAATATCAATTATTTCCGGGGAGATGCCAAACTTTCTACCTGGTTGTACCGGATCGCTATTAATGAATGTATTACTTTTCTGACGAACCAACGCCAGAAAAACAATATATCGGTAGACGATGCCGATGTTTTTCTCCTGAATAAACTGGAAAGTGATAGCTATTTCGATGGAGACGAAGCAGTACTAAAACTTCAGAAAGCAATTCTGTCCCTGCCAGAAAAACAACGGCTGGTTTTCAATATGCGTTATTATAATGAGATGAGCTACGATGAAATGTCGGATATACTCGGCACTTCAGTAGGTGCATTGAAAGCCTCTTATCATCATGCTGCCAAAAAAATTGAAAAATTTTTAACAAACGTACATTAAACCTTTAAATGACCTATTTGTCTAACATCCCGTAAATGATTCCAATCATGAACAAAAAATATCCAAAAACAGAAGAAACAGGTAATAAAAATCCGTATAAAGTGCCGGAAGGTTATTTTGACGAATTGAATCAAAATATCCTGAACCGGTTGGATGAAGTTACCGTAGAAATGCCGGAAACCATCAGCCTGTGGAACCGTGTAAAACCCTGGGTTTATATGGCAGCCATGTTTATCGGTATTGCATTGATGTTTAAAGTCTTCAGTGGTGACTTTAATCCGTCGTCGGATAAACTGGCCAAGAGTGAAAGCATCAGGTTACAGCAAAATTATTTTGAAGATGAAAATTATGAGGAAGTCTACGATTACTTAGAGTACCAGACTATCAAGCATAATTATAGAGAAAGCGTATATATCAGTGAAAATTAAACAGATTAGTCATGAAAAAATGTATTATTTTCAGTCTCCTGCTGTGTTTTACTTTTACAGGTATTGTATCTGCACAAAACAAGGGTGATAAAAAAGATGACAAGAGAGACGAGAAAAGGAAAGAAAGTTTTGAAAATTTCCGGGCAAAAAGAGCAGCCTTCATCACTGAAAGAGTGAAGCTGACTCCCGAAGAAGCACAGGTTTTCTGGCCCTTGTGTAACGAATTACAGGAAAAAAAATTTGAGCTCAATAAACCGCTACGCGAAAACTGGAAGAAACTCCGCGACTCCAAAAAGGAAATGACCAGCGAAGAGTATCTGAAAATAATCGATATGAATGCGGATATTAAACTCAAAGAAGCCCAGTTAGACAAAGAGTATTTGGAGAAATTCAAGAAAGTTCTTTCTCCGGAAAAAATCTTTAAGTATCAACGGGCCGAAGAAGAATTTATGCGGCAAATGTTTACTCCGAGGAATAAGGAAATGCATGGACATGATAAATCAAGGCAGGTTCCGGGAGCTCCGCGGCCATCTGACAAGCCTAACAAATGAGGCTTTTATAGAAATTTTCGAGAATCTATCTGTACGGATTTAAAATATTGAACCCGTACGGTGTAATCGCAAAAAGAATAAAAAAACAGGTTGTTTCTTTGAATTGAAACAGCCTGTTTTGCTTTTGGCCTGAAAGTTATTTATTCCCGACCTGTCTTCTCACTTCATCCAAAATTTCCATAGTGACCAGGGTATTTTGATGGGTATTAGCGGGAGATTCTAATGTCCCGGATTGAATCTGGTCGATAAAATCTGCTATTTCATAATAATACTCATGATGGATAGCCGGTTGTGTGAGATTTTCTATTGTTTTTTCCCTCCGGTTATGCAGACAGACATCACTGATGATATTGATGCGATCGAGGGTGATAGTGCCTTCTTCTCCCTGTATTTCCGTAGGAAGAGAAGAATCTGCAATTTTGGAATACATCACTGTGGCCAATAGATCATCATAAGTAAACTGAACGGTTCCGGCTCCATCCACTCCATTGTGAAGTAAAAAACCGGAAGCTTTGATTTGTTTCGGCCGTCCGAATAAAACGACCATTGGATAGATGGTATACACGCCGATATCCATTAATGCTCCGACAGACATGCCGGGTGTGAAGGCATTCAATACCTCTCCTGCCTTGAAACGGTCATATCTGGACGAATATTGGCAAAAACAGGAGAAATAACTCCTCACCTGCCCGATCCTGTTGAGATTCCGGATTACCTGTATAAAATTGGGTGTCAGTGTAGGTTTCATGGCTTCCATCAGCACCAGATTCCGGTTCCGGGCCTCCCTGACCATAGATTCGGCTTCCGGAAACGAAGCGGCAAAAGCTTTTTCGCATAGCACATGTTTACCGTGTGAAAGGCACAACAAGGTATGCTCGGCATGCAGAAAATTTGGGGAGGCTACATAGACGGCATCGATCAGATTGCCGGCAAGCATGTCTTCCAGACGGGTAAAAGTATGTGGAATGCCGTGTTTCCGGGCAAAAGCATCGGCGCTTTCCTGTGTACGGGAATAGATGGCGATGGCTTCGAAACGGGGATCTTCATGGCCGGCTTCTATGATCCGGTCGGAAATGAAGTTGGTGCCGATGATGCCGAATTTTACTGGGGATTGTTTTTGTATCTCCTTCATATATAGATTTTTTGCTTTCAGCCTAATTTACAATGTGAGAACTTAATCAGAAAAAACAAGCCACAGAAATCTTGATATTACCATTCCGGATAGGAGAAAGACTATTCTCATCTTTCACTCTCTTCCAACCGTCCATATCCATGATATCCACAAGACCCAGATCATATCCGGCTGTAATCTGAGCTTTTTTGAATTCGACACCTATCATAAATGCCAATCCGGCATCGAAACGTTTCATTTTAAGGGCGGCATTATCGGAAAACATATCTTCACTAGCATAAACTCCATAAGCAATATATGGGCCTGCTCCTAAGACACAACTTAGATTAGATGTTTCTGTTATTTTATAGCCTGCATAGACAGGTAATTGAATGTAATTCAAATTTGCATCCATTGTCTCTGCTAACCCTAATATTTTAACCTTATATATAGCCCCTACAGTTGTAAATAACAATTCCGGCTGGATAAAAAAGCTATTAATGTTATATTGAGCAACACCCCCTACATGAAATCCTGTTTTATACGAAGTAGAAAATTTCATATCAATGCCAAATGTTTCAAACAGTTCAGGAAATTCATTTTCTATTTCTCCTATTGCTTTATTCATCAGATTATCAAAACCGGTAATCGTTGAATTATTCATTCCTGCCTTGATTCCGAATCTTAGTTCTTGCCCGTTTGTAAAAATAATAAAGGCAAATAAGGATAACACCGTAAACAGCACTTTAAATAAATTTTTCTTACGCATAATGATTTTAATTTTTTCTTATACGTGGATTTTCATTCTCCAGCAAAGATAAAAAAATATTGGCATTTAGGTTATTCATCAATAATAAATACCTGCTATTTCATAAAACGAGGAAAGCCTCTTCAAATAAAAATCTGAGGAGGCTTTCATTATATCTAAGAATTAAAATAATCAGAAGAAATAGGCAGCTGAAACTTTAATATTGCTATTTCTGATAGATGAAAGATCAAGTGCTTTTTTGGCATCACTCCAACCTTCTGCTCCCACCATATCCACGAGGCCCAGGTCATATCCTACAGTTACCTGAATTTTGCTAATTTCAACTCCTCCCATAAAAGAAAGACCTGCATCAAATCTTTTTAGCAGACCATCATCAGAAAAAATATCATCAGAACCTGAAATTGCATATGCAAGATACGGACCGGCTCCTAAAATAACATTTAAGCCCAAACCTGCCGGTATTTTATAACCTACATAGATAGGTAATTGCAGATAATTTAAGTTTATATTTTCCGATTCACTAGCAGATACTCCGGCCACTTTTGCTTTTATTTCATTTCCCATTCCCAAGGAAGAATATAAAAGCTCGGGTTGAATAAAAAGGCTACCCATCTCAAATTGAGCAACAAGTCCTAAATGGAATCCTAATTTGTAAGAAGTGGAGTAACTAATGTCTGCACCTTCAAATTCTTCAGAAAACTCATCTGCATAACTTAATGTTTTATCCATCATATCTCCAAAACCAGACACGTTGGAGGCGTTCAAACCGGCCTTAACCCCAAATTTCAAACCTTGAGCATTCGTAAAAGCAACAAATGTAAATAAAACCAAAGCTGTAAACAGCACTTTAGATAAATTTTTCATATGCAAAAATCGATTAGTTTGCCCCTACTCTTTTGTGGATTTTCAGGATTCTCCATTTTTTTTAGCAAAGGTAAAGATATTTATGAAATTTCCTACTTTTCTCAAAAATTTTTCAACAGAATTTTCTAAAAGGATAAAAAAAAGGGTGTCAAAAGACACCCTTTCAATAATTATCAAACGAATCCTGATTATTCCGCTTCCTGTTGTGCAGCTTCGTATTCCTTCAGCAATTTTTCCTGTACATCGGTAGGAACCAGTTCATAGCTGGCAAATTTCATTACGAAAGAAGCACGGCCTCCTGTCAGGGAACTTAATGAAGTAGAATAGCTGGACATTTCTTTCAACGGAACTTTGGCATTTAGTTTTTCGTAGCCTTTTTCGCTGCTCATACCCATAATAACTGCACGGCGTCCCTGCAAATCACCCATCACATCACCCATACAATCGGCAGGAAGGGAAACTTCCACATCGTAGATCGGTTCGAGGATTTTGGGTCCGGCTTGTTTGAACGCTGTACTGAAGGCATTCCGTCCGGCCAGCATAAATGAAATTTCGTTGGAGTCTACCGGGTGCATTTTACCATCGTACACAATTACACGTACATCGCGGGCATAAGATCCGGTGAGCGGCCCCTGCTCTATGCGTCCCATAATTCCTTTCAGGATAGCGGGAAGAAAGCGGGTATCGATGGAACCACCTACAATGCTGTTGACAAACACCAGTTTACCACCCCAGTCCAGTTCGATTTCCTGAACATCACGGGCCTGGATCTTGAATTCCTGTCCGTTGAATTTATATACTTCCGGCATCGGCAACCCTTCGGAATACGGTTCCACGATCAGGTGTACTTCACCGAATTGCCCGGCTCCACCCGATTGTTTTTTATGACGGTAATCAGCCCGGGACGATTTAGTGATCGTTTCCCTGTAGGGTATTTTCGGTTCGATATACTCGATCAGGATTTTATCATTATTCTCGAGTCTCCATTTCAGGGTTTTCAGGTGGAATTCTCCCTGACCGGAAACGATTGTTTGTTTCAGTTCTTTAGATATTTCTACTACCCAGGTAGGGTCTTCCGCACGCATCCGGGTCAGGACTTCACTGAGTTTTTCAGCATCGGCTTCGTTGACCGGTTTAATGGCGCGGCGATATTTAGAGTTAGGATATTTGATAAAATTGAATTGGTTTTCGCAACCTTTTCCGTTCAAAGTATTGCCGGTATTCACATCTTTCAGTTTAACCGTGGCGCCGATATCTCCGGCTACCAATTCCGGCACTTCGTTACGGGTTTGC
Source organism: Bacteroidales bacterium (assembly GCA_031553775.1). Lineage (GTDB taxonomy): Bacteria > Bacteroidota > Bacteroidia > Bacteroidales > Azobacteroidaceae > JAISFI01. The sequence goes on from JAVBLA010000024.1 coordinate 9,813, forward strand.
CCGGCCACTACAAACATCTGGGCGATACGTTCCTTGGAGCCTCGATCGGCATTGAGCAGGTCGTCTCCCGTTTTGATTTTACCCGACATTACTTTGAAATACGATACGCGTCCGATATGCGGTTCTACGGTTGTTTTGAAGAAAAAGGCGCTGGTAGGTCCATTCGGATCCGGAGCGACCTCTTTTCCTTCGGCATTTTGATAATGCGGCATATCGCTAACAAAAGGCACAACGTTCCCGAGGAATTCCATGGTACGGCGAACGCACATGTCCCGTCCGGCACATACGCAGAAAACAGGAAACATACCCCGTACGATCAATCCTTTACGGATACCTTCGCGCATTTCATCTTCTGTCAAGCTACCCTGATCGAAGAATTTTTCCATCAGGTTTTCATCATTTTCAGCGGCTGCTTCCACCAAAGCCTGGTGCATTTCTTCCGCTTTATCTTTTTCGGAATCCGGAATATCCAGAACTTCAGGCACTCCGCCCTCCGGTTTCCATTGGTACATTTTCATTTTAAGCACATCGACCACTGCATTGAACGATGGGCCACAGGTAATAGGATACTGGATGGGAACCACTTTGCTCCCGTATGTTTCTTTCAGCTGGTTCAACACATTGTCGAAATCGCATTTTTCATTATCCAGCTGATTGACAATGAAAATAACCGGTTTGTTTAATTTTTCGGTATAGCGGAACATATTGATGGTTCCTACTTCCACACCATACTGTCCGTTGATTACCATCAGGGCCGTATCGGTAACGTTCAGGGCGGAAACAGCGCCACCCACAAAGTCGTCCGAACCCGGGCAATCGATGAAATTCAGTTTTTTGTTCATCCATTCCACACTGAATACTGTGGAAAATACGGAATATCCGTATTCTTTTTCCACCGGGAAATAGTCGGAAACCGTATTGCCGGCTTCGACCGTACCCCTACGTTTTATAACTCCACCCTCGTAAAGCATTGCTTCTGCGAGAGTGGTTTTCCCAGCGCCAGAACTACCGATAATTGCGATGTTCTTGATTTCATTTGTTTGATAAACTTTCATGTTATTTCATTTTTAATCAGATTAAACAATAAAGATTGTTTGATACTCTTTTCAGATGAGGGCGCAAATTAGGAAAAAAACTCAGATAATAAAATTAAAAAAAGATGTTATATAACATAAAAAAGAAAAGTTTACCTTTGCAACATGGCCGGAATTTATATTCATATCCCTTTTTGCCTGAAACGATGCGTATATTGTGATTTTTTTTCGACGACTTCCCTGAAAGAAAAAATGGCATATACCGACGCTTTGTGCCGGGAAATCGAACTAAGGAAAGACTATTTAAGCGAAAAGGATATCCAGACGGTTTATTTCGGAGGAGGTACTCCGTCTTTGCTGAAAGCAGATGATTTCGGTAAAATTTTCGAAAGCATTGCTGCCATTCCTGATAAACACAATAAAATATCCGTCAACCTTCAGGAAGTAACTTTAGAAGCAAATCCGGACGATATCACACCTGATTACTTAGCAAATCTGCGGCAGCTCCCTTTCAACCGGATCAGTCTAGGCATACAAAGTTTCCTGGATGAAGATTTACAATTCCTGAACCGCAGGCATGATGCCACCCGGGCATTGCAGGCTATAGATCAATGCCGGGATGCCGGATTCGACAACATCAGTATCGACCTGATCTATGGTTTACCTGGGCAAACACAAGAAAACTGGATCAGGAATATAGACCTGGCTATCCGGTCGCGAGTCTGCCATATCTCAGCTTACCATTTGATTTATGAAGAAGGTACCCGTTTGTATCGCATGCTGCAGGAGAAAAAAATCCGTGCTATCGATGAAGAGTTGAGTGTAAATATGTTTTCCGATATGATCGACCGGTTAACAACAGCCAGCTTTATTCATTATGAGATATCCAATTTCGGCAAGTCCGGTTTTTTCTCCCGGCACAACAGTTCTTATTGGAACGGGACACATTACATGGGCATCGGAGCGTCAGCCCATTCTTATAATGGAACAGGCAGGCAATGGAATGTATCATCATTAAAAAGCTATATCGATCACATTTCAGGGGGGATCGTTCCGGCAGAAGCAGAAATCATAGATCCGGCAACAGCCTATAACGATTATATCCTTACAGGATTAAGAACGATGTGGGGAATCAATCTTCAGCAAATAGAAAACCTTTTCGGAGAAAAACAACGGGAATATTGCCTGAAACAGGCCAGGAAACATATTTGCGGAAATATGCTATCATTGGAAGGAGATATTCTCCGGCTGCAACGGCCGGGTATTTTTGTATCCGACGGAATTATCAGCGATTTGCTGATTGTACCATAAATGCATTATAGTACTCCGGATTGCCGGTCACTTCTTCGCCCAACCAATCCGGTTTTACATATTCTTCTTTTTCGTCCTGAAGTTCCAGTTCGGCTAAAATCAAACCTTCATTCAATCCGCTGAACACATCGACTTCAAAAACATGACCGGCACAAGGTACATAATTCCGCACCTTGTCTATTACAGGAAACGGACTCATCCGGATCATTTCCCGGGCATCGGACACGGGAATGGGATATTCAAATTCCAGGCGGGAAAATCCATTGTTATCTGCTGCACCTTTAACTGTAAGGAAGGCCTTCTCTCCCTTGATCCGGACACGGATGGTCCGGTCTTCCGAAATACAAAGATAAGCCTGAACAATATGTACCGCATGGGTAATAAATGGAGTAAAATCTCCTTTTACCAGGAATTTACGTTCTATTTCCAACGCCATAAAGACAGTATTACTTATAACCTTTTCCGTAAGTAAATGAAACAGGAATATATACGGGGCTCGTAATAACCTGACCGCCAACACTCATGCTCGGGCGCAATTTAATAGTCACTTTACTGGGAGTATCGCTCAAACCGGCAAAATTGAAAGCCATATTTTTCACTGCATCGGCAGATTGCCCACTCAATACCTTTTTCAAATCGAACGACAACTGCATAGGAAGTGTAGATGTTGCCCCACCTGCTACCGACAATTGCTGATTAAGTAAACCTTCGGTCATTTGCACATCATCAATTTCCAGAATATACTGCAAACCACTCAGAGCAGCAGCCTGTGTACCCGGATTTTTCACATTCAGGTTCAGGGTGAACTGCAAGGGCAGTGAGCTTTTAGATAAAGATGCCAGTAAACTGGCTGCCGTAAGCGGATTTAAAGACGACAGGGAAGTGGCACTCTGTAAGTCTACTCCTCCTAAATTCAATCCCGAGATGGATTTATAGGTGTACTGGCACTGGGTGAGGTTGTAGGCACTGCCTGCGACTTGTTTAGCTACATCGCAAGAAAGGAATAACAGGATTACGCTTAGTAAAGAGATTGTTTTTTTCATCTGTTTGAAATTTAATGTTTGTGTAATTAACTTTTTGTCTTGAAACAAAAAGTTACAAAAAATTCAAGGCTATGCATTGGAAAATGTTCCTTTTTTCTTGATAAAAAAGGAACCAAAAATTAATTTCATTGAAAGTGCTACGCTCCACAATAACCATGCAAGCATGCTTATTGCTCTCGCTTAAACGCACTTTTCAAGGCTGCGTTCCATTGGCTAAAAAATACTGCGTTACGGCTAAGAGAAAAGAACTCGCACCTCCGGTGCTCAGACAGCTTTTCTCTTTTAACGCCTACACTGCGTATTTTTCTTTACGCCACTGGCCCGAGGCCGGATCGAAGCCTCATCAGCAACGCATTTAATCAAATTTAAAGACTTCAAATATCTTATTAACTTTAAGGACTTTAAATTAATCAGATGGGATCGACTCTTCAATTTTTCTGCAAAAATACAAAAACTGTTGAAGCATAGTTACAATAAGGTAAAAAATTATTTTATTGTAACCATGGTTGCGCCGAAACCGTACTCCCGGAAAGAGGCATCCTGACAGGGATAATTTTTATATTTGGTTTTTAGCTCTGTAAGAATGGCATTGCGGAGTACACCATCGCCTTTTCCGTGGATAAACACGATTTTTTGTCCTTTCCGGTCCTTCATTTTTTCAAGAACTTCACGAAATTTTGTCAACTGGTATTCCAGGATATCAGCGTTAGACATTCCCGTGGTAGAATCTAATAATTGATTGATATGCAGATCTACTTCTTCCACCGGATTTACCCTGACTTTTTTCTCTATCGGTTGAGGAAGACGTTTGTCTTCTTTCTTCTTTTGCATCATGGATTCCTGCAATTCAACAGAAGAAACGAGATATTCCCTTTCCGGAACATCATTGATTACCACCGGATAAACGATGGCATCATCTTCGAAGAAATCGTTTTCCCGGAAACAGTGGATTTTATAGAATTTTACCGTATCTACCCTTATTTCAACACTATAGGAGTTCTTTAGTGTATAAGGTTTATCCTGCTTGTATGCTACAAACTGGATACAAACATGTTCCAGGCTATTCAGGTTTTCTTTGCTGAACTCGTGGAGAAACATCTTGGTATTCGGTTCTATCAAACCATTGTAAAGACTCTGCCAGGCATTATTTTCCCGCGACATATAATTGAATAAGAGAAAATAATTGCTATCGTTAATTAGATAGGCTTCATAATTTCCTTTGACAATATCTTTAATATCTTCTGGCAAATAAGCGATATATACATTCAACCGATCTCCTCCAGGAAGCTCTTTTACGAGAGATTGTTCCTGCACCTTCTTCATCTCAATTACAGGAACCGGCTCCGGCTGCACCCTTGTTGGCGGAGGTGTATGGCGTGTTTGTGTGTCATTTTCTTCAATCACCACGCATTCACGGATCAGTACCGGGGTTTCGAAACCGTCTTCTTCCTCTACCAAGACAATGTCTTTTCCCTGAAAACTACGTACAATGCCTCCTCCTATAGAGCTGAGGAAGCGAACTTTATCTCCAACTTTCATCTTTAGAAATTGATAATTGAAAATTGATAATTGAAAATTAGCATTCAGGCATTTCATTTTCAGTTTTCAATTTTCAATTTTTAATTATTGAGGCAAAGGTAGGGAATTTTCATTACTTTCACAGAATATACGGAGTCGTCTCGGAGAAATTGCGAATAAATTCGCATTTCCCTCTCAGCTTTCACTATATTTGCGGAAAGTTTTACAGAAGAATGGACAAAACTCAACAGATCAGGATCGAAGTGTATGATTATCCGTTACCAGATGAAAAGATTGCCAAATTTCCATTGGAAAAACGAGATGAGTCTAAATTATTAATATATCGGTCGGGCGAAATTTCGGAAACCAGATTCAAACAGATCAGTGATTACTTACCTGAAAATGCCCTGATGATCTTCAATAATACCCGGGTAATCCAGGCTCGTCTTATTTTCAGGAAAGAGACAGGTGCCCGGATCGAGATTTTTTGCCTGGAACCCAAAGAGCCGTCCGATTATGTTCTGGCATTCCAGGAAAGGAAATGTTGCAGCTGGCTTTGCATGGTAGGGAATGCTAAAAAATGGAAAAACGGAAAATTGGAGTTGATTTCAACCCATGACATGGAAAATGTCATCCCGATTTCTGTTACCGCAGAAAAAATAGAAAGCTATGGAGAAACCGCTCTCATTCGTTTTGAATGGAATAACGACAAACTGTGTTTTGCCGATATCCTGGAACAATACGGAGAGTTACCCATTCCTCCTTACCTGAACCGGAAAACAGAAGAAAAAGACAAAGTAACTTATCAAACGATTTATTCTAAAATCAACGGTTCTGTGGCTGCACCCACAGCCGGGCTGCATTTTACTCCGGCAGTTTTCGACAGTCTGAAAGAAAAAAATATTATCCGGGAAGAAGTTACACTGCATGTCGGCGCCGGTACTTTCAAACCAGTGAAGAGCGAAACCATCGAAAATCACGAGATGCACACCGAATTGATTTCGGCAAACAAAAAAACCATAGAGCTTCTCTTGCAATATACAGGCAAAGTATATGCAGTGGGAACCACTTCTGTCAGAACACTCGAAAGCTTGTACTATATAGGAGTAATACTTGAAAAAAATCCGGATCCCGAACTCTTCGAAATATCCCAGTGGATGCCTTATCAGGAAGAGAATAATAATATCTCCACCCGGAAAGCACTGGAAAATATTATCCAGTATCTCAATAAAAAACAACTGCAAACAGTAACCGCTCATACACGCATCATGATTGCCCCCGGCTATACATTCAAAATTATGGATGGGATTATTACCAATTTTCATCAGCCGAAAAGCACGTTATTGTTGTTGATTTCAGCATTTACAGGGGAAAACTGGAAAAAAATCTATGATTATGCACTGAGGAATGATTTTAGGTTTTTGAGTTATGGGGATAGTTGTTTGTTAGTTAAGAGTTAAGAATTAAGGATTTTATTCTCTGTATTTGGGAGAAGTAATTCTTTTGCACTATGTAGAAGGGATAAAAAAGATGATTTTTATTCAGGATTTGAAGATTCCTAACTCTTAACTCTTAATTCTTAACTCTTAACTTTTATTTTTCTGCAATATTTCAGCCATTTTTCAGTTATATTGTGTAGTGAAAACCGTATTTCCATATCTGGTGCTCATGATTTTGTTGTTTTCGTGCAAAACAGCCAAGTTAAGTGATGCCGTCGCCAAAGAAAATTTGGGTGAATACTATGATGCTGCCGATATATACAAAAAGGTTTACAGTAAAACTTCCAGTAAGGACAAGGCAATGAAGGGCAGCGTAGCTTTTCATATGGGAGAATGTTTCAGCAAGGTTAATAATGCGCCAAGGGCATTAACCGGTTATCAAAATGCGGTACGTTACGGATACAAAGACAGTACATCGTATTTGCATGCTGCACAAATGGCTCACAAATCCGGTCAATACGGAGAAGCGATCAAGTTTTACAACGAATATCTGACAAAAGATCCCGGTAGTATTCTGGCTAAAAACGGATTGAAAGGTTGTGACAGTGCCCGTGTGTGGAAAAGTAATCCTACCCGGTATGTGGTCAAAAGGGAGGAGAAGTTCAATTCGAGACGTGGCGAATTTTCACCGATGCTGTTCGGAAAAGCATATGACCAGCTATACATCACTTCTTCCCGTGATGATGCCATGGGAGATACAAAAAGTGCGATCACAGGAATGAAAAACAACGATTTTTTCCTGATCAAAAAAGATGACAAAGGACAATGGATGGCTCCGGAAGCTATCACGGACGGTATCAACACAGAATTCGACGAAGGTACATGTTCTATCACAGCCGACGGCACCACGATGTATTATACTTTCTGCTCTTTCGATGAGCAATCGCCAAGAACCGCACAAGTATACAAATCTTCCCGATCGGGAGCCCAATGGAATAAGGGAGTCCTGTTGGAAATATTCAAAGATTCCCTGGCAATGGCCGCACATCCGGCTGTTAGTCCCGATGGAGAATACTTGTATTTTGTATCGGATGTTCCCGGAGGATACGGCGGAAAGGATATCTGGAGAATGTCGCTTAGCGGCACTACAGCCAATGCAGTAGAAAATCTCGGCCCGGAGATCAATACTCCCGGTGATGAAATGTTCCCGTATGTGCGGGATTCGGTGACTCTTTATTTCGCCTCCAACGGTCACCCGGGCATGGGAGGATTAGATATCTTCAAAGCCACTAAACTCCCCAGTGGCAAATGGCAGGTGGAAAACATGAAATCTCCGGTCAACAGTATGGGAGATGATTTCGGCATTACCTTTGCAGGAGAACATGAATACGGATTTTTCTCATCAAACAGGAATGACGGGCGCGGTAGCGACCACATTTATTCTTTTGCCTACCCTACCATTACCATACAAATGGAAGGATGGGTACTGGACCGGGATGAAATGGAAATCCAGGATGCTACCATACGGATCGTTGGAAAAGATGGAACCAACGAAAAAATCATCGTCCGTAAAGACGGGACTTATGTTGCCAAAGCTAAGCCCGGCATGGAATATGTAATGATGGCCAGCGCCAAAGGTTATCTCAATCAAAAACAAACGCTGACTACCAGCAATGAAGAGAAAAGCCAGATCTACTATGTGGATTTCTCCCTGCCATCCATCTCCAAACCAGTTCCGATAGATAATATTTTCTATGATTTCGATAAAGCTACTTTACGACCGGAATCGAAAGAAGCGTTGGATGAACTGATCAAAATGCTTGAAGATAATCCGAACGTAACCATCGAGCTGGCATCTCATACCGACCGGAAAGGAAAAGAAGAATACAATCAGAATCTATCGCAAAGACGCGCCCAATCAGTCGTAAACTACCTGATTGCCGGAGGAATTGAAAAAGACCGTCTGACAGCTGTTGGGTACGGCAAAATGAAACCCAAAACCATCAATAAGAAAATGCACGAAAAATATCCTTTCCTACCGGAAGAACAAATATTGGATGAAACTTTCATCCTTACCCTTACCCCGGAACAGCAGGAAATTGCGGACCAGATTAACAGGAGAACGGAGTTTCAGGTGCTTCGGACTACGTATGGGCTTTATTAGTTAACTCTTAACTCTTTTCACGCTAATTTAATCGTTTCATCCAAATAAACATCCTGAATCGTATTCAGGAGTGCAATACCTTCGTTCATAGGACGTTGGAAAGCTTTCCGTCCGCTGATCAGGCCTATTCCTCCTGCCCGTTTATTGACTACTGCGGTTATGACGGCTTCTTTTAAGTCGGAAGCGCCTTTGGATTCACCACCGGAATTGATCAGGCCTACACGGCCCATGTAACTGTTGGCTACCTGGTAGCGGCATAAGTCGATGGGGTGTATCGATGTTAATTTTTCATAGACTCTTTTATCTGTTTTAGAATAATTGAGGGCTACGAAACCTCCGTTATTGACAGGGAGTTTCTGTTTAACAATATCGGCCTGGATGGTAACACCCAGGTGATTGGCCTGCCCTGTCATATCAGCTGAAGCATGGTAATCAACACCATCTTTTTTGAATGCATCATTTCGGAGGTAACACCACAAGATCGTGGCCATTCCCAGTTCGTGAGCATATTCAAAAGCTTCTGCTACTTCCTGTAAGTGCCGCCGGCTTTCTTCCGATCCCCAGTAGATCGTAGCACCTACGGCTACCGCTCCCATGTTCCAGGCTTCCCGGATACTGCCGAACATTACCTGATCGTAAGTATTCGGATAACTCAACAATTCATTGTGATTGATCTTAACGATGAATGGAATTTTATGTGCATATTTCCTCGCTACCGATCCCAGAACACCGAAAGTAGATGCCACTGCATTACAGCCGCCTTCAATGGCTAATCTGACAATATTCTCCGGATCAAAATACAGGGGATTGGGCGCAAATGAAGCGCCCGCCGTATGTTCTATACCCTGGTCTACAGGCAGAATAGACATATATCCTGTATTCGCGAGGCGGCCATGTTCGAATAAGGACTGGAGACTTCTTAATGTTTGAGGATTCCTATCGGAAACGGTCCAGACCCGGTCGATCACATCAGGAGAAGGAGCATGTAACAACGATTTTTCGATTGTTTTGGATGTGTGGCCGAGATAATATTCTGCCTGTTCACCCAATAAACTGACAATTTTTGAAGGATGCATAAAAAACTTTTTTAGGGAGTTATTGTTTTTTATTATAACAGTATCGGGAATCATTATGTTTTCAATCTGAGTATAAGATAATCGCTAAAAAATCTTTACAGGACGATATTGTTTTGTCCAATCACGGATTATTCTTTATTTTTGTTCCGGATTATTCCCCGAGCCTGTTGAAACTGCAAAAAGTCGAAAAAGATACGAGGGTTGAACTGAAGGGTAATGAGTAAAGCCGAATGACAAGTAAACAGGTGGTTGGACGAGTTCCACATTAAATCTAAAATTAATTTCATGCCAAAGAAACAACTTCATTTCGAAACATTACAGGTATGCGCGGGCTATGTACAGTCAGATCCCGTCACGAACTCCCGTGCAGTACCTCTTTATCAGACAACTGCATATACATTCAATAATGCGGAACACGGGGCCGATTTGTTCAATCTCGATATACCAGGTTATATTTATACCCGGCTGAACAATCCCACAACGTCAATTTTCGAGCAACGGATGGCTGCACTCGAAGGCGGAGTTGCCGCTGTAGGTCTTGCATCCGGTATGTCGGCACAACTAATTACCTTCCTGAATTTGATGAAATCGGGAGATAATTTTGTAACATCCCCCTATCTTTACGGAGGCACTTATAATCAATTTTTCGTATCTTTCAAAGACCTCGGATTAGATGCCCGTAAAGCGAAAAGCGATACCGCCGAAGATATGGAAAAACTGATCGACGAAAACACAAAAGCTTTATATGTGGAAATTATCGGTAATCCTTATTTCAGCATTCCCGATCTGGAAAAGTTATCTGCTTTAGGAGCCAAATATGGAATTCCCCTGATTGTAGACAATACATTCGGCTGTGGAGGCTATCTTTGCCAGCCTATCAAATTCGGAGCGAATATTGTAGTAGAGTCTGCTACCAAATGGATTGGAGGCCATGGAAACAGTATGGGCGGAATCATTGTAGACGGAGGTAATTTCAACTGGGGCAAGGGCAAGTTTCCCAAATATTCGGAACCCTCTGCCGGATATCACGGCATTAAGTTCTGGGAAAAATTCGGTAATGTGGCTTTCACGATGCGTTGTGTGGCTGAAAACCTGAGGGATATGGGTCCCTGTATCAGTCCGTTCAATTCCTGGCAATTGATACAAGGTATCGAAACCCTGTCTGTGCGGGTCCAGAAAGAATGCGATACAACGCTGGCTTTGGCCCAATGGCTGCAAAAACATCCCAAAGTATACGATGTATGTTATCCTGGATTAGATAATCATCCGTATCATACTTTGGCTAAAAAATATTTGTCGAACGGATTCGGGGCTGTGCTGACTTTCCGTGTAAAAGGGGAACTGAAACAGACTGTCCGTTTCGTGGAAAGTTTAGAATTGATTTCCCACCTGACCAATGTAGGGGACGTCCGTACGTTGATTACCCATCCTGCCAGTACCACACACAGGCAATTGAGTGAAGAAGCTCAGGCCGAAGCGGGTATCTATCCAGATCTATTGCGTTTATCGGTCGGTCTGGAACATATAGACGATATTCAAGCTGATCTGGAACAAGCATTCCATCAAATCTAAAAAAAACTCAAATGAAAATAGCATTTCACGGAGCCGCCCGTACTGTAACGGGATCCAAACATTTGGTGACATTAAACGACGGAACAAAGATACTGCTCGATTGCGGTATGTTCCAGGGTATGGGTAAAGAAACCGAACAACTGAACAAAAACCTGGGATTTCCAGCGGAAGAGATCAATTATGTGCTCCTATCTCATGCACATATCGACCATTCCGGTTTACTTCCTCTGCTGGTTAAGCAGGGGTTTAGAGGAAAAATTTATGCAACACCGGCCACCATCGACCTGACCCGCTTATTATTATTGGATTCCGCATACATCCAGGAACAAGATGCTCGGTTCGTGAATAAAAAGCGTATTCTGGAAGGGAAACCACTACTCGAACCTCTCTACAAGGAAGAAGATGCCCGTAAAGTATTTGAGCATTTTCATCCGGTGAATTATGCAAGTCCTTTCAGCATCAACAAAGATATCGAACTTCAATTTTTCGATGTAGGACACATTCTCGGGAGCGCTACGGTTTTTCTTTCCATCCGGGAAGAAGGAAAGTTGAAAACATTGGTTTTCAGTGGGGATGTGGGAAGGTATGGAGATCCGATCCTGCGCTCGCCACAACCGTTTCCACATGCAGATACCATCATTATAGAATCGACATACGGAAATAAAGTTCATCAACCGATCGATACTTATGCGGCCGAATTGAAAGAAAATATTCTGGAGACTTGTATTGGTAAAAAAGGAAAATTGATTATTCCTGCTTTCAGTGTGGGACGTACACAGGAACTGTTATATGCATTGAATGAGCTGGAGGTAAATGGAGAATTGCCTAAACTAAAATACTATGTGGACAGTCCTTTGTCGACAGAAATCACCCTCGCCCTGAAAAGTCATCCGGAATGTTTTAACAAGTCCGTACAAAAACTGATGAAAATAGATGCCGATCCATTTATGTTCGAAGGTCTGACTTTTATCAAGGACAAACGGGAATCACAGGCTTTAAATACCAATTATGAACCCTGCGTAATTATCTCTGCATCGGGAATGGCCGAAGCCGGACGGGTTAAACACCATATTGCCAACAGTATTGAAAACTGGAGAAATACCATCTTACTTATCGGATACTGCGAACCTCATTCATTGGGAGCCCGGTTGAAAAACAAACCGGATACAGTGGGAATTTTCGGCATGCAATTTCCGGTAAAAGCAGATATCCGGACAATCGATTCGATGAGTGCCCACGCCGATTACAACGACCTGTGCCAATACCTTTCCTGCCAGAATCCGGTAGAAGTCGGCCAGATCTTTGTAGTTCACGGAGAACCGGAAGTACAAGACGAATTTAAAGACCGACTGATCAAAAAGGGGTTTCAGGATGTTATTGTTCCTGAGTTTCATCAGGAAATTGGGGGAATGTAGTTTTTTGCGAATTCTTCGTAAAAAACCAGTTAAGAGTTAAGAGTTCAGAATTAATGGTATTCGAAAAAGCAGTTCTTTTACTCTATAGAGGTTTTGAACTGATGATCAGCATATAGGGATTCGAAGAATCCCAACTCTTAATTCTTAACTCTTAACTCTTAATTAGTTTGTTTACGCCTTTTCAGCTTCTTCTATTTTTTCTTCCACTTCATCAGCGCAACAGGTTAGCTTACCTTTAAACTGAGAAACTTTATCTCCCAGAAGGTATAGCCATTGTTTTCTTTTTTCGGCATCAGTTCCTAAAATGTAACCTACACCTACTCCAACTAAGGCTCCTACGGCCAAACCACCTAAAAAATGACTTGTTTTCATACGCAAAAAAATAAAAAATTAAATGACCTGCATTTTACTAATAAACAAGTGACCCGATCAGGATGTTGTACAAAATAAGGTTAAAAACTATAATTATAGCCTACTGTTCCTACAGAAGCATGATGGGTACCCTGTTCTGAATGAGAACGCCATTGAAAATTACAGGAAAGATTGATTGCATGTCGCATACACGGCCGGTAAACAGCATTGGCGCGAAACGAATAGACCTCCTGTTGCCTGGCTTTTGACAAATAGCTTGCATTATACGAAATATTATTTGAAATCTGGAGTTTTTTCCGGAAAAACTTATGCGAAGAACCGATTGCCGGCCCCCAGGTAATCATTTGTTTTCCGGAAATTCTGTTTTCATTCAGGTTCAGGCCGGCATGTAAACCGGATCCGGAAGCCAGAAATGCAAGAGTATAAACAAATGCCGCATTGGTCCATCCGGAAACGCTTCCCGGATGATAAACACCTCCCTGTTTATCGGCAACATCCTGATAATTCAGGTTTATATTGAGATTCTGTTGTTGAGTCTCATTTTTACGCATGAGAATATTGAGGTTCAGGCCGGCAGAGCGGGATAGTTGGGCAAAACTGAGCGTATCCGGCCGGTCCAGTGTATTGAGCCGGTTGATTTGCTCAAAATCGGAACGTACATGTGTAAATGTCTGGAAATTACTGAAAGATACGGAAGCTGAAACTTTTTCTCCGAAACCGGCATTGATCTGGGCATTTCCGACCCAACGGGAAGTTGCATTCAATCTGTCATTTGCCAGGTTATCATGCTGGTAACCCATACTGAGAGCAATATTCAACCGGTTGGAAAGCAGGGATTGGGAAGCATTGACTGTGATATTTTCCAGATCATTGGCAAAATAATAGGCGCCTAAAGTCTGATAACCCGGATCTATCCGTTCATACCCCAGTCCTATCATACTATGTGGCAGAACATAACTCAACTGTACCTGAACAGCATCAAAAACGGCTGATGACATTTTCGACGCCGGCCAGTATTTCAGAATACCCGGAAGAGCATTTTCTCCCGGAGAACGAATATCATTTGTCCAAAGACTGAGGGCATATTCTGCCGTCAAGCGGATTTTTTCAATCGGGGAACATGTCAGTCGCAGACTCCCGGCCAGGTTCTGTACAGGTGTTATGCCTAAACTATCCGGTGGGTATTCTAAAGATCCGGGATCATCTTTGGCGGTAAATACATTCAGGGAAATATCGTTCTCTCTTTTTTTCCAGCCGACTTTAACTCCATATCCCATTCTTTCATAGGCAGGATACAAGAACGATTCTGTTTCATTATATTCCACAGCTTTCTGCAAACGTCCGCACATTACACTAAAATTCCAGTTCGTACCGGGTGAAAGATCTACTCCCGCACCCGTAAACAAATGTCCATTCAGGGTATATGGAGAAAATACCATGGAAATATCGCCGGCGTGTAGCCTGATCCATTTATAAGAAGGATGGATACTGAAGCGATTCGGCAGGGAAGGAAGTTTATAACTATTACCTGAATTTGTGAGACTGAACATAAAAGGCATATTCATTATATTGCAGATATTCAGGTTAAGATTTCCATTGAAATAATAGGTGAACGGATCCCTTTCCCCGAGATCTCCCGAGCTTTCGTAACAGATCGCGCTGAGATTGAATCCTCCGTTGACTTTCAAAAGATTCCCCTTTCCGAACAAATTCCCAACTTTTTCCAGGTCAATACTTTGTGTATACGACATCAATATATTCATGCCAGTAAGCAAGAGCGATATTCCGGTCCGCCTAATCATTTTTCTGTATTTTTATATCGGTTATTATATGAGAATTGAGAATTCCGGCATCTACCATCTCTTTGACCAGGATCACTCCTTTCCGCTTGTCGGCTGTATGGAACAGCACAATATCACCTTTAGTACAAACAGGATGAGAAATGGGTTCCCAAATGGTATTTTCCAATAAATAATCATCTTCCATCTCCAGAAAAGTCTCCGGGGTGATCTTATTTCCAACCTCTTTGTAAAAAACAGTATGAGAGGCATCCTGAATTGGCAGTAAAGGATAGAGTATACATGAATCCGGAGAAATAAATTTATTTAATGAGAAATTTTTATTCAGACCCAGGAATACAAGATCAATTTCTTTTCCGGAAGTATATGAAATTTCCGTTTGAGTAAATATTTTTCTTCGTTTTGTTGAATAGCAGCAACCTATTATTTCTGAAGCCGTATTGATTCCAAAACAAACATTACGATGAATTCGTAGATTATGGTTCTGGCGGATCGTTATGTTTTGAGAAACCGTCCGGATTTGTTTTCCATTCCCGATATGCATATTTACCTGGTAGTTTCCCGGTAAATGAAAGAATATCTCTGTTTTTTCACAGGCAGGATTTGCCAACCGGGCACCGGAGCAATCCCATGAAATGGTTTCTGTCCCCTGTAAATCAGCAATTAATTCAGCTGTCAGCGGAGCTTCATAATCCTCATCTTCCCAGGAAGGATAGATCCCGAATGTACCTGCAAGTTCCGGCATTACGGTAATTTTGTCCGATATAGTAAATATTTTGCTACCGTTATCAATACGGAGTGATACCATGTGAACTCCTGCCTGCGGGAAAGTAATATCCGGAGGATGTTTCCCTGTAAACTTCGCAGGCTCTCCTCCCTCGAAGATCCATTCATAGGTAGTTCCTCCGGTAGAAAAGTTCGTGAATTTCACTTCTGCCGGAGCGTAACAGTTGATTACCGGTTTCCAGTTAAAACCGGTTGTAACGGCACTATCTACCTGTATATACAAGGTTTTTGAAAGCCGGGAAGCATCGTTTGCCGCTTCCAGAACAATTGCATGTTTACCCGGAGTATCAAAACGGACTACCGGAGGATGTTTTCCTGTGAAAACCGAGGGGACTCCTCCTTCAAATCTCCAATGAAATTCCCGGGCATATTCCGAATGGTTCTCTATGGAGACATATAAGGGGGAAGTATGATTCCGGTCCTTTACATTCAGAGAGATATTGATCTCCACAGGAATAATCTGTTCCTCCGGCAGGCATCCTGCTCCACACCCGCCTATTACAATAAACAGCGTTCGAAGCAATAATTTACAGTTCATACCATGTGGTTTTAATTATCTGATATGCACATACTCAATAAAAGATACGGACTTATCTCCATAATCATCTTCATATTGAATTTCCACAGGGTATCCGGATTCGTTGTAGGTATATCCGGATGTTTCCCTATATGTGTAGGCATCATGGGTACTTGCCTTTACCAGTACATTATTTACCCGGTGCTGGTATTTATGCAGGAATATGAAAAAAGTCCAGTCAGGCATATTGATCCGGCTGCAAATACCAGGGTGATTATCATACCGGTATGTATTGACATATAAACGATTCCGGAAGCTGATGGAATCTACGGAAATATTCCCTGCCGGATCGTATAAAAGACCGGTAACTTCTGTCTGATCGACTACCATCCGGAATAATCTCTCTTTGTTGTCTACAAAAAGACTGTCTTTCGGGTAAGTGTGGCCATCAGATCCTGTATATTCCTGCAATATCAGGTTTCCTTTATAGGTATAGCGGTATTTTTCTATCCATGTGTAGTTTCCCTGTATGGTTTGTTTCTCCACTTTATCTACCTTTCCGTCTTTATTGTAGGTAATAGATGTAATTGCTTTTCCCCCATAATAAACATATTCATAAACTACGCAACGACTTTGCGTATCATAAACAAACGACTCTGTTTCAGATATACCGTTTCTGTCGCAGGTGATTTTTACCGGAAGAAAGATTCCGCAATTGTCTTCCGGATCATTATCTATACAAGAAGACAGAAAGACCGGTGCCATCAGGCAAATAATCGGCAAAGCCGACAAAAATTTCATTTTTTTCATTTTTAAAATAATTAATTGGTTAAATATTCAACAGGTGCTTATAAATCACTAAACTTATACATACACTAATAAACTATTATTTTTGCCGGTATCTGTGCTGATAATGTTTCAAGTACCAACACATAGGTACCCGGTGCCAGGTAGATATGATAAGGAATGTTATAAATGTCCGAACCTTCTTTCTTGAGGTCCTGCAACACCCGGCCTGTTCCCGGATGGATCAATCGCAAACGGACCGGGGCTTCTTTTTCCAGTAAAATAGTGGCAGTAAACTGTCCCTGGTTAGGATTCGGACTGACTACATATTGTTTGATCAATGGTTGAAAAAGGGGATCCCGGTTATAAAAATATTCCGGTTCCACAACAGTTAGTATTTTATAGCTTTCTTCATAGCACTGGCCGGTATAAGTGCGTCGTCCTACCATGAATTGTCCATTTTCAGAAATGATGATTTTCAGGATATGATTACCTTCTTCTACTATTTCCAGGGCAGGATCGGGGTTGTACAACCACTCAGCCTGCTCCGGATCCGGATCGCTGATGTCTACCAGTACTATCGTATCATTCCTGAAAGTTGTGGATGAAACGATAAATTCTGAACGGACAATAGTTGATGGTAGCTGATAGACAGACAGTGTATCGCAGGCCCGGCAATTCCGGTTATCGGATATTTGCAGGATATATAAGCCTCTATCTGTCACTGTTATTTTTTCTCCGGTGGAAAAATACTTTCCGTCCTTAGTCCACAAGAAATCAATTGCATCACCTGTGATTTGCGGAAAAACGATCAGTGACTGACCGGCACATAAAGTTCGGTCTTCCCCTATATTCAGTTCTAAAGGTGGCGGGTCTTCCAGTATAAATTCCCGGAGAAGTACACAGCCATTCCGGTCCTTCACCTCCAGGTGATATATGCCGGCAGACAAGCCGGAAATACAGGGTGTTGTTTGTCCCGTATGCCATTGATATGTATAATCAGGCACACCTCCGGAAAGATCGACTGCAATACTTCCATCTTCCGATCGATGGCATACCGGCTGTTCCACACTATATTGTAACTTCATCTGTTCCGGGGAATCTACATGGACTGTCGTTTCCCTGAAACAACCACGGGCATCACTTACTTTAACCCAATAAGTACCGATTCCGGCTCGGAACAAAGTATCTCCGATCTCACCTGTATTCCATTCAAACAGATAAGGAGTTGTTCCACCGGAGGCTGTTACATGTATTTTTTCCGAATGACCATCACTACAACTTATCACAGCATGAGAAGGTACAGGCACAATCTCATCCGGTTGTTCCAGATGAAAAATCCCGGTTGTATCCACATTGTTATTTTTGTCACTTACAATCAGGAAATAATCGCCTGCGGACAGTTGATCCCAAATGCTGTCATTCGGTTCTAGCCGGTCTTTTACTTCATTTCCGTCGAGTTCTTTCCAGCGATACCTGTAGGGAAGGCCATTCTCAAAGGGAATGCCCCCTTGTACACGGGCAGATAGCTCTCCGTCTTTCCATCCGTGACAACTAACCACATGGGTTTCTTCTATGGTGGTAAGCAGAGGTTCAGGTTCAACGAGAATGAATGTATCCCGTAAAATACATCCTTGCCTATCGGAAAAATAAGCACTGGAGTAATTACGGTCGGTAACTTCCATTGTATAGATGCCCTGTCCCAGAGCAGGTAAAAAGCTGTAAAATTCCCGATCTGCAGCAAAACTGTGGTAAGATTTTCCGCTGAGATCTTCTCCCGATTCATTCTTCCAGACCACATCATAAAAACCAGCTGTATCCACGGTTCCTCCGCCAATAGAGACTTCCAATGAGCCGTCTTTTCTAGCATATCCCAGGGGATGGATGACAGAGCAGTCTATTTTGTGGATGGCCTGTTCCGGTTGCGATATCATGATTTCACCCAACACCTTATTTCCTTTGATATCTTTTTCGAAGCAACCATTTCCATCGGTTAGATAAAACAAATATTCTCCGGCCGGAAGCCGGTCTATTTTACATACGGAATCTTCCGGTAATTGAAAACGAATGGTTTCAAACTCAGGATCTGCGATCTCTGCCCAATGAATGGAATAGTTTTTCACTCCGCCCCAGGCACTGATGGAAAATGCACCATCCATTCCACCGAAACAATGCACATCCCGAAGAATATTTGCATTAAAAGTTACCGGTAGCGGACTTTGAATCAAAGCTTTTACCTGATGCCTTGCCGATCCGCTGTAAGTTGTTTTTTGCCGGTAAAAACCGGCAACCCGGATATCGTATAATCCCGGGGAAAGATTAGTGATCACAACAGAATCTGCGGCATAGGGATATTCATAATATAACACTTTGTGATTATAATATACTTCCATCTTTTCTTCTGCTATCAGAGAACGGTCGAAATAAACGATCAACTGTCCGTTTTCTTCATCATGACACTTGTTGGGAAGCACTTTCACTGTTTTAATAAAAGGAGATGCATAACGTTCACTCAAAGTAATAATATTAGAATAATCCATTTCCTTAACGGTTTTCAGGGTTTGATACTTCAACCGGATCATTGTTTGAGAATTGGTTTGCTTCAGGCGGGATTCTGCCAATCCGGCACCATAAATATCCACTGCAGAAAAACGGATTACCGAATCGCCCTGAAAAGCTTGCGGGAGTAAGCTCCAGGTAATTCCGTTATCCCCGGAATACTCCCAGAGATACACATCCCTGTGATACCCTGATGGAGCGGCAACTCTAATCTGTTCATCGAAGGGAAGCAGCCGGCTTTCATCTCCCCGGTAAGCAATCCGGATATCTTTCGGATAAATGACAATATCGAGGTAACCATACCAGATTTTATACAATCTCCTGTGGGGAGCATATGATTCGCAGGAAGAATCATCACAATAAGAAATCTGCTGGTAATTGATTGGTTCATTAACACTCTGTATAGACTGATAGATCCATTCTCCATCATCATTAGATGCATTTTTCAGGCCATATTTGCTGTACATATTGATTCCCGTTAACCGTTGTTGCATGTTGTATGTTTTGGTTACGCTCCAATATATCCAGTTATTTTTGTCTGTTCCGTATAAATCGTAATCCAATACTACCTCACCATAATAATCATCGTTGATGTGGTGAAGAATAACCAGCTTACTACCATCTCTTGCTGTCCTGCTCTCATAGTGCACCATTCCCCCGGAAAGTCTGACGCCCCATTCTCCCGACTGGGAATATACAGTAGCAGTACAAATAAAAAACAGAATAACGCATTTTATTTTTTCCATTTCATTCATATTTAAGGGTTAAACTTTGTGGTTTACAGGAACGTTTATCTTTTGTCAACAGAATGATATCATATCGATAAGTGCTTGCCGGATAAAGGTCTTCATCCAGTATTTTAGTTATATCTGCAGATAATTCTTTCCATAAAAAACCCGGTTTTCCCTGCACAGACTTATAAATACGAAAAGCAACCGCTTCCGGATGGCGTTGCCAGGCCAGCTCTATGTATCCGTTTTTCCTATCGGCATAGGCTGTGAAATTGTTCACCTTCAGTATTGTTTTAGAGATTTGCACACATATATTCATCTCCGTAGGAGAAGAGGATATATTATTGGCTGGATCTATTGCCAGTACACGGTATTCATAACAACCTGAACGAGGTAGTCTATCCGTATGAGATTGTTGCTTCTTATCTCCGATAAACACAGTCACCGGATCGAGCATACTTCCGGATTCTTTCCGGAGCAAATAATAGGTTGCCTGGTCGGTTTCATCTGTTATCCAGGAAATTGTTACTTGTCCCTCCTCTCCTATCTTATAGTCTGTAAAAACAGGTTCTGCCGGAGGAATTTTATCGGGCTTCAAGGCTAAAAAAACGGGAGAAAGATTCGACTCATTATAACGGAAATCAACAGAAGAAACGGCATAATATACCTTTTGATTGATGGTTTTCAATGACAAGGTATCCATATATTCATGTTTTGTCAGGATTTGAGGGGTGAGTACAGACATTTCATCACCCTCCGTAAAAGAGCGGAATACCCGGTAACCTCTCAGGTCATTCTCATGGTTGGGGCTCCAGGATAAATGAGCAATTCCTATGGTGTCTATTTGTACTAATAAATTTTCAGGAATCATTGGAGGGATGGAATCGATCTGTCGAACCAGGAAAGGCAGTGATATTCTTTTTTCTCCCCGGATGGTATGGGCAGTAAGCACCCAATAATCGCTTTCCCGGGTCACCGGAAAAGTCCACTCCCTGGCATCCGGTGATATGTATGCAACAATAGGGGAATCGATGTCCTGTAATTCTTCTCTGCCCTCTATACTGAATGAGACTACTTCTTCCGGGGATTCACAAGTCAGTTTCCAGGAAAGGTTTACCTGATTCCGGCCTATAAATTCCCCTGAAATTATTTCCGGCATACAGATTTCCGCGGGCATCCCTACTCCTTTTACGGATTTGGAAGGAGGTCCTTCCCTTCCAAAAGAGTCGATGCCCCGGATCCTGTAAATATAAACGGTTTGGTTATCCTCCAAAGAATCGGTAAAAAATATTTCCTGCATAGAAGTGAGGGCGGTAAGTGGCAATTCCGTTATCCGGAAAAAACGTTCCTCCGGTATGGTTTCCGATATGTTCTCAGCTTCATCTACGGAAAAGGCAGCTCTTTCCACATGATAGGAATGGTATTCTCCTGATAATGTTCCGTAATTCCAGATCAGTAAAACTGACCGGTTCCCAAAAACAGCTTCAGGAGGCATCGGTTGAGAAAAAGATTTCCGCAAAGCGGTTTCTATCCATACAACAGCGGTATCTGCAGATGTTCGCCGGGGCTTATTGATAAATACCCGGTACAAATAGCTGCAACTATCGGATATTTGTTGATCCTCCCACCCCCAACCGGCCAGTAAAGCTGCCTGGAAATCATATTCCGCCATGAATACCAATGTCAGAAAACGCTGTTGAAGTTCTTCTGCCCGGTTGATTATTCTGGCAATCCCCTTTGACTGATTTCCTTCCAGACTGAAACGTTCTCCATACAGAGCCTGTGCGATTACGGCTGCATAATCGGATTGCCGGATATAATCTGTCCATTTCTCCGGTTTTGCAGGGAATAAAACACTTCCTGCAGGGAGTTCTTTAGACGGATAATCATGCCATCCGGATGTATCTTTCACCACATATTTTTCCAGAACATATCCGTATTTTTTTCCATCCAGCCAGGAGAGTTCATCTACTGGTGCCCAACGAATTAAAATACTGCTTTCGGTTACACAAGCCTTTATTTTCAGATGAGCATCCGGTTCTGCATGTATTTCTGTTGCATAGGTATTTACAACAAAAGTCGTCCATAGCAGGCTGATTAAATGGTGGGGGGTGAAGGTCATAATTGAAAAATTAAAAATTGAGAATCGTTAGATCGGCCTTAGCCAGTTGAAAATTAGTTATGGTGATTTTTGATTGAAAATGATATTTGTTTTGGTTTATTCTCTCCAGTCGATCGGATTATGGTAATCCAGGTCTTTTGTTGTTCCGGGCTGACCTCCCGGCAAAACATAGCTGAATCTGACAACATAAGATCCTTTGGGAATAAATGGGAAATAGCTGTCAATGAGAAATTTCCATTGGGCAAGGTATCCCGTATGCAGGAAGCTATTGATTACCTGAGTTTTCAGATCGTGATAATCCTGCTGATAATATAGCGGCAGGGAATAAATGTAAGGCCATGTATGTAGAAACTCCGGTTGATATATTCCTGAAGAAACGGCATACAGGTAGCCATCCAGTAACGGAACAGCCCTGACAGGTGGGACTCCCAGCACATCCGGCAAACGGTTCCGGATCGTAATACCGGGATACGGATACCAATCATAAATCAAAGGTTTGATATCTTTCAGGAAGTAGGCATCGTTGAGTAGTGCTTCCGCCTGTACCAATGGCAATCCGGCAGTATGGACCGTACCAGTGAGTTCTGCCTGATCCAATAATTCGGATGTGGTTTCTGTTTGCAGCAACAGCGAGCGGATATCCGAATTGACATACCTGGTTGTTCCCGTTAATTGCATATCACTCAATTTTTCCTCAAAAGTAGCATAACGGGAGCTTTCAAAGCGGTAGTTTAATAACTCCATGGAACCGGACTGGCTGATCCTTTGTGCCATTTTCTGCTTGAATAATAATTCGTAATCTGCTCCATTTTCCTGATCTTCCAGCACAATTTTCTGAGCTACAATATGATCCTCATCAATTGTTTCCTCCGGACTTTCTGCTCCTTGTTCCTCGTCCATCGATTCATTTTCATCTTCCCCGTCCCACTCGGAAGCAGCTGCCAGGCGAAGGTAATACCGGGATTCTCTTCCCATTTTTTCAGGAAAGGAAAAAGTAATCCGGGCCTGGGCTTCATCGTAGGTAAAAGAGCTTGGAACTGTTTTAACTCCCTGTCTCGTACATTTAGCCTGATACACAAATCCTTCCGGGAAAAGATAGCGCTGTCCTTTTTTCAACTGGATGTAACCGGTAGCCGATTCATTCTGATAAAAATTCTTCTGATCTACTACCGGATAACAATAGGCAATATTTGTAAGCGGAATACGATCGGGTGCATTTCCTGTTTTGAAAGATACTTTTTTGGTTTCCACAGCATCTTTTCCGCTTTGACGCACCACTTGCCAATTTCCGTTTGCATATTCTTCGAATCTCACCGATACGGAAGCAAACCATTGTGTTTTAGGCGACAGGATCTCTTTGGAGATAAAAGTTGCTTCGTCTTTTTTAGTATTCCAACGGATGTTTCCTTCCACCAATTGTCCGGAGGCATTTTTAACCACAAACTCTGCCAATTGAATCCGGTATGTTCTGGTACCGGATTCATCATCCAGGTTGAATGCTTTACCGACAGGCATGCTGAATGTAGCCTGAGGAGAGGTAAATACATCCACTTCTCCCGATTGATTGGGACTGAGGTCGCTGATCATCGGCATCTCCACCGGAGAATATTCTCCATCTGCCCGAACAATTTTACAATCGTCACCCAGGCTTATTTTCATACGCATCCGTCCTTCCAGCAGACCTCCCAGTATATTGACCTCCACTGCCATATAGCCTCCAAACCAGGTTGGATTGGGTAGTTTTGCCTGTAACAAAGCAGCTGTAGCTCCCCGGATGACCGGTATCGTTTTTTTTAATCCCAGGATTTTGATATTCACTCCCAGTTCGCCGAGCAAAGCAGCATAACATTGTCCATTGGCATACCAGCCGTCTATCCCTATTTTTTCATTTTTTCCTTCGCAGTAATAATCGCTGTAATCTTTAAGCATCAAATCAAAACCCAACTCAGATGCAAAACGGGCATAGAGGATCAGGAAATTCATATTTCCGGTATCAAAAGAGAGGTTAGAGCCAAAGGCAAATCCTTTTCCAAGTCCTATCTGATCGAGATCCTTAGTATATCCGACTTCTTCGGCAGAAAGACCAAGTATTTGGGTGACCAATGCCGGAGGTGCAGGAGAAACCGGAATATCGTCACCAATCATCAGGTATGAACCTGACTGCACTGAGAATTTTCCGAAGCCGACCTGCAATCCGATAGGATGTGCCGGTGTTCCTGCATGTATATACCATTTTCCGGGAGAAATATGCAGGCAGGCGGCACCGGCAGCATCGCCGGCACCTGTACCATGGATTAATCCACCGGCCACATTTACACTCAGGCTGAAATTGGCATCAAAACTTCGGGTTGGAAAATCGTATTCCATGGTCAGGTATGCCGTAATACCGTCTTTTTTCTTTTTGGCAGGATACACCATCTGAGCGATTTCCGATCCGCTCAATCCTTTGGGTAAGCGGGAACTTAGGGATTCACTCATATCGTTGAAATTTTGGGCAGCCTGTGTATAGAGTTCACGGACATTGTCGAAGACTTCGACGCGATCCATCAGTTTTAGCTGTCCGTAAAAACGGGTTTTACCAATACCTCCTCCATTCAGGAAACAAACTTCAAAAAGAGCATTGCCATTGGCAATTTTCTTGTCCGCTACGGAAAAAGACATTCCGGCACGGATACCCAAACCACATTTTTCATCCGGAACATATGTCGTCTTTCCCAAAGGATCTCCTTTTGCCCTGACTTTATAATAAGCTCCTCCGCAAAAACCGTTAATTGATAAAGGTCCGACAGGAATTCCGGGAAATCCGGCATCTCCTTCTACAAACCAATACCGGAGACTATCTTTACAGCCGAAATGAGCACTGGCTTTCAATTTCAGTTCATCCGACAAGATGTTAAAGCGAGCCTCCAACGAACCACCTATATAATCTCCGTACTCCTTGTCGTCTTCTTCCAACAAAAGACTTCCACTCAACGTAAAACCTTGCAAAGCAATGCTGTCCAGTATGATCTTATCAAGATCAAAACCCTTATATTTCCAATGTTTATCGGCATATTCAGCAGAAAAACCAAATGTAGAACGGGCCGATATTTTATTTTTCATCAGAAGAATTTTCACATCGAAATCCAGATTTGCTTTTTTACCGGATGCCTTTAAAGAAATATTTTCAATAGAAAGAGGAAAATGGGCTAAACGGAGATCGCCCTCACAGTCCAGGGACTCCACGCTCAGGTAAGGAGATTCAGTAGAAACGGTTAATTTTTTGAAGATAAATTTTTCCAAATGAAGCGCTTTGCCTGCAGAGATTTGCATGTAACCATTCATCACGAGACTGGGTTTGAATGTTTGATCTTCCACCAGCATTTGCACATACGATGTTTTTTCTAAATAGACATCGGCCGTACCAAACATATCAATGGACAATTTTTCACCCAGGTTTACTTTGAAGAGATACTTTCCTCCCTGTTCAATCAATGCGCTGTAACGCAATGTTTTGATTTTTTCCGTCAAAGGAATTCCCAATTCTCCGCCAAATCCGAAGCCGGTAATTTTGTTTGCAGTTAAAAACAGTTCCAGATCCGTTACTGAAAAAGCCCATCCGTTTGCATCTCCCTTTTCCAATGGCAAGACGTCTAAAGCAGAAACACCTCCACTGAGTCCATTCTCGTCTATCAACAGATTTTCACCCTCCAACGCTATGCGTTCGGAAGAGTCTTTTATTTTGAACTCCGGAGGAAGAACAAGAGAGAATTTATCGATAAAGACGCCTCGCCATTGATTTTTATCAGGATAAGAACAATAGTCTCTGAAATAATTTTTAGGAGCTGAAAAGGCAGCCGGATTTTCATAGTCACTCAGGTCCAGGGTCGCTTTTTTCACCTCGAAAGTAAAACCTTCCAGGGATTTAATTTCAAAAGGAGCCAGGGATATTTCAACCAGAAAATGATTCCAATTTTCAATCTCAGCCTTAAAAGAAGAAGTAAGAGTCTTCGGTTCATTTTTACCTGATCCAGCCGGAACAAAAATACCCGGATTCATTTCCAGTTCCATCCCGAGGGATAATTTTTTAAATTCCGCATTACAATCAAGGCTCAGGAATGTTTCGGAATTTCCTCTTCCGGTTTTATCATCTAAAGAACCTTTGATAATCAGGTTTCCCATTTCTCCAAGAGGGATGGTAACATTGCTCAATAATGCCAGTTTGATATCTCCGATCAGATTTCCATCAAAAGATATTTGTATGTTTTCGGCACCAAAAACCAGTATGCGCGATTGCTGGGGAACTTCCACCTTAACCAATACGGTAGCTTCTGCATATTCGGGATAGAAACGCATATTGGTTATGGCCACTGTAGCAGGCACATTGGCAATCATCTTCCGCATACCCAAAGGAAAGACCGCCGGTTTGTTCAGATCGATATCTTCTACAAAATTTTTGATCTTTTCAATGAAGGCAAATTTAGACATTGCCCATTCAAGGGAAAATTCAAACGACTGGCTATGACCGTGTAACGGGCAACAAAGAAAGGCCAGAATCAGGCATAACAGAGAAAAGGTCCGGTTCATAGATGGTTTTGCTAATGCATACAAAGTCCTGTGAGAACATTGCACACAACGGTTAATGCATTTTGGTTAAACAATCTGATGTTTATGTGATTTATTTTTCAGAGGAAAGAAAATAAAATTCACATAGCCAGGTTTTGTTTCTGAGGCAAAGGTAAATGAATATTTAGAAAAGCAAAATAAATTAAAGAAATTTAACTAAAAATCAATTTTTAATACTAAAGGGAGTCATCAAAATATAAAAAAAACGTCATTGCGAGGAGAAACAAAGCAATCTCCTGATAATTCCGGCAGATTGCTTCAGGCTTCGCCTTCGCAATGACGATCGAAAATCGGCGTTCTACACCTCTTTTATTATACTATTCTTACTAAACTAATTCTGTTTGGAGATATCCGCTTATTCGGCAATTCCATTTGCTTTGGCAAATTTTCCCTGTTTTTCGAACAATACGGCCTGTACTTTTTTCAGTTCAATCCGGAAATCGGAGAGTACTTTGCGGGCTGCATCGAAATCAGGTCCGAAATTCAATTTCGTAGCAGGTTGTTTTCCGCTGGCAATATCGGCTTGTTCCCGCTCATTTGCTGCCTGGAACATACCGATAGCTTTATTGAATACTTCCGGTCCCTGTACTTCAATAAACGCAATATAATCTATAGCACTTTGTTTGTAAGCTACTGCCTTTTTGTTTTTCAACTGGTTAATAATCTCTTGAGATGCTGTTGTCTGCACCTTCAATGAGTCTACATTTGCTTTGGCCAGATCGAACTCATTTGCAGTAATATTCTGCGAAATGGTTTCCAGCACATCGTTCACTTTTCTTACTTCATGAATCACCACTCCGTTGACTTCCACCGCATTATCACCACATGAAGAAAAGATCAGAGCCACCGCCAACAGCGAAAAAATAACTTTTTTCATAACTTTTTGAATTAAAGATAATATTAAAAAATGAATTTTGTTACAAATATAATTATAAGAACAGAATTAATACAATTTTTGTTGATCTTTGAAAGATATTTTTCATTCCTGAAATTTTTATTTTAACTTTGGCACCGAAAACAAAGCCCCTGCAGAATGTACGAACAATTACAATCCCTTGATGGCTTAACCATCAATTTTAACGCATCCGGCATACATATCGTTAATATCATTCTGGCAATAGTGATGTTCGGAATTGCGTTGGAAATCAAAATAGCAGATTTCCGTCGGGTTTTAATGCATCCCAAGTCCCTGATCATCGGCCTTTGTTCCCAACTTTTCGTGCTTCCTCTATTAAC
This sequence comes from Bacteroidales bacterium, assembly GCA_031553775.1. Classification (GTDB taxonomy): domain Bacteria; phylum Bacteroidota; class Bacteroidia; order Bacteroidales; family Azobacteroidaceae; genus JAISFI01. Next base: position 37,898 of record JAVBLA010000024.1, read on the forward strand.
CTTTTTGATTGTGGCATCAGGCTATCATTTTATTCCTCCCGGAGTTGCTATGGGGATGATTCTGGTAGCAGCCTGTCCGGGTGGTAATATGTCGAATTTCATTTCCTCAATCGCTAAAGGAAATGTTGCATTATCTGTCAGCATGTCTGCTGCAAACACGGCCGTGGCAATATTTATGACTCCGTTGAACTTTGAATTCTGGGGACGAATGTATGTCAACTTCCTGAATAAAAGATCGGAATCTTTGTTACAACCACTGGAAATGAGCATTCCCCATATGCTTTTTGCACTATGTATATTATTGGTAATTCCTTTAATCGCAGGGATGTTGTTTGCCAAATACTTTCCAATAGTAAGGGACAAAATTCTCAAGCCTGTGAAATCGGTTTCCCTGTTTGCTTTTTTCCTGATACTTGCTTTTGCTTTGGCTAATAACATGGAGGCTTTTTTACATAATCTTTTTTATATTTTCATTATCGTATTAATACATAACGGAACAGCCTTGGCGGGAGGATTCTCTTTTGCGGCTCTTTTTAAATGCCCAATTCCCGATCGACGTTCCATTATGATTGAAACCGGCATACAAAATTCAGGTTTAGGATTGGCGATGCTATTCAACACCAAGATATTTCCTGAAGGAGTAGTTACGGGAGGCATGTTGTTCGTCACCGCCTGGTGGGGTATCTGGCATATTATTTCCGGATTGATTGTTGCCACGGGTTGCCGCTACAAAAAGATTTCCTCATGAAAAAAAAAATCCAGGATTTCAATATCGGGTACTGGTTGCTGAAGGGATATGTAAGATTTGCCATCCGCCAGTTTTATAGTGGAATTAAAATTTCCGGAATGGAAAATATTCCCCGGAATAAATCCGTTATTTTTGCACCCAACCATCAGAATGCACTGATGGATCCCCTGTTATTGCTTTATTCCCGACCCGGGAGGACCGTATTTATGGCCCGTGCCGATATTTTTAAAAAGAAAACGGTAGCCAATATCCTATATTTTCTAAAAATCCTTCCTATTTACCGTATCCGCGACGGTGTAGACGAATTAGATAAAAACTATGCCATTTTCGAACAGGCAGCAGGTGTATTACGCGATGATGTGCCGCTTTGCCTGATGCCCGAGGGGAAACAGAGTTTCCAACGAAAATTACTTCCGTTAGTGAAAGGTATGTTCCGCATAGCGTTCAAGGCACAGGAAGAAATGCCCGGTAAAGAAATCGTCATTATTCCTACGGGTATCGATTATGAAGATTATGTCCATTCCGGAACTCAGGTAGTTATTCGTTTCGGCAAACCGATAGAAATACGGGAGTATATGCCGCTTTACCGGGAAAACCTGCCGAAAGCCATGAATATCCTGAGGGATGACGTTTCCCAGGCAATTAGCACTCTTATACAGGATATCCGGTCGGATACACATTATGAAGATTTTTATCAGCTATCGCTCATCGGAGATGAATCTGTTTGCCGGTTGAATCAAAAGGAAGAAACGCCTTTACATTTGCTGCAGGCCCGGCAGGAAATTGCCCGGGAGTTAGATACTCTGGAATCTTCGGATCCTGAAAAAGCTGATAAACTTTGTGAAGCCTGCCGCCAATATATGTCAGTATTAAAGAAACTCCGCGTCAGGGACAAGGAAATACAATCGCCTCCTTCATTGATCTTGTTGATTGTTCAACTGACCGGGTTAATTACGGGATTACCTTTTTTTATCACCGGATGGATTGCCAATGGTATTCCGGCATATACACCCCGGTTAATCACCCGCAAACTCAAGACCGATGATTTCAGAAGTTCCTTCACCTTTGTCCTCTGGCTGGTTTTCTACTTAGTTTATTATCTGATCCTTTTTATTACGGCAGGATTTGTAACCGGCTGGATAGAGTCATTGGGAATAATTGTATGCTCCGCACTCTGTGGAAAATTTGCTTACCTGTATCTCGGATGGATGAAAGATTTCGGTCATAAACTCCGTTACTTATTTGCCGGAACAGAGAAGTATTCCATTCACCCGCCACGAATAGCGGATTTTCTTCGTTAAAAAGTTTCAGCAATATCGATATATAAACCGGAAGAGTTTTTACCGATCGCATAATCTACCGATATATTCGTACGGGAGAATTTGTTCAGTTTGATCCGAAGTCCCACCCCTCCCGCAGGATCGAGGTAATCGAACAGTTTTACCGTATGATCGGGAGCAGAAACGGTAGTTGCATTACCGAATAGCACAGCCCCCAATAAATCATTATTTGTTAAACCTACACGGTACTCCAGTTGTCCGAATAGCAATTTATCTCCTCTGAAACGGCCAATGGTATAGCCATAAGAAGATTTACCCATGAGATCATATCCTGTGGCCGGCAGATTCATATAAGGTACCTCTCCGTCTAATATCATGGACGCATTAGCCCAGAATGCCAACCGGTGACGGTGGTTCTGTGTTAAACTTTTGAAAGCCCGGAATTCCAGCCAAAGATGCTGCCAGGCCTGGTCCGATCCCATAATTTTCAACAAAGAAGAATAAACAGCCCGGGCGTTGATACCGCTATAGGCATTGATAATATTATCGCGGGTATCGAATAAAGCAGAGATATTATATCCTGCCGCTATAGATTTCGTCGGGTCTATTCCCCTGGATGAATTGTATTGGAAATAAGGATCACTTGCCGATTCGGCATAGCCGGTAATATCGTAATACCGGTTATAATTGACTCCTCCCCCCACATACAAAGTAGGTAAGATACCATACATCAGCGATATGTTGGTACGGATAGTACTGAAATCGAGTTGTTCTTTGGCTTCTTTAGGAGTGCCGCTTCCCAAACCGTAAGTATTTTCGTTATTGTTATTGTAACGAATATCAAAATCGGCCGCCCATTTATTCCTTGAAAAATAAGTCAGATCACGCAAATAGAAAAACAATTGCTTTTTGGTGGTGTAGGCCAGTGATATGGTTCCTGCTGATTTTTTGGTATCAGGGTGATTGCCGATCCGGTAATGGGCATTGGTCACAGCCCCGAATTTCACTCCTGCCGAAGGGCTGGAAGCCACATAAGGCAGGGCTCCGAATTCTTTTTTCCGCTCTTTGCGGCCGGTTTTTTTCTCATTTTCTTTTTTTTCTCCGAAGATAATACCCATCAAATCTTTCAGTTGTGTGCTGTCTGCTTCCTGCGCCTGAAGAAAAGATGGCAGAAAAATATTGACCAGAAAAAAAAGGACCGGAACAAAATGTTTTTTCATACGATCGTCAAATATGATGACAAATATAGTGAAATTTTTCAAAACGCTTGATATTCCGGCCCTATCCTATTTTAGACAGACGATCAACGTACAGGTTTATTATACATATAATCGAATGAAGGCCCTACCCTGTCGAGTGTAGCGCAATTAAACGTTTTTCCTGTATTGGCAATGTGTTGTGCGCCGGCACAGGCAACAATATCCGGACGGGTGCTTCCCGTAATATCTTCCATAACAAAATCTACCGGATATTTAGCGATAATGGGAGCTGTACATTCTCCCAGGCCGGACATTCCAAAGTGGTTCGTTTCAAAAGAAAGCGGTTTTTCCGTAAAACCCGGTTCTTTGTAGTTCCCGTCTTTTGTTGTTACATAATTGGAAGATATGATCAGATCTGCCTTATTGACATTGTTCTGGAACTGGATCATCTGATTCCCGGTTCTCCGGGTATTATAAAACAAATTGTTTACAATGGCCGTATTGATAGGATCTTCAATCTGGGTAGCCGCATCTCTGGGGTTGACAAATCCGATCAGGATAGAATCGCAATCGACAAACGTATTATTCGTAATCACTACATTCCGCACTCTGTGATAACCATTGGAAGCAGAATTTTTAATTCCTTTCAGGATACATAGGGGAGCATGAAAATCGGAACCCACACAGGCCTGTACAAAATTGTTGTATATTTTATGATCGGCATTAATCACCCGGATGGCGCCCGTCAGGGGTTTATAGTTTCCGAAGATATAATTGGATTCGACGGTATTTCCGTTTCCGTGACGCAATACGATACCTCCTACACTTTCATAAATTGTATTTCTTCTGATGATATTTTTTCCAGATTTAATCGAAAGAATTTCTGATTCTCCATCACAATGATAGAAAAAATTATCTTCGATCATTGTATAAGCATCATTCAGAGAAGTATTCGAGTCACCCAGGCGAATAGTTTCCCCTCCGTTCTTGCCATTATCAGGGCGGTCTCCGAAAAAATTATGGTCGATCCGGCAATAATTATCACTGGTAGTAGGTCCTTCCAGTTTCAGCATAATATTGGTATTGCTGGAACTTTTTCCCCCGATATAGCAGTGATCGATCCTGTTATATTTTCCGAATATCAGAATCCAGTTCACATCTGTTCCCTCAGGAACCGTGTTGTCTTTTCCATCCAGCACACAATTGGTCATCCGGCAGTTAAAAGCATGAACAGAAGAACTCCATTTGAAGGTAACTACGGTTCCTTCCTTGAATTCTTTCATTACGATTCCATTCAGGATCATGTATTCACCACCGAATTTAATGGTACTTGCACCATTCAGGATTACCTTTCCCGGAGTTTCGGCTGTGACAACAATCGGTTTCTCGGCAGTACCCGTACCTGAAATATTCAGGTTTCCGGTATAGGTACCATTCTTGATAACGATCAGTTCTCCGGGCGAAGCAGAAGCACATGCTTTGGTGGCATTTGAGAGGGTGGTGACTTCCGTTACTTTGGTGTACTGGCTTCTGTCTTTCAGTTCGAACCGGGTTCCATCGGGAGACCCCGAATCATAAACATTGAAGGCAGTCTGCGACAACAATGAACTTACAAAACCCGATAAAATAAATACTAAAAATATATTGCGTTTCATTTTTATTCCGATTGAGGGTTATTTTTTGATTAATACACCTTTCTTCAGGGTTCCGTCGGCCGACAATGCCGTTACGATATACAGGCCGGAAGAGAAACCGGTAATATCCACATCTACTTCCAAACGATCGGTTTGTATATCTTTCAATTTCACACCCAAAGAATTATATACCCGGACAGATCTCAAATGCACATCAGATTTCACACCGAAATAATTATGCGCAGGATTCGGATAGATAACAAGCTGGCTTTCTCCGGAAGGAAGAAACGGGATATCCGTTCCGTCATCAACTATGAAAACAATCTTCCACTCTGCCGTTGTACCGTCGTTTGCCGTCACCTCGTAATACTGAGGACAAGCACTTCCTCCGAAATTCCAGATCAGACGGTACGAATTACCATTGATCGCTATATCCGGGATTTCATTCTTTATATCTGTACCTTCAAGTACTTTCACCGTAACCGTTTTAGAGGGTTTATCTATCATTGCACTTCCTTTTTGTCCATTAACAGAAAACGAAGTAATATCTTTATTAGAATCTCCGGGAGAAGCTTCGGTCCTAAATTCCGCTACAGTAAATGTTTCCCGGATTCCATTTACGGCCTCTACTGTTCCTTCTATGACAATTTGATAGCTTGTAAGAATCGTCAATGGAGAAACCGGCTTGATCGTAACCCGTTTATTTTCATTACTGATTGAAACGGATGAAGGCACCTCCGTCGAATTACTTTTTTGCACCAACTTAATATTAGACAATGCATCCGGCAGGCTCACCCCGTTGATTTTTAGAATGGGTGTATCAAAAATAATGACAGGTTCTACATCTAAAGGGACACTGGTTTCATTATTTTCCGGATAATAAGATGCGCGTATATGCTTTGGTGTAACCGTAATCCCGTCTACTATAGCATTTCCTCCTATGGCTGGTTTGTGAGTTAAAATAAAGCGGACATATCTCACTGTATCGTCGAGCGTGACCGGAATTTGCTGTGCGCAATTGGTAGAAGAAGGAATGACCAGTTCTTCATGGGTTCTTACGACCTCCCAGTATTGTCCTCCGGCAGAAACCTGTACCTGCATAATTCCTTCCCAATTATCTCCCGAACTTCCGGTAGGGCGGAACCGGTAATCCAATTGTTCCGGAATCAGGTCAAAATACAGCATTACAAAGCTACCTTCGGATGCAATATTTGCCGCTCCATTCGGATCGGAGCCTGTTTTAGTGTCATCGTCTCCCAGGTTATAGGCAATCCATCCCTGACGGGACATGGTCTTCCACGGTCCTTCGTAAGTAACCGGAGATACGGCAGGTTGGAGCACTTTCACATTGACTTTCCAGGTTTTAACCGCACTTTTATCTTCCGATGTAATAATATATTCTTTTTGTGAGGTAAAATCAGCCGGAACGGTCAAATTTATATTACAGGTAGCATTAGCAGAAAGAGTTATAAATGGCGAAAGCGAGGCCAGGCTTGTATATCCCCAAACCGTCACTTCTACCGTAGCGGTTGATACGTTGATCACGGCAATTCCTCTTTCAATTTCAAATTTTGTTATGTCGGCTGCCGTATTAGGCAGTTTTTTCACCGTCAGTGTCCAGGTTTTCGTAGATCCATCTTCAGCCTTCACAATGAACGTAACCGGAGATGAAATATCTATTTCGTCCGTAACGGATGCCCCGACCAATGAAGCGGCTTCTGATAAATTAAACTCGGTAGGCACCAGGCGGTCAGCAGTCGCAAATTTCACGTCTATTTCTATTTTTCCATCCGACGGAAAACGGGTACTTCCCTGCTGCCCGGGTAATTTAAGGGAAAGAATCTCTTTTGCAGAATTCAATGTACTGCGGGTGGTAAAACTCCATACGGCATCAGACTGGATACCGGGGAAATAAGTATCCGACACATCCTTGAACAAAGTCGCCGGAATCAGGATATAATATGTTGTATTGATTGCCAACGCATTCTGCAACTGGAATTCCGCTGTTTTATCTTCAATATCGATATCACCGGAAGTTACCTGTACAAAGGGTACCGAAGTATTTTCCGTATTAAAAATGGAAATATTACCTGTGCCTTTTTGTATATTTTTATTAAATGTGAATCGGAATACGGGATTGACCGATATACCGGTTTGCTCGTTTTGAGGAGAAAGGCTTACAATCTGCGGAGGTCCCTGGTCCGGTTTGGACTCGACATAAATATCCCAGATATACAATGAGCTTCCCGTATTACTACGCATCCGCAGGGTAATGGCACCTGATGCGTTCAAGGTATAAGTAAACTGGCCGCAGGTATTCTGGGTAGTAAACGATTCCAACAAATCCCAGTTGGATCCATTCTTTTTTTCCAGGGCGAAAGAGCGGTCGTTGCTTCCTGTGGTGGCATTGATCCTGATCAGACCTATATCTTTTAGTTCGGGTAACTCTACGACTCCCTTATTGGAAGCGCAAACAATCCGACCTTTACTGCACTCTCCGGAAGTTCCTGCTCCGGGAGCGCTTTGGGTAGGAGTTACGGAGCAATCGGTCATTTTGATTACTTTAGTTACTCCTTGTACTGTGATATTTTGCGTATATGATCCGGAAGTCGATTGTGCTGTCCAGTCCTGGATATTGGTATCGATCAATACTTCCTGAGAGAATATAGCTGTTGATGTTAAAAGGAACAGTATATATAGAAGATATTTGGATAGAGTGGATTGCATGTCTGTGTTTTTTTAGGGATTGGAGATTTCGGGATCGTATTTCAAGTTTTTTTTACCACGGAGTACATGGAGTTTTTAAATATATACTCCGTGGTAAAATGGATTTTAGTTACACGTAAAAGCTAAACAAATTATTTAATTTGTTTCAGCACTTTAAATGATTGCATGCTTCCGTCTTCATAGATTACTTTTCTAATCAATAATCCTGTGGCAGACGGAGAGGCTACGGCACCCGTTACGGTGTAAAATTGTTCGGATACGACTTTCAGGTCGGCAACATCTACAGAATTAATTGCCGTATTGGTATTGGGAATCCAACGGAAATTATCGACAGAAACCTGTCCTCCGCTGAGGTTTTTCACGATTACTTTAGACGCAGTCTTCAGATTGAAAGTAATATCTCCTGTATTGACCGGCCAGGGAGTTCCTGCCACGGTAATCGTTTCTATCAGGTTATCTTCTGTTCCTGCATCGTTTTTATAGATTCCCAGGGTTACTGTTCCGGAGCATTGTAATACATCCAGGTTGATTGTTCCTACGGAAGGCAGGCTGACTGCCATGGCTCCGTTGCTGGCTGATTTTTCTAACAGAATAGAAGTCCCTTCAATTGCTTTTGTACTTGAATTTCTGGTTGTACCTGTAAATGAATAAGCTATATCAGCATTGGTGATCACAATCGGCTCTGTAGGTATGCTACCTGTCGATGTAGGCAATGTGGTAAAACCGGTATTGAAATTTTCTATTTTATCATATGCTTTATATACGGGAGCCCAGTATACAGAAGATGTAAGAATAGAAGAAGCATCCGTAATCTTCAGTTGGTAATACAAGGTATCTCCTGATTTCAGGGCAGGAATAGTTGCCGATTCATACAAACCACCGGTAGTAGTTAAAGGAAGCACTCCTCCCGTCAGACCAGGATCTGTTCCCCATTTCACTTCTACAGCTTCAATATCCGTATCTGTGATCTTTCCTATGAATTTAATGGCATCTGTTTCACTCGGGAAACGCGGGCTGGTATACATATCCTCGATTACAGGAACTTTGTTGGCTTTATACGCAGTCAGGGTCATATTATCCAAGCCAATCTGTGTAGTTCCGGCACCATCAGCTTCGATCCTGACCACAATCGGTCCGTTATAATCGATATCCACTTTCTTTTGTGCAAAAACCGTATTGGTCGGTTTTACGATACGGCTATCTACCAACTCGGTAAAGGTTCCGGTATTTCCTTTATCGACGCTGATCTTCAAGTCGAGAGAAGTATTGGTGCTACTGCTGTGTTTTTGCCAGAAAACCAGAGAACCGGCGCTGTTCATGACAGCAGTCTGCAATACCGGATTAGCAACGGACAAAGCCATGGAATTTCCTCCTCCATAAATCAGGTTGGCAGTACTGAACAAGCCGGTTGAAACTGCAGCATCCCAATAATTGGATTCCAGTTCTCCACTATCGAAATCGTCATTGATCAGAAAATCAGTGGAAGACAGGCTTCCGATGGTAGTGAAATTACGAACAATCGCCGGGGATGTTTCAGTTCCTGCTTCAAAAGCACCTGCAGGAATGGTCAATGTATACGATTTATCTGAGAGCAGAGTCATAGGAATAGTAGCCACTGCACCATCAACCGTTACATTTTCAAGAGAAATATCGGTAATACTTGCTCCATCGGATAATATAATAGTTCCAGTTCCTTTAGTCACTGCTTTATTGAATGTTACTGTAGCCTCGGTTAATGCAGAATACAAAAATTCCGCGTTCTGTTCCGGTACAACCGACTCAATTTCCAAGGCTGTAGCAGCGTAAGAAGCCACTGCTTCCGTCCACTCGGTACAGACACGGGCTCCTCCTACATAAAAATTAGCAATGGATGATCCGTTATGTTTGAACATTAATTTGCTAAGAGAAGTTCTTACTGTTCCTTTCGAGTCGTCATAAACTTCTGAAGCTGTTGGTTCTGTTGCCGAACCGATTACAGGATTAATGAACAAAGTTGCTTTCTGTGCGGTAAAATCATATTTCACCACAAGCAGGTATACTTCTCCAGTACTTATATCTGAACTTCCCCACTGAATTTCACCGCTGGTTGTACTTACCCTTGTTACTCCCAGGCGGAATGGATTTTTCGAACCACTTGCCGATTTACCGGCCCACGGTTTTACCGCTGAGTTAGAGGTCTGATCAGCCAGGCCTATCACTTCCGAAGCAGTTTGTCCCTGGTCGCCATCTCCTTTATACAAGAATGAAAGATAGACAACTCCCGAAGTAACCGCTGTAAAACTCCTGTATGAAATATAGTTGCTTCCGGATGCATAATTATTGCGAACAGATTTTCCAAGTCCCGAGAGGATGTAAGTACCTCCAATATTAGAGTAAGTAAGTGGATTCGTTAATATCCGGCCATCTCCGGTAGTGAGAGTACCTGTGGTAGTCCACGATGAGACCGATGCATCTGTCAGAGTAGCCGCAGTATAATCGAATGTTTCATCCAGGATAACCGTAGCTTGTAGAGAAAATGCCACTGCCAGAGGCAGCATCAATGCGATTAAACGTTTCATATTCATTTGTGTTTTATTGGTGGTTGATAAATACTTTGGAAGTTTTCAGGCTACCGTCTTCATATAAGTCTTTTTTGATGTAGAGTCCTTTTTGCGGTTCACGGACTTCCATTCCTGTAATCGTATAATATCTGGAAGATACCACTTCACCTTTATTTACGATAACCCAATTGATCGGAGAATTATCTTTTACATAATCCGTCATCCATACTTCGTAAAAATAAAGAGTAGAACTGGTATTGTTAATCAGTCGCACAGTAACGGGAGTAGCCGAATTGACATCATAAGAAAAACTGGCACAAGCCGAGGCTGAAGAAGTTTCAGATAAAGTTTCAGATGGTGTGGTAAAGGTGGCCAGGTCATCCCAGTTGGCTCCATTTTTCTTCTGTAACTTGAATGTTTTACTTACGCTTCCGGTATTGGCATTTACCGTTACTTTTCCACAACTCGTTACCTGAGGAAATTCAAGTACTCCGGCAGCTGTTTTACTATCCGTTTTTTGAAGGATAATTCTACCCACTGAAGAAGCTCCGGCTATTTCCTTTGTAGTTTCGACAGAACAATTTTCCAGCAACATATTTCCGGTACCTGTACCTACAGGGACAGAAACCGTATAATTTCCCAAAGCCTGGTCTGTCCATGGTGTTGCATTGAATTGTTCATGTATGATTTCTTTGGAAGTATAATTTCCTCCATCGTCAGAACCTTGTCCTTCCACCACGCTTTCCCAGGTAGAGCCCAAGCGGATACCTCCGATCAGGGCACTGATTCCTCTTTGGCGAAGGTTGATAGCAACACCGGCGCTTGCACCATAATCAGCAACAGTAGTATTATCGGCTGCCGTTAATTTCACGGAAGAAGCTTGTTCCGCTTCCGTTTTTAGAGGATCTGGATTGAGGAATAATTCAATAATATCATTTCCGGTCGCACCACCAGGATCACTTTCATTGTATGTATAAACCAATACCATCAGGTTTGTCTTTCCACAATCGACTTCAGGAAAACTCGTTGGAGTTGAAGCATTTTTACTAATACCGAATGTAACTTTTCCTGCAGTACTGACTTTAGCAAAAACACGTCCTCTCGTACTTGAGCTGGTCAGAGAAGCTTCAAAGTCAAAAAAATCCCGGTCAGCACTGGTTTTGGAGTCTGCGCCCACATTGACTAAGAAAGCTACATATACCTTTTTCATTTCGCTGTATTTTGCAGTATCTCCTGCTGCATCGATCACGAACCTTGTAGTAATCCGTTGATCGGCAGACGTTGCTCCGATAGCCGGATCTAATTTAGCCACAGCAGTTTCGCTTTTTCCTTTATATCCGGAATAGTTCAGACTACCAGCAACTATCTGAGGCGACGCACCTCCATTTTCACCGCTTTTCTTACAAACATACCAGGCTCCTTTTCCAGAAACGCCTCCTTGTCCTTCCAGCGCTCCGCTGGGATAATCAAAATTTTCCTCAAACAACAATTGTGCATGGACTGCCAAAACAGAAATACACATAAACATTAAAAGTACAATCTTCTTCATAACTTAAAAAAATTAAATGTTGATTCTTTATTCAGTTTTCTATTTTACACATCATCCAATCACCTTTATTTTTTTCAAAAAGGTAATCATCGCCTCACTGATTTTTTTATTTTCTTCTTTTGAAAATTTCCCATGTTCACCACCCGGGACAGTCATAAACTCGCAGTACACTCCATTTTCTTTCAGCTTTTTCTCCAGACGGACAGATTGATCGTACGGAACGATCGGATCGGCATCACCATGCACAATAAATGTGGGAGGTGTATTTTTGTTAACATAATATATAGGAGAGATGGAACGGATAAATTCCACATCATTGATCCGGTCGGCCACCCAACGGACAGCCGATTTATAGGGTTTGGGCCCCACAGAAAAATCGACCATATCGGAAATGCCGTACTTATCCAATACAGCCGCCGCTTTGATGGTTTTTACTCCCTGCCTGTCGATATCGTACAGCGGGTTGTTGGCCAGATAGCCACCCATCAAAGCCAGATGTCCTCCGGCCGATCCTCCCATTAATACGATTTTATCGGGATCGATATTCAATTCTTTCGCATGTTTGACCAGATAGATCATCAGAGAACGCACATCCTGGATAGCTGCCGGAGCCGGAGCCTCATCTACCAGGCGATAAGAGATATTGGCAACTGCCATGTTGTTCTTAAAAAAAGACGAAAAACCCCGTTGACTTTCTTTGTTTCCATGGTTCCAGCCGCCTCCGTAAATATTGATAAGCACCGGAGCCGGTTTGCCGGTATTGGGGGGAAGGTACAGATCGACTTTCCCTTCCCACCCATTCACCACCTCATAAACCACATCTAACTGATATGTAAAACCTTTCGGGATAACCACCCCATAAGCAGTAGAATCGCTTTGGGCATACAAGCCGCTAATACGGCACATTACCAGTATGATCAATAATAATTTCTTCATTTTTACTTCAGGATAAATTTAGTTGTAGCTTTGTATGTATCTGTGTTCAATTCGAAAATATAGATTCCTCCGGGAAGATCCACAGGAATTATTACGCTGTTCATTCCTTCGGACGATTTGATTGCAATACTTTTCATTAGTCTGCCATTCACATCGTATAAGTTAATCGTTCCTTCTGCAATTGTTTGTGCCGAAAATTCGGCTTTTACGATGCCCGGAGCATATCCGTAAACCTGCACAACAGGTCTGTATCCCGCATTTTCAGGAAGATGACTATTCACAATCAACTCAAAATCAATGGCATCCGGGCCTACATGTTCTGTTCCCAGCACACCGGCTGTAATAGATGTATTATTATAAGCATCGGCTCCAATGGTTTTAACCGATCCTCTCGGCTGACCTTCGAAATCCAGTGTGACATAATCAAAATTGCCTGTTGCTGCATTTATCGCCGGACTTCCCGCCGTTAGCTTATAAACAGCATAAGGAAGTTTATGTGAACAATCATCACCTGCCGTCCGGCAATCGGATCTTACCAATTGCGGATCTACCTGTTTTACCTGGCTTTCCGTAACAGTGATACCAATGGAGGAAGCTCCTGTAGGATACATGATATTATTAGAAAAAGAAACTCCGGCCAAAGCATTGGTACTGTAAGCCTTCACTATGGGAGCCGTATCATCGATAAAAATATTATTGGCGATCTGGCAGTTTACCGGATACTTCTTATAATTCTCATTATTGGTAAATCCTATCTCAATGTTCGATTTGTTATTCACATAAGTATTGAATGCAAAAATCACATTTTCAGGAATATAATGAGAGCTGTAACTGGTCGATGTATTGGCATTGTCGCCATTGGTAATGGTACAGGCTGCATCCCATTTTTCACCGGTTAATCCTTCAAAATAATTATTGAAGATTTTATGATCTTTTGCGTATACCCGGATACCACCGCAACCATTACCATCCACGGTTTTACCCTCTCCGAAAAAATAATTGCCTTCTACCGTGTTACGGAATCCCTGGCGAAGACTCAGGGTACCCAGGCATCTGCGGAATGTATTATAGCGGATGATATTGTCGCAAGACTTGACCGAAACGATTTCCGGATCCCCGTCGCAATCTTCAAACAGGTTATATTCTACTGTGCAATAGGCGCTGCAAGGCGTCAGATCGCTGACTCCAAGACGAATGGTTTCTTTTTCATTGTCTACGCGAGGTGTATTGTTCCGGAAATAATTGTGATCGATCCGGTCGTATTTCGAGATATCGCCGGGATCCGTTCCGTGAGCACCATCCAATACCACCCAGGCGCCACCGTCTACTTTTGTATCGAAATAATTATGGTCGATCCGGTTATGGTGACTGATACAAACCTTATTGTTCCAGACATCGCCTATTAAAATCCATTTGGAAGTTTGCCCCTCGGTAAGCTTATTCATCCGGAGCACATTTTTTGTAATGCGGATATTGTTACATCCTTCTAATTTAAAAAGACTCTCCACCGGATCCGATTCAATGGTCAATCCTTCGAAAGTAAGATATTCCAAACCATTTTTCAATGTAAAAGCCACTTTTCCTTTCAATACGGCTTTGCCCTGGTTTTTTGCCTTAATATAGATCGGACGATCCGGACAACCGCTCCGGGCGACCGACAGAGCAGTACAAGTATATTCTCCATCGGCCAACTCGATGATATCTCCCGGGTTCATTACGCCCAAGGCAGATTTCAGTTCTGTAAAATTCTTCACGGAACGGGTCTGGGCCGGCGTTGTATTTTCTGTGATACCTACTCCAATCTGCATATTGGAAGTGATCGTAAAGGTTTTCGTGACTTCAGTTCCGGACAAATCGCCTGTCCATCCGTTGAATTGCTCACAGTTCGAATAACTAACATTCGCTGTAATATTTGTATGGCTGTAATAATAAGAGTCTGCCGATTCCGGAGTAATCGTAATACTTCCTTTGACCGGCTGAACAACTGTCAATAAATATTTGGCGGGAGGATCAGATTCGTCGATGATTACATTTGCACCGATCGTCATATTCCTATCTACAGTAAATATCTTTATTAATTCCGTACCATCCAGGTCGCCGGTCCAACCGGCATTTTTATATCCCTGGGGAACCGACAATGTGGCTGTTACCTGCGTACCGTTTTCATATTCCGGTTGATCGGGGTTCAATGTAATCTTACCAATTTCCGGTTGGGCTAATGTAATTACCCTGGCGTTTGCCGTTCCTCCGAAAGAGATATCAGATATGGGGTTGGTACCTACATACATATCGTCGATCGCAATATCACAATCTGTTGTAGATGCTGCATGAGCAAAACGCAGGGAATGGAAATCCATCGGAGTCGCCCGGACTTCCCTGAAACTCAATTCATTGTCGTAAGCCGATCCATTCAAAGCGAAACGATATTTCTGTGTGGAATTGCTGAGTTTGAAAGAAATGCGGAACCATGTATTCAGGGTATAAGTGGGTTTGATGGTGGAAGACCCTGAACTTCCGTCGAATATCTTAATTTTATTATCGGTACCAAATTCCACTAAAAAATGCCGGCTATTGGAAGACGCCAGATCAAATCCCGTAATAGAAAAAGTTGCTCCGATCGACTTGATTTTCAACCAAAGATCCACATATACATCATCGGAAATACCAGCGGCGTTTTTGGCATAAGGTTCGAAATCCACCTGGGTTTGTACTTTGTTCAGCAACTGTAATCCCTTGGTTCCCGTATGTGCGTAATCGGAATTGCTTACCACAACACCCGTACCGTTAGTAATGGTCCAGTTTTGTTGCCCTTTAATACTCCCCGGCGTATAATCTTCAAAAGAAGAATTGATCGCAATGGTTTGCCCGTAGCTCAGAAAAGGAGCCAACAGTAGCAAAGAGATGATATGTAAAAACTGTTTCATGGACTGAGATTTAATGAACAGAAATAGAGTGTAAATCACTTGTTGTTGCGGAACCAGATCCGCAACAACAAGCAAGCATCTTTTTATATTTAAGAGAAATAAGTTCCACCGTTGATATCGATATTCGTTCCGGTGATGAATGAAGATTCTTCAGAAGCCAAATAGGTTACCAGGTCGGCGATTTCGTAAGCGACACCTTCCCTGCGCAAGGGAGTTCCGGCTGCTACGTTTTTCCGTCCTTCAGGAGTACTGAACCTGTCATGGAAAGAAGTGGCGATCATGCCCGGAGCCAGTGCATTGACACGGATTCCATCGGGGCCTAATTCTTTGGCCATAGAACGGGTGAAAGTCATTACAGCACCTTTAGCTGTTGCATACATGGATGCGCCCGGACCTCCTCCGTCGCGAGCCGCCTGGGAGGAAAAGTTAACGATAGACGACCCTTTTCCCATCATGGGAACAGCTTCACGGGTACAGAGGAAACAACTTTTCATATTGACATCCATCAGGAAATTGTACCAATTCAGATCTTGTTCTCCGATTTTCTTACGGCCGACCAGTCCACCGACTACATTGACCAAGACATCCAGTTTTTCTCCATAAGCTTTTTTGCATTCGGCAAAGAGTTTTTTCACATCGGGTTCCTGGGTCATGTCGCCCTGGACAACGACACATTGTCCTCCGGCTTCTACAATCAGTTTCTTTGTTTCTTCCGCATCTTGTTCGTTATCAAAATAATTGATAACCACTTTGGCGCCTTCTTTCGCCAGTTTGAGGGAAATTTCCCTGCCTAAGTCCCTTGCACCGCCTGTAACAACGGCTACTTTTCCTTTTAACTTCATGTCTTTAATTTTGTTGTAAATGATGTTTTAGTTGAGTTATTTTTTCGTAAACGAATGCACCGGTAGAGAAAAATATTTCTAAATACCGGATCATCCGTTTTTAATTTGTTTTTTATTTTTTGTTTTGCTGATTTTCAATTTTTCCTCCAAAAAAGAATACCGATCCGATGGATAACGGGACCAAAAAGGCTCCCAGGATGAAGAACGGCAACCAATTGCCTCCTGCCGTCAGGCTGGGAATAAATACCATGGAAAGGATCACTCCGAGCGTAGCGGCTGCACCACCCAAACCTGCCAGAGAGCCCACTGTTTTCCCGGAGAAGAAATCGGCCGGTAAAGTCTGGATATTTCCCATGGCAAACTGAAATCCTGCCAGGATGAAGGCCATCAGTGCAATGGCAACGGCAACATCAGAAGCGAATGCCGTAGCAATCAATGCCGGTAACATGATACAGGCTCCGATAACCATTGCTGCTTTCCGGGCATAATTCAATGTTTTTCCTTTTTTAATCAGGTAACCGGAGAACCATCCTCCGATCAGGCTGCCGGCCATGGCTCCGATATACGGAATACCGGCGTACATCCCGATACTCTTGATATCGAATCCGTGAACATCGAACAGGTAGATCGGCAGCCAGGCAACGAACATCCACCAAACCGGATCCAGAAAAAAACGACCGGCGATGACCGACCAACTTTTCTTGTTTTTAACCAGTTCTCCCCACGACAAAGCTTTATCGTTTGTCATGGTTGCTTCCGGCTGTCCGCTCAGGATATACTCCCGTTCCTGTTCCGTAATCCAATCGTGATATTTCGGGCCTTTTTTATTGATGATCAACCAGGGAATCAGCCACAACAGGCCTAATCCTCCGATGATCACAAAAGTCATTTTCCATCCGAAGTTCGTATAAAGCAAGGCGATTAAAATCGGCGAAATAATGGCACCAACAGATGCTCCCGCATTGAAAAGTCCTTGTGCAAAGGCCCTTTCTTTAGTAGGGAACCATTCGGCATTGCTTTTGGCTGCACCCGGCCAGGGACCCGCTTCTCCCAATCCCAGCATGGAACGGAAAAAACACAGAGAACCGATTCCACGGGCAAAAGCAGTACAGGCATCGGCAATGGCCCATATTGTTACGGAAACTACGAAACCGATCCGGGTTCCGATCTTATCGTACAGTTTTCCGGAAAGCATTTGGCTGATCCCATAGGCCACCATGAAAAACATGTAGATGTAAGAATACATCTCTTTGGATTTCTGGGAGTATTCTTCGGGAGAAAGAGAGTCTATATCTATCAGTCCCAGGTCTTTTACAATACCCTGCCACATGATGGACAAAGTATTCCGGTCCAGGTAGTTAATAATCGTGACTAATACGATCATTCCGATTACCCACCAGCGTAGTCCTTTTACTTTCATTTTTTTAATTGAAAATTGAGAATTGAGAATTGAAAATGATATTTATAATCAGATGGTTGCGTGAAAGTCTTCACGGATCGGGCTGAACACATCGATCAGGATACCGGCTTCCAGGCATACGCATCCATGGATGATATTGGGTTCCGTATAAAAACCGTCGCCTGCCTGCAATATCTTCGTTTCGTTTCCGATGGTCATTTCAAATTTACCGGATACAACATAGGTTGTTTGAGCGTGGACATGTGCATGTTGTATGCCTATGGCACCTTTTTCAAACATGACTTTCACCATCATGATACTGTTGTCATACCCTACAAATTGGCGGGTAATTCCTTCGCCTGCGGTGTAGATTTTCTCGTCCGCTGCAATAAAGAACGGCTTACTTTGAATTTTTTCCATGATTTTATTGAATTGCTAATTGATTGGTATTGATACTGTTTTGTTGTCCGTAGTAGTAATCAGAAGAACCGTTTTTCCTTTTTCCGGTCCTACTGATTTTTTCTCAAACAGCCGGACCTCCTTAATATTGGAATATGGCTGAATAGTGTATTCTTCCCAGGGATTAAATTCACCGTGTGGTTCCACGATCGAAAGAAAAACCCGGTTCGCCGTTTTTTCCCGCAACATAAATGCAGGTTCGTTTCTCAGGTTGAAATCCGGGTCGCTTGCCCCTATCCTGTTCAAATATAATTCCGTACCGGAATCCGTAAGCGTAGTAATTGTGTAAAAGCGGTTTCCGTTGAGGAATGTCATTGCAGCAGTTTCCTTTTCACTCTTCCCTGTTGCTTCTTTCCAAAGATACTGGTATCCGTTTTTAGTACCCAAAGGCTCACGGGAAACCGTGAAAGGCGTATACTTGAAATCCGTATGGATCAATTGCCCCAGAAAATAGTAAGGCAGATCGTATTGGTGTACCTGATTGGATTCCACTTTCAGGTAATCGATCAGGAGCGGTTTTCCAAAGCCGTTTTTATCGAGAGTATCCTGATATAAGATAACGGTTCTACTCATTTTCACACCCGGGTATGCGTTGGTTTCTTCTGCAGAAACCATTTTATAAGTGGGTTTATTTACAAAGCCCGTAATAGCCGGGGCATATTTTTCCGCAACATCGAGAACTCCGTTATAGTCGGATGTTTCATCCACCACCAGAGTATTATGGGCAATTGTTTGTTTCGCCCAGGTATCATTCTCCGGCAAATAATGTCCGCCGTTTTTCGGTTCGATATTCAGGAAACGGACGGCACCGTAATCCTGCAGGATTTCTTTTCCATTGTCATAAAACGAAATGGAAAGTTTATCAAAATGTCCGTGTCCCATTCCCTGTGCCGTAGCTTTTAATACCACACAGGTCTGGTCGCTGGCATTTCCCATGCGCAGGACTCCTATTCCTCCGTCTTTTCCGTCGACACCGTCACGTATCAGAGAAGTGCGAAGAACAAACGGTTGTTCCTTATTCCGGTTAATATCACGCGCCACCTGCAAGCCGGCATCACTCAATATCACCTGGTTCTGTTCGCGGGCGATACTCAACAAAGAAGCATCTTTCGTAACATGGTAAACTATATCCACCCCGTAGACCAGTTCTATACTGTGCCAGGTTTTATCCAGGGCATCATTCAGATGAAAAAATTGTCCGTCGGTGTAGGCCAGTTGCAGAGAGGTCTGAACCGCTTTAACCAGGATACTATCCCGGTAAGCAAAAATATTCCGTACAGGTTCATTGTTTTGAATGGCCTGTGCAAACAGGATGAACGGTTGCAGTGAATACCGTTGATAGTAAGGACCTTCCTTGAAATATCCGTCCGGAGAAAACAGCAAATCTATTTGACGGAGGAAACCTGTTTTCCCGTCTTTTTTAGAACCCAGGAGCGCTTTTTCCACCAGGTTGTTATCTTTCATTACATAACCGATCATTCCAACCCCGGCTGTAGCCCAGGTAGCATGGTTATGAATTTTATTGAATGTAGCAGAATTATCTTCCGAGATGAATTTCACCATTGGGTAAAAAAGGTTTTGTTCGATATTTTTTCTTTCTTCCGGTGAAAGAAAATCATAGATACAATCGTATGCCTGGGCCGTGTGTACCAGCCAGACACATTCGTTGAGTCCCTGCCAGAAAAGTTTTCCGCGATAATTCGATTTCTGTACCGGATGTAAAGGCAGGGCCGGATACATCCTGGCATATTCTATCAGCATCCGTTTTACAAATGCAGCATATTTGGGATCTTTGTATACCTGATACAAAACACCGGCCTGCTGCATTTGCACATAATTTTTCTTATGACATTCATGTGTATAGCCCCCTCCCGCATCTTTAGGCAGCGGAACATTGACCGGTTGCAAAACAGCAACATCTATTTCAGCTTTTGCATCCCCAAGTATCCGGTCGAACAAGGGAGCATCTCCCAGGTTCTTCTGGATTTCACCTGCTCCATTTTTGGTAAGAATCAGGCAGGGATGTTCTTGTGCCGCAGAGAATTGTATGGCGGAAACCCAAAACATAGCCGCACAAATCAAGCTGTAGATAGATGTCTGTTTTTTGTACATAATGTCTGTTATTCTGTTACGCCGTTCCCGACGCAAGCATTTTTTCTGAAACAATTTGAGAACGGGCGTATTCCATAACCCCTTTCAGATGTTGGACCATCATGGTTACAGCCGCTTCTTCATCCCGGTTGCGAATATATTCGAGCAGCAGACGGTGTTCCATGGCAGCCACCGAGCGCTGCGTTGTATCGCAACAAGTTTTATATTTCCTGTAATTCGTCATAATATCCGGCGCAATAATCAACATCATCGATTTCATTACCTGATTTTTAGAAGCTTCGGCTATCTGCCTGTGAAAACATAAATCTTCTTCTACCGCAGGAGTACCTGTTTTAATTTTGTTTTCATAAGCCTCTATCCAGTTTTCTATCTGTTGCAGGTCTTCTTCATCTCTTCGCTGGCAGGCTAATCGCACAATACTGGTTTCCAATATCAGACGGGACTCTGCCAATGAATAAAAATCGTAAGTTTCGATGTGCAATGCATCTGAGATTAATCCTTCCAATGCGGAAATATCCAATCCGGCGACAAAAGTTCCACTTTGAGGCAGGGTTTTCAGAATTCCGTAGAATTCCAGTTTTTTGATCGCCTCACGCACATGTGTGCGACCTACCCCGAATTTTTCTGCCAATTTACGTTCTGAAAGAAGCCTGTCGCCCGGACTTAGCTGACCCGTATTCAGCAAATGTTTCAATTGCCTGATGATCGAATCTACCGGTTTCTCTGTATCTACTGGTTTGTTAATTGTTAGTTCCATAACATTTTGAGCCTTTTAATTTTTCAAACAGCAAAGGTACGAAATTATCACCTCTAAAGACTGTTAAATAAAAAGAACACTTATTGGTTTACCAAAGTGGTCTGCCAAATTGGTCTGCCAAAAGTATGGAAGATTTTTAAATGAAAAAAATTTTTAATGAAAATATTTACCATCAAAAAACATGTTGTTAAACATGTTTTTAATTAATATACTGATATACAAATAATTATAAGCTATTTTTAATGCTTTGACAATCATTGAGACAAAAATATTAATATTAAATCGAACGGTTTAGAAAAATGTTTATTTATATTTGCAGCAAAATAATTGGTTCACCAATTGAATAAATAAAAATAAACACACATAATTGGTTATCCAATTAATCATACATAAGGCTTAAAATATTTAATTGTTATAGTATATATGTACCATAATATAATAAAGGCGAAATTTAGAACATATAAGGAGTGTCAGAAAACAATTTTCAGAACAATTTAATATCATGTAAAAAAAATCCTATGAACAAGATCAGATTTTCTTTGATGGGTAGACTGGAATATGCCTTGTTAATACTTGGCATCTTTCTTTGTTCGGTACCTGCATTAACGGCAGCCCCGGCTGGAATACAGCAACAGCCTGCCATAACGGGTACGGTGGTAGACGCAGGCAATATGCCTTTGATCGGGGTAACGGTATCGATACCGGGCACCACTACCGGTACTGTTACGGATATAGACGGGAATTACAAAATTACGGTGCCAGATACGAAAGCCGTGCTACAGTTTTCCTTTATGGGTTATAATACAAAATCCGTCACAGTAGGTTCTCAAACTACAATTAATGTAATACTGGAGGAGGATACCAAATTACTCGACGAAGTAGTAGTGGTTGGATATGGTGTGCAAAAAAAATCGCATCTTACAGGTTCCATCGCTAAACTGAACACCGAAGGTTTGGAAGATCTTCCCGTTACACGCGCCGACCAGGCTCTGCAGGGAAAAATTGCCGGGGTTAATATACAAAATGTGACTTCCGAAGCCGGGGTAGCTCCTCAAATCCGTGTCAGGGGAATCGGATCGATCAGTGCGAATGCAACACCTCTTGTAGTAGTCGACGGTTATCCCGTAGCCGATGGTTTATCTTTCGTTGAAATGGCCGATGTCGAATCTATTGAAGTTCTGAAGGATGCCGCCTCTGCCGCTATCTACGGTTCCAGGGCGGCTAACGGTGTGATCCTGGTAACTACCAAAAGCGCCAAGATCAACAAGCCGAAATACACTTTCAACACTTATCATGGGGTTAAAACGCCGTATAAGCTGAATCCTATCATGAAATACAGCGACTATGTAAAAATGCTCTATCAGAATGCAGCCAACGGCGGAGTCGATTATGCCGGAAACGCTGAAAAAACCGGATATATCCTCGCTACTCAGATTATAGGCGATGAAGTGGATTATCAGAAAGAAGCCTTGAGAGATGAAGCGTGGATTCACAATTATCAGTTGAATATTTCAGGTGGAACTAAAGAAGTGAAATATTTCTTGTCAGGCAACTATACCTCTGAAGACGGTATCATGAAGAGAAATATTTACGACAAACTCAGTCTCCGGGCCAAATTAGACGCCACACTGAGCAAAGCTGTAAGCATAGGAATCAATATGAACCCTACCTATTCAAAAAGAGAACGCCCCAGCAATAACTTCACGGATTACACCCGCTTCTATTCCTGGGTACCGGTACGCTATACCGCCGAACTGGCCGAATATGTAAGTTCTGTAGGACAATTTAATGTATCGGAAGGCGATTATGCCCATCCCCGTCATTTTTCCAACTGGAAACCAGGTTCATACAATGGAATTCTTCCGGATGGAACAGAATTCATTTCTACCGCAAGTAATATTACGCCCTGGTCTTCACAGAACAATAACCCGGTGGCCATCCTTAACGGAGACACACGCCAGAGAAACGAATACCGGATGATGTCTAACAGTTACATCAATATCAACTTAATGAAAGATCTCGTATTCAGGTCTACCCAGGGTGTGTATGCCAATTACAGCGAAAATAATGAATTTATAGCTTATGGAGCCAAGAAAGAAGGCGAACCGAGTGTGGGAACTTATTACAACCAATTGATCATAGGACTACTTACAGAAAACACCCTGACATACGATCTGACTGTAAATAAAGATCACAAACTGAATATCCTGGCCGGGTTCTCCTATCAACGAACCGACACCAAATTAGCAGGAATACAGGGTACCGACTATGCATCGGACGCCATTCCATCATTGGATTACGCCAATACTTTCCTAAAAAATGGTACATACACCAAAGAACTACCACCTGATGAACTGTACTCTGTTCTCGGACGTGTCAACTACTCTTTTCAGGATAGGTACTTGCTTTCAGTAAGTTTTCGTTCAGACTATAGCTCCAAACTGGCACCGGGATATCGTTGGAGCAGCTTCCCCTCTGTTTCTTTAGGATGGAGACTTTCAGAAGAAAAATTCATGGAATCGCTTACATTTCTTTCCAACGCAAAAATCCGCGCCAGCTACGGAGTGACCGGAAACAATGCCATTGAAGATTATGCTTACGACAACCCGCTTTATACTGCGAACTATTCTTTAGGCAACGGAACGGGGAGCCTAATTCCTGGCCTCGCCTTGGGAACAACACTGGGTAACAGCACACTGGGTTGGGAAAAAACGAACGAGACCAATGTCGGTATCGATCTCGGATTCATCAATAACAGAATCTCTCTTACTTTCGATTACTACTATTCCATCACCGACCAGATGCTGTTCAAACAACCTTCGCTCAGCTTTGCCGGCTTTGTAGACCATTGGAACAATATCGGACAGGTCCGCAACAAAGGGGTGGAAATAGAATTGAACACCATCAATGTTATGAATAAAAAATTCCAATGGGAAACTACTTTCAATATTTCGGCCAACAAAAACAGATTATTGGAACTCGGAGGTGAAGCTGCCCAATATTATACCGGAGAAAGGAATGAAATGTATGCTGCTATCGTAGGAGGCCCGTCTATACAGTACTTCGGATATAAAACCGACGGAGTATGGTCGCAAGAAGAAGTAAACGCCTTCGGAACCGGTACGGAAGCCGACAAAAACCGGGTCAAAATGTATGCGGTTGCAGGAGGGCTGAAAGTGGTAGACCAGAATAAAGACGGCAAGATCGATGCCAGCGACCGTGTAGTATTCGATGCCAATCCTTTCCCGGAATTCACCTGGGGTCTCACGAACAAACTTACTTACAGAAATTTCGATATGAGCTTCATGTTCCAGGGAGTACAGGGAAACAGCATTGTCAACGGGGATATTTTCTACAATGAAAACAAGCGATTCAACGAACATTTTGCAAACAACCAATGGGTATCGGATGTATTTCCGGGCGATGGAAAAACGCCGAATGCCCGTGCCGGCGGTATGGACTGGATGCTGACCGATTTTGCAATCGAAGACGGATCTTATATCGCACTCCGTGATATTTCTTTAGGCTACAAGCTTCCTGCAAAAAGCGCTAAGAAAATGCATCTGAAAGGATTAAGAGTTTATGGAACCGCGCAAAATCTATTATACATCATGAGTAATGACTACCGGGGGATCAATCCTGAATATAAATATACCAGTGATACCTACGCCTCTCCTTTCATGGATGGCTACCAACGGGGAGCATTTCCTTTACAGAGAGCTTATACTTTAGGATTGCAATTAACTTTCTAAATTTAAAAATCATGAAGACAAAGATAAAAAATATACTGTATCCGATCATGATATCCATCCTGGTCTTCTGCTACGGATGTGAAGACGCCGATTACACCCAGATACTGCTGGACAAACAGGTGCCTACGAATGAAAAAGATGTGGTTGCCCTGTTGATCGGCAGTTACAACGGGCTTCGTACTCCTCTCAATACCGAATGGATGATGACAGAACTGAGAAGCGACAACTCTTACCAGTATTCGGTTAATTCCACCAATACCACCAACCTGGAATTCAACGATCTGGATATGTTCAGGCCGATGACTACCAATACACAGGTATATCAATATTGGGGAGATGTTTTCAGAAATATCCGTAATGCCAACCTGGTATTAAAATACCTGGATCTGGTAGAAAATGAAAGCGACAGAAACCAATATGAAGGTGAGATGCGCTTTATCAGGGCCTATCACTATTATAATCTGGTACAATTGTTCGGACCGGTACCTCTCGTGACCAAATATATCAGTACTGAAGAAGCACAGAAAATAAACCGTTCGTCTGTAAGTGCTGTTTATGCCCAGATTATCGATGACCTGCAAACTGCCGGGAATCTCAAAGGCGACACCTATCTGCCGAAAAAATATACCGATAATTCGGATCTGGGACGAGTGACCGAATGGAGTGCAAAAACTTTATTAGCTAAAGTTTACCTGATTCAAAAGAATTATGATGCAGCCAGAACAATTTTACTGGATATCAAAAATTACAGTGACGCACATAGCAATGAAATCGGGCTGATGGAGAACTATGCCGATGTTTTTTCCACCATTAACGAGATGAGTAAAGAAACCATTTTCGCCATTCGTTTCAAATCCGGTCCGGGGAATGAAGGAAACCCGTTGGCCAACAGATTCAGTCCAGCCAGCTCGGGAGATAAATACATTATCGGCGATGGAAACAGTTACAACTATCCGTCGGACGACTTGATGAAAAATGTTTTCGAAGACAACGATGCCAGAAAAGCAGTTACCATTGACGCAACCAACCGCTTCGTCAAAAAATATTTCTCGCAGGTAAAACGGAAAGATGATGCAGAAAACGATTGGCAGGTACTGCGATACTCCGATGTGATACTGATGCTGGGAGAAGTAGAAAACGAATTATCAGGTCCCTCTGCCGGACTTCCTTATCTGAATCAGATAAGATTCCGTGCAGGACTTGGCACCCTGACCTCTACCGACATCCCCAGTCAGTCGGCTTTCCGCTTAGCCATGGAAAAAGAACGCCGTGCCGAATTTGCTTTCGAAAACCAGCGTTTTTACGATCTGGTCAGAACTAACCGTTTGATCCCCGTCATGAATAATCAATTTTTCGTAACGGAAAGAGGCTGGTATGCCAGCTACGGCTCCGGCACACAAGGCCCGGCATTCGCATCTGTTCCGGAAGAAAAAATTCTTTTGCCCATTCCGCAAAAAGAAATCGACACCAGCACGGAGTTCATTCTTACGCAAAACTATGGTTATTGATTATCCAAAATGCAAAATATTACAGTCATGAAATATTTCAAATATTATATTTTTCCGCTTTTCAGTCTCTGCCTGCTGTTGTCAGCCTGTGACGAGACGTTACATATCAATGAAAACGATATCCTGAATTCGGTAAAAGCGCCGGAAGTAACTGATTTCGTACCGCAATCAGGAAGTGCCGGAGCCGAAATCACCCTCAGCGGTTTGGGATTTGCTACGGCCGACTCGGTACAAATCAACGGAGTCAGGACCAGAATCAAAAACAAAATTTCCGACACCCAGATGATAATAGAAATTACCGGATTCGAGACTTCCGGTAAAATTAAGGTATTCAATAATAAAGGTACCGGACAAAGTGCAGGTAACTTCACCGTTGAATACGTAGAACCCGAAGATGTTACTGTAGAATTGAATCCCGGCGATGTGCTGGTGAGCGATATGCCACTCGATATTACCGGTGAAGGATTAAAATCCGTTACTGCTGCATTTCTATCGGGAACTACCGACCGGAAAGCGCAAATTCTTTTTCAAAGTGATAACTTATTAACGATTCTCATACCTGTAATCTGTGATTCGGAAGCAGATATTAAACTGGAATACCATAAAGGGGCTGAGGCATATTACTGGGTCAGCCAGGCGTATCCAACCAATAAGATTATTGTTCCACCTGTAGTGCTCTCGACTCCCGCCCAAGCTTATAAAGGACAGGTAATCACCGTCGGCGTAACTAATCCGGACAGGATCGACAACATTTATTTCGGAACCGACGAACTGAATTTTGTTATTTCATCTTCCAACCAGATAAAAATTACGCTGCCGTCTTACTTTACACAAGATATGACCGCAGATCTATGGATGACACACAATGCTTGTGAAGATCTTACCATCCAAAGTGGTTTTGTAGTTGTAGTACCTAACTGTTATTCTTATTTCAACCTGTTCACTATGGCGCAAGGTGGTAACGGAGGAAGTACGGGTGCGAATTCAACGGCATCTTTCTTCGACGGAGAACATGGCACTTACACCAACTGTGAGGCTACCTCCCATCCGAAAGACATAGAATTCATTACTTACTCTAACGGATCCGGAGCATATGTTTTCTATGGCCCTCACGCTTTGGCTGAAGGGACACTCAAAAACTTCTATTGCGGTACCAATGCATTGACTGCTGCCGGACAAATGAATGTAAGCGAATTCAACAGCGTAACCGTAAAATTCAGAAGGTTGGATGCCGCCAATGCAACACAAAAAGAATTGATCGACAAATTCAACAATTGTGAGATCAAAGACATTACAGACGATCTGTTTACAGGTATCACAGCACCATCTGCCAACAATATCAGTTATTTCAAAAATACTTCCGGCAATTCTACTTACACCCCTGGAGATGTTATTTGGTTCCAGAACAGCTATACCAATAAAAACGGGCTGATGAGGGTAAATGTGGTTGACTATAACGGTACCGCCCAAGACAAAGTTGCCAATGCATTTATCGATGTATTATATCAAAAATAAAATTCATTCAATGAAAAAGTTTCTTTTATTCCTCATTTTTATACCTTATCTGTTGCAATCCGCGAGCTATAAGGTCGCCAATGTCGCCGAATTCGACGCACAGGTCAAATCGCTTCAACCGGGAGATCAGATTGTTCTTGCATCCGGCGTATGGAAAGATGCCCAACTTGTTTTCTACGGAGAGGGAACCGCAGAAAAACCAATTACACTAACGGTGGAAGAGCCTGGTAAAACAACTCTGGAAGGATCTTCTTTTCTCAACATGTACGGGAAATACTTAGTAGTAGACGGATTGGTATTTGTAAACGGCTATGCCCCGGGAAAAGGGGTGATCGAATTCCGCAAAGGAACCAATAAAACAGCCTACAACTCTGTTGTCAGGAATTGTGTAATCGATCATTTCAACAAACCCAACCGGAATGATGAAGATACCTGGATACATCTGTGGGGACAAAATAACACAGTGGAATATTGCTACTTCGGAGGCAAAAAGAATGCCGGTTGTACCTTCGTGGTTTGGCCGAACGGTGAGGGACATAACGAAAACCATCACCATATTTACAGAAACTATTTCGGATACCGCCCCCGGCTGGGATCTAACGGAGGGGAGACCATCCGCATCGGCACCAGCCAGGTTTCCCTGCAGGTTTCCCAAACAGTAGTAGAAGGTAACCTCTTCGAACGCTGCAGCGGAGAAGTGGAAATCATCTCGGTCAAATCCTGCGAAAATCGCATCATTGATAACCTGTTCCTGGAATGCGAAGGAAGCGTGGTATTGCGTCATGGGAACCGGAACGAAGTATCCGGTAACTATTTTATCGGCAACGGAAAGGAATTTACCGGTGGCGTAAGGGTAATTAATGCGGGACATAAAATTTTCAACAATTATTTCTACCAATTGAAAGGTGAGGATTTCCGTGCTCCGCTGGTCATCATGAACGGAGTCCCCAATTCTCCGGAAAACCGTTACCACCAGGTAAAAGATGTGGAAATCATGTTCAACACATGGATCGATTGTACTTTGCCCTGGCAACTGTGTGTGGGAAGCGATGAAGAACGCACAGATATTCCTAAAAACGTTACCATTGCGAACAATATCGTTTACTCTCCGCAGGAAGCCATTTTGGTCAAAGCTTTCGATAAAACGGATGGAATCAAAATGATCGATAACATCCTGGTCGGTAGCAAAGGGAATGAAAAAGGTACGGGATTTCTGGCGGCAGAAGTCAAACTGGGTAAAGGCCCGGGAGGAATGCCGCTGGCTCTGACCAAACAAACCACTTCCCTGAAAGTAGACTACGTAAAAACCGATATCGACGGACGGGAACGGGAAATTCCCCAAACTCTCGGAGCTTTTGAAATGAAAGGGAAACAGGCCACAAAACAGCAAGCCGGTAAAGCAATCTGCGGACCGGAATGGAAATATACTCCCCTGAAAGATGCTCCCGTTATCAAGGGAGAACCCAAAACATACGAAATCGCTCCAGGTGCGGATAACCTCTACAATGCCGTCAAAAAATCCAAACCGGGCGATATCATCATCCTGACAGGAGAAGGGGATTACCTCAACTCGAAAAAAATGAATATCGATCATGAATTAACAATACGGGCTGCTCAGGGGCTAAAAAAACGTCCAATCATTAAAGCAGAATACGATGGATCTGTAGTTGCCCTGTTCGAATTGCGCGGCGGCTCTTTCCTTCAATTGGATGGTGTGGCCTTAGATGGTTTCCTGAAAGGCAAAAACCCGGCTAAATACGCTTTCGTAACCGGGAAAACGGATATGACGGAGCCCTACCGCCTGAAAATCAACAACTGTGACATCTACGATTTTACAAATACAGACGGAGGATGTGTATTCAAAGCTTATCAGACTTCTTTTGCTGACACCATTCAGGTAACAAACTCTATCATCCGGGATTCTTACCGGGGATTCGCCCTGAATGCGGAAAAAGAGGACAAAGGAATATACAATGCGGAATATACCATCCTGAAAAATACGACTTTCAAAAACATAGAACAATGGGCGCTGGAATTCTACCGCGGAGGAAATGATGAATCCACTCTGGGAGGGTTCATTCAGATAAATGGTTGTACGTTTGACAAAGTGAATGATAAATCAGGACAGTTTTGTATCAGACAAACAGGGTTATTGCATATCGAGGTGAAGGGGTCTTCGTTTAAGAATACGCAGGCTAAGGGGATCATCAAGAATTGAAAATTGAAAATTGAGAATTGAAAATTATAGAGGATTAAAGCATGAAGGCGCAAAGGGTTATGAAATACTTTGATCGACACAGGTTCTCTCTTGCAAAGAAAGGCTTTGCAGTTTTGTGTCTTTGTGCTTTAATTTCTATACCATACTTCGTATCGGGGCAGACTGATCTGGTGCAAATCGATGGGAACAGGCATCTGAGTTATGCCAAAGATGCGGATGGATTTGTTCTGCCGGATTTTAGTTATGCGGGATATCACAATGGGGATCCTGATATTCCCTATATTCAGGTTGTAAAGACGATTTCAGCCGTTACAGGCGATAATACGGCGCATCTTCAGGCGGCTATCGATGAAATCGGGGCCAGGACTCCGGATACGAACGGATTCAGGGGAGCGCTGTTGTTGAGGAAAGGCACTTATGAGGTTACAGGTACGGTATATGTAAAATATGACGGAATAGTGATCCGGGGCGAAGGGAATGAAACAACAGGAACTGTAATCAGGGCAACCGGTGATACGCCGCATCAAAGGGATGTGATCGTGATCGGAAATACATCGCAGAACAAATGGAATTCAGGAATAACCGGAAAACAGAATATCACAAACGATGTGGTGCCGGTAGGCGCTATGAGTTTTACTATTGTCAATGCTTCATCCTATAAAACAGGAGACCTGATCGGGATTTATCACCCCTGCACGGCACAATGGCTACAGGCGGTAAATTATGGAGGAGTACCGGCTCCCGGTACAGGGGAAGAAGACGAAAGATGGACAGTAGACCAGCTTCCGATTCTCTACCACCGGTATATTACAGCGGTATCCGGCAACACCATCACTATCGATGCTCCGGTTTTTTATTCCCTGAACAAAAGCCTGGCGCAATCTTACATTTATAAATTCAGCACCGGAAGCGGTACTTCCGTCATCAGAAAAGAAATCGGCATAGAAAACCTGCGGGTGGAAATTATCAGTACGGGTGGTGTGGAAGATGAAAACCATGCCTGGCAGGCCATCCGTTTCAAAACAGCCGAAAACTGCTGGGCTAAAAATGTGGTGACCAAAGGATTCGGACAATCGGGATTCATTACCGATTGCTGCACCAGAAGCACCATTGAAGACTGCCGGGCAATCGATCCGGTTTCCATCGTCACCGGAGAGAGACGGTATAATTTCAACACTTATACTCATTCTCAACTCATCCTTTTCAAAAATTGCTATGCCAGCAACGGCAGACATCATTATATTTCCAACGGCACCTCTTTCGCCTCCGGGAATGTATTCCTGAGATGTACCTCTGATGCTGTTCAGAATGCCAATGAAGGACACAGACAATGGACACAGGGCATGCTCTACGATAATCATAAAGAAATTAACCTGGAACGGGACTTTGTCCTGGGGTTATATAACCGGGTAGACATGGGGACCGGTCATGGCTGGGCTGCAGTCCATTCTGTGTTATGGAATTGCGATGTTACCGCCGCACGTGGAGTGATCGGTCTGCAAAAACCGCCCACAGCCCAGAACTATGCGATCGGATGTACAGCAAAAAGCATCACCGGAAAGCCGGTCAGCAGTACTAATTTTCCCATCGGATATGTGGAAAAACAAAATCAGCCGGTTACAGCTATCGAATCTTTATACGAAGCCCAGTTATACGACCGGAAAAATAACACCTCTCCCATCGACCGGCAAACTGTCGATGCAAATACCGTGATCAAAAGGATCGGAACCGATAAAATCGGCATCCTGTTCGATTCGTCTTCTCCGGAGGAAAGACAGATCTTTCTGTACAACACATTGGGACAAATTCTGAACTCGGAACAAACAAATGAAAACTATATAGAAATGACATTGCCGGCCACCGGAGGAATCATAATGCTGTGCATAGAAAACAAAAACACAAAAAAATCATACAAAATAGTCAATTGATTCACATGAAAAAGACATTAATCGCAGCTATTATCAGCTTTGCTTTTATTAGCGGAAGCATGGCACAGCGGGCTATCCCTATGAGCCAGCTTTCTTTCGCCAAAGAAAATATACAAACGATCGAAAACGGAAGTGCGGCTTTGAAATTCCTGATCAGGAGCGCAGATAAAGCATTAAAGGAGACAATCGTTCCTGTTACTGATAAAGAAATTATCGCTGCCAGCGGAGATAAACACGATTATATCAGTATGGGACCTTACTGGTGGCCGGATCCGTCTAAACCCGATGGTCTGCCGTATATGCGTAAAGACGGACAACGAAATCCGGAAATCTATAAAATGGACCGGTATAAAATGGACAAAGTGTTCAAATCGGTTTCCCTGCTCGGTTATGCCTACTACTTTACCGGCGATGAGAAATATGCACAGAAAGCGATTGAATTTCTTCGGATCTGGTTCCTGGACAAAAATACCCGTATGAATCCGAACCTGAATTACGGACAAATGATCCCGGGACGTACCGGAGGAAAAGGCCGGGCGGAAGGCATGATCGACACCTATGGATTTGTGGAAATGGTAGATTGTATCACTTTATTATCGGAATCCCGCGCTTTCACAAAGAAAGATATGGAGGGACTCAAAAAATGGTTTTCAGACTTCCTGGACTGGATGCTGACCAGTGAGATCGGACAGGATGAATACAATGCCAAAAACAATCACGGGATGGCTTTCGATGTGCAGGCCACAGCCTATGCGCTATTTGCGGGAAGAAACGATGTGGCTGATAAATTCATCAAAGAATTTCCGGAAAACAGGATATTCAAACAAGTGGAACCAGATGGAAAACAACCACTCGAATTAGAAAGGACGATCGCTTTCCACTATACTTTGTTTAATATTGTACATATGTTGGATATGTCAGCGCTGGCGCAATACCGTGGAGCGGATATCTTCTCTGTCGAATCGGCCGACGGAAGGTCGCTCACCAAAGCTATCGAGTTTATCAGACCCTATCTGGGAAAACCGCAAAGCGAATTCCCCTACCAACAAATCAAAGAATGGAACGAAAACCAGGAAAAACTGTGCTGGGTGCTGAGAAGGGCCACTTTCTTCCGGCCTAATCCGGAATATGACAGCCTCTTCGAGGAATATTGCAGAACCAAAGATACGGATAGTCAATGGTTGCTTTTTGCAAAAAAGAATTGATTTTTCATCACGAGAATGTCTCAAAACAATAAAAATCCAGCAACAATGGGGACACCTCTTGATAAAAAAATTTGAACATGAATAAAATACTCCGTTTACTCCTACTTACAATTCTTTTCTCTTGCCAGAAACCGGTAGAAAAAGATATCATCAGGGAAAATTTCGATTTTGCTGCCGACCAATTGACCTTTGCTCTGCAAGAAATGAAATTTGCCATCGAAAACGAATCCGATGCCAGCATCCATGAACGGGCAGAAAACGGTTGGAGCGAATTGACCAATCCCCGGTCACTGGAAACGGATGGAAGTTTGTTGATGGTTCCCAGCAAGGATTGGTGCAGCGGTTTTTTCCCCGGAGAACTCTGGTACATGTACGAATACACCAATGATGAACAATGGAAGCAACATGCACACCGGCAAACCATCCTCATCGAAAGGGAAAAATACAATGGCCGCACCCACGACATGGGCTTCAAAATGTATTGTAGCTACGGAAATGCCTATCGGCTCACGGGAGATACTATTTACCGGAATGTTCTGATCCGTTCGGCACAAACACTAGCCACACGGTTCAATCCGGCAGTCGGTTGTATCCGTTCCTGGGATTTCGGAAAGATGCGTTGGGAAAATCCGGAAGAGAAAGACTGGGACTATCCGGTAATCATCGATAATATGCTGAATCTGGAATTGTTGTTCTGGGCGACAAAAGTCACCGGAGATTCCAGTTATTACAACATTGCCGTCAGCCACGCCCGCACCACCTTAAAAAATCATTTCCGGGAAGATTACAGTTCCTATCATGTGGTAGATTACGACAGTAAAACCGGAGCTGTCCGGCAAAAAAACACACACCAGGGATTGAACCACGAATCGGCCTGGTCGCGCGGACAAGTCTGGGGCCTGTACGGATACGCCCTGTGTTACAGGGAAACCGGAATTCGGGAATTTTTAGAACATGCGGAACACATTGTTAATTATATTTTTTCACACCCCAATCTGCCGGAAGATTTAATCCCCTACTGGGATTATAACGCTCCGGGTATTCCCAATGAACCCCGGGACGTATCGGCTGCTACGGCAACCGCATCCGCTTTATATGAACTATATCTGCTGGATGCCATCCACAAGGAACAATACAAGAAATGGGCGGATACCATTATTGAAAATATCACCCGTTCCTACCGGGCTCCCTTGCACAGCAATCACGGTTTTCTGCTATTACACAGTACCGGTTGTAAACCGCTTAATTTCGAAATCGATGCACCTTTAGTGTATGCAGATTATTACTATCTGGAGGCTTTACTGAAAAAACAAAAAATCGAATCTTGAATATTCTTTCAAGCGCTACAATCATCTTCTTAAAAAACAAAATTTACAATGAGAACAATTATCCTGACTCTCTGCATCTTATCAAGCTTTATATGGCAAACAAAAGCCGAAGAAACCGTGGAATACCACTTTCAAAAAGGCTTTACCTCTAAAAGCGGCACTAAAATCGACGATTGGACCATCAATTGCGGTTCTACAAACACTTCAACTTTACTTAGAAACGAATTATACAAAGGAACATATATTCCCCGCTTCGATGGAGGACACGATGAAACCAACACCTTAATTTCTCCGGAATTTACCGGAGCCGGAACATTGACATTCTGGATTTGCACCAGTTCAGCCAATACTACCCGAACGGTCTATGTAGGAACCATCATCGATGGAACCACTACTACCGTCAAAGAAATTCCTTACAGTCAAATAGCCAAGACATGGCAAGAGATCAAGGTCCCTCTGAACTTAGACAATTCCACTAAGCTCAAATTAGTTTTTTGGTCAACAGAAACAACCAACAATGGAGCCCGGACCATGTTAGACGACATTGCGCTAACCAAATATTCCGGACCGGCAATAGACCCTATCGCTTTAGACCGGATCGAAACCAATTTCGGCGACGGCACCTGGGGAACTCCGCTTACAGCAGGAAATCTCCCGACATCGGGTAGCTACCCTACTGCAGAATTCAATGGATTCAAACTGGCAAATGCCGTACTGTACGCTAACAAACCTGCCTATCCTGACGGCACCGGAACGTATACCAATACGGTTGCCGTAGATAAAAAAACAGCCGGAGGCGTCATCGAGTTTCCAGAAACAAAAACCGTAGGAGAAATTGAGGTCCATGCCATGTCGGGTTCGGAAGGAATGGGATATTTCCTGCAGGAATACAATGGATCGGCCTGGGTGAATATCGGGGAGCAAGTCGTTACTCAAAAAACCATTTCCATCACAACTTTCCCTCTTGAAAGAACAGCTATCAGCCAGTTCCGGATTGCCAATGCAACAGGAAGCGGACTTTTTGTCGCCAAAATTATTGTCCGCTCATTAGCAGAGACAAAAGAACTGAATGTGATAACCTCAAGTCCGGAGGAAGGCAGCACCTGCTACTACAACCTGACAAAAAACATCACATTGACATTCAACAAGGAAATAACCGCCGGAACAGGTAATTTGCTGCTTAACGGGGAAAATATCCCGGTATCGAACGGCACCATCGACGAAAAGACCTTTACGCTTCCGGTATCCCTGGCCAGTACTACTTCCGGAAAAACCTATACATTATCGGTTCCGAAAGGGGTTTTTGTAGAAAAAGCAGATCCCACAAACCAGAATAACGCTAAAGAAATTGTCTTCCAGACCTATAAAACGGTCTCTTATCCGGTCGGATACCGCTCTCAGATAGACATAGTATATTCCGATGCCAACCCGGCCCAAAACCGGATGGATGTTTACTATCCGGAGAGTCCTGAGAAACCGGTACCCATTGTGCTTAATATCCACGGAGGCGGATGGGCCAGCGGTGAAAAAGAATCACAGGGAGGATTTAACATTTATTTCGACAAAGGTTTTGCCGTTGCTAATGTGGAATACCGGATGACTGCCCATGCCACAGCACCTGCTGCCGTAGTCGACGTGCGTTGCGCTTTGATGTACCTGTTGAACCACGCTTCCGAACTGAATATCGATCCCCAGAGAATTATCTTCCAGGGAGGTTCCGCCGGCGGACACCTGGCGCTGACAGCCGGCTACCTGCAAAACAACCGGAATTTCGATACCAATTGTAATTACACCGGATCATTCAAAGTAATTGCAGTTATAGACAAATACGGACCTTCCGACCTGACCCGTTTTCTGCATTACGGTCCATTGCAACGCTGGTTAGGAGATTATTACAGCAACAGCGACACGGACTTTCAGAAGTCCATTTCTCCCCTCTACCTGATTCATGCAAGTACAACTCCACCCACTTATATCATCCATGGAGATGCAGATCCTACCGTTAATTACGAGCAATCTGAATTCCTGGCAGAGGCCTTACAACAAGCAGGTATCAAATATCAGTTTACCACTGTTCCGGGAGGAGTCCACGGAAATTTCACCTCCGAATACAATACCAGGATGAACAATGAGATCACGGCATTCCTGACAGAAGTCCTGGAAAAATCGAATACCGATTGCCGGAAAATTCTGACAGCGCCATTCACTCCTGTCGTATCGGGAAATACCATCACCATCCCGGCAGAAGGAAATACCCAAATATTTATTTATGATATCTGCGGCAAATTGCTCCGGTCTACGGAAGAAAAATCATTCGAAATCACCCAAAATGGCATACTAATTGTAAAGGTACTTACCGAAGAGGGTACATTCAACTTTAAGATCAGATAAAATGCAAAAAATAAAAGTACATAATGGCCGGTCTTTTTACAAAAAACTACTTATAATGGGATGTATAGGTTTTCTTTGCGCCAATTTGTTTGCAACAGATTATTCCTATACCTCTTCCCAACTGTCGGAGTTGAAAACGAAACTGAACGGACAACTCAAAGCCGGGGATGTGGTTTATTTAGAAGACGGGACATACACAAACCTGCAGGTTACCTTTACAGGAGCCGGAACAGAGGCCAATCCGATTACTCTGAAAGCGAGGAATGAGGGGAAAGCAATCCTTACCGGCAAACTAAATCTGAAAATCGGCGGAACCTATACGATCGTAAACGGATTGGTTTTCAAAGACGGACAGGCCGCGAGCGGGGACATTATCGAATTCCGCACTTCCAGCTCTTCTTTTGCCAATAACTGCAGGCTGACAAACTGCGTGATTGACAACTGTAACAATCCGGATGAAAAGTACCGGAACAGCACAGACAACTCGGAACGATGGGTAATGCTGTATGGTAAAAACAACCGGGTGGATCATTGTTATTTTGTCAATAAAATCAATGGTGGTGTTATTATGATGGTACATATCGGCGATACCAAGAGCCAACAGAACAAACACTCCATCGATCATAATTTTTTTGGTTATCACCAGAAGTTCGAACCGGGAAACAACGCTGAAACCATCCGGTTAGGCGATTCGTCTACTTCCCAATCGAGTTGCCAGACTACAATCAGCCATAATTTCTTTTATTCCTGCGACGGGGAGACGGAAATTATTTCCATTAAAAGTTGCGACAACATCATCAGTAACAATACGGTTTACGAAAGCCAGGGCGGATTTGTTTGCCGCCACGGGCACCGCAATACCATCCACTCGAACCTGTTTATCGGGAATAATAAATCGAACTGTGCCGGAATACGGGTCATCAACCAGGGACACCGGATCTACAACAACTATCTGCAGGAAATAGCAGGTACGGGAAGCCGGTCGGCCTTATGTATCATGACGGGAATTTTTGAAATGCCTACAGCACAGACCGATACGGAAAAAGAACCGCTCAACGCTTACCACCGGGTAAAAGACGTTCGGATCTACAGTAATACTTTCGTGAATTGCAAATATATCGATCTGGGAACCAGGGCAAACGCATCTTAATTTGTTAGGATTTTCAATAAATAATCATTATTCCATCCCGCGTCAAGTCTTTTTCCCTTCACACTTCTTTTCTTAGAGTTTTCATTTTTAATCAAATTAAGCGCAATCCGATTGATCATT
>JAVBLA010000001.1:0-97442 GCA_031553775.1 Bacteroidales bacterium
GCCATATCGTTTATGATTAATTGTAAAGACCAGCGCGAGATTGACAACTATTGGGATTACTTTACCAGCGAAGGCGAAGCATCGCAATGCGGTTGGTGTATCGATAAATACGGGCTTCGATGGCAGGTGATTCCTGAAAATATGGAAGAACTGATGAACACACCTAATGCTTTTGAGGTGATGATGAAACAGACAAAGATTATAATCGAAGAATACCTGAAATAATATGGATAATAGCAGAGTATACAAAATGTCTTTCGCAAGTGTCTATCCGATGTATGTTCAGAAAGCAGAGAAAAAAGGACGTACAAAAGCCGAAGTTGACGGCATTATTTTTTGGATGACAGGATATGATGAACAATCGTTACAACAACAGATTGACAATAAAACCGATTTTGAAACCTTTTTTGCACAAGCGCCACAAATGAATCCGGATGCTTCAAAAATTACGGGCGTAATATGCGGTTATCGCGTGGAAGAAATTGAAGACAAACTGATGCAGCAGATCCGTTATTTAGACAAGTTGATTGACGACTTGGCCAAAGGAAAAGCAATGGATAAAATTTTAAGGAAATAAAAAACGGAGGTTGATAAGAATATGGTACAATTTGTTCCCACAACTCTACATTTGTTAGAGTCATGGCGTAGTAAGTATTTGGAATCGTTAAATTACGCGCAGGATATGCATTCCGAATCAATGATCAGTTGGATGCCCGGTGCCACCTGTTGGTTCTTGAATATAAATGATATTTCAACCGGATATATCATATTGAATAATGCCAACGAACTGGTCGAGTTTTACTTAGATAACGAACTATTAACTCAAAAAGAGATTGTTTTTTTGAAGGCAATAGAAAATTTCAGCATAAAAAGTGTTTATTGCAAATCTTTCGATCAGGTATTGCTCTCCTGTTGCCATCGGTTTTCAGGTTCAAGTAAATTGACCGGATATCTCTTTCAGGATTACAAAGCTCAATCTGACATCATTTTGGATCATACGATCGATGTTCGATTGGCAACAATGGACGATGTGCCGTTTTTGAACAGTTTTGAAAATGAATTGCTTGAAGAGGGAGAAGAGATTGAGCCGTATGTCAGGAATAGCAGCGTCTATATGTTCATGAAAGGAGAGGAATTGGTTGGCTGCGGATACCTGTTCAATATTATTCCCGGACGGGCGCATTGGGACGTAGGAATGTGGGTCAATCAATCCTTTCGCCGAAAAGGATACGGTACGCAGATTATATCTTACCTGATGAAATATTGCTTTGATAACGGTTTCGTACCAACAGCAGGTTGCGCCGAAGACAATACCGCATCACGGCTGACACTTGAAAAATGCGGATTCGTAAGCAAACTTTGCCTTATTAATTTTCAATTCTGAATAAGGAAAAAAAGAGCCAAGGAAATGAAAAAATAAAACTATTTGTTCTGATAGATGTTTTACTAAAAAATCAAATCAAGTAAAATCATGTTTACTATAGAACAAATTCAGACTATTCATTCCAAGGTAAAGAGCGGAGCCGATTTTCCCCGTTATATACAGGAATTAATTCAGTTAGGCATACGGAATTATACTATTTATGTCGATAACGGACGTACTGTTTATTCCGGTAAAAATAATTTCACCATTAGTTCCGAAGCCCAATACCCTTTGTTGGAAGTCGGATTAGAAGGGGATAAGCAAAAATTGGAGCACATATTGAAAATTCATCAACAGGGTCTGACCGACTACCCTACTTTTTGCAGGCAGGCCGCCGAAGCCGGCGTAGAAAAGTGGACGGTGGATATGGAGCAAATGACTTGTGCTTATTACGATAAACAAGGGAATATGTTAGTAATTGAGAATATTCCTAATCCTGAAAAATCCGTTTGAAATTATGAGCAATATAAATCCGAAAGTTGAAGAATATATCAGCAAAGCCTCAAAGTGGCAGGAAGAAATGAAAGTGTTACGGAAAATCCTGCTTGACTACGGATTGACCGAAGAACTGAAATGGGGAAAGCCTTGCTATATGTCGCAAGGGAAGAATATCGTTGTGATTCAAGCCTTCAAAGCATATTTTGCATTGCTGTTTTTCAAAGGCTATCTACTGAAGGATACCGAGGGTATTTTAGTCAAAATGGGCGAAAATACACAAGTGGGACGGCAGATAAGATTTGCCGATGCAGCTCAAATTATCAAATTGGAACCTACCCTGAAAAGTTATATTCAAGAGGCTATCGAGATAGAAAGGAACGGCAAATAATTTCTTATTGTCGGTCTGTAAATGGAACTCCCAATGGTTCGTTATCGGGATATAAAATGACGTGAACAAAATCACCTGCCTGTTTCTTTATCTTCTTTCTGATTTTAGACTATGAATCTTTCTTAACAGACTTTCTATTTGCCATTATGATAATCAATGCTTGCGGAAGAACAAGCCAAAAACCCGATACCGGTTCTACCAGACAACCGAAAATGCTAACTGCTAAAAGCGCATACCCTACATGTATCGGAGACGGTTTTTGCTCTCTTTTGATATGGTACTGCAAGGTATAGCCATAGAGAATCAGCAATACACCAAAGAGAAAGAACCAAAATGCAAAACCACGAGTAAAATCGTTCTGCATCGAATTTACCAATCCGTCGTGCAACATATCTGCATAAATATCTTTGCCCATTATAAAGCCGACAACAATGTGGATGATTCCTGTAACCCAAAGGAATGTTCCGCTATATTTCCAGAGTTTCATATTTTTCAATTTTTGTCAAAATTAAGGTTACTGAATAGGTTTATTATATTTTTCGAGTAGGTCGTATACACTGTTCCGGTTACTTTCTGCGAGATTATACCATTCATTCGCAAATTTAGTCCGGCCGTTTTCTTTCCAAATCATCAGCCAGTCGCTTTCATCCGCTGTTTTATTCTTATGATAAAAGACGATTGTATAATCAGGCGTCTGCATTTTCATCATGATACCACTCTTGTTCAAAGTCGTATCATAGATTGCTTCGCTCAAATATTTCGATAATAACTTGCAATCAGCTATATCCATCAGGAAAGGCTCTCCCTCATGGGGTATGAAAAGCATGGAATCTATTGCTTCGGGATTAATAATGATTCTCAAACTATCGGCAGTAACGGCCTCCATATCACCGGAAGCGTTGGATGCTGATTTCTTAAAATTGCAGGACGTAAATATTACTGTTAATACAAACCCGCCGAGAAATAACGGTAAGATAATCTTCTTCATGATTTTCATTATATTTATTGAGCGTAAAGGTACGATTTTATTTCAACCATTGAATTGGATAGCCTAACATCCCTTATCACATTTTAGGAACATAAAGTGTGATAAACTGCCAATCAATGCCAAGCACCTCCTTTACCTACATAATTTCCAAAATCGGTTAAAATTCTGATTTTTGTTTTAG
The DNA here is from genome assembly GCA_031553775.1 of Bacteroidales bacterium. Taxonomy (GTDB): domain Bacteria; phylum Bacteroidota; class Bacteroidia; order Bacteroidales; family Azobacteroidaceae; genus JAISFI01. The sequence goes on from JAVBLA010000001.1 coordinate 3,419, forward strand.
GAATAGTATTGATTATCATTCTTTTTAGAAAAAGTAGGGGCCAAAAGGAGGATCTGTATTTTTGAAAGATGAATCGTTATCTGCATTTGGCGGTTCAATCCGTTATTCTTATCTTTGCTTTACCAACCACTCGGCAAAGCGTTGCAAAACGAAGTGTTAAAATCGTGACTTATTCGTAACCTTTCGATTTTTGTCAATTTGTAAAATAAAGATTACAGGCAATTAGAAAGTGTTTCTTAAAATCAAAAAAGTCTGGATAACTTCTTAATAAAACTGCCATGATACAAAGAGACTTTTTATTAAAAGAAATTGAAAAAATAGGATTGATACTAAGTGCTATCCTGCAAAAGCTTTTTGGAGGAAAGGATAATCTTTCAATTACAGTCGAAAAGCAGGTTGAAGATGCAAAAGGCATGCTTTTTAATGATATGAATTTTGATCTTGATAAGTTATTGAGTCTGAATACAGAAGATTCGAATGAATATATCTCTCAATTTAAATCGATCGGAATTAATAATCTGGAGTTATTAGCCGGAATTATTTCTCAAATGGGATTTAATAGTGAATCTGACGACTCGAAGAAATACCTTGAAAAAGCACTGCAGATATATGAATTCTGCAAGCTGGAAGACAAAACTTATTCTTCCGATAGAGAGGAAAATATAGATAAGATAAAAAATAATCTGCGAAGTGAATCCCCCATTTCATGAACTATCCGTAACTTAGGATAATAAATAGATTTCCGTGAAAAAAGGAATAATTTTTACTATAATATTTGTCTGTGTAATATTATTAGCTTATATTTTTTATTGTTTCAGAATTTATCCTTTCAATGATGAAAATATTTTAAGGTTTGTTTATCGTACTCCTGAAACATCCGGAATGGCAGTAGTATTACTGGAACAGTTCCTCGGCCCTGAAGAGTTAGATGTTTTTAAGAGTATGCCTGAAACAGAAGCTGTTGATAGCTTTCAGCAAAGTATTGGGCTTTTGGTACGGAAAATATGGTTGACAAATGCAGAAGAAAAAAAATTGGGACAGTATTTTGTCCGCCTGGGTATAAATTATCCGGATGATATGTCTGCGATTGTTTTGACCAGTCTGCATCGGAGCCTGAATGGGGAGAATATCGATCTGGAACATCAGGTAGGATATTATACCTTGTGCAGGCATCTGAAAAGTTTCAATCAGGTTACAAATCCGGAATTCAACCGAATTCTCAGAGAAATCCTTGTCAGGGATAGTTGTTCGGCTTTAGAAGGGCCACAAATCAACAGTGTAATAGTTGAAACCATACCGGTTTGTTTGAGGAGTTTGCAGAATAATGATCCTGAGCTTCCTCGCTTCGGAGTACCTCCCGGACCGGATATTTATTATCCGGAGGATTTTGAAAATCTTGTAAAAAAAGGCTTACTAAGTGAGATGGAATCTCAGCAGATGTGTAATTCAATAGATTGTTCAAAAGTGTTTGTAATAGATTCAACCTTGATACTGAAATCAACATTTTCTTTTCTTGATGAATACAAATTGCGTATGGAGTCGCATAGAAGTACTAATGATAAATCTCAAACAGAACTCAAAAGAGGATACATATACTTCAGTACTCCTTTATTCAACCAGGATTCTACAAAAATGATGATGACAGTGTCTAAATACTGGAGTTTTTTTGATGGACATGGTACAACTTATATCTTTCAAAAGATAAATGGAAAATGGGAAGCAATCGGTTCAATAGGAGGATGGGAAAGCTGAAGAATCTTTCCGATAAATCCCAGAACAATCCGGCAATTCTGTTTGTTTCTTTGAAAACCCTCTAAATTTCAAACACTATGGGTAATCTGCCGGTTTCATTTGATAAAGATTTTGCCAGCAAGAAAATACTTGTTACCAGCAAATTTAATGCTTCCCTGAATATCGTCTGGAATGCATTCACCCATCCTGAAATCCTGGAAAAATGGTTTGCTCCTGAACCTTATAAGGCCATTACAAAAACGATGGACTTTCAAAATGATGGCCGTTGGTTATATTATATGCGATCTCCTTTGGGTGAAAAAATCTGGTCTGTTTCTACATTCAGAAATATCTATTCCCATAAATCCTTTGAAGCATCAGACGCTTTTTGTGATGAAAACGGAGTGATCGATGTCCACTTCCCTGAAATGACCTGGCATTACGATTTCTCGGAAGAGGGTGGGGAAACACTTGTAATAGCAATTATTTCTCTATCTAATGAAGACGATATGAAAACCCTTTTTGAAATGGGTTTTGAAGAGGGTTATAAAATGGCATTGAAGCAATTGCAACAATTACTTGAATAATATCGGTGTATTATTTTACAGGTTCTACTTTATAGCCCAATTTCTCCAATTGATTCAGTAACCCTTCTTCTCCTGCCAGATGCAATGCTCCAACAGCAATAAAAGAAGAGTTGTCTTTCATAATTCCAGGAAGTTTTTTCATCCAGGTATCATTACGACCTTTATTGATGCTATCCATTTCTTGTTCGCTGGAAGGACAGGTTTCTTCATCTTTCATCAGCCGGTACAGATTATTTAGATCCCCATGGTCATAGTCCCGGATCACAGAGGAAATTTGGTTGAGATACTGATCCATATTTTTCATATAACATAATAAAATGTCTGCCTGCCGTTGTAGGCTCATTGATCCGAAAAGAACATAAATCTGATGATCTATGCTTTCTAATCCTAATACAGGTTTTTGCATTTTTTCTGCTTCGATCTGTATATAACTATCTAACACATTGTTAGGATTCATATCCGGGAAATATTTGGTATATGCCATCATCACAGCGGCCAACTGAATAGCCATCGGTTTTAACATCCCCATCTGGCCAAGTCCGGCTCCCAGGATAGCAATCATTTTTTCATCTACAAACTTATAATCTTCTTTTGAATACAGCATTTGATAAGTGGTATCCGGATTCATCATCATGGCTTGTGCCATTTGTGCCTGCATAGCAGCCATGTCGGTCATTGTTAGTTCTCCTACTACTTGCTCACAAGAACGGAATGCATTTCTTGCTCCCGGAATACTATCGAGGAACGCACCGGGTTTCAGATGGAAAGTCCCCAGTAAATAGGAAGGTTTTGACAAATCTTTTCCGGAGATTTTCCATAAAAGGGAACCTGATTTGTAATTACCCTCCTGTGCGTATATGCTACATGTTGTGATAATTAGTATCACTGTAAAAAACAATTTTCTCATTTGATTGTAAATTTTTAAACAGTTTCTAAATTTTTCCAACTCTTTCTGGTTTTAAAATTTGATTGGTATTCTAATAGAATAACTTTGTTGCGCAATATCGTAAAAAAATTGCAAACTGTGAAAAAGCGGGTGATTTTTTAAATCACCCTAATATAAAAACCAAATAAAAAGTAAGCTGCTTATCTGCTCTTTGTTGTTATTCTTTATTCATACGCACGATTCTAGGCATGAATTTTCCATGAATATCTATCAGTTCTTTTTGAAAATCCATCACCCGTTCGATGTTTTTATATGCTAAAGGAGCTTCTTCCACACTACCTCCGATTAATTGTACTCCTTCCTGGTCCAGCATCTTTTTCAAAGCTGACTGGGTGAAGTTTTCTTTGGCTTTTTGCCTCGACATGGCCCGTCCGGCGCCATGAGATGCCGAATAGACCGATTCGGGTATCCCGCGACCTTGTACCAGGTAACCGGAGGTAGTCATGCTTCCCGGAATAATTCCCGATTCACCGGCATGTGCAGGAGTTGCCCCTTTCCGGTGGATAATTGCTTTCTGCCCGTCCAACTCTTCTTCCCATGCAAAATTGTGATGGTTGCCTACTGTCGACAGTATTTTCAGCCCGAGTGTTTTGCTCAGGTTGGCATGGATACGTTCATGGCAGGCCACGGCATAGTCTCCGGCTAAACTCATGCTCATCCAGTAAGTCTGTCCGGCTTCGGAATCCATATCTAACCATGCAAAATGTCCCGCCTCCCTTGGAAGTTTACATTGTTCTTTGGCAATGTTACTGTAATGTTTGGCAATTTCATTTCCCAATCCACGGGAACCTGAATGGGAGAGTAATGCCAGGTATTTTCCTCCTGGCAACCCCAGACAATTTTCCTCCAATAATTCCAGTTCTCCAAATTCCACAAAATGATTACCGCCACCGGAAGAACCCAGCTGACGAATGGCTTTCCCATGTAGGGCTCTCAGGATTTTATCTGTTTGAAATTCCCGGCGATCCAACACTTCATGCTCCTGAGAAAATGGGATGCCGCCTTCCATTCCGAAATGAGTGCAATCTTTCAACGCTTGTTTGATCTGATAACTGTACCGGTTCAGAAAGCCTGGCTTTTCATCCAGTATGGATAAAGACATCCGGCAACCGATATCTACGCCTACGGCGAAAGGAATAACTGCATTCTTCACCGCCAGTACTCCTCCGATCGGTAAGCCATAACCTGCATGTGCATCGGCCATCAGTGCTCCTTGCAGACTAACCGGCAGGCGCATGGCCAATTCCATTTGCTGCCTGGCTATGGTTTCGATATATTTTCCTCCATAAATTTTGAATGCCAGTGCATGGTCTTTTAATTCATAAACGGAAAATGATTTTATCTGTTCCTGTGGGCAGAAATGATTTGCCAGTTTACCCCAGATTTCATCATGAATGAATGGCTGGGGATTTTCTAATATTTGTTCTAATGTACGGATTACATTTTCTTTGGTGTCATGTTTGCAATGTTTGGATATGATATTAATAGCCAGACTGCGCGACACGTTATCGATATAACCCAGTTTACTTAGTTCTTTGAGTTGTATGTTCATAATTTGTTGTACAAATTTCAGCTATACACAATCACTTGATGGTGTATGCTAATGACTGATAAAAATGAATAGAATTTTTTGATGGATTAACTGAACCTTTTTAGAAGATAAAAGGTATAAAAAAAACAATGTTCTGAAAAATAATCCAGAAGTTAATCCTAAACAGATATGTAGTTATTGCTCCAGCATAATTAAACCCTTTCTAAATCATTAATGGGTTTATATTTGAAATATTGTGGGACAAAAGTAGCTGAATTTTTTGAATATTGAAGTTTTTTTTATTGTTATTTATGAATATATTTAGATTTTAGTTGTAGGCAAAGACTTTTTTATAACTTTGTTTCTTTCAAAATCTTTATATTTTAGTTATCTGTGCGAAAAGGAGAATAGGAATACTTATGAGGACAAATTTTATTACTCTTACAAAAGAAAATATCGATAAAGAACACATTTGCTGTGCCTTTTCCGATAAGAAGTGCAAAGAAAGTTATGAATTGAAAAAAAAATGGCTAAAAAAAGAGTTCGATAATGGCTATGTTTTCCGCAGGCTTGATGAACGAGCCAAAGTTTTTATTGAATATGTCTCTGCAGAGAAAGCATGGATTCCTGTTGAAGCTCCTAATTATCTGATGATCAATTGTTTTTGGGTGTCCGGACAGTATAAGGGCAAGGGTTATGCCAAAGCTTTATTGCAATCTGCCGTCGATGATGCCAGACAACAGGGAAAAGACGGATTGGTAACAGTAGTAGGAACCGCAAAGTTTCATTTTATGAGTGATACCAAATGGTTTTTAAGGCAAGGCTTCACTATTGTAGAAAAACTTTCTTCCGGATTCAGCCTGTTGATGATGAAGTTCAATCCTGCAGCTTCCGATCCCAAATTCAGGGAAACAGTGTTAACAGGAGAATGTCCCGATAAAGATGGATTGGTGGTGTATTACTCGAACCGTTGTCCGTTTACGGAATACTATATTCGTGACTCTTTAACGGAAACTGCCCGGAAAAGGGAATTGGCATTGAAGATTATTAAGCTGGAGACGATGGAAGAAGCCCGGTCTGCTCCCACACCGGCAACTATTTTCAGTTTGTTTTATAATGGGAAGTTTGTGACTACTGATGTTAGTGTTTGTATGGACAGCCGGTTTGATAAAGTGATGAAGAAATAAAACTTTTTGTCACAAAAAACTAATGATATATAAATTATACAATTTCATTTCTCCGCAAACCATCGATTTAATATCTTTGCCCGTCTTTTATGATATAAAATCGGATTCATGTCAGCAAATTCATTTTTGATCGCTTCAAAACCACATTATCCTATTCTCGACGGACTGCGTGGAGTGGCAGCTGTTATTGTAGTAATGTTCCATATTCTGGAGGCTCATGCTACCAGCCACCTCGATCAAATGATCAACCATGGTTATCTGGCTGTGGATTTCTTTTTTGTCCTTTCTGGTTTTGTAATCGGTTATGCCTACGATGATCGCTGGAACAAAATGAGTCTCGGTACTTTCTTTAAGCGCCGTTTGGTCCGGTTGCACCCCATGGTTATTATGGGGATGATTGTCGGAGCCATCTGTTTTTATTTTCAGGATTCTGCGATGTGGCCCGGTATACATGAAGTCCCTGTCTGGACTTTGTTATTGGTAATGCTGATCGGTTTTACCCTGCTTCCGGTGCCAACTTCCATGGATATTCGGGGTTGGGATGAGATGCATCCGCTTGATGGGCCGGGTTGGACTTTGTTTTTTGAATATATTGCCAATATTCTTTATGCGCTCTTTGTACGGAAATTCTCAAAAACAATGCTTGCGATCCTGGTATTTATTGCGGGATGTGCAACGATACACTTAGCAGTAACGAGCCCCCAGGGTGATATGGTAGGAGGCTGGTCGGTCACAGCCGAACAATTACGGATTGGTTTTACCCGCCTGATGTACCCTTTCTTCGCCGGCTTATTACTATCGAGGATTGTTAAACCGGGTAAGGTTAAAAATGCGTTCCTCTGGTGTAGCCTGTTGGTTATTCTGGTGCTTTCGATACCTCGTATAGGGGGAAGTGAGCACTTGTGGATGAATGGCCTGTACGAATCGCACATTATCATTTTTATTTTCCCGCTGATTGTATATTTAGGAGCAAGCGGAGGAACGCAGGATGGAAAATACATGTCGAAAGTATGTCGTTTCTTCGGTGATATATCTTATCCGATTTATATAACCCATTATCCATTGGTATACATTTATACTGGTTGGATAAGTGATACTCACTTTCCTATTGGAGAAACATGGCCGGTTGCTTTGCTTGTTTTTGTTTCAAGCGTTGTTTTGGCTTATGCCTGCCTGAAACTATATGATGAACCGGTTCGGAAATGGTTGAAAAACAAGATCCTGAAATGATTAGTCGGTTGAAATATTTGCAAAAAACAGGAATATGTGTGATTATTTTGTTTTCGGTTGTTTTGTTTTCAGGATGTTTTCAAATTCACACAGATAATCCGGAGAAAGCATTCAAGTATTGGACAGGCATTTCTTCATCTAATAGTGAAGTAGATGTAATAAACGGAAAATACTGGAGATCATCTCATTTTACTTTAGAGTATGAAGTATATTTGAAAATGAAAGTATCTGCTGCATGGAAAACTTCATTAATAGAATTGAATGAAATGCTTCCCGATACAACAGAATGGTATTGCCCCAAGGATGTTCCTTCCTGGTTTTTCTTTCCGGAAGAGTATGTTAAATATAAATCCGCGTTGAATGATAACCTTTTGCTGTGGGAACAATTAAACGGAGATACTGTTTATATTTATGATCTTCAATTATAGTATTTGGTAAAGATTACTCAAAATGAATCCGAAAAAGAACATGAACCGATCGCTTATTATTTTTGCAATCTCTCTTTTTGTTTCTGTTACATTATCAGCCCAAACACATGAACACGACCATCCGCAAAACGAAATCGGATTGAGTGGCGGTGCGTCTTTTTGCCCGGATCATAAAGAATGGGGAGGAGGAATTCATGCACACTATTTCCGCACATTGGGTTTGCATAGCAAATGGTCTTTGGGAGGAGGAGTAGAGCAGGTTTGGTCCGACGGTACTCATTTTAATATCAGTGCCGGAGCCAAATACGAAATTATCGAAGATTTAAGTCTCGGAGTTTTGCCGGGAATTACATTCCTGAAACACAATGAAGATCCGGGATCATCTTTTCACTCCCAGTTTGCCGTACATTGCGAATTGGTCTATGCCTGCTTTCGTTTCGGAGATTTCCACGCGGGCCCGGCTATTGATTATTCGTGGTCAAAAGAAGATAGCCACATCATGCTCGGAATCCATTTGGCCTACGGATTCTAAACAATCAACGAAAAATTATTTTTTCACTTTCAAAGAATTATCCCCTGCTTTTCAAACTATTCGGATCCGGGTTAATCCTTTCCACCGCCTTTTTAACTTCATCGTCCGAAACATATCCCGAACGCGTGCTTTTCCCCGCACTCAATTCATCCATGATCATTTTTTTGGTTTCTCCTACAATATTGGTAGAACCCATTTTCTCGAAATAAGCATCAACTTTTATTTCTGTGTCCATTTTCTTAAATATTAAAATTCTATCTTAATAACAAAAATGTAATAGAGATGTTTAGCTGTTGAGGCTGCAAATAATATATACCGGAAAAGATTCCGGGAAGAATTCAATCCGGAATACAGAATATGCCGGGAAAAAGCACTACTTTTGTGCTCTCTGAAGAGATTAACTGAGGGGAAATGACTAAATTTATTGAACATTTTAAGTAGCGAGCGCAAAGACCAAACTTGTTTGGAATTTGCCGAGTCACGAAAAATGACTAAATTTATTGAACATTTTTCCCTATCCGAGGTTTTATTTTTACATTTAGAAGTATTTGTGTTTATGTTGGATATAAAAAATCTGCATGCCGGAATTAACGGCAAAGAAATATTGAAAGGCATTGATTTAACGGTTAATGCAGGAGAAATTCATGCAATTATGGGACCTAATGGCTCCGGAAAAAGTACACTGGCTTCTGTGCTGGTAGGAAATCCGGCGTTTGAAGTCACCAAAGGGAAAGTCACTTTTGAAGAAAAAGATTTACTGGAATTATCCCCGGAAGATCGTGCCCGTGAGGGTGTTTTTCTCAGTTTCCAATATCCCGTGGAAATTCCGGGTGTGAGTATGGTCAATTTCATGCGGACAGCCATCAACGAACATCGCAAATATAAAGGACTGGAACCTGTTTCCGCTACCGATTTCCTCAAAATGATGCGGGATAAACGCGAGATTGTGGAAATGGACAGTAAATTATCTAACCGCTCTGTCAACGAAGGATTTTCCGGTGGAGAAAAGAAACGCAATGAAATTTTCCAGATGGCGATGCTGGAACCCAAATTATCCATTCTGGATGAAACGGATTCGGGACTCGATATCGATGCCCTCCGGATTGTAGCCAATGGAGTAAATCGCTTGAAAACAAAAGAAAACGCAACGATTCTGATTACACATTATCAACGTTTGCTGGATTATATCAAACCGGATTTTGTACATGTGTTGTATAAAGGCCGGATTGTAAAAAGTGCCGGACCGGAACTGGCTTTGGAACTGGAAGAGAAAGGTTACGACTGGATCAAGGAAGGCAATGAGTGACAAGCAGCAATATATCGATATATTCAATCAATACAGGCATTTGATTGAAGAGCCTTGTGCCGGAGGATTAAACCGCGTCCGCAGTCAGGCTTTGCAGGATTTTGAACGGATCGGTTTTCCGGTTTATCAATCGGAAGATTACCAGCAAACCAATGCAGAAGCTGCGTTTGAGCATGATTATGGCATGAATTTTAAGAGATTGTCCATGCCTCTGAACCCGGAAACGATTTTTCACTGTGATGTGCCGAACTTATCGACCAGTCTTTATTTCATAGTTAATGATGGGTTTTACCATGCACATCAGCCTAAGGCAAAACTTCCGGAAAATGTCTTCTCTGGTAGTCTGAATGAATTTGCAAATCGTTTTCCTGAAGTATTTAATAAGTATTATGCCCGTTTGGCCGATACTTCTACAGATGGTTTGGTTGCATTCAATACCATGTTCGCCCAGGACGGGTACGTACTGTATATCCCTGAAAATACGGTGATCGACAGGCCGATTCAATTAATCAATACCCTGACAGGGGATGTGGATATCTTATGTAATCGCAGGCTCCTGATCATTGCTGAAAAAAATACCCGCGGAAAACTCCTGGTCTGTGATCATACAGTGAACGAAGGAAGAAAATTTCTTTCTACACAGGTTGCGGAAATTTTCGTGGAAGAAAACGCGATACTGGATCTATATGAACTCGAAGAATCTTCAACGGAAACAACCCGCTTTTCTTCTATTTTCGTATCGCAGGAACAGAATTCCAATGTAATGATTAACGGCACAACCCTGTATAATGGATTGAGCCGCAATAATTTCTATGTTTTCCTGAATGGAGAAAATGCTGAGACAAATCTTACCGGAATTGCAATTTCCGATGGAAAGCAACATACGGATAATTTTGTCAGGGTAGAACATAAGGTGCCGCATTGTACCAGCAACCAGTTGTTCAAATATGTATTGGATGGAGCTTCCATCGGTGTTTTCACCGGAAGAATCATTGTCGATCGCGATGCACAGAAAACCAATGCATATCAAACAAACCGGAATCTTTGCGTAACCCGTGATGCCCGGATGTTTTCCAAACCCCAGCTCGAAATTTATGCTGATGATGTAAAATGCTCGCATGGAATGACTACCGGACAATTGGATGAAACGGCCCTTTTTTACCTTCGCTCCCGCGGAATTTCTGAAAAAGAAGCCCGCCTTCTGTTGATGTTTGCTTTTACCAGCGATGTATTGAATACCATCCGGATCGATGCATTAAAAGATCGTTTACAACAGCTCGTGGAAAAGAGATTCAAAGGAGAACTGGCAAAATGTGGAGGCTGTTGTGTAAAATGCGGATAAGATGAACAACCTGGATGTTTATAAATTGCGGGAAGATTTTCCTATCCTTTCAAGGGAAGTATACGGTAAACCGTTGGTGTACTTGGATAATGCAGCTACAACTCAGAAGCCGTTGACGGTCGTCCGGAAAATAGAAGAGGTATATACTACGATTAACGCCAATATCCATCGGGGTGTTCACTATTTGAGTCAAATGGCCACAGAATCGCATGAAGCGGCAAGAAGAACCGTACAGGAATTCATCCATGCCCGTTCGTCCCGCGAAATTATTTTTACCCGTGGAACTACCGAAGCAATTAACCTGGTGGCATCTTCTTTCTGTCGCAGGTATTGTAAAAAAGATGATGAGATCCTGATCTCTGTGATGGAACATCATTCTAATATTGTTCCCTGGCAAATGCAAAGGGATTTATTGGGAGTAAATCTGAAAGTGATTCCGGCTAATGAGAAGGGTGAACTGATATGGGAGGAATTGGAAAAACAAATATCCTCAAAAACCAAACTGATTGCCATTACACATGTTTCCAATGTACTTGGAACGATTAATCCTATAGGGAATATCATTGCTTTGGCCCATAAATACGGGATTCCTGTTCTGATCGATGCCGCGCAATCCATCCAGCATCTTCCTGTGGATGTCCAGGTGCTCGATTGTGATTTCCTGGTTTTTTCCGGCCATAAAATTTACGGACCTACAGGGGTTGGTGTATTGTATGGTAAAGAACACCTGCTGGAAGAACTTCCCCCGTATCAGGGAGGGGGAGAAATGATTTCTACTGTTTCTTTCGAAAAAACCGAATATAATGAATTGCCGTTTAAGTTTGAAGCCGGCACTCCTGATTATGTGGGTTCTACTGCTTTGGCGGAAGCTTTGAAATATGTGAGTAACATAGGACTTTCCCATATTTCTTCTTATGAAGATGAATTGCTGCAGTATGCTATGGAGAAGTTCCGGACGATCGACGGTATTCGTATTTTCGGAACGGCAACAGATAAAAGCAGTGTTATTTCTTTTCTGGTAAAGGAAATACATCATTACGACATGGGGATGTTACTGGACCGGCTGGGCATTGCCGTTCGTACCGGTCACCATTGTGCACAGCCTTTGATGCATTCTATGGGTATTGAAGGAACAATTCGGGCTTCTTTTGCGTTCTATAACACGAAAGAAGAAATTGATATCCTGGTAAATGGAATTCAGAAAGTAGTCGGAATGTTTTAAATTTTAATACTTGTAATTATGTCAGACGTAGGTGTAGGTTTTATTTTATCAGCCTTATTAGGTGCACTGGTAGGTTGGGTAGGCGGAATGATGATCAAGGGAAAAGGCTTTGGCCCATTCTGGAATATTATCGTTGGAGCCATTGGAGGATTTACCGGTGGTTGTCTTTTCTATGTGGTCACCCTGATTAGTTATAATGTGAATTACCATGTGGCTTTTGCTGCAATAGGAGCCATATTGATCATGTGTCTTGCAGCCATCCTGAAGAAAAAACAATAAAACGGATGTTGGTAGGATATCTGCATAAAGATTTAATAGAGGCAGGTTGTGATGAGGCTGGACGGGGATGTCTGGCCGGTCCTGTTTTTGCTGCTGCGGTAATCCTTCCGAAAGACTTTTCATGCGAAGAACTGAATGATTCCAAACAACTTACGGAGAAGCAACGATATACTTTGAGAGAAGTGATTGAAAAAGAATCTTTAGCCTGGGGCTTAGGCATTGTTTCTCCCGGAGAAATCGATAAAATTAATATACTGAATGCTTCTTTTCTGGCCATGCACAGGGCCATTGAAAGTCTCTGCATTATTCCTCAATATCTGTTGATAGACGGTAACCGATTTAAACCTTATCCTGCAATCCCACATACCTGTGTGGTAAAAGGAGACGGGAAGTTCCTTTCTATTGCTGCGGCATCTGTTCTTGCCAAGACATACCGGGATGATTATATGATGCAATTGCATTATGAATTCGGCATGTACGGCTGGGATAAAAATAAAGGTTATCCTACAGTCAGGCATCGTGACGGTATTGCCCGTTTCGGAACAACTCCCCATCACCGGATGACTTTTTCTTTGCTTCCTGAAGAACGGCAATTGTCTATCGATTTTGATTGAAAATTATTCTAAAAAACCCTGGTTTTTTGTAGCATTAACATGGTATATACATTCCCTGTGAAAATTTCTTTTAAATAGAGTCCTTATAGTGCTGATTATCAATATAATACAAAAATTGTAGAATAATGCATTTTGACGCTTATGTAACAAAGGATACAATGTTTTAATGGTTACATTTGTGTGGTGAATTTTAGTTTTAATTTCCTCGAAAAGATAAATCAGACATTGATCACATCTCTTTTCAGGAATTAAAAAAAACCTTAACCCAGTTAACCAAGGGACCAACCTTCCCGCCCCGTGCAACAGGAATTTTTCTGTTGCACGGTTTTTTTATAAGCCATTTGGATTTTTATTTATGATCTAAATACATTGTGTTTTTTCGAACTTATCTCTTTAGAATTTGTTGAATGAAAAGAATGGTAGGCGGGTAAACGAAGTTGGCAAATAGGGCTCGTCTGCAAGTCAACTCGCTTATTCGGTTAATACTAAAGTAACAACTTTATTTCACTTAACAAAAACGTAACAATTTTGTAATAAGGGTATGATATGTTTCTACTAATCTTGCACTGAATTTTAGAATGAATGTAATAATGAAAAAAGAATGGATCATTGCCCTGATCATCCTGATGGTGGTAAGCGGCTGTAAACAACAAACAAAAGAAAACAACGGAAAGCCGGCATTGACAGATATCTCCGGCGCCGGAGCAACATTCCCCCTTGCTTATTATAATGTTATCTTTAAAAATTATAAAGATAAAACAGGAGGAATGGTCACTTATGGAGGAATAGGCAGTGGCGGTGGAATCCGCAGTCTGAAAGACCAAACAGTGGATTTTGGAGCTACCGATGCATTTTTGTCGGATACGGAACTGGGAGAAATGCCGGCGGAAATTTTACATATACCTACTTGCATTGGAGCTGTTGTACTGGGATATAACCTGCCGGGAGTAACAAACCTGAAATTAAATGCAGAATTAATTTCCGGAATATTCCTGGGCAAAATCAAGCGCTGGAACGATGCAGCAATCATGGCATTGAATCCGGATATTGCATTACCGGATAAGGCAATTACTGTTGTTTATCGTTCCGATGGGAGTGGAACCACTTATGTTTTTAGTGATTATCTTGCTAAAGCCAACCCGGAATGGGCCGGAAAAATGGGTACAGGAAAATCTCTGAAATGGGATAACGGTATTGCAGCCAAAGGAAATCCGGGAGTAGCAGGAACGATCCGGGAAACAGAAGGTGCTATCGGTTATATAGGCTCTGAATATGCATTTTCTCTGGCCATCCCTACTGCTCTTTTGCAAAATAAATCGGGAGCCTTTATTGAAGCCAATACGGAATCTATTTCTGCGGCTGCCAATACGGAACTTCCTGCAGATATGCGTATCATGATCACCGATTCTCCGGATGAAAAAGCATATCCTATCAGCTGCCTTACCTGGATTATTGTTTATAAAAATCAATCTTATAATAACAGAACCGAAGTACAGGCCCGGTCGGTTTACAGTTTATTGAATTATATCCTGAGCCCTGATGCCCAGTTGTTTGCCGAAAAACTTCACTATTCTCCACTTCCTGAAGCAACATTGAAAAAAACACAGGAATTGGTGAATTCGCTTACATTCGGAGAGATAACATTCAATTAACTCCTAATCCGTAGTGTAAATATTGAAGCTTCGAATAAGTGCATGAAAGATCGTATCTTTAAATATCTCCTTTTCTTATCTGCAATTCTGATATTGATGCTGACATCCGGAATTGTTTATGCTCTGGTGGGGCAATCCCTGGATGCTTTTGGCCGGATGGGTTTCTGGAACTTTATCACTTCTTCAGAATGGGATCCCCGGGAAGGGCAGGAAAAATATGGGGCATTGTCTTTCATCATCGGGACTTTGAGTACTTCTTTGCTGGCATTGCTTTTTTGTATTCCGTTTTCTTTTCCTGTGGCACTTTTTACCGGAGAATATTTTAAAGGAAAGAAAATAGCAGACTGGGTAGGTTCTACCGTTAACTTGCTGGCAGGAATCCCGTCTATTGTATTCGGATTATGGGGTTTTTACACCTTGCGACCGCTAATTGTATCTTTGGGGTTGAATGAACAGGGATTCGGAATACTTACAGCCTCTTTAGTTCTTGCTATTATGATAATTCCGTATGCCTCTTCTTTAAGTTCCGAATTTATCTCAATGGTACCAGACAGTATGAAAGAAGGTGCATACAGCCTGGGTGCAACCCGGCTGGAAGTGATTCGCTATGTGACTTTCCCTTCCGCGAGTTCTGGTATTCTGGCGGCTTATATTCTTTCGTTAGGCAGGGCTTTGGGGGAAACCATGGCTGTTACCATGCTTATCGGGAATACGAATGCAATTCCTCATTCGATTACAGATTCCGGAAATACCATGGCCAGTATCATAGCCAATCAATTCGGTGAGGCATCCGGATTGAAACTCAGTTCGTTAATTGCTATCGGATTGCTGCTTTTCCTGATAACGGCAGTGATCAATTCAATAGCAAAAATGATTATGAAAAGGATTTAATGGAGAATGGACCGGATAAAAAAATGAATAAAAAAAGCAAGATAACAAATACTTACACCCTGTCGCTGGATAAGATAGGATTGGCCCGGCAGCGGAAAAGCAAAGGTTTTTTTCTTTTTGTCTGCACTTTTTCTGCCATTACCCTTTTGCCTTTATTTTTTATTCTTTGGGAACTACTTAAAAAAGGCTACGAACAACTCGATTTCTCTTTGATTTCAGAAGTTGCTCCTACTTCTATGGATGCCATGCTTGCCAGAATCAGCAACAGCGATATTCCGGGAGGTATTTTGAACGGAATTACTGGGGGACTTCTTATTGTCGTTCTTGCCATTGTCATGTCTGTCCCTGTCGGCATCCTGGCCGGTATTTATCTGTCGGAAAAATCTCATACCCGTTTGGCGGGATGTGTACGCTACCTGACCGATTTGATACAGGGGATACCTTCTATCGTTATCGGAATTATTGCCTATGCCTGGGTAGTGAAACCCATGCACAGTTATTCTGCCCTGGCTGGAAGTGTGGCTCTGGCGATTATGATGTTACCATTGGTGGTCCGTTCTACGGAAGAAACTTTGAAAATGTTACCGGGAAGCCTTAAAGAAGCCGGCCTGGCATTAGGTGGCTCTTACGCTATTGTTGTATTAAGAGTTCTTCTCCCTTCCGCTTTCGGAGGTTTGTTTACAGGAATCTTACTGGCGGTTTCACGTATTATGGGCGAAACAGCTCCTCTGTTGCTCACTGCTCTCGGTTCTTCTGTAGTTAACTGGGATGTCAATAAGCCGGTAAGTGCGATTCCTCTTTTGATCTGGGAATTCTATAATGATCCGAACCTGATCGATTTGATCTGGTCTTCTTCTTTACTATTATTGTTGATCATCCTTTTCCTCAATATGCTGGCCCGGCAGGTCTCCAGGAAATGGAAAATATAATGAATTTTGAAATGAACGCAGAAGAAAAATATCTACTCGAATTACGGAATGTGTGTGTGTCATATACTCCCGGAAAGAATGCGGTAAATAATGTTTCCGCAACAATTGGCGAAAACACGATAACTGCTATTATGGGACCTTCCGGTTGTGGAAAAAGTACCCTTTTACGTGCAATCAACAGGATGCATGAATTATATGCCGATATAAAAACAACCGGGGAGATCATTCTTCAAGGCAGGAATGTACTGGAAATGAATCCTATGGAAGTCCGTCGCCGTGCAGGAATGGTGTTCCAGCGCCCGAATCCCTTCCCCACCATGAGTATTTACGACAATGTACTGGCTGGTTATGCCCTGAATGGCATTCGTTTGAAGAAAGACGAAAAAGAAGAGGTGGTGGAAACCAGCTTGCGGAATGTTGCCCTGTGGGATGAGGTTAAAGACAATATGCTGAAACGGGGATCTTTCCTTTCCGGAGGTCAGCAACAACGTTTGTGCATTGCACGGGCCCTTGCGCTTAAACCGGAACTTTTGTTGATGGATGAGCCCACTTCGGCCCTGGATCCTATTTCTACAAACAGGATCGAAGAACTTTTACTGGAGTTGAAAGAGCAGGTTACGATTATCGTTGTTACGCATAATATGTCGCAGGCTGCCCGGATCTCCGATTACTCTATGTTTATGTATCTGGGCGACCTGATAGAATATGATACTTCCAAACAAATGTTTACCAAACCCCGCAACAAACAAACGGAGGAATACCTGACGGGTGTTTTCGGGTGATCAGAATAAGAAATATGGAAACAATCAAATCAAAGTATTTAAGTAAAATTTCCGGAGATTTTCAGCTGCTATCGGAAATAGTATTAAAACAGTTACAGCTTACCCGGAGTCTTTTGGAAGATATCCGGAATGAACAACTTTTCGATGAAATCGAAAAAAATGAATCCCTGATAGATAGTCTCGATGTAAAAATGCGTGATGAAGTTATACATTCCATTTTTCTTTTCAATCCCAGAGCTACCGATTTACGCAAAATTATTGCTTACCATGATATGACTATCTACCTGGAAAGGATCGGTGATCTGATACTGAATGTAGCCAAATTTCTGTGGAAGTCGGATTTATCGGGAGAAACTATCTCCGGTTTCAGGAAAAAGATAGGAAAGATGCTGAAATATGCCGATGAAATGGTAAGGAATGCTGTTTTCTCTTTTACCTGCGAAGATAATACAATGGCTTATACTACTATTTCCACAGATGATAAAGTAGATGATTTATTTCGTGAAATAACCACCGAGTTACATGAATTTTTTAAAGAAAAATCATTAAGTTCGCAGGACTTACTGAATATAACCAGTATAAACAGTATTTCGTATAATATAGAACGGATCGGCGACAATGCCACTAACATAGCAGAAGCCGCCATTTATTTGATGGAAGGAAAAGATATCAGGCATGGAAACAACTAAAGGAAAAATATTAATTGTGGATGATGAGGCAGACATTTGTGAAGTGTTGCAATTCAATCTTGAAAATGAAGGATTTTCCGTTGAAATCGCCCATTCTGCAGAATCCGCTCTGCAAAAACTTCCGGGAGGCTTTGAACTGATTCTTCTGGATGTGATGATGGGAGGGATGTCTGGTTTTCAGATGGCTCAACGTATCCGTGCAAAGGGGAATCATACTCCTGTTATTTTCCTGACAGCGAAAGATACCGAAAATGACTTGCTTACCGGATTTTCTGTTGGAGGAGATGATTATATATCCAAACCTTTTTCTGTTAAAGAAGTCATTGCGCGTGTAAAGGCAATCTTGAAAAGGAAGCCTGAAATACCGAAATCTGAAATTAAGAAAGATATCCGGATAGGAGCCTTGGAGATCAATATTGAAACGAAACAGTTATACATTGAAGGTAAAGTTATAATATTGACTAAAAAAGAATTTGAAATTTTACTCCTTTTGTCCGGTAGTCCCGGTAGAGTCTATTCCCGTGATGAAATTCTTGATAGAGTATGGAAAGAAGATGGATATGTACTTGACCGGACAGTTGATGTACATATTACCCGGCTCAGAAAAAAAATGGGAAACTATGGAAGCTGTATTGTAAACAGGACAGGATATGGTTATTGCTTTAATCTTAATGAATGAAACCGATGAAATTTAATTATCGACAAAAAATATTTTTCTATTTTTTCATTGTATTTGCAGTTTTTACAACTGGAATTATCATTTTTGAACAAAAGAGGGAGAAGGTTTATAAAACGGAGATTTTATCGTCCGATCAAAATATTTATGCCATGCTGGTGCATGAATTTATAGAACAGCACCATATTCCTGCCGATAGCATGAAACGGGTTGAAGAATTACTGCCGTTATTGCCTTCAAATATAAGGATAACCGTGATTCACGATGATGGCAAGGTATTGTACGATAACGATGTGGATAATCCGAATAGGATGGAGAACCATAAAGACCGGCCGGAAATTCAAATTGCAACAATGAAAACTGTGGGATCGCATATCCGTAAATCGGCATCTATGGATAAGGAATTTCTTTATTTTGCGAGACATTACGACGGATATTTTGTGCGAATAGCGCTTCCTTATGATGTCCAGTTAAAAAACTTTCTGAAATCTGACTTTATATTCTTATACTTCATTATTATTTTGTTTTTTATTGTTCTTCTGGCGTTGGTATATATTTCCAATCGTTTCGGTAAATCTATTTCGAAACTGAAAGACTTTATTCAATCGGCACAAGTTCCCGGAACCAGCTTAGATAATATATCTTTTCCTAACGATGAATTGGGTGAAATAGGAGATAAAATCGTAGAACTATATAAACAGATAGATAAAAATAAGAAACAGATTGCTGTAGAACGCGAAAAATTATTACAACATTTTCAATATTCCCAGGAAGGTGTTTGTTTTTTTTCCCGTAAACGTGAAAAAATATATGCCAATGCTCATTTTGTGCAGTACTTTAATGTAATTACCGATAACCCCACATTGGATGTCAATCAGGTGTTTGAAGATCCCATATTTGAAAATTTGCAACAATTTCTGCTAAACAAAACGAGTAAGGAATACAATACTTATCAAACCGATATCCTGAAGAATGGGAAACACTTTAGGCTGAAAGTAATTTGCTTTGAAGATGGTAGTTTTGAGATAAATATTAATGATATCACAAAACTGGAAAAAAACCGCTTGCTCAAACAGGAGCTGACAAGCAATATTGCACATGACCTCAGAACTCCGGTTACCAGTATCCGGGGGTATTTGGAAACCCTCAAAGAACAACCCAACCTTCCTTCCGAAAAACGGATGTATTTCGTGGAAAGAGCATTTTCCCAAATATTGCGTTTGTCCGATTTGATCCGGGATATTTCTTTAATTACCAGGATGGAAGAGGCTTCTGAAATGTTTAAAAAAGAAGAAGTAAGAATATTGCCTTTACTACTTGAATTACAAGAAGATTTATCGGATAAACTTTCTGTGCAACATGCCGGTCTGGAAATCCGTATCCCGGAAAAAACACAGATCAATGGCAACCGCTCACTTATCTATTCCATTTTTCGTAATCTGATGGACAATTCATTAGCTTATGCCGGTGAAAATATCAAGATAACCATCGATAATTATATGGAAGATGCTGAGTTTTATTATTTTTCATATTACGATACAGGTGAAGGTATTGAAGAACGTCATTTATCACGGATTTTCGACCGTTTCTATCGTGTCAATGAAGGACGTACTAAGGAAACCGGGGGCTCCGGATTAGGTCTTTCCATTGTTAAAAATGCGATTCTATTCCATAAAGGAGAGATTGTGGCAAAGAACAGGAAAGAACGTGGGCTTGAGTTTTTGTTTACTTTGCATAAGTGATTTTTTATGGGGCTGTCCGACTTTTTGGACAGCTCCGTCCGATATTTCAACCAATCCACAACCATGATGTCAACCCAATCGCGGGATATTCAAATCAGAGCTTTTCTATTGCTTCTCCTTCCGAAAACCTGATTAAAAACAGATACAGATCGGTTTCTCCGGAAATACCTAATTTTTCCCTGATACTCCATTTTTTCATCCGGACGGAATTTCCTTTAATATGAAGGATGGCAGAAATTTCCGGCATCGTAAAACCGGCGAGAATAAGGCAACAGAAATTGACCTGGTCGACCGATAGATTCGGATGGAATTTCCATAAACGGGAGAGTGCATTACCATGCACTTCGTCAATGAGAGAAGAAAACGCATCCCAATTTAACAGGAAATCGGTAGTTCCGAAAACAACTGAATATAGTTGGAACAAAGAATCGTTTTCCCGGTTTTTCTGCATGGTAAGAAAGAAAATCCGTTTGTAAATATCCAGTTTCCCCTGTCTGTATTGGGCTACAACAGAATCTTTTTGTTGCATTTTGGCTGCAAAAATGTGTTCCTGACTGGAAATAATGTATCGCAATTTGTGATTATGTATAAGAACATAAACAAGAAGTGATACAGTTAAGGATAGGATTGATAGCAAGATAAATGATTGCATTTCATTAGGTTTAAAGTTCACTATAATTGAGGTTATGTTTCTATCATATCTTTATTTAATCCGAATTTTTCTTTACAATGCGACTCTCCTCTGGGTTCTACATGTACAACAATATCATATACATTTTCTACCGATTCCCGGATACTGGTTTCAACAGCCTGCGCAATGTCGTGTGCTTCTTTCAGGGTAATGTCGGCATCGGCTTCTATATCCAGTGCAATCAGATACATACTGCCCGTTTGCCTCGAACGCACTCTGTGGGGATTACTTGCTCCGGGAACTTTTTCCACCGCTTCGAATATTTTTTTATATATCGAGGGATCTTTTATTCCATCCATCAACACAACACTGGCTTCCATGAAAATATCGATGGAAGATTTGATAATATAAAGGCTGATAAGTAATCCTGTAACAGCATCCAGTATGGGCAGTTTTAATATGAAGGTGAAAAATAATCCGACCAATACTCCGGCAGAGATAATTACATCGTTCCGCATGTTTTTGGCATTTGCTATTAACATGGAACTATTGACTTTTTTCCCCTGAACCTGTTGGTAATATGCCAATGCCAGTTTTCCAAACATGGAAATTACTGTAGCATAGATCGCAATTGTTGCAGGCATTTCCCTGGGTTCTGAGAAGAATATGCTTTTCCCTGTGGAGATTAGCATCTGTACCCCTGCAAAGAAAATGATGAAAGAAAGAATTTTGGTTGCAACATCATCTGCTTTTTCGTAACCGTAAACATATTTTGTACTTGGAGGCTTATTAACAATACGGGCAGTAAATAAAGTGATCAATGAGATAACCACATCAGTTGCGGAGTCAATACCATCGCCCAGAACAGCTAAACTGCCGGAAATAATTCCTACTACAATTTTTAAAATGGAAAGAAAAGCATTACCAATAACACTTATCCAGGACGTTCTGACTAATATTTTTTCTCTGTCGGCCAAGGTTTCCTTGTGTTGTAAATTTGAGATGAATGGAAAAACTCTATAATCCTTTTTATTCTAAGGGTTTATTTTACAAAGGTATGTTTTTTTATTAAAAAAACTATATCCGGAAGTATTTTTTATTTCTTGCAATAGAGATTATCGATGATAATGCAATAATTTTAAATAGATATCATATTGTATTACAGTAGATTTAAAAATGATCTTGTAAGTATAAGCAGTTGATTTTTTTGATAATTTTTATATTTGTCCGAATATAAACAAAGATAAAATAATAGAAAAAGGGATACTCACATTATCAATGCCACGGGGAGTTATTAATTCTGTGATGCAGGCAACTGAAGATATTCCAAGAGAAATACAGAGAATGTTCCCGGTTTTTGACAGGAAAAATAGGATAACATAGCAGATAATAAAAGCAGATAGAAAAAACGTGAATGTACCGGTTATCGTTTTTTGAGATGTAATTTTTTTCCATCCATACCTTTTACCTGCAATACCGGCTAAAGGATCACTGATCGAAAGAATCAGCACCGGAAGAATAAATAAAACGGTATTTTCATATAAGACAGCAAAATAGTAAGTCGAACAAATAGCTACCGGCAGTAAAAAAGAACCATATGTTTTTCTGTCTACAGAGTCAATAGAATGGAAAGCCTGTTTCCGTTGTCCATAGAATAGAATAGAGAATGATGCAACCCCTAAAAGCAAAACATACCAATGCGAACTAAACAACGGAAGGAACAGTAATGAAGAAAGACAGGAAAGCATATGCGCCAGCTTTCTGGTATATTCAGGATGAACATTCCTTTTTCTATGCAGATATTCGCAGAAAATAATGACCAATGTATATCCTGCACAAAATAAAAAAAAGAAAAGGAGTTGAAAATCCATTAAAAAGCCCATATAATATTAAACATATAAACAAAAGACCCGGACGAAATTAGACTGTCGAACCTGTCCAGAATACCTCCGTGACCGGGTAGACTCCGGCTGAAGTCTTTTACATTATACAACCTTTTTATCCGGGATGCCAATAAATCTCCTCCAAAAGCAAAGAGGCAAATACCCAACCCGATTGTAAGGGAATATATGCTGGGAACAGACAGAATATTTCCTATAAGATAAGAAGTGCCGATAGAAGCAATAGTTCCTCCTATGAGTCCCTCATAAGTTTTATTCGGGCTGATTGACGGGCATATTTTCTTTTTTCCAAATAATTGACCTGTAATTTGACAAAAAGCATCAAATGAACAAACTGTAAATAAAGTAAATAATAAAACTTCTTTAGAAGAATAGGCAAACAGATAAAACAGGACTGAGAATATGGCGTATATAACCGTCACTATAAAGAATCTCCTTCTTCGAAAAGGTTTTTGCCCATTATTCAAATTAATTATTTCAAAATAACCAATTGCTGAAATCAGAATACATATAAAAGGAAATGCCTGCCTAAAGAAAAAAATGATGCTGCATAATGTAGTTACTATCAAAAAATAAATAAGGTATTTTATCCAGTTTTTCTTTTGAATAGGTTTTTCTTTTTTCCTGTTTGTGAAAAAAATACCGATTCCTCCAACCAAAAAAAAGATACAGATAATAAGATATAATGTCAGAGTCATTTTGCGTTATTATTTTCTTTCAATACCCAATACAAACCCTTCGCATTGGAAGCCATTTCCGTTATTTTCAATTGTATAATGATATGTTCGCAGAATGCTAAGATTCCCCATACAATCATGAAATAATAAAATGCAGGATAAAATCCAAAGAAAAATAAAACAATGAAAAAGATTCCTTGTATATATCCTCCTATTTTCCAGGAATACAGATGGAGGCTGGGAAACCTCCCGAATTTTATTAACGATAGAATATGGGCGCTTATAAGCAGCAGGATAAAAATATAGAAACTATATAAATGGGGAGCAAAATCTTCTGCCTTAAAAATGAATATTCCCGCAATAGCCAGGATATAAGTTCCTACATCGGCAATAGAGTCGAGACGGGCTCCAAATTCGGTTTGCATATTGAATTTCCGGGCAATAAGCCCATCGAGTACATCTGTCAAAAGATTGACAGTAAGAAAAATGGCAAATAATTTTTCCTGCTGAGCAATTCCCAGGTACAGAATAAAAGGAAATGCAAGCAGGCGATAGAAAGAGAGGACATTAGGTATGGTGCAGATATTCTCTTTAGGCATTTGATTTTTTTCGCCAAAGATATAGTAAAAATAATAAACAGAGCCGGTTTAAAGGGCAATACAGCAACTTTAATCCTTATTTTCCGATTCAATCCTCCTGATAATTTCTTTCAATGTTCTATTTGTTTGGGTTTTATAGTATTTTTCCGGCCTTTTTGTCGGTACTTTTGATGTTTTCGGTTGTACTTCATCAAAAAAAAGTTCTGACATGGATAAATTAAATACGGCAGCTATTTTTTGTAGTATCTCAAGCGTGGGGTTCCCGTTGATACTATTCGATAATGTAACCCTGTGAACTTGTATTTGGTCGGCTAATTCCTGAATGGTCATACCCCTTTCTTTCAGGATTTCTTTTACTCTTAAGATCATAATCACTGTGTTTTTGAGTTTTCGCAAATGTATGTAAAATTTATGGATGCTGAATAATTTAGCAAATAGATTTTTGGAATAGTATCTAAAAATTCTGGTTCTGGTTTTGCGGTGACCCGTTTTGTGCCCCAGATAGTGTCTTGTAAAACAAAAAACAGCCATTTACAAATCATGTAAATGGCTGATAATCAGCTGTCGGGGTGATACGATTCGAACGTACGACCACACGCCCCCCAGACGTGTACTCTAACCGGGCTGAGCTACACCCCGAAAAACGGATGCAAATTTACGGATTTATTTTTTATATACCAAACCTTTCCCGGTAAAAATCTAAGGATTCAAAAATGTCGGGTTTCCCGACAATCTGGTCTATTTTGATTTTTCCAAAATCTTCCAGCAGGGTAAAGTTGATGTCTGAACCTTCGTTTTTTTTGTCATGTTGCATGATTTCGAACAAACGGTCGTATTGTTTGCAATCGAAAAAGAAGGTATTGTAGTTTTGTTTGATGAAATCAACGGTCTTTAGCAATTTCTGTTGATCCAGGCCGCAGAATTTATAAGATAGGTATAATTCACAGACCATTCCCCAGGCTACCGCATATCCGTGCAATACCGGATGTTTTGTTTCGTACGAGAAGCTTTCAAAAGCATGCCCTATGGTATGTCCCAGGTTTAATGCCTTCCGAATTCCTTTTTCGTATGGGTCTTCTTCCACTATTTTTTCTTTGACGGAAACGGAAGCGACCAATAGATCCTGTAAGAGATTGTAATCTATATTTTCAAAACTGAAAGATAAGATTTTTTTCCATTCTTTTTCATCTTTCAACATGCTGTGTTTTAGCATTTCTGCATATCCGGAAAGTAGGTTTTCCTGATCCAGCGACTGAAAGAATCCGCTGTAAATAAATACTGCTTCCGCTGAGGAAAATACACCGATTTCATTTTTTAATCCCTCAAAGTTTATGCCGGTTTTTCCTCCGACGGCAGCATCTACTGTCCCTAATAATGTGGTAGGGATATTAATGAACCGGATGCCTCTTTTGAAAGTGGCGGCGGCAAAACCTCCCAGGTCGGTGAGCATTCCTCCTCCCAGGTTGATCATCAGTGATTTACGGGTAGCTCCATTATAACTGAGATATCTCCATATATTGGATAATATTCCCAAATTTTTATTGCCGTCACCGGAGGGAATAACGATGGGTTCGAAGTTTTGAATGATACCGGTTTCTTTGAGTAATGGGTAACAATACGTGTAGCTATTGGAATCCATCAATATAAAGCCCTTATCGTATGGATTATTGGTCAAAAAATGTTGCAGGTCGTCCTGTATATTGACACATTTGATAATCTGTTGTTTCATATGGTAAATCAATCCCTGGGTTTGACAACAACTAAGGAGCTGAGCGGATATTTGTTCCCTGAAAAAGACTCTAACTCAGCCTCTGCCGCACCGATTTTTAATTTGGCCTTAATCTTGAGCGGGTATCTGTTAAGATCGTCGCTGATCCACATTTCCATCGCTTTTTTATTGGTTTCAAAAGCTTCGTCTATAACGTCCATCTCAAATTTCAGTGCTTTATATTTTTTGTCACTTCCTTTTTCCAGAATAACCTGACCAATATATTTAGCTTTCATCTTTACAACATCTCTTCCTACAAAAGCAGAAATGGAGAAGACCGTTCCTGGAGCCAACTTATCATAATCCAGGGTACGGGCAAACATAAATATGCTAACCATGTCGAATGCATACTCCGGAGCTTCCAGTTCTTTCTCAAATTTGACCGATCCGTCGGAATAATACCTGGTCGACTTGGCTTTGGTTCCAGCGGCACTGTATTGTTCGAAGAGGAGTTCTTCTTTATAACTGGTGTTCCCTTCATTCAAATATTTTTTATGAAACACCGGTTCCAGCTTCATACTGGTATACGAATGCAAAGTATCCCGGATTTTGAATATTTTGTCAAACCCGGATGTGGTTTTAAAAGAGAGGGTTGAGCGGTAAACCGGTTTGGAGTTGTATCGGCTGTCGCTGATCGAATACCTGGCAGTTCCGGCTTTTGCCATGATGATTCCCCATTTATAATGGATGTTGAAATTTAATTGTTCTCCTGATGCAAAAGGCAATTCTTTTTCCTGTTTGTTATTGGCTAAGCAAACAGATGAAGCCAATAAAACGGCGATGAAAATAAAGTATATTTTCAATACACTAAGGGGTAACCACTCCGGGGTTCCGTGTCCCTGGTCTTTGCTGGGGATTATTTCCTGTGGCATTACGCTGTTGATTGACATTTTTCTTCTCTTTAGGTTTGTTTTTTGTAATCTCTAATAATTTCTGACGGACAAATGGTGTTTCTGTTACATCCCATGATTGTTCTACATCGAAGTTTTGAGGAATTTCCAAATAACCGGGATAATAATATACCTGTTCCGGATGCTGATAGAGCTCGTAGTTTCCGGTATCCCATACTCCATTTCCATTTGTATCTGCAATATAACGCAGATAATACTTGGCTGGTTTAAGGTTCATGAACAGGATCCCTCCATCTTTCAGAGGAGCTTTTCTCACAACTTTGTCTGAACCATCCAGTAATTCACCAAAGCCATTTCCTTCTGTTCCAATAATATTGACATACAAGTGTCCGTAATCGCTCCTGGTTTTTGTTTTGAATTTTACTTCCTGATCATCATTCCATTTACCGTACATGCTTGTAAAAACAGCAGAATCCATATGGATCTTATATTCTTTTTCATAATCCCATTTATAATATATCAGATATTCCATCGGATTCAATGTGTTAGGAATGATGGTGTATTTCAGGGTGTCCCATCTTACTGTGTCTCTTTTTTGCTGAAGCACAATGTGTGCCGGATTGAAATCGGGGACCGGTTCTGTGAATTTAACCTTGACAGTGTCGAATATTTCAAAAACAGACGGGGCCTGGATATTTATTCCCAGGAAGGTGATTTTATCATCTTTTTTCTTCTTATCTTTTTTATCTGCAACTTTCTTTTTGAGGAAGAGGGATAACGTATCTTTTCCCCATTCGGGGCGGTTCAGGGAATCACTCTTGATGTATGATGCTTCTATTTTCAGGGTATCCCGGAGATACAACATGGAATCTTTCAACCAGTAATTCAATGTTTTTTTCATTTCCGTATATTCTAAAACGGCAAAATCTTCAGACGTATCGGGTACATTGAGAAATCTGATACGGGGAAGTGTATCGACAGGTGCGTTGAAGAACAACGAAAATTTGTGAGCTTCCGCTCTTTCAGACTTTCTCAGGTACTGCCTTTCGAATTTCTCCTTGAATAAGAAAAGAACGATATCATCAGGAATAAAATGACTATAGTGCGTTTCAAAGATGGTATCGACTGTAATGCTGTCTTTCCATATGGTATCTATTCGGGTAGAAGGGATGAATGACGGTACAACCAGGCTGTCGTAAAATGCAATTTCTTCTCCCGGCTGGTCGAATTTGTAGTCCCGGTTCAAATCGTTAAGCGCATAAATCCGGTAAGTACCCGGAGCGATATTCCGTATGCGGAATTGCCCTTTTTCATTGGTTTTAGTCGTCCGAAAAAAAGGAATTCTTGTAAAAGCCGTATCTTCCAGGTTTTTATGAAGCCCGATCAGTATGCCCGGCATGGGCTCGAGATTTTCCGCATTCAATAATGCTCCCGATACTTCCAGGGAGTCCACAATATCACCGGTAGAAAAGGCAAAAGAGAAATTTTCCAATACATTTTTTTCGTTATTATCAGTAATGGCATTTCCGAAATCGATGGTATAGGTAGCGTTGGGAATCAGGGAATCTTTGATTTCAACTGTTATCTTCTTTCCGAGTGCTTTAATGACAGGAAACTGTATTTGTGGCGGAGTAATGATGACATTGGACGAAGGATTGTCTAATACGATCAACTCGTCGAAGAAAATTTCAACCTTATTTTTGTTATAGTTTATCGTATTGGGATGAGGATTACTCGACACAAAGTGAGGCGGTTGTTCATCTACGGGTCCACCCTGGGGAGAACCCACGCTCGCACAGGCATAAAACATGCAAGCGAAAAAGAATCCGCAAATAAGAAGAAAGAGAATTTCCTGTGTCAACCGGAGTATTTTGCCTGTTTTCAGCATAGCAGACGATGAATAAATTTAGTCATTTTTCCGCAATAACAGATTCAAGGAGCTTGTCTTCTGTTCATTACTTATCAAAAATGTCCATTTAACCGACAAAATTACTGGAATTTTTGTGATTTCCGGCAGGTTTCGCTAATAATTTATGACCAATCCGGCAAAACAAACATTCTTTCCGTTCGCAATAATTTCGTTTCAATTGGATGAGAGCTTGTGAATCGGCTGCATTTTTTACCGGGACACCTGCTTTTTGGAAGAGGGAAACAATGCTGTTTTTCTCTTCCGGAATTGACTCCAGTAAATGCAGGGAATATTCTGTCAAGCCTGGTTGTTTCTTCTTTTTTCCGTATGCGAACAAAATGGGGACAACTGTATTGATTAAAAGGATATGTAAAGCATCCAACCCTAGTTTTTTTTCTTTTCTTCCGGAAGAAGATTTGAAGTGATAATGGGTAAGCCAGTATTCGGAGGTATCGGGAGTGAAAAACCTGAAATACTCTCTCGTATCTTTTACTGCCAGTATTTTAGAAAAGAAAAGGTCGTTCTGGCAAAGGATAGCTGCTAATTGGGCAATTTTTACATGAGGAAAATTATGCGGACGGATCCGTAATTTCTTGAAAAGGAATCCGTCTAATGGCTGGATATCGAATTTCTTCCGGAGAAAACCGAATTCTTTTCGCAGGCATTGATAATACTCACAGGGTATTTCGTTGTCTTCCAACAGACCGGCTTGTCCGAAAAGGAGTGCTTCCACCTGCAGGATGTTATCCTGATGTTTTTGAATATATTTGAGCGGGAGACTTTTGGCCAGCCTTTCAAAAACATCGCTATTGATGCCGAACCCAAAACTGCGGGAAAGCAAAATGTAGAACGCATCTTCCCAATCTCCTTTATTTTGGCGAAGGATGTCGGTAATTTGCCGGTTTTTGTACTCCATCCGTTCTGCCGTTAATGCATTTTTCCAGTCTGTCAGGTATATTTCAGAAATTTCGGAAATTCTTTCCAGGCAGGGGATCTCTCTTTCCGCATGAAATAAATAGTTGTAATTTTCTCTGATTTTATCAGGAATATGGATGATGTATTGTGGAATAATTCTTCCACTTTGTGTAATGGTTCCTTCCCAGTCGTTGTTTTCTACCAAATGTAGGATAACGGAATTGTAGGCTTCATCTTTGTGATGTCCGTGTTTATACCAGTCGGATGCCATAGTGTGTATTTCCACATTTCCGGCCCAGATTTGGTTTCCTATACGGATTTTGGCGTTGAAAAAATCAGGTCCCGCATGTGTGTTGTGAATTCCCGGATCGATAATTGTAAATGCTTCTCCGGCAGTGGTGAAGAGTGTTCCCTGGGGAAAAAAACGATGTTTCCAGATGTAATGAATCAAACGTTCCATATTTTTAAAGTTTTGGTTTCGGGAACAAATTTATGAAAAAACTTTGAACAGTATACCTCATGAATAGCAAAATGAGTCAGTATTGCCATTTGTTTATATAAAAACCTGTTAATTCGTGCGATTTCTGATGAAAATTCATGTATATTTGCATCCCAATGGAAAAATGAATTTGGAAGTATGAAGATTGCTTTAATCGGTTACGGGAAAATGGGAAAAGAAATAGAGCAGGTGGCCTTGAGCCGCGGGCATCAGATCGTTTCCATTATCGACGTGAATACTATAGAAAATTTTGACAGTGAGGAGTTTAAAAGTGCCGATGTGGCGATTGAATTCAGTCAGCCGGCTGTCGCTTTTGAAAACTATAAAAAATGCTTTGTGGCTAACGTTCCGGTGGTGGCAGGAACTACAGGCTGGCTTGAAAATCTTTGTACAATCAAAGAAATCTGTGCCAGGGAAGGAAAGACATTTTTCTATGCGTCCAATTACAGTGTCGGTGTAAATATCTTTTTTGCAGTGAATAAATACCTGGCCAGGATCATGAATAATTTTCCGGGATATGAAGTGTCTATGGAAGAAATACATCATATCCATAAACTGGATGCTCCCAGTGGGACAGCTATCAGTCTTGCTGAAGGAATTATAGAAAATCTCGACCGGAAGGGTTCCTGGACCATAGAAGAGCCGGTAACGGATCCGTCTGTTTTACATATCCGCTCCCTGCGTGAAGGAGAGGTTCCCGGTATACACGAAGTAACATATGAATCGGAAGCTGATATCATCAGTATCAAACATGATGCGAAAAGCCGGAAGGGATTTGCTCTGGGAGCCGTTATCGCGGCCGAATTTACGAAAGGGAAGAAAGGGTTTCTCACCATGCAGGATATCTTTAATTTTTAACAATCACAACCTATGAAATTCAATAAATCACAATGGATCAGATTCAGCGTAGTTGCTGTAATATATATCCTGTTTACAATCTGGGTAGGTAATTATTGGCTCCTTTTTGGTCTCCCTGTTATTGTCGATATTTATTTGACAAAATTTATCCCCTGGGGTGCCTGGAAAAAATCAAAAAATGCCGGTGTGAAAAAAGTAATGGAGTGGGTGGATGCCATTCTTTTTGCTTTGGTAGCCGTGTATATGATCAATCTGTTTATTTTCCAGAATTATAAAATTCCTTCTTCTTCCCTGGAAAAAACCCTGTTGGTTGGAGATTATTTGTTTGTGAGCAAACTGAGTTATGGTCCACGGGTACCGAATACTCCCTTGTCGTTTCCTTTAGCTCAGCATACTTTGCCTGTTCTGGATTGTAAATCATATATTGATTGGCCTCAATGGGATTATAAGCGTCTGAAAGGATTCGGAGAAGTAAAACGTAACGATATCGTGGTTTTCAATTTTCCGGCAGGAGATACAGTGGCACTGAAAATGCAAAATCCCGATTATTATTCTTTATGTGCCAGATATGGCAGAGATAATGTAAATGCAGATCAGGTTAATTTTGGTAAAATCGTATATCGTCCGGTTGATAGACGTGAAAATTATGTAAAACGATGTATCGGTATGCCGGGAGATTCGTTAGAAGTTCGCGATAACGCCGTATTCATTGATGGAAAATGTCTTCCTGATCCGGAAAATATGCAGTTGAATTATTTTGTGGAAACCCGGGAACAGTATTTCTCCGAAGAGCAGTTGCGTTTACTGAATATCAGCAATGATGATCGTTTATTTTTAAATAGGCTCGATCAAAATGCTCAGAATTTTCTTCTCAATCTGAGCCTTCCTCCGAATGAAAAGGGGTTGCAAGACTTGTTTTCTTATTTAGGAATTTTGAGAAATGAGCAAGGAAGATATAATCCGGTTTACCATTTTCCTCTTACAAAGAAGTCCTTGGGTATTCTTCAAAAATTTACATTTATCCAGTCAGTGAAAGTAGAACCGGAAATTTTTGGTGGATCTGTATATCCTCCGGGATACGAAACCGGTTGGACAAGGGATAATTTCGGTCCTTTATGGATACCTAAAAAAGGAGCCACCATTGTTCTGAACGATCAGACTCTGGCACTATATGGCCGTTGTATCGTGAATTATGAGGAAAATGTTTTGAAACGGGAAGGGGATAAAGTCTTTTTGAATGGCCATCCGGCCAATAGCTATACGTTTAAATACGACTATTACTTCATGATGGGCGACAACCGTCATAATTCTGCAGATTCCCGCTCCTGGGGTTTTGTTCCGGAAGACCATGTGGTAGGAAAACCTATCCTGGTATGGTTATCTATCGATAAAGACCGTAAATTTTTCGACGGAGGTATCCGCTGGAACCGTTTATTTAAAGTGGTTCATTCTGAATAATGCCGGGCGATGTGAAAAAAAAGCGTATATGGAGGTGGATAAAGATCATTGTTTGTTCATTGGTCATTGCGTTTTTTATCCGGTTTTTCTTATTCGAATCATTCAGGATGCCGTCTTCCCAGATGGAGAATGCAATTCTTCCCGGAGATTTTATCTATGTCGATAAAATGGCATACGGTTTCAGAGTCCCTGCGATTGAAAATAAATCCCTGCGCTTCCCTCATGCCTATATCCGTGCCGTAGAACGGAATGATATTGTTGTTTATAAAACGGGAAATGATATAATGATCAGTCGTTGTATCGGTTTGCCGGGAGACAGTTTTGAGGTAAAGGCATTTGAATATTATGTGAATGGACAGAAAGTGTTACAAAGTCCGGATATAATAATGCCTTACCGGTATGCTTCAGAGAAAGATACTCTTGTCTGGACAGCTATGAAAAAGTATGATTTGCCTTTTCGGGATTCTATCGATGAAAACGAAGAAAAAATCCGGTATCTGAGTAAATATGAATATTATATATTAACAGATGCTTTGAAAGATTCGGTTCTTTTTTCCTGTTATGAAAAAGATAGGAAAGACTACAAAATACAAATTCCTGCCGGAAAATACTGGATGTTGTCTGATAATGTCGATGCTTCTGCAGATTCAAGATATGTTGGTTTTGTTTCCCATGATGATCTTGTTGGCCAGGCATCTTTCGTATGGTTCAGTAAAGATCCGCTGCAGGATTTTTTCCATGGTTACCGATGGAGCCGGATTTTTAACCGTATTTCCCGATGAAAACGGCATTTCTATCTACTGCTTATCTGGCACCGGTGTCGTATTATGCCTGTTTATGCAGGTATGACCGGATAATTATAGAAAAATATTGTCATTATGTGAAACAAACCTGGCGGAATCGTTGTATGATTGCTACTACCAACGGTCTTCTATCCCTGAGTATCCCTGTGGAAAAATCCGAATCACCTAAATGTTTTACCAAAGATGTACGGATCGCTTCCCATGGAAATTGGCAGCATATGCATTGGAATGCTATCGTTTCAGCCTATAATTCATCTCCTTTTTTTGAATATTATGAAGATGATTTCCAGCCCTTTTATGAGAAAAAATTCAAATTTCTCTTCGATTTTAATGAAGAATTGAGGGAAATGATTTGTCGTTTGTTGGATATTAGTCCACAAGTAACATATTCCGAAACTTTTCTGCCTGTGACTAAAAATGATTACAGGGAAATCATTCATCCTAAAAAAGAGCAATCGGAGATAGCAGATTTGTCTACTGAATCATATTATCAGGTTTTTCAACAAAAATTCGGCTTCCAGTCCGGTTTATCTATTGTGGATTTGTTATTCAATATGGGGCCTGAAAGCATTTTTATCTTATTGCTTAACGAAAACGCTCAATGAGTTTAGCCGTTTTATCTAAACTCCAGAAAAAATACATTCTTTTCATCGAAGATTTCGTTACAGATATCCTGTAAACTGGTGGCGCTTATTGCTTGTATTTTGGCATAAACGTCCGGTAGGCTTTCATAACGGTTGAAATGCAGGAAGCTTTTTCCTAATCCGAGAAAAGTATTCTCCTTGTGTTCATTGGCTACGGCTAATTGCCCGATCATCTGCTTTTTGGCAGTATCCAGTTGTGATGTTGTCAGGGGCGATTCCTGTAGTTTTTTCAGCTCTTTGAATATCAGTTTAGTGCATTTTTCCGAGTCTTCTTTTTCCGCCCCGAAATAGATGGAAAAAACACCGGTGTCGGAGTAGGGTGTGTAAGACGAATCTACCTGGTAAACCAATCCGTGTTTTTCTCTTAAAATAAGATTCAGCCGGCTGTTCATTCCGGGACCTCCCAGTATATTATTGATCAGATAGAGGCCTGCTTTTTTATCATCATGCATATTGTAGGCACGGCCTCCGATCATTACATGTGATTGGGCGGTGTTTTTATTTTGTTTCAAGTAACAGGATTTTATCGGAAATGCCGGTTGGCGGACCGAAGAATGGGATTTCCCAGGGATACTTCCAACGAATTTTTCGGCTAAACGGGTTATTTTTCTGAAATCGGTTTTCCCCATCGAGAAAAAAACCATATTGGAAGGAAGGTAATATTGCTGTGTAAACCGGAGTCCCCGTTGTCCGGAAAAAGATTCTAAGGATTTGGAAGTCCCCAGAATATGATGACCCATGGGATGTCCTTCAAACAAAATATTTTCAAAATCGTCATAGATCAGTTCGGAAGGGTTATCTTCATAAGCATTGATTTCATCGATGATTACCTCCAATTCTTTTTTTGCTTCCTGTTCGGGGAAACAGGAATGAAATATCAAATCGCTCAACAATTCGAATGCCCGCTCGAAATGTTGTTCCAGGAAAATACTGTAAACAAAAGTTTCTTCTTTGGTTGTATAGGCATTCAATTCTCCTCCTACAGTTTCCATCCGGTTGAGGATGTGCCATACTTTGCGTTTATGGGTCCCCTTGAATAGCATATGTTCTACAAAATGTGCCATTCCGAAGGCATCTTCCTCTTCTTCCCGGGTTCCTGCATTGATGGCAAATCCGCAATAAGAAACAGGAGAATCGCATGGTAAATGGATAATTTTCAGTCCATTAGAAAGATCATATGTATAATATTGCATATTTTTTCGTTGATTATGTGGTTGCAAAAGTAGAAATAAATACCTTTGCATTTCGTTTATTCAGCAAAAAATAAATATTATTCTGATAATGGAAAAATTGGAAGAGATTCTTCGGAAGGAGGCAGCAGCAGTACTTAATATTCCGTTGAGTGATGCCTATGGGAAAGCTGTTGATCTGATAATAAAGCAGGTGCACCATAAAAAAGGAAAGCTGGTAACAAGTGGTATGGGAAAAGCCGGTCAAATAGCTTC
This sequence comes from Bacteroidales bacterium, assembly GCA_031553775.1. Lineage (GTDB taxonomy): Bacteria > Bacteroidota > Bacteroidia > Bacteroidales > Azobacteroidaceae > JAISFI01. The sequence continues at coordinate 38,673 of JAVBLA010000001.1, forward strand.
AAACATAGCCACAACTTTCAGCTCTACCGGTACTCCGGCTTGTTTTCTGCATCCCAGTGAAGCTCAGCATGGCGATTTGGGAATACTCGGTACTGATGATGTTATGCTTGTTATTTCCAATTCCGGAAGAACACGTGAAATTGTTGAATTAATAGATCTGGCAAGAATTTTGGTGTCGGATATCCGCGTTATCGTTATAACAAGTAATCCGGATAGTCCTCTTGCAGAACAGGCAGATGTGGCTTTGTTCACGGGAAATCCCGGAGAAGTTTGCCCTTTGGGAATGACTCCGACCACTTCAACTACTGTAATGACTGTGATTGGCGATTTATTAGTCGTTTCTACAATGGAGAAAATCGGCTTTACCCGTGAAGAATATGCGAAAAGGCATCATGGCGGATATTTGGGGGCAGTTTCCCGTGGAGATGAAAACATGAAATAACATTCTGCTTTTGCTCAAAACAAAAAATCTGTGAATGTATCGGGTGTTTATTCTTAAATATTTCTAATCCCCGAACAATTGAAGGTTTTTCATGCTATATTTGTGTGAACATGTGGCTGATTTCCTATGAGAATAACGATTACTACTTTTTTCCTTTTCGCTTTATTGTTCTTGTCTTGCGTTTCCGATGTTCCCCAAATTCGTGCGGGATGCGATAACGAAACTCAGGGAGTATACACTGTAAAATGGGAACTTTTTCCGATGAAATCGGGAAATGTAAAAATTTTTGAATCTCGTTCTCCGGATTCGTTTGAAAATGCTGTGCTTGTTGATGAAAAGCCTGTAAGCGAAGGATTTGCAATTATCAGGAGAGATGATAGCCAACGCCGCTTTTTTCAACTTGTTTTCGATAAAAAAACCTCTTCCATTGTAGGAGAAAAACATATCATTACCGATCGAGTAGATAACCTGAGAGATATGGGTGGTTATTATCAGGGAAAAGGCCGGCAGATCAAATGGGGAAAACTATATCGATCCGGGAATCTTTCATGGCTTTCTCCTAATGATAAAGTCGTTTTGGACTCTTTGCATATACGAACGATAATTGATTTCCGGGATAAGGAGAAGGCCCGGCAATATCCTACGTTGTATCACGCTCCGCAAAGTCTTAATTTTTATCTTCATGGCTTAGCTGTAGATACGATTCACCAGAAAGTGATAGAGGGTATAATGAAGAAGGGAGATGTTCTGGTGGCATTGCAGGATTTATATGCCCAGATTATCGATAAGGATACCCTTAACCTGGAACAATTTTTTGATACCTTGCTGGATGAAGGGAATTATCCTATTCTGTACCATTGTGCCCTGGGAAAAGACCGGGCAGGGCTGGTCTCCATTTTGGTGCTGGAAGCATTGGGTGTTGATCAGGAGCAGATTTTTTATGATTATATGCTGTCTAATCGCTATATCAATTTTAACCGTGTGGTTGAACAGGCTCGCCAACTGCCCGTGGAAACACAGGAAGCATTGACAACTTTATTGCAGGCCAATGAACAGCTTTTCAACTTTGTATACGAAAAAATAAAAATGGATTATGGCTCCATGGATAATTATTTAGAGAAGAAAATTCACTTTACTTATAAAAAAAGAGAGAAATTGCAGAAGATATTATTGTATTGAAAAAAAACTCCGTACCTTTGCGCCTCAAAAATTAAAAAATCACCGCCGGTTTATACCCGGCACATTCTTATCCATTTTGAAAACATTTGAAGAATTAGGCTTATCCCAACCCATTATACGGGCGATAAGTGAAATGGGGTATGAAAACCCGATGCCCGTACAGGAGGAAGTGATTCCGTATCTGTTAGGAAATGACAATGAAGTAATTGCCCTCGCCCAAACGGGTACTGGTAAGACCGCCGCGTTCGGATTACCTCTGATCCAGGGAATTAATGTAGCTTTACAGAGCCCTCAGGCTGTAGTACTTTGTCCCACCCGGGAATTATGTCTGCAGATTGCAGACGACCTGAATGAATATTCCAAATATATCGACGATTTGAAGGTGCTTCCTGTTTATGGAGGATCCAGCATAGAAAGCCAGATTAAATCTCTGAAAAGAGGGGTACATATTGTTGTTGCCACTCCCGGACGATTGATCGATTTATTGAACCGGAAGACGGTTAAACTGGAACATGTTCGCAATGTAGTGTTGGATGAAGCCGACGAAATGCTCAACATGGGTTTCTCGGATAGTATCGATGAAGTATTGGCTGAAGTTCCGGAAACCCGTAATATGCTGCTTTTTTCTGCTACGATGCCTGCAGGAATAAAGAATATCACTAAAAAATACATGCGTTCTCCCAAAGAAATTACCATTGGTAAGAAAAATGAGGGAACTAAAAATGTGAAGCATGTTTATTACATGGTGCATGCACGCGATAAGTATCTGGCATTAAAAAGAATCGCAGATTATTATCCGAATATCTATGGAATTATTTTCTGCCGGACCCGGAAAGAAACACAGGAAATTGCCGATTTGCTGATCAAGGATGGCTACAATGCCGACTCTCTGCATGGCGACCTTTCCCAACAGCAACGGGATTATGTGATGAATAAATTCCGTATCCGGAACCTGCAATTGCTGGTTGCAACGGATGTGGCTGCCCGGGGACTGGATGTGGACGATCTGACGCATATTATCAATTACGGATTACCTGATGATATCGAATCGTATACTCACCGGAGCGGTAGAACAGGCCGTGCAGGAAAAACCGGTACTTCTATTGCAATTATTCATCTGAAAGAGAAGCATAAAGTTCGTGAAATTGAAAAGGTGCTGAACCGTCCATTTGAAAAAGGTGCGATTCCATCGGGAAAATTGATTTGTGAGAAACAACTTTTCAATTTTGTTGATCAGATAGAAAAAGTGAAAGTCAATGAAGATGAAATCCAGGGAATTTTGCCTTCTATCTACAGAAAATTAGAGTGGTTGGATAAGGAAGATATACTGAAACGGATTATTTCCCTTGAATTTAACCGGTTGATCGATTATTATCAGGATGCAGGTGACATTGAGGCGCCGGAAGAAAGTACCGGAAAAAGGGAGAGAAAAGAATATGGAGACAGAGGAGGGCAGGCTTCCGGTAGTGCACGTACTGCAGAAAAAGGATATGCCCGTCTTTTTATCAATATCGGAAAAATGGATGGAATATCCAATCCTCCGGCATTGATCGGTTTAGTCAATGATTATGTTCCCGGCAGGATTGCTATTGGCCGGATCGATTTGATGAAGAATTTTTCTTTCTTTGAAGTCCGTGAAAAAGATGCCAATGCAGTCGTGAAGGCCATGAAGAGAGGAGAACACCAGGGGCGTAAGATTGTTATTGAAGTTGCTGAGGCTAAACCGTCCGAGCATCGTGAAAGAGCGATCAACAGATCGAAAGATAATAAGAAGGATAAAAAGAAAAAACCGTTTCGGCGGTAATTCCTATTTTCCGTATATCCCGTAGAGGCGGGTTTCAAACCTGCCTCTACGGGTATCACGGATTAAATTTTATATTATTTCCTACCCGATAAATCTAATTCCTCCAGTAACCGGCTGCACTTTCCCCATTTATCTACCATAAACAGGACATACCGGATATCCACACTAATCGTTTTTTGGATCTTTGGCTCATAGACAATGTCTCCGCTCATAGCTTCCCAGTTTCCGTCAAAAGCCAGTCCGATCACTTCTCCTTTTCCATTGAAAACGGGACTGCCCGAGTTTCCTCCGGTAATATCATTATTAGAAATGAAACAAAGATTCATGTCTCCCAACTGATTTCCATATGCTCCGAAATCTTTGGATTCCAACAAGTTTAATATTTCAGGCTGAACGTCGAATTCGGGATCGTTTTTCCGGTATTTTTCAAAGATGCCTTTTGTGGTGGTGTAGTAATCGTACCAGGCTCCGTCGAAAGGGATATAACTTCCTACACTTCCGTAGCTTAAACGCATGGTGAAGTTTGCATCCGGTGATAATTTAGTGGGTTGCATTTCCTGCAATCCTGCCATAAACAGGCGTTCTCCTTCTGTAATATTTGTGATGGCATCAATTCCGTCGCCGCCAATGTCGAAATAACTCATCCGGCAAGACATTGCCAATTCATATGCCGGATCTTTCTCCAATTTTTTGTATTTTTTCTTATCCTTAAGCATGTCCATCAATTTTTCAGGATAAGGAATTACCGATTTTTTAAATAAATCTGCAGCAAATTGTTCATAATTTCCCTTGTATTTTTTGTCGATTTTGGTAAAAGCATCAGGAAGATATTGACTTGGCAGGTTGTTTTTGGCTAATCGCATCATCGTTGCCAATACCTGTTGATCCAAGGCAGGTTCGTAATCTTTATAGGGCCCGAATATTTCATTTTGTATATAATCCATTTGTTTTTCGAGACTGTCGGAAGGACTGAAGTTAATAATATTCGTTGCCATCCGGATCACTTCCGTACCTCTTAATAAAGTTTCTGAAAGATACGTCAGTGCTAATTGTTGTTCGCTGGAAGCCTGATAACCTTCGCGGATCAGATCGATCGCATTTCCATAAAGTTCCTTTTTATCGGGATTTTTTTCCACCCAAGATTGAAATTCTTTTTCCAGTTCCTGTTTTTTTTCGATCACATGGAGACGTTCTATGCCACGATTCATTCCAATGGAGTATTTCCAATAATTGGAGCTTCGCGCATATTTAGAAGAATATTTGATTCTGATTTCATCGCTGCTTTCCATAGCTTTCCGCCAGATTTCCTGCTTGGCACCACGTACTTCAATTCTGGGCAGGTTGCCATCTTTCAGGCTTTGCATAACACCCCAGGAAGAGAGGTAACGATCGGTATGTCCCGGATAGCCGATGGTCATGGTATAATCTTTTTCTGCATAGCCCTTCAGGCTTACAGGTGCAAAACTGCGTGGCTGATGGGGGATGTTTTCTTCGTTGAAATCGGCAGGTTTGTTATCTTTTCCGGCATATACACGGAAAATACTGAAGTCTCCGGTATGGCGGGGCCACATCCAGTTATCGGTATCTCCTCCGAATTTTCCGACTGAAGAAGGTGGGGCAAAAACCATCCGGACATCTGTATAGTTTTCATATACATGCAAGAAATATTTATTATCACTGTAATAAGATACCACACGGGCATCCGTAAATGTATTCCCATTGTTTACGGAATCCTGTATAGCGATAACTAATGAATCGATCTTTGCATAACGCCCGTTTTCATCGGATAATCCGGCAACGGATGAGAGTATCTTCTCTGTAATATCTTCCGAGTGCCTCAAATAGGCAACATACATTCCCGGAATAGGTATTTCTTCTTCCATGATTTGGGAAACAAAACCATCTTTCAGGTAATCATGTTCCAGTGAGCTTTGCGATTGTATGGCATCATATCCACAATGATGGTTGGTGAAAATCAGCCCTTTGGCTGAAACCGTAATTCCCGTACAGCCACCGTTAAATTGTACTACGGCATCCTTGATAGACGGTTTTTCAGTGTTGTAAATTTGTTCCAGGGGAATAGAAAGGCCTAATGACTGCATTTTTTCCCAATCGGTTGAGTCCAGGTCGTTGATCATCCACATACCTTCATCGGCCAGTAATGTATTGCAAAGCAAAGTGCAAAATACCAGAAAAATTGTTTTCTTCATTTTTTTGTTGTTTTAAATCGTTTGCCTATGTAAGGGAGCTCAGACAGGTGGATATCACGCTTGATCATCACAGCTACAAAGATGGCTAATAGGAAGGTCCGGAAGAGCAATCTTAAAGCCAGATTGTCTATTTGTACGAAATTTCCGATGAAAAAGAGAGATAGCGCCAATCCGAAATACAGGAAAACAGATTTCAGATCATAATTTATTTTGTATTGTTTTTGTCCGATGAAATAAGATAACAGCATGATAACCAAATTGCCCGCGAAAGCTGCCCAGGCACAGGCCATATATCCGTAAATGGGGATAAATACAATGTTGATGGCAATAATCAGTATGCATCCGATGCTCGAAAAAGCAGCACCCCAATAGGTTTTATCCGTTAGTTTATACCAAACGGAGAGATTGAAATAGATACCGAAAAACAACTCTCCCATCATAATAATAGGTACTACACCCAATGCACCGAAAAAATCCGGAGATATGAAGTACTTAATGATATCCAGGTAAAACATTACTCCGATAAAAATCAGCAGGCCGAATATAACGAAGTATTTCATTGCCTGGATGTAAGTCTCTTTGTTGTTTTTATCGGAACTTTTGGAAAAAAAGAAAGGTTCGTATGCGTAGCGGAACGCCTGGGTAAAGATCATCATGATCAGGGCTACTTTGAAGCAGGCGCTGTAAACTCCCAGTTCGTCAAATGCCTGACCTCCTTCCGGATACAGGAAGGGGAAAATAAGTTTATCCATGATTTGGTTTGACATTCCGGCAATCCCGAGTAGCAATAAAGGTAAAGAGTAAGAAAGCATTTTTTTCAGCAGTTTCCTGTCGAAACGATACCGGAATCCGGTCAACTCGGGGAGTAGGAATCCCGTTTGGATGGAAGTGGCAATCAAATTGGAAATCAAGATATAACCTAATTTGAAGTCAGGTTTGTAAAACCAGTCCACCCAAGAAGAGTAGTTTTTATATAAATAGGGGCAAAGTAAAAGGAAAAACAAACATAAAATTGAATATACAACAACGAAGATAACTTTCAGCAAGGCAAACCGGATAGGTCTTTTGGAGTATCTGAGATGAGCAAAAGGAATGGCGCAGAAAGCATCCAATGCCAGGAATAAAACTACATATAAAACATATTCCTGGGGAATTTCATTCTTCCAAAGCAATCCGGTGATTGGTTCCAGAAACAGAAAGACAAAACCGGTAAACAATAAAACCACTGTTCCTACAGCAATCAACGAAGTGGAGTAAACCGTTTGGGGATTGTATTTGTCTTTTTGGTTGGCAAAACGGAAAAATCCGGTTTCCATACCGAATGTAAGCACTACCAATGCTAAGGCTGTATACGCATATAAGCTGGTCATCAGTCCAAAATCCGCTTTTGTAATAGTATAGGTGAAGAGAGAGGTCAGCAGATAGCTCATCATCCTGACCAGGATCGTACTGCCACCATAGATGACAGTATCTTTCGCGAGGGATTTCATTTCAGCCATAGTATGATAGTCTATTTGAATTCAATTGAAAATCGATGGATTTTAATCCGGATGCATTTTCAGAATAAATATCCTTGTTGTCCTTCTCTGCTTCTTCCCAGATGACTGTAAGCCAGGGTTGTGGCTTCTCTTCCCCGGGGGGTGCGTTTTAAAAAACCTTCTTTGATGAGGAATGGTTCGTAGACTTCTTCGATAGTGCCGGCATCTTCTCCCAAAGCAGTGGCAATCGTGGTTATTCCAACAGGTCCCCCGCTAAATTTATCGATGATGGTACAAAGTATTTTGTTATCGATTTCATCCAATCCGAATTTGTCTATGTTGAGTGCTTCCAACGAGAAGCAGGCAATAGATTTGTCGATTTCACCGGATCCTTTTACCTGCGCGAAGTCACGCACCCTTCTTAACAATGCGTTCGCAATACGGGGAGTTCCTCTACTGCGTGAGGCTATTTCTGCGGCAGCGCTATCGGTACAGGGAACATTCAGTATTCCGGCCGAGCGCTTGATAATGCCGGTCAAAGTCTCAGAATCGTAGTATTCCAGGTGCATATTGATGCCGAACCGGGCACGCAGAGGAGAAGTCAGCAACCCGCTCCGGGTGGTGGCTCCTATCAGTGTAAAGGGAGAAAGTTCGATTTGTATGGACCTGGCACTGGGGCCTTTATCTATCATGATATCTATCCGGTAATCTTCCATGGCAGAATAGAGATATTCTTCCACAATAGGGCTTAACCGGTGTATTTCATCGATGAAAAGAACATCATTGGGTTCAAGTGAGGTCAGAATACCGGCCAAGTCGCCCGGTTTGTCTAAAACGGGGCCGGAAGTCAGCTTGAACCCCACCCCTAATTCGTTGGCGATAATATTGGAAAGGGTGGTTTTCCCCAATCCCGGGGGGCCGTGCAGGAGCACATGGTCCAAAGCCTCCATACGCATGCGTGCGGCCATAACGAAGACCTTCAGGTTTTCCACTACCTTATCCTGTCCGCTGAAAGTCTGGAATGTCAACGGCCGGAGAGCATTTTCAAAATCCCGTTCTTTTTCGTTGATCGATTGTTTTCTTATATTGAAGCTTTCTTCCATTATCCCGGCAATCTCTTATACTTTCACTCCGTATGCGAGGTCGCCTGCATCTCCTAATCCCGGAACAATGTATGCATGTTCGTTCAGATCCGGATCGATAGCTGCAGTCCAAACCGTTGTTTTCTCTGCAGGGAATGCTTTTTTTACGGCATTGATCGCCTGTTTGCTTGCAATAACGGATGCTATATGAATGTATTCCGGTTCTCCTTTGCTGAGAAGCGTTTTGTAGGCTAATTCCAAGGAGCCTCCCGTTGCCAGCATCGGATCTACAAGAATCAATGTTTTTCCTTCTATTGAAGGAGAAGAAAGGTATTCCACATGGATATCGAATGAAGCATGGTTTTCTTTATATTTACGGTAAGCCGAAACAAAAGCGCTTTCTGCTTTGTCAAATATTTCCAGAAACCCCTGATGATAAGGAATTCCCGCGCGTAATACAGTTGCCAGGATGATTTTATCGGAAATAAGATGGGTAGATGCAATTCCCAAAGGGGTTTGCACATCCTTCGGGTGATAGCTCAGTGTTTTGCTGAGTTCATATGCCATGATCTCTCCGATTCTTTCAATATTTTTCCTGAAACGCAAAGCATCTCCATGCACATGTACATCCCGGATCTCCGCAACGAAATGATTGAGCGCCGAATTTTGTTTGGACAAATTATGTATTTCCATATGGCTGATTGATTTTTGGGCTCAAAGATAAGCTTTTTCCAGTGAAATGCCATATAAAAAGCATTCAATAAATATTTTGTACCAGGGATTTTGCTCCGGATCTGCCAGGGTAGAATTGTGCCAGAGCATGGTGAAATCTCCCCCCGAAAGATGGCATTCTTTCATTAGTTCTTTTATTTGTAAAAGACTTTCTTCGGGAGATAAACGGAGATATGCAAAGAACGTGGTATCCATTATAACAGTAGGACGAATCAGGAGCTCTGTATGTTCGTCGGATTGTAAATTGAAGAAATGGAAAGGGATAGCAGTACTTGCCCTGAATCCGGGTTGAGATGGATAGATAAGTGTAAAATCTTCGGTGAAATCGAGTTTATTTAAAGTATCATAAGTCTCCGGAAAACGCATGCGCAAATAATGCTGCCGGTTTCTCTTAACTGCCGATTCCAGCTTTTTTTCAAGATTTTCTTTTTCTTTTCGAATCCGTTCCAGATCGAAAGAAGCCCGGTAAGAAGGGTGTAATCCGAAACGGACATCGTAGAGCGACCGGAGGTACCGGTAATATTTTCGCAGGGGATAAATTGTTCTGCGATCGTATTTTCCGTATTTTCCGGTAAGTATGAATAAAAAATAATCTTTGTTATGCTCGTGGTGCAACCGGTCGATTCTCGTTATAATTTCCTGATATGGGTCCGGTTGCAGGTGTAGTTGGGTCAGCAAGCGTTTTTTGACCAGATCATATCTGCCACGCAACAGGTCGCCCACTCCGCCTGCAAAATTTTTGATGCAACCTTTATTCCTGTAAAGGAAAGGGTGGTCGATATCGAAAGTGGAGATCAGACGGAAATTCCTGGGAGTGGACTCTGTATCTTCTTCCCGGTTGGAAATCATTTTTTTCAGGATCTGGCTCCACCGGTCTACCAGAGGAATTTGCAGGAATTTTTCCCGGTATGCCAGGCTGTTTTCTGCTATGAAACGGCCATGAGCATCTGTTTCGGAATCCGTATACTCTTCATATCTTGTGATTAAATAAAAAGAAGCGGCAAAAATATCAAATGGAATATCTCCTTCTTTTTGCAGGAAAAAGCAAGGAAGATCTTCCCAGTTTCCTCTTACGATAATTTGCCGGCTGATGCCGGTTTCCAATAATAAAGGATCCGGATAAACCCATAATCCTTTGCCTGTTTTTTCTGTGGAATAGTTTATACAGGCCCCTTTTGTTTTTAAAAATACATCCTTTTCATCGGATATAATGCAATCCATACCCAATATATTCTGGAAAATATGTTGGATAATGTATGTTATCCTGGGTGTAATATGGGGGGTATAAACCGTAAGCACTATTTTTTGATAAACTTGATGCTTTCAGATCCTTTTTTCAGGAAATAAACACCTGCCGGAAGACGGCTGATATTGTACGTCTGCTCTGGTGTTTCAGACAGTACATACACAAGGCTTCCGGTGATAGTATATATTTTCAAGCCTTGTTCATCCGGAAGGAGTCCCTCTACTTTAATAAATTCTCTGGCTGGATTCGGATAGACTGTTATTCCTCCGGAAGCGATTTGGCTGTCTATGCCGGAGTCTTCACAAAGAGGATTTTCGGTATATTCTATCAGCCTTTCGTTGCGGGCGATGTTGAAACGGAAGTTATTATTTTGTCCTTCCAAAGCTATGGAAATGAAAAGATTATTACTGATTGCCGCCAAATCGGATGTTCCCTTGAATCCACTGGACCCGGTTATCGGGCAGATTACTTCATATTCTTTATCTGCATTTGCGGGAATATATACGGTTTCAAGGAATTTGTATCCGATGGTATTTTGCCCTATAGCTGTTTCAGTGACATAAGGTACATTTACAAAAAATATGATCTGGTTTACCTGTCCGTTTTTATAAAAACCCTCAATATTATTGGATGTATGGTTTTTAACCCTGAATTTAACTTTCAGAGTTTTGGATTTAGAGAATTTATTAATCACCTCACATCCGGTTACATCGTTTGCCTCTACAGACACTTTCACGTCTGTCACTTCAAAATCGGGTGTTTCTCCCTGAGCATACGGTTCTATGCCAAAAGTTGCATCCTGGGATTGTGAAAATTGGAGATTGTAAGGTTGAGTGGGAGTAGAACCATCTAAAGTAAGAACATACCAACCATCATATTGGCCTCCCCATCCCCAATTAAAGTGAAATGTTGCATCAGAAGATCTGTATCCGTCGATGATAAAAGAATGCCCTCCTCCGGAACTTACTCCTCCATACACTATAGGCCGTCTGTTTTGTATTTCATCTTTTACTTTATTCGCCCAGATTTCGGAAGTTATGCCTGTGTCGCTTCTCTTCAGGTAGATTGCTTTTTTAAATCTGAAATGATTGTATAAACCGGATGCTATATACGAATTGACAGTGCCACTACCTCCATTGGCGCTTACATCATAGTTCATATTGACGGCTATTCCACAGTCTGCCATTAGTTGTGCAACGGCATCATTATTTGCAGTAAGTTTGTCAGGCATATCCCGAAGATTGTATACCCGGGATGAAAAATCGCAACCTCTTGCAGGATATTTTGTCGGTTTGTATTCATAATATCCTTTTCCTTCGAGGGTAGTTATATTATTTTCCTTTCCCCAGTATTTTAATATTTGTCCCATAGCTGTGGCTACACAACCTGTAGGGGTAGCATTTGCTGCTGATCCGGGGACCGGTGTATGTGCATTATAATATGTGCCTTGTGACCAGGTAGAGCTCATTAAAGGTGTACCATCAGTATACCCATCTTCGGAAGCAGACTTCAACGATGGTCTTTGAACCGGTTCGGACAGTAAAGTAGTCCAGGATTGCCGGACTGAATAAACCGGATTCTCTAAAAGCTTATCCATATCCAGCGACATTCCCTGCATCCACCATTCGAAAGCAGGATTGGAGCCTTCAACAAATGTTCCTTTATCAGAATACCCTATCACCGGAGAGATCCTGTCATCACCCGAAAGAATTATCCAACCTTCTCCGGTTTGGTTGGTAATAATATAATAGTTGGGATTCCCTGTCCGGGAAGATATTTCCATCCGTACAATTTTTGCTTCGGGGTTAGTGGAAGATCTTAAACCAGGTTGCCCTGCAAAAAAGTTCCTGGCAGCCTGTACTGCTTTTACTGAATCTACGGGAACTGCCCACCCGTTCATGCTGCTTATGCAAAAGAGTAAAATAAGAAAGCATGCATTGATTGAAATTTTTCTCATCATTATTAACGTATAATTAACGGTACAAAAATATAAAATATGATTTAGAATCTTTGTCATTAGCAAACAAATTTCACTCTTATCCAAACAATTATCGTGCCGAAACAGTTTAATTAAGAGATGCTTTAACAATTGATCACGTTATTTATCCCCTGATAAAAAATATTTTGTCAAGCAATATGGATACTTATGATATTATTTTGTATTTAATTAAAGAAATTTTTCTCTAATTGAATTTATTATTCCGGAATAATATTGTAATTTTGTCACCTGAAATTTTGAGAGAGTGTAATAATCAATATAAAACTATTCAAATTAAATTCGAAAATGACAAAATTAAATTTGAGCAAGTATGGGATTAACAGCAATATAGAAGTTGTTCACAATCCTACTTATGAGCAGCTTTACCAGGCTGAAGTTTGTTCATGCAACGAAGGTTTTGAAGTTGGAACCCTGACTAAAACAGGAGCCGTATCTGTTAAAACCGGTGTTTTTACAGGTCGTTCGCCTAAAGACCGTTACATTGTAAAAGATGCTACTTCTGAAGATACAATCTGGTGGGATGGAACCATCAACAAACCGGTTAACACTGATGTTTGGAATCATTGCAAAGCTTTGTCTCTGAAACAATTGAATACTGCTGAAAAATTATATGTAGTTGATACATATTGTGGAACCAACGCTGATACCCGCATGAAAGTGCGTTTCATCGTAGAAGTTGCATGGCAGGCTCATTTCGTGACCAACATGTTCATCCGTCCTTCTTTATATGAACTGGAAAATTACGGTGAACCAGATTTCGTAGTATTCAATTCATCCAAAACTACCAATCCTCAGTGGAAAGAACAAAACCTGAACTCAGAAGTTTATGTTATGTTCAATCTGACAACTAAAGAACAAATCATCGGTGGTACCTGGTATGGCGGTGAAATGAAAAAAGGTATGTTCGCTATGATGAACTATTACCTGCCGTTGAAAGGTATGGCTTCCATGCACTGCTCCGCCAATGTGGGTGAAAAAGGTGATGTGGCTATTTTCTTCGGTCTTTCCGGAACAGGAAAAACTACTTTGTCGGCCGACCCGAAACGTTACCTGATCGGTGACGACGAACACGGATGGGACAACAATGGTGTATTCAACTACGAAGGTGGCTGTTATGCTAAAGTTATCGATCTGAGCGAAGAAAAAGAACCGGATATCTGGCGTGCTATCAAACGGGATGCATTGTTGGAAAATGTGGTGATCAAAGAAGACGGAACTCCTGATTATACAGACGGTTCTATTACTGAAAACACCCGTGTTTCTTATCCGATCTATCATATCAACAAAATCGTTCTTCCTTCCAAAGCAGGTCATGCCAGCAAAATCGTTTATCTTTCTGCTGATGCTTTCGGAGTGTTGCCTCCTGTTTCTATCCTGAATGAAGATCAGGCTCAATATCACTTCCTTTGCGGTTATACTTCCAAATTAGCCGGAACAGAACGTGGAATCACAGAGCCGCTTCCTTCTTTCTCTCCCGCTTTCGGTGAGGCTTTCCTGACATTGCATCCTACAATGTATGCCAAAACACTGGTTGGTAAGATGAAAGAACACGGAGCAAAAGCTTATCTGGTGAATACAGGATGGAATGGAACCGGAAAACGCATTTCGTTGAAAGATACGCGTGCGATTATCGATGCTATTATCGACGGTTCTATCGAAAAAGCGGAAAGAGTGAATATTCCGGTATTGAACCTGACTGTTCCCAAATCATTATCCAATGTTTCCGATATTTTGGATCCGCGTACAACTTATATCAATGTAAGTGATTGGGAAACTAAAGCTAAATCTTTGGCTGCCAAGTATATAAAGAACTTTGAACAATATTGCGATAATGACGCCGCGAAAGCTTTGATCGCTGCCGGTCCGCAATTGTAATTCTTCAGTATAGAACACGAAAGTGTTAAAAATGAAAAGGGTGAAAAATATTTCACCCTTTTTTTATGATTATCACAAAAATTCACATACCTTTGTGGTTCGAATATCTCTCTATGCAAAAATGTCTCTTTATATGGTCCTTGTTTTTTGTTTTGTTTTTTTCCTGTAAGGAGAAAAACGAATATGTTATTATTAGCAAATTACAGAATTTTTCGGATTCTATTGTTTTTGTTACGCAAGATGGAAGTAAAGAAATTGATACGATTTTCTGTAAAAAAGGACAATTTGAAATCAAAGGGGTTTCCGACAGTCTGATTTATTTATCGGTCTATCTTCCGGGGACTGCTATTTGGGTGGATGTCTGGGTGGAAGGGAAGGACCATCTATCTGTAACAGGAGATACGAAATATCCCGATTTGATCGAAGTTCGTGGTAATCCGGCCGTTGATAAGTTATCCGGGTTTAAAACGGCTAACCGTTCCTTATTAAAAGAAAAAACCGATTTATACTACCAACAAATCAATTCGGCAGCCGATAGTTTGGAAGGCAATTCAAACGAAGTGAGTTATTCTGCCAGAATCTCGAATGTAGAGCACCAACTGAAAGAAAAAGCGGAAGAATTTGTGAAAGAAAACCCCAATCAACCGGCTAGTCTTATTTTACTCAGGGATTATTTGATAGATCATGATAACATAGCGAAAATGGATTCCTATTTATCTTCTATTCGTCTTCCGGCCTCGGGAACATCTGTTTATAAACAGCTGGAAGGCTTATATCAAAAAATAAAACAAACTTCCATTGGAGCAAAGGCTCCTGATTTCAATATTGTGGATGTAGAGAACGATACTGTTCTTTTGTCCGATTTCAACGGAGAATATTTGTTATTAACATTTGCCGCTTCATGGTGTGATGTTTGCAGAAAAGACAATAAGGAATTGGTTGAAGCTTATCATAAGTATCATCCAAAAGGACTTGAAATGTTTACTGTTTCTTTTGATGAGAAAAAGATGGATTGGCAAAAAGCGGCTAAAGAAGATAAAATAACCTGGCGTCAGGCAATAGATACGCATGGTTGGGGTGCGGAAATGTTGGATCTTTATAATATTACCTCTATTCCTTCCAACCTTTTGATTGACAAAGATGGCGTGATTATTGCCAAAAACTTGTTCGGGGAAGAGTTGATGCATAAATTGAGTGAAATATATCAATAATATATCCGGGTTCTCCGGATAAATAGGATGTATATTTTATTTATTTGCCTGATTTGCATTTAGTTCCCAAAAAAATTCAAATTAACTCAGTATTACCCACATAACTATGTTAAAGTATTATGTTACAAAAAACTTATGCTGCAGCTCTGCAGGGTATTCATGCAACCATTATTACTATTGAGGTAAATTGCTCCAAAGGAGTAGGCTTTTATCTGGTTGGTTTACCGGATGGATGTGTTCGTGAAGCACATGATCGGATCCGGTCGGCTTTGAAAGTTCGCAAGTACAAATTTCCCTCCGGCCATATATTAGTCAATATGGCTCCTGCCGATATTAAAAAAGAAGGTTCTGCGTATGATTTACCTTTAGCTATTGGTATTTTGGGGGCTGCTGAGTTAATTCGTACCGATGAAATCGGACAATATATGCTTATGGGAGAATTATCGCTGGACGGAACCCTGCAGCCTCTCAGGGGTGTTTTACCCATTGCGGTCAAGGCGAAAGAAGCCGGATTCAAGGGTTTAATAATTCCACAGGCCAATGCACGTGAAGCTGCGGTTGTTGGTGAGTTGGAAGTATATGGTGTTGAAAATATTGCCGATGTTATTGAATTTTTCAATAGAAACAAGCAACTTACTCCTACTGTTGTAGATACCCGTGACGAGTTTTACCGGAATCAGTCGGTTTTTGAGTTTGATTTTGCCGATGTAAAGGGACAGGAAAGTGTAAAACGGGCGATGGAGGTGGCTTGTAGCGGAGGGCATAATCTGATCCTGGTCGGACCTCCGGGAGCAGGAAAATCCATGTTAGCCAAACGGATCCCTTCTATTTTACCTCCACTCAGTCTGGACGAGAGTCTGGAAACGACTAAAATTCATTCGGTAGCCGGGAAGATACTGAACAATACATCGCTGATTGCTGCCCGTCCGTTCAGGAATCCACACCATTCTATCTCTATGGCGGCGATGGTCGGCGGTGGTTCTTTCCCTCAACCGGGAGAGATTAGCCTGGCTCATAATGGTGTGCTTTTTCTCGATGAAATCGCAGAGTTTTCTCGTGCTGTATTGGAAGTCATGCGGCAACCCATAGAAGACCGGAATATTGTTATTTCACGGGCCAGATTCAGTGTGCAGTACCCGGCCGGTTTTATGCTTGTAGCATCGATGAATCCTTGTCCCTGTGGTTTTCATAATCATCCGGAACGGGAATGTTTATGTAGTCCCGGGCAGGTGCAAAAATACCTCAACCGTATTTCCGGACCTTTGCTGGATCGGATCGATATACAAATCGAGATAGTGCCGGTCCCTTTTGAAAAAATTTCTGATGTCAGGCCGGCCGAATCCAGCCAAGTGATCCGGGAACGGGTAATGTCTGCCCGCCAGATCCAGGAACAAAGATTTTCCGGTGAAAACGGAATATATTGCAATGCACAGATGTACACCCGCTTACTCCATAAATATGCCCAACCGGATGCGGCCGGGCTTTCCTTATTGAAAAATGCGATGAACAGATTACATCTTTCCGCCCGGGCATACGATCGGATTTTACGTGTGGCCCGAACCATTGCCGATCTGGAAGGCGAGGAAAACATCCTGTCTCATCATCTGGGAGAAGCGATCAGCTACCGGAATCTGGACCGGGAAAATTGGGCCGGTTAATTATTTTTCTATCCGGATTCTTGCATCTACTGCTATAATTCCATTTTCGGTAGCTAATAGGGGGTTAATATCCATTTCTTTGATTTCCGGGGCAAATCGTAGTAAAGTGGATAATCTTACGATGATATCGGCAAACTTATCTTCGTCCACCCCTTTTTGACCACGTGCTCCCTGAATGATTTTATACCCCCGCAGTGAACGAATCATGGATAAAGCTTCTACTTTTTCTATGGGAGCCAATCCGGAAGCAACATCCTTCAATACTTCAACAAAAATACCACCTAACCCGCAAAGTACGATATGCCCGAATTTTTTTTCATATTTGGCTCCGATGAAAAGTTCTTTCCCCTGTAACATGGGTTGTAGCATTACTGCCTGTGAACCTGGGATTTGCATTAGCCGGTCGAATTCGATGTGCAGGTGTTTTTCAGAGCGGATGTTCAGGACAACACCTCCTACATCAGATTTATGTACGGGACCTACACATTTGGCTACCAGGGGATATCCATGCTTAGAAGCGAATCCGGCCATATCTTCCCATTTGTCGGATACAATTTCTTCTGCCAGGGTGATGCCGGCAGCCTGAAGAAGTTCCCGCACCAGTGCAGGAGCAATATATGCGTTTTCAGTTGTACTTTCTACTATTTTTCTCATTTTCAGTATATCGACTCCCCACAGATCGATGGTATCTCCGGAAGGGAAAGGCGTTTTGATGACTTTTGTGAGCGCGTTTGCCAAACCGGCTTCGTCACTGAAGTTGACATGTCCTTTTTTGATGAAGAAATCGGTTTCCTCCACTGCTGTTGTAATAGAGGGAAGAATGGGAAAAATCGGTTTTTTACAAGTCAGCATCTTCTGATGCAGTACCTCATAAGAATCATATACCCTTGTGAGTCCCGGACTTCCGAAGATAACGGCGATTCCATCGATGTTTTGGAACTCGTTTTCGCAATAATCTATGGCTATACTAAGATGCTTGGGCTCTCCTGTGCCAAGAATATCTATCGGGTTGCTTACAGACGATCCCGGTAGCAATAGTTTTTTCAGGGCTTCGGCTTCCGGAGTCCCTGATAAATTCGGGATATTCAATCTTCCTTTGGAGAGGGCATCTGTTAAGATAACTGCCGGTCCTCCTGCATGTGTGACTATCGCGATGTTACTCCCTTTTAATTCTTTCAATGTAAATACTGCGGCCACAGTTGCTAATTCTTCCCGGCTGAAGCAACGTACGATCCCTGCTTTACGGAATAGAGCTTCGACGGCTAAGTCCGGATTGGCCATCGCTCCGGTATGGGAAGAAGTGGCTCGGCTTCCGGATTCGGAACTTCCGGATTTGACAGCCGCTATTTTGCATCCTTTGCGAATGAGGGATGCCGTATGGTGTAATAATTTATCAGGATCTTTAATATCTTCGATATACAGCATCTTGATATTACTGTCTGTTACCGGATCGTACTGATTATCCATATATTCCAATACATCTTCCACAGTAATCTGGGCAGCATTCCCGACCGACCATACCGAGTTAAATTTCAAGCCCATGCGCATTGCCGATTCGATGATGAAAAGGGCGGTACCTCCGGAACTGGAAATAATGTCTACTCCTTTCGGATCGAGCTCGGGGATAGGTAAAGTGAATAAACTGTGGTGATACCTGTTCAGCAAGCCGATGCAATTGGGACCTATCAGGCTCGCTTCTGCTTCATTGATAACCGATGTGATCTGTTTTTCGAGTTCCCCGCCTTCTTTGGTTTCTTCTCCGAATCCTGCGGTATACATGATGAATGCCTTTACTTTTTTCTGCTGTGCCAGGACGGTGACGGCTTCCAGGCAAAGGCTGGCGGGAATAGCAATGATTGCCAGATCTGTCGGCGGGATGTCCCGCACGTCGTGATAACTTTTCAGCCCCTGTACTTCATCTTCTTTCGGATTTACAACATACAACTTTCCTTTGAATTTTCCATTGATCAAATTCCTGATGCAATTTCCGCCGGGTTTAAAAGTGTGATTGGAACCTCCTACTACTACTATGCTCCTAGGCTGAATGAGTTCTTTGTTTATCATGTTTTTCTGTTTTTAGACGGACAAATATAAAAATAAAAAATGTACCTTTGCAACCTAAATACAAAAAAGAAATAAGGACTTATGAATAAATCTTTTAAAAGGACTTTGATCACCTCTGCATTACCTTATGCTAACGGACCCGTACATATCGGACACTTAGCCGGAGTGTATGTACCTGCGGATATTTATGCCCGGTATCTCCGATTGAAAGGAGAGGAAGTTTTGTTTGTGGGGGGGTCGGATGAGCATGGGGTTCCTATTGCACTTAAGGCTAAGGCAGAAGGTGTTACGCCGCAAGATGTAGTGGATAAATTCCATTACCTGATTAAAAAGTCGTTTGAGGATTTTGGTATTACTTTTGATATTTATTCCAGAACTACTTCTAAAATACATTATGAAACGGCATCCGGATTTTTCCGTAAATTATATGACAAGGGAGAATTTGTGGAAAAAACTTCAGAACAATATTATGATGAAGAGGCTAAGCAATTCCTGGCCGACCGTTATATCACCGGTGAATGTCCGCATTGTCATAATGAACGGGCTTATGGAGACCAATGTGAATCTTGTGGCACTTCATTGAGCCCCTTGGATCTGATCAACCCTAAATCGGCAGTCAGCGGCAGTATTCCGGTGCTGAGAGAAACCAAGCACTGGTATCTTCCCCTGGATAAGCATGAAGCCTGGTTGAAAAAATGGATACTGGAAGATCATAAAGAATGGAAATCTAATGTGTACGGACAATGTAAATCCTGGCTGGATATGGGATTGC
This sequence comes from Bacteroidales bacterium, assembly GCA_031553775.1. GTDB lineage: Bacteria > Bacteroidota > Bacteroidia > Bacteroidales > Azobacteroidaceae > JAISFI01. Next base: position 58,425 of record JAVBLA010000001.1, read on the forward strand.
AGCCCCGTGCTGTGAGCCGTGACCTGAATTGGGGAGTTCCGGTTCCCGTAGAAGGTTCTGAAGGCAAAGTGCTTTATGTATGGTTCGATGCTCCGATCGGTTATATTTCGAATACGATAGAATATTCGCCCAATGATTGGGAAAAATGGTGGAAGCAGGAAGATTCCAAGATTGTTTGTTTCATTGGGAAAGACAATATTGTATTTCACTGTATTGTATTTCCTTCTATGCTGAAAGCAGAAGGATCGTATATTCTGCCAGAAAATGTGCCGGCCAATGAGTTCCTGAATCTGGAAGGCGATAAAATTTCTACTTCCCGTAACTGGGCCGTCTGGTTGCATGAGTACCTGGAAGATTTTCCCGGGAAACAGGATGTTCTCCGTTATGTACTTACAGCCAATGCTCCCGAAACAAAAGACAATGATTTTACCTGGAAAGATTTCCAGGCTAGGAATAATAATGAACTGGTAGCCATCCTGGGTAATTTTATTAACCGGGCGATGGTCTTAACGCATAAATATTTCGATGGATTGGTCCCTGTATGCGGGGAACTGACCGAATACGATCAACAGACTTTTGCTGAGTTTTCTGCAGTAAAAGAATCCATGGAGGAAAATCTGGACAATTACCGTTTCCGGGAAGCTTTGAAAGAAGCGATGAATCTGGCCCGGATCGGAAATAAGTATCTGGCGGATACGGAACCCTGGAAAACGGCAAAAACAGATATGGAAAGAACAGCTACGATTTTGAATCTGAGTCTGCAGATAACTGCTAATTTGGCAATTGCATTTGAGCCGTTTTTACCGTTTTCATCGAAAAAAATAAAACAATTTGTACTGAAAGATGATTTGCAGTGGACTCAGCTCGGTTTGTTGGAAATCCTTTCTGCCGGTCATCAGCTGAGCCAACCGGAATTGCTTTTTGAGAAGATAGAAGATGAAGTGATTGAAGCCCAGGTCCAACGGTTGCTGAATACTAAAAAAGCCAACGAATTGGCCAATTATAAAGCAAATCCACAGAAAACGAATATCGCATTTGATGATTTCGGAAAATTAGATATTCGTGTGGGTAAAGTGCTGGATTGCCAGAAAGTTCCGAAAGCAGATAAACTGCTTCAATTCAGGATAGACGATGGAATGGGAGGCAGGACCATAGTTTCGGGGATTGCCCAACATTACGATCCTTCCGATTTGATCGGAAAAAATGTTTGTTTTATTGCTAATCTGGAACCTCGTATGCTAAAGGGTATTGATTCCCAGGGAATGATTCTTTCTGCGGAAAATGCAGATGGAAAATTGGTGGTCATCACTCCGATGGATGCGGTTTTGCCGGGGAGTGAGGTGAAGTAAAACAGATCATGGCAAACTATACAATATATCCTCCAGATACTGAAATTGGAATAAAAAGAAAATTCTTTTTGAAGTATTATTATTATTTTGCCAATAAACTTTTAAAAATTTCATTTAGTAAAATACCCCATTTTGGCTGTGATATTCTTGAACAACCTAAAGGAAATGCTCATGTTGATCTGGTTACAATTGCATTTAACAGTGTAACTGTTTTGGAATTGCAGATCCAATATGTCCGTAAATTCATTCAGGATGAACAATGTACTTATGTCGTAGCAGATAATTCAAGTGATATTGAAGAGAGCAGGAAAATAGAGGCATTATGTAAAGAACAATCTGTTGGATACTTCAGACTTCCTAAAAGTGTTGTATTGGATAAGCGGGCCTGTTATTCTCATGGAGCTGCTCTAACCTGGATATATTATCATTATATTCTTCCCCGGAATTCGAGGTATTTCTCTTTTTTAGATCATGATATTTATCCTGCTAAAAATATTCAGTTTAAAGAAAAAATTGCAAAACAGGGTTTTTATGGCCGGTTCCGAAAATCAGGAGACTTATTTTTTTATCTTTGGCCGGGGCTTGCAAGCTGGGAATTATCCCGGATTGTAAATTTGAGTGTAAATTTTATGCCTTGTAAATTGAATGGATGTTACCTGGATACAGGAGGCTCCATGTGGCCAGAATTTTTTTCCAAGTACAATTTTTTAGAATTGACAATACCTTCCTGTCATCGTGTTCGTTTGGATCAGATTGGGTATGACTTCTCTAATTTTGTCGAATTTATTGATGATTGTTGGTTCCATAGTGGAAAAGCTTCTGTAAGGGCTGAAACATCTCGATATGATCATTTGATAGAAAAGATTGTAGATCAGGATTTTGATTTAATCCATCAAAAATATTTCAACGTTTTCGATAAGCAATAAACAAATAAATTTAAACTTCAGTTTTATGAAAGTAGTAGCATTGGTTCCTCTGAAGTTAAACAACGAGCGGTTGCCCAATAAAAATACGAAGTCTTTCGAAAATGGTAAGCCGTTGATTTCCTATATTCTTGAGACCTTAATTTCTGTAACCGGAATAGATGAGGTTTATGTTTATTGCAGTCAGGAGAGAATAAAGGAATATCTTCCTGCCGGGGTAAAATACTTAAAACGTTCGGAATCTTTAGATCAATCCTCTACTAAGATGAACGAAGTGATCAGCGCCTTTATCCGGCAAGTTGAATCCGATGTATATTTATTGGCACATGCAACTTCTCCCTTCATTAGTAAAATTTCTATAGAAAAAGGAATAAAGGCAGTCCTTACCGGAGAATACGATTCTGCGTTGGCAGTCCGTAGGTTAAATGAATTTTTGTGGGATGCTCATCAACCCATTAATTACGATCCCGGACAAATTCCGCGTACACAAGATTTACCGTTGTACTATATGGAGACTTCAGGATTTTATATTTTCCATAAGGAATTATCGTTACAATACAATCGTAGAATCGGATTCAAACCTGCACTTATAGAGGTTCCAAAAATTGAAGCGATAGACATTGATGATGCGGAAGATTTTATTATTGCAAATGCAGTTTTTAATAACATTATTCAAAAATAAACTCGGATAATGATTGGAGAAAAGAAATATGGCAGGGTTTGCATTGTTGATACAGTACAAACTTTATTCTTATATCTTTTGATCAGTTCAGAAGAAGAGGTTCTATCTACTTTTTTCTTTGTATCTGAAGGAATACCTGCACCCATACGACAACATTTATCACATTATTTTATTCCCAGAAAAAAGAGAAATCGCTTTTTTAAAGCCTTATTTTTAATCCGGTTGCGATTAATTGCTCCTTTTCGGTGGAGATTTTTGAATCAGGCGGAGTTGTATGGTCATGATCATTTGACCTATAGTTCAGCTATTATTAGTAACAGGAAAATTACAGTGATAGAAGATGGTTTTATAAATTATATTTCCCAAACGAAAAAGCATAAAAAAACAGATGTTTTTGGACGGTTTTTATTTGGTGGTTCTTTTATGAGGCCTTTTGGAGACCATAATCTGACAAAAAAAATCATTCTTACTAAAGATCTTGTTACTCCATTTTTGGAAGGAAAAGAATTATGTGTAATTTCTATTCAGAACCTTTATCAGGACGCTCCGCAGGGGAAGAAAGATTTAATTCTGAAAATATTTAATATCTCCCGGGAAGAACTTAACCTGCTTAAACAAAGGGATAAAATCTTATTTACACAGGCATTTGAAGCTGATCAGATCATTACCGAAGAAGAAAAGATAGTATTGTACAGAAATATTCTGAAAAAATATAACCAGGAGGAGGTAATCATTAAAACCCATCCCCGGGAAAAAACAAATTATAAAGAATTGTTCCCCGATGTTTTGGTATTTGATAAAATAGTTCCATCTGAGCTTTTATTAGTCATGGGCTTGAATATAAAAAAAGCAATTACGATTTGTTCTACTGCTGTGGCAAGCCTTTCATGCGATATTGATTGGTATGGTACATCTATTCATCCTTCCATTTTTAAAAAATATGGAGAAATAAATCTGGAAGACTTTAGAAAGAAAATCTGACATGTTTTATAAGATTTAGTTTCGGTAATAACCTGTATTAACTGTTAATTAAGAAAAAATTATGCTTATTAATAAGGAATATATTATTCAAAGGATTGCTGGCATTACTTCAGAGAAAATGACAGAATTAAATGTTTCAGACGAAAAAAACAGAAGGCTATATAAATTAAAATTACGATTCCCTATATGGCTGCGTGTCATTTTATTCCATCCTTTGAATCCGGTTTATTCTGTATGGAAACAATATACTTCTAAGAAAAAAAAGCGAGGGGTGGCTGTTTTTCCTCCACATAATAGCTTTGCGGTAGATTTTGTGAAATATTGTTATGAAAATGATCCGTATTTTGAGACAAAAGATTTTTTTGATAACCAGGATGCCGAAATAGAATTGTTTATAGACAATAGAATAAAGTGCTTATTAGCTGGATTTTTTGAGTACCCGACTTCTGAAGAGCAGGAGGAAGAAAACGCTAATATCGCTAAACTTAAAAAGAATATTAAAATTTCCGGTGATTTCTATCGATTGGATCAACCATCCGGGACCTGTTATCTTCCTAATTCGTTTGATGTTAATATCTTCTACTATCAGTATGGATTGCGAGATATGCCACATAGCTTAAAAGAATACATTGCAGGTAAGGATTTTATAGATATAGGTGCTTTTACCGGTGACTCTTCTTTGATGTTTTTGCAGTATTCTCCAAATCAGGTTTACGCATATGAACCGGTTTCAGATAATTTTAAGTTATTGACAAAAACAATTCGAAAAAATAATGCAATAAATAAGATACAGACGATACAAAAGGGCTTGGGAGATAAAATTACCACCCTGGACATTAATGTGTCGCTTTCATCGTCATCTCTTCTATCGGAAAAAAAGGATGGTCTTACAGAAAAAATTGTAGTAACGACCCTTGATGAAGAATGCGAAAACCGTAAAGTAGGATTGATTAAAATGGATGTGGAGGGTTTTGAGTATTATGTAGTCAAAGGCAGTTCAAATACAATCACTAGAGACAAACCCGTTTTATTAATTTCTATCTATCATACCGGTAAGGATTTTTTTGAGATTCCTCCTCTGATCCGGTCTTATTATTCCGGATATAAATTCAAGTTTTTTGATTTAGTCCGGAGGAATCCTATTTTTGAAAAAATAATTATTGCTTATCCGGAAGAACTCGATAAAATATGAACAAAATACTTTATATCAAATAGTTATAGATTGAAGATTGCTGAATATTTTTATACCGTGTAGGGGTTAGAAATTCCATTTTATCTACATTGCATTTGCACAAATAATCAAATACAGTTTGATTTTCTTCAGAGAGTTCGTATTGTGCTTCTGTCATTCCGCTATTGTAACCATCAAAACCGATAAAGTACAGTTCTTTTAGCTGGAGAGCTAATGCTGTTTGAATAGCAAGCGTTAATGGCGAGTCGTGATGTAATGGAATGAAGTCAATCGATTGAAGTTCAAAAGATTTGTCCGACATAGCGGAGGGGATGTATGTCCCCATTTTCCTTGGAAAAGGAGGCAATATACATTGGTGCTCCAGGCTAGATAAATCGCTGAATACTCTTTCCATCCGATGCCCTTCATTTCCAACCAGACAATAAAATTGAGTGACCGGGATGTTTTCATAATATCCGGCATTTCTTGTTGAGGAATGTATCAGGCAATAAGTATCCGGATGTTTATCGATCAGGGCAGATACGGCATGCAAATTTGCAATTGCGCTTTCTCCTCCGCCGATAATGATTGCTTTTTTCAATGCTGAAGGTGCTTGAGGACTGAATATGGGAAGTTCTATATTATCTTCAATTTTATCTTTTCTATTTTTCAATGCAGTAATGATCGACTCTATCGGGTACCGGTTTTTCCCGATCCAATTCATTACTTCCTTTTGAGGAAGGGAATTGGCTCCTGATACCATATAAGGAAGACTTGTACCACAGCCATATCGTTTTTGCAGCTCTGTAAATTTTGACACAATATTGCTTAGATAATTATAGTTGACTTGTAATCCGTTTCTTGCATTTAGAACCGATAGCAACAGTTCTGTCTTGAGATTTCCGGCACCCCGGCCTAATCCAGCCATGGTACAATCGACAATGTCGCAACCTGATTTGATAGCGCTTAACGCATTGGCTAAGGCCATTTCAATATTATTATGTCCATGAAATCCGATGGGAACAGTTACAATGTTTTTTACCTTGTTTACAGTATCAGTAACATCCTGAGGATAAATTCCTCCAAAAGAATCGACCAGACAGAAACAATCGGTGCAGTGGTTTACAATATCCAATTTGTCTAAAATACTTTTGTCTTTTACAATTTGAGACATATACATGAGATTGAAGCCGACTTGGAATCCCATTTCTTTAATTGTTTCTGCAAGTAGAACCGCTTGGTCTAAACGGGCCGGATCAACGGCTAAGCGAACCATATCTATGAAAGGTTTTACATGTCCCAAAAGATTTTTCATACCTTTAGGTTCGTTATCCCTTTCATTAAGCATTATTGCGATTGTTTTAGACGGTGCAAGTTCCCGCGCCTGTTCAAGAGTAAATTCAGGACAATAGAAAAATTTGCCGAAATAGGTGTTTTGAGGAAAATTCCTGTATCCGATTTCTATGATATCAATAGGAAGTTTTTCCACACATTCCAGGTAAGATTTATATAATTCCTCTTCAAAATCCCAATGATTGTAATATCCTCCGTCCCGCAATGTGCAATCCAGTATTCGCATAATTATTAATTGTTTTTGTTATTAAAAAGATATTTTACCGTTCCTGATGATTTGAACTATTTCTTTCATAAGTGCAGAACCTAAAGACCATGTTGTTAAAAGATAAATAGAACCTGCCAGTAATATTTGGGAAATCATAAGCACTAGTGGCTTATCAATAATAAATTTGAGTAAATATCCGGACAGGATTGCAACGGAAGCCAGTCCGGCGTAAGGCAATATATCTTTGCATTGTTCCTTAAATTTGTATCCGATCAGGCGATGTGTTTCAATGGATGTCAGTATATAATTGATGAAACAGACCAATGACAGTCCGGATATCATATATAAATAATTTAATCGAAAGGATACAGAAATAAGTATCATGAATAAAGTTAGTATATTTCTTATTATTTCAAATTTTAATATAAATGAAGATTTTCCTTTAACCTTGATTATATGTGTATTAGTAAAATTCAAAGAATGAAAAATACCACCAATGCATAAGATCTGTAGAATAGGAACAGAAGGCAACCATCGGTCTCCTATCAGGCTGCATATGGCAGGATTCGCGATTAATGCGATTAATAGAAAAGCCGGAAAAGAAATGAATGCCGTGAACCGGATGATTTTACGACTAACCTTTTTGATGCGGTCGGAAGCCTCCACTAGCACCGGATAAGTGACGGGATGCATACTTTCTATCATCAATTCGGATGCAGCATAAAATTTATTTGCCTGCATATAAAAACCGGCTTGTGAAATAGTATAACATTTTCCGAGGATGCTGGGAATGATATTAATGGTGAAAGTATTGAGGAAATTGCTTGCTAAAATATGTGAACTGAAAGTGAAAAGCTCTTTCAAAGATCTTTTACTGAAAATTAATGTAGGCCTCCAGGCATTGAATATCCAGAGACATACGCAACGGAAAAATGACAGAGAAACAACCTGAATGGCTAATGCCCAGGGCCCGAAGCCTTTATACGCAAAAAATAAAGCTAAAGCATACGAAAAAATAACGGATATAAGACTGGCTTTTGCCATTTGCTTATAATCTATTTTTTTTGCAATCTGGACAGCCTGAATCAATGATAGTGAGTTGAATATACATGAAACAAATAAGAAACGGGCAAGATTAGTCAGTGCAGGGTTTTTATAGAAATAGCTGATCAAAGGAGCGCAAAAAAATAATATAATATACAGGAAGATACTGATAAAAATATTGAAATAAAAAATGGTATTATATTCTTTTTCACTTACATCGTTTTTTCTGATCAGGGCGGCAGAAAACCCTCCTTCCTGGAAAATATTTGCGATAGCGGTAAAAATGGCAAGGACTCCCAGTAATCCATAATCGGTATCCAGCAGGTTCCTGGCTAAAAAAATACCCCCAACAATAACAATTACTTGTTGAAGGAGTTTGTCCAGTCCACTCCATGCAAATCCTAATAATGTTTTTTCTTTTAAAGACTTGGCACTCATGCCGCAAAAGTACAATTTATTTTATATTGCTGGAAATCATTTTATTAAAAATGGCTGGAAGTCCTATTTATTTTAGTAATTTTGCCAAGATCAAAAAATCGAATTATACAATGAAAAATTTAAAATCTGTTTTGAAAAATAGCTTACCACATGTAGGTGTTATTCTTTTCTTTTTTGTTATAGTTTTTATTTATTTTTATCCGGTTTTTGAAGGAAAAGTAATCCAGCAGACAGATATTATCAAACATACAGGGATGGTACAGGAACTTCGGGAGTATGGAAAACCTTCTGGATGGGTTGGTTCCATGTTCTCAGGAATGCCTTCTTATCAGGTTTCTGCATATTCCGAAGGGGTTAATTTCATGGAGAAAGTGAAGACCTTTATTGTGCAGATATTAGACCCCAAGTCTGCAGGCCCGATCTTCTTTATGTTGATTTTTTCATATATTTTATTTCTTGTACTTGGAGCCTCTATTCCTTTATCTGTTCTGGGGGCTTTGGCAATAGCGTTTTCTTCTTATAATTTTATTATTATTGATGCAGGGCATGTTACCAAGGTTTGGACTCTGGCTTGCACTCCTTTGATATTTGCAGGGATGTATGCCATTTTTAAAAAACAATATCTGCTTGGGTTTATCATATTTGTTTTTGGACTCTATCTGCAGGTTTCCATGAATCACTTGCAGATTACCTATTATGTGGCTCTTTTTTGTGGCGTGTTTTTTATCGCCTTTTTGTGGTATTGTATCAAGAAAAAAGATTTTCGTCATCTGGGAATTTCGTGCGGATTGTGGGGACTGGCTTTAGCATTTGTTGTGTCGATCAATATCGTAAATCTTTATGAGACGAATGAGTTGAGTAAGGAAAGTATCCGCGGTAAAGCAGAATTAGCTCCGGTGGAAGCATCCAACCAGGCCGTATCTTCCGGATTAGACAGAGATTATGCTTTTGCCTGGAGTTATGGGAAAGCAGAGTCGTTTACATTTTTGATCCCTGATCTGATGGGAGGTGTATCCAAAGGACTCGGAGAAGATTCGGAAGTATATAAGGCGTTAGTGTCCAAAGCGCGTGCCGGTGAAATTAACGGAGAAATGGCTAATAGTTTATTGTCTCATACATCTCAATACTGGGGAGATCAACCGTTTACTTCAGGTCCGGTTTATTTGGGGGCGATTGTTTGCCTGTTGTTTATATTTTCATTGTTTATTGTTAAAAATAATATCAAGTGGTGGCTGTTCGGAGTAACCGTATTCTTTGTCCTATTATCCTGGGGAAGGAATTTATCGTGGTTTAACGATTTCATGTTTTATCATTTCCCATATTATAATAAATTCAGGGCTGTATCTATGGCCCTGGTAATCCCGGCATTTACCTTCCCGATTCTTTCTATTCTGGGATTGAAAGAACTGTTCAGCGGGAATCAGGCTGTTGATAAGCTAAAGAAAGCATTGTTATGTTCTGTAGGAATCGTTGGAGGTATTTGTTTGATACTTTGGCTGGTTCCCGGAATATTTTTTGATTTTCATACTGCCCAGGAAGCTCAGCCAGGTATTCCCGGCTGGTTCCTGAATGCCCTGGAGAGTGACAGGAAAGGTTTGTTGCAAGCAGATGCCATACGTTCGTTGGTGTTTGTTTTATTTGCAGGAGGCCTGATTTTCTGGTATATAAAATCTGCGAAGGCTAAAAATGCAGTTTTGTTGGTTTCAATAGCCCTTATTGTTTTGTCGTTGATAGATATGTGGCAGATTGACAAACGATATTTGAATGAAAACAACTTTGTTGCTTCCAGTACTTATAAGAATCAAATGTTTAAAAAAAGTGTTGCAGATGAGGCTATTCTGAAAGACCAGACACCTTCTTACAGAGTGTTGAATCTGAATAACCCGTTTCAGGAAACATTTACATCGTATTATCATAAATCTGTTGGAGGATACAATGCAGCCAAGTTGAGACGTTATCAGGATTTGATCGATAGACGATTGGGGGGAGAAATCAATAGTATTATCGGAGTATTGACAAATAATCCGACTGAAGCCGCTGTTCAGGAGGCATTGGAGCAATGCCCGTCGCTCAATATGTTGAATACAAAGTACATTATCTATAATCCGGCCCAACCACCCCTTTACAATCCAGCTCATTATGGGACTTCCTGGTTTGTAGATTCTTATAAATTTGTGGATGATGCCGATATGGAAATGGCTGCTCTGTCAACTCTCAATCCTTTACAGGAAGTTGTTTTGGATAAGAAATTTTCTGAAAATATCGGAAATCTGCAATTATCTCCTGATTCCAGTGCATTTATTGAAATGACAGCATATGCACCGGATAGGGTGAAGTATCGCTCCTCTTCTTCTCATGATGGTCTGGCTGTTTTTTCAGAAGTTTATTATCCTTATGGATGGAAAGCATATATCGATGGTAAAGAAATACCTATAAGCCGTGCAGATTGGACACTTCGTGCTCTCGTAGTGCCTTCCGGCCAACATGAAATAGAGATGGTATTCGACCATCAGGGAATTAAATTGTGCAGTAAAATTGCAACTGTTTCATCGGGAGTTTTGCTGGTATTGTTAATCGGGTTACTAATATATTTGTTGTTCAGGAAAGAGAAAAAGCACGCAAATGAGTCTTAATCCGCATAGTATAACAAAATTTCGCTTTTCAGTTATTTTATGTACTTATAACCGGGAAAAATACATTTTCCAGGCTCTGGAAAGTATTGCTCTACAGGATTACCCGAATGATCGTTACGAGATCGTATTGATTAACAATAATTCTACAGATCAAACAGAAAAGATCTGTAGTTCCTTTCAGGAAAAATATCCAGAGATATCATTTAGTTACCATGTTGAAATTCAACAGGGATTATCACATGCCCGGAATCGGGGGATTCAGGAAAGCCTTGGAGAATTGCTGGTTTATGTGGATGACGATGCCACTGTTTTCCCTGAATATCTGCAGGCTTACGATGATTTTTTCCGGGATCATCCGGATGAAGTTGCTGCCGGCGGACCTATTATCCCTCATTATGAAGTTGATCCGCCTTCCTGGCTTTCCCATTATACAAAAATATTGCTGACCGGATATTTATACCGGGGATATAAAACAGCTCCGTTCAAGCATGGAAGCTATCCGGGAGGAGGGAATGCCTGCTACAGGAAAGAAGTATTCGAACAGATAGGTATGTTTAACCCTGAGTTAGGGCGGAAAGGGAAAAACCTTATCGGTGCAGAGGAAAAAGATCTTTTTGCCCGTTTCATGCGTTTAAGGAAAAAAATCTGGTATATTCCCCAAGCCGGTATTTATCACTATATCCCGGAATCGAAGTTGACTGAAGATCATTTTGAGCGATTGACATATGCTATCGGACAAAGTGAACGTATACGAACCTTATCAGACTCTAAATATGCTTTTTGTAAACGACTTTTCTCAGAACTGATCAAGTGGTCGGCTTCTATTCTCCTTTTTCTTTCTTATATTTTGAAAGGGCAATCCGGAAAGGGAAAAAAATTGATTCAATTCCGGTATAATGTAACCAAGGGATTATTTGGATATTAGGCGATTATGTTAATGAAGTAATATCTTCCAGCCAAGCCTCTAATGTCGTCATTTCGTTTTCCTGAACAATTCCGGCTTTTCTCAATTCATCATAGATGTTATATAGGTTTTCTGAAATAGAAATTTCCTTTTTTAATGCAGATTGTGTGATTTGCAAGACATCTTCGGTGTGTTGATACATTGGAAGTTCAGAGATGAAATCCTGAAAATAATCGTGGGGATTCCTTTTTTGTATGACTGTCGCATTTGTAAATCCGAGATGATATCCCAGCATCCAGAGAACAGGCTGGGCGATCAGCCCTCTCAGTATATCCGTGAAACGGAAAGTAACATAGGTAGGAAGATATAATAGAGGGAATAATTCCTTTCGAATCATTGTATTCTGGGTATTGAAGGGTGTGATTGTTCCTCTACCCAGAATAAGAGGCTCCTTTTCTTCAAATATACACATTTTATCTGATGTCAGACGATAAACGGCATCTACATCCGGGTCTTCATCTGCCAGACCTTGCCAGATTCCCACCTTTGCAGGTTTGGCTTCTATTTGTGAAAAATCGTTCTTTTGATTGATCAGTCTTAAGGGTAACCCTCTGGGCCAGATGTGGTCGTTTGTATAATACTCGTAGATATTGATAAAGCCTTTATTTTCTCCGGTAGCTGCGAATATACCTTCAAAAGGAGGGAAAGACCAGTTTCCCTTGGGAATATTATCATCGTCGGTATCAATGATACAATCTGCTCCATTTTTTATAGCGAACAGGTATCCTAACATTTTCCTGCAATAGTGATTGTAAGGAAGTACCGAATGAAGCTTAAAAGAAGAAGTGATGGTATTATCATGAGACAAAAAAACGGATCGTTCACATTTCCAGTCGGAAGGTGTTTTTTTATCTCCCACAACTACCAACTGATAATCATCCAGCTTTGAAAATTGGATGATTGCTTCGGTTGGCTGATTGATAGAGGTTATGACAATATACTTAGTTAAATTCCCGCAGTGTCCCATTTCGATAATTTTATTGGATGTAAAAACAGATAATTTTCAGGGAAATTGTCTAATAATAAATTCAAATTATTTTGGTATGGAAGCAATACCTTAAAATCAGATTTAGTCCATAGTGCCCTTCCCTGTAATTGCATGTCGGAATATGTTACGATCTGACCGGATACTAATGCTAATGCCGTAGGTATTGCCAATTCGGCAAATAAACCGCTTGCGGCAAATGCACCGCAATAATGTTGGAAAACAGGCAAATCTTCCGAAGAAACAATAAATATATCAGAATAACCTCCTATTAAAGGATATTTTAATTTATAATCGTAGCAAATCAATTTCTTTAATGAATGTTTCAACCAGAAAAGAAAATTTTTACACCCTATTTTAGATCGCATTCTGTCCCATTTTGTTCTTGCCAGGCTACCATATTTTGAAGGATGTATAGCCAGCCCGTTTCTTTGTAATAGAGATACGGCCTTCTCCCAATCCGGAATTTCTTTCATAATTTCCAAGCCTCTGGGTTGGGGTGTATAAGCGAAAGCCTCTTTTAACCTTGTCCAATGGATGCTTGCATGATGCAAAGATGTAAATTCAGGAAAGAATGATGATTTTTTATTTAAATGAAAATGTGTTTGATAATTGTCCTGATTAATCAAGGGATTTAGTATCAAGTCATCGCCAATGAACAAATAATGTTGAAATTTGCTATCGTAAAAAGATCTGAACCCCTGTGCAATATAACCTTCGAAATAATAAGAACTATCGTATACAGGAATCACATTCGGCCGGTTCCCATCATAAAATGGAACGAGGTGAAAGATATGATTGAACCTGTTTTTATAGATTTTCTCTACAATTTCAATATTCCTGTCAAATCGGTGGTTATAAATAATAACAAGGGCTACGGTTTCCATTATTTTACCTCCCAAACTTCTCCCTGCATCAGGAAATCTGTTAATTTACGGGTTTGATTCCTGGCTTGTACCTCTTTGATCTGATTTTCTACTTCCTGGTCGTATACAGGAGCTTCCACATCACGTATCACTCCTAAGGCTACAGGAAGATCACCTTCCATCAATCCGAGTTTCAGATGAAGTGTAGGATCAATGGTGTGGGCATCGTGAACTAAAATGTTTTCCGGTGTATAACCGTTTTCACCGATGGAAACGGCTTTTATTTCGAATCCGTCGAGAATAAGTCCTTTGTCGTTATTTTCTCCGAAGATCATTTTTTCTCCATGCCTGAGGAAGATGGTCTTGTTGGCACGCCAGGCTTTATCTACTACCGGATCATGGATCCCATCATTGAAAATCACACAGTTTAAAAGTACTTCTACAACAGATGTACCCTGGTGTTTGGCAGCAGCCAGCATAATATCTACGGAATTTTTCAGGTCGACATCGATAGTCCGGGCAAAAAAACGACCGCGGGCACCGATGGTTAGTTCAGCCGGACGGAAAGGATCTTCTACGGTACCGTATGGAGAGGATTTAGATACAAATCCCCTGTCGGAAGTCGGAGAATACTGACCTTTGGTCAGTCCGTAGATTTTATTATTCATCAGAAGGATGTTGATATCCACATTGCGGCGGACAGCATGGATAAAATGGTTTCCTCCGATAGCGAGGCAGTCTCCGTCTCCGGTAGCCAGCCAAACAGATAATTCCGGATTGGCGACTTTTACTCCTGTGGCTATAGCTGCACCACGACCATGGATGGTGTGGAAACCATAGGTATTCATATAGTAGGGTAGGCGGGAAGAGCATCCGATACCGGATATAACGGCTGTATTATACGGGGCGATGTCCAATTCAGCCATGGCTTTGTGCAGGCAGTTCAGGACGGCATGGTCGCCGCAACCCGGGCACCAGCGGACTAATTGTTCGCTTTTGAAATCTTTGGGGGCGTATTGGATGTTTGTTGTTGTCATTATTTGTATTGTTTTTGCTACCGGGCGTTATTGATTTAATAAATGGGTAAATTCTTCGATCAGGCGGCTTACATTGAATGGTTGTCCTTTTACCCTGTTTAATTGATAGGGGTTGAAATTAGGCACCTTAGAACGGAGGAAATTGGCAAATTGTCCATTGTTTTGTTCCACTACCACTACTTTTTTATATCTGTTGAGAACTACCGATGTGTTTTGCGGCAAAGGATTGATGAACCGGAAATGTGAAAAAGCGATCTTTTGTCCGTTTTCCCGCATGGTTTCAACGGCTTCATATAAATGACCGTATGTTCCTCCCCAGCCAACTACCAATAAATCGGCATCCTGATCTCCCAATACTTCCTGTTTGGGAAGGTAGCCGGCAATTTTATCTATTTTAGCCTGCCGGGTAACTGTCATTAACTGGTGGTTGAGCGGATCTGTGGAAATGGCGCTTGAATTATAATCTTTTTCTAATCCTCCGATACGGTGTGTAAAACCCTCCATGCCGGGAATTGCCCAGTAGCGGACCAGTGTTTCCGGATTCCTGTTGTAAGGTTTCCAGTTTTCCATTCCTTGTTGTACATAATTGGGTTTGATTTCCGGATAATTTTCCAGATCAGGTATTTTCCAGGCTGAAGATCCGTTGGCGATGTATCCGTCGGTCAGTAAAATAACCGGGGTCATATGTTCGAGCGCTATTTTGGAGGCCCAGTAAGCGGCATCGAAGCAATCGGTAGGACTGATGGCCGACATTACTGCAGCCGGACTTTCCCCGTTTCTTCCGTATAAGGCTTGGGAAAGATCGGATTGTTCACTTTTGGTGGGCATACCGGTAGAAGGGCCTGAGCGCTGTACATCGATCACTACTAAAGGCAATTCGGCGATTACTGCCAGTCCGATAGCTTCGCTTTTCAAAGCCAGTCCCGGGCCGGAAGTAGATGTTGCTGCCAGATTGCCTGCGAAAGAAGCTCCGACGGCAGAACATACACCGGCAATTTCGTCTTCCGCCTGCATGACTTTTACTCCCAATTCCTTCCTTGCTGCCAGTTCCTGCATGATGTCTGTGGCAGGTGTAATCGGATAACTGCCCAGGAATAACGGCAATCCTGCTTTTTCCGCAGCGGCGATCAAACCGTATGCAGCAGCTTTATTCCCATTAATGTCCGTATAGAATCCTTTTTCGGCATTTACGGTTTCGATACGGTAGGTGGAAACGGAGGTATGGGTATTATGTCCGTAATTATAACCGGCAGTCAATACCATTAAATTGGCCTGGAGCACTGTCGGTTTTTTGGAAAATTTCTGAGAAAGAATATGTTCCGCAATATCGAGCGGGCGGCTGAAAAGCCAGCATACCAGTCCCAATGCAAAAATATTCCGGCTTCTGAGGGCCTGTTTATTGTCGGCAATACCTTCTAAGCAACTTTTGCATAAGGTAGTAATAGGGGCAGGGACGATCTGCACAGAATTCAATCCCAATTCCCGGAAAGGATCGTCTGTTGTGAATTGTGCTTTTTTGAGATCGTTCTCTAAAAAAGAGTCCGTATCGATAATCACAATGGAATCCGGTTTCAGGTTTTTAGCATTGACTTTCAATGCTGCGGGATTCATTGCGACCAATACATCAGCCTTATCTCCCGGAGTATATACTTTTTTAGATCCGAGATGAACCTGGAATCCTGATACTCCACTTAAAGAACCATGTGGAGCACGGATTTCTGCTGGAAAATCGGGAAAAGTGGTGATTTCATTCCCAAAAACTGCAGAAAGGTTAGAAAAAATATTTCCGGCTAATTGCATGCCATCTCCGGAATCTCCGGAAAACCGGATGACCACCCGTTCCAAATTTTTCACTTTTGTTTCGTTTGCCATGTTGAAAAGTTTGTTTATATTAAACAGTCGTTTTTCATGACTCGGCAAATTCCAAACAAGTTTGGCTTTTGCTCTCGCTACTTAAAACGTTCAATAAATTTAGTCATTTTCTCTCAATGGCAGAAACAAAATTTATTTTGATTCTGCTCATTGCTTAACGAAAATGTTGAATTAGATAACGAATCAGATCTGACAAGATAAAAATGAAGAGAAATAGTTGGTATTTACGATAAAATGCTACTTATTGTCCTTCATTTGGTTTAAAATGTCATTAAAAGACCACAAAGATAATAATTTTTTCTGAGAATGGCAATTATAGCCCGGCAGAATGGAATATGATTTTATATTTTATATTTTAATCAGTCTGACTTAACCAATTGAAAAATAAACTTTTAGAGAATTTTTTGAGATTCAGAGGTAACGAGTTAGTAACCGTGCGTATTTCGGCCTTGACGTTTTATTCTTGGAATATATCTTTGTGTTCAAATAATAAAGGATTATTCCATTTATTGGGATTAGGCAATTATCTATCCATCCAAGTTTTAAAGTCGGCGACACGCTCTCTGCTCACTATAATTTCTTCTTTTTCACACCAGTTAGTCAGGATGATTTTTATCCTATTGGACGAGTATGCGATCATATCCCGAATGGCATAGTAATTGACTATAAAATTCCTATTAACTCGGAAAAATAGTTTTGAACCAATCAAATGTTCTATCTTATCTAATGAGTAATCGACGGGATAGCTTTTGCCGGCGCTAGTGAAAATAAACACAGATCGTTCAAGAGTATAAAAACAAAAAATATCTGATGTCGGAACCGATTTGTAGTGTTCGCCTATCTTTATTAAAAAACGTTCTTTATTCCTGGCAGATAGCTGTTGAGTGACAGATTCGTATTTAGAATAATCCTGTATCGTTTTGTGTACCGTATTAAACTTGTCAATAGCACTCTGCAATTCATCCGGGTTAACAGGTTTCAATAAATAATCAATGCTGTTTACTTTGAAAGCCTTCAAAGCATATTCGTCGTAAGCAGTAGTAAAAATAATAGGAATTTTTATCCGGATTTTTTCAAAGATCTCGAAACATAGTCCATCTTCAAGTTGGATATCCATAAATATCAATTCAGGACTCTGGTTTTCAAAGAGCCAATTGACAGACTGCTCAACAGACCGAAGCACGTCAATTATTTCGATTTTCGAATCAATATCTTTCAACAACCGGATAAGCTTTTGTGATGCCGGATGTTCGTCTTCTATGATTAATACATTCATTTCAATGATTCCAAAACAGGTAATTTAACTGTAAATATATTATTATTCTGATTTATAATAACTTCTTTGCCAGTAATTAGTTTCACCCTTTCTTTTAAGTTAGATAATCCGGTTCCGGAAGAATGATCTATTATACTTTTTCTTTGTATGTTATTAGATACTGTGACATACTCGTTATCATTCTCAATCAGGTATATCTGGATTTTTAAAGGACATTCTTCCGACATTGAATTGTGTTTCAGGGCATTTTCTACAAGTATCTGCAAAGATACGGGTATTACCCTGAATTTATCCGCATTTTTAATGTCAATCTCCAATTGCACCTTATTTTCGGCACGTTCTTCCTGTAAATCAAAATATTGTTTGACAAACGTGATTTCTTCATTCAATGGAATCAAATCCGTTTTTTCATGATTCAGGATATAACGGTAAACTCCTCCCAGTTTTTGTATATAATTGTCCGCTTTCTTTGCATCTACATACACCAACTCGGATAAGGTATTCAAGCTATTGAACAGGAAATGCGGATTAACCTGGGTTTTTAATGTCCTATATTGATATTTCAGATTTTCTTCCCTTAACTTTTGTTCCCGGTCAATAGCGTGCCGCCAGATACTGTAAAAGAAAAAAATGGCAGCAAAGAAAATAGCGACTGAATACATTTTAATCGCCCAGGGAATTTCTATTTGAAACAAATGATTGAAAAAACCACCTGTATCCCACCCATTGTACAAATAAAAAACATAAACCCCCAAACTCATGATGGGAATGAATATAAGAAATATGATAAGTAAAAATAAAATGAATGCAGGCAGAACGATTTTTTTCAATTGTTTAACCGGCCTGTTAAATACCTTTTGAAAGAATATGAGTCCAACACCTAACCCTATCAGGGCCATGATCCATGTGACCATTCCTGTTAGAATTGTTGATGGCTGAAACGGATTTCCGGTCATGTACCATTTAAGAAATATGGCTAATACTGCACAGAATACCGCACTTCCAATAACTACTACTACTTTTTTATTCTTTTTCATATCAGCAAAATTAAAGATTATATTGCTTTGTATTTATATCACAAGCCTAAAAGTTCTATTGCATTTTTATAGAGAATTTGTTCTCTTTCTGTTTCGTCAAAGTCGAGTTTGTAAAAAGCGTTTAATGCTTGTGATAAAGAAACAATAGGATTGTCACTTCCAAATAATACCCGATTTACCCCAACGCTTCTGATAATCCATTCTAATTGGGATTTATAAGGCGAATCGGCATAAATATTGACAGTAGCCGAAAGATCATACCATACATTATTGAACATTTTTGGGTTCATGGTTTGAGCAAGGTTGAATCCTCCCAATTTGTGGAACTCGGAACCTCCCATATGTGCAATGACAAATTTTGTTTGAGGATTGTTTAATGCCAATATTAAAAGGTCTTCTAAATAATTTGGAACAACGAGACCATATCCGTCAATCAAAATAACCAGGCCTAACTCTCCGGCAACTCTCGCCACATTAAACACGTCATTACTAAGAATAGGGAAAAAGTTTTGACTATGAGGATGCAGTTTAATAATTTTACCACCGAGCTCTTTGATTCTGTACAATTCTTCAATAGCAGCTTCGCCGTCATTGGGATGAACAGAACAAACGGGAATAAATCTTGAATTGCGCTTAGACATCGAAAATAAAGAATCATTCTGAATTTTTGTTCCCTCAATATTCCCTTTTTGTGCGATAGTTAATCCAAACAGATATTTTATATTGATGGATTTATTCACAGTAAAAGCTTCTTCTATTGTCATAAATTTATCATTGTCTGAGGAAACAGTTTTAATGTGGTAATGTACATCAACAATCGGATGCGATGGTTTTTCCTCTTGTGCATATACCTGAAAGTTAAGTGTTGAAACGAAATTCGTAAGACAGGCACATACTAAAAATAAAATGGTTGTTCTCATTATTCTTTGTTTTTTATGTTAATATTTATCACAAAGAAAAGTTCTGTACTTTATATAATTAAATAAAAGTTGCCGAATCGTTGTTTTGGATGGATGGATCGTATAAATGATGGTTTTGTCCGGTTTATATTTTTATCTCTATTTCATTTCAGGCCGAATACTTTGCCGCTTTTCCGAAATTATAACTCCTACTTTTTATGGGTAACGCATCTCCTGCGCGTTCTGCCGAAATACGGTTTAGCCCGTAGCTATACAAAGCAAAACAGAGCATAATGAACGCTTTATCAGCCAATTCGATACACTCTGCTTAATTCCGCTTTTTAGTTAAAAGTTTATATTTTAATAAGTTGCCAAAAACAAACCGATGTCATTCGAAGGTAAATTGAAATGGCTGGCCACATAAGCATTAACGAGTTTTCCGGCATACATGTACAATCCGGAACGAAATCCCCGGTCGGTTTTAGTAATGCCCGCAATTCCGCCGGAGTCGCCCATCCGGGTAATCAACGGAGCAAAAATATTACTCAGGGCCATCGAGGTGGTACGTGCTACCCTTGAACTCAGGTTGGGCACGCAGTAATGTAATACGCCATAGCGTTCGAAGATTTCAGGATGCCCTTCCGGAATAAAGCACGTGGTTTCGAAGCAGCCTCCCTGGTTGATGCGTAAATCGATCAGCAAAGATCCTTTTTTCATGGAGCGAACCACATCTTCCGAAATAATATGGCGAACCGGAGAGTTGATGTACCTCATGGCACCGATTACCACATCGGCCGATTTCAAGGCATTGGCCAGAACATGCGGCTGAAAAACGGAAGTGAAAAGAGTCTGTCCAAGGGTGTGTTGCATCTCCCTCAGTTTACAGATATCGTTATCGAAGACTTTTACACTGGCTCCAAGTCCGAGGGCCGCCCTGGCAGCAGTACATCCTGCTATACCGGCGCCAATGATTACCACTTCTGTAGGAGAAACGCCCGGAACTCCTCCCATAAGGATTCCTTTTCCTCCGTGAGTATTGCTTAACAATTCGGATGCTACGGAAATAGAGGCGGCTCCTTCAATCTCTGAAATGGAATTCCGTACCGGATAATTGTGTTGTTCGTTGCAAATCAGCTCGTAACCTATGGCAGTCAGTTTTTTGTCCATCATAGCCTTGACTATTTCCAGGGAAAATGAAGACAATTGCAACATACTGAAAATGGCGGTTCGGTTTTTCATCAGAGAAATTTCCTCCAGGGTAGGAGCTGAAATTTTGAAGATGATATTACTTTGAAATACTTCTGCGGGGGTAGAAGCAATTGTTGCTCCGGCTTCCACATAAGCGGCATCCGAATAATTGATTCCTAAACCGGCTTCTTTTTCAAGTATCACCTGGTGTCCGGCTTCCGTGATCATATCTACGGCTTCGGGTGTGAGCGCCAAACGTTTTTCTTTTTTATGGTTTTCTTTCGGAATTCCTATGACCAGGCGGTTTTTTGATTTTCCTATTTCTTTCAGCAGTTCCTGAGGAATGAAAGAAGTTTTTTCTTTGTTGAGTTCAGTTGTTCCCATTATTTTGATTCGTTGCATGACGATCGTTACGAACAGAGTAGTTGTGCGGATCGTTATCGGTTTGACAGAGAATATTGACTAATTGAGCTACTATATTTTTGACATCTGTTTCCGTGAGCATTTTTTCAGCATCGAAAATAATACTGGCCTGATTATAAAAACTGTTTCTTTTCCGGAGATTTTCCTCGATAAAATCGACTAATTCTTCTTTGGATTTGTTTTTAATAAGAGGGCGGGAATGTTTTCCTGTTTCCAGTCTTTTTGCTAATTCCGGAGCGGAAGTTTTCAGATAAATAGTAACACCGGCTTCATTCATCCGTTGCATGTTATTGTGAAAACAGGGAGCGCCTCCTCCCGTAGAAATTACCACATCTTCAAAATCGGAGATCTCATTGAGTATTCTGGATTCTATTTCCCGGAATTGTTCTTCTCCTTTTTCTTCAAAAATCCGGGATACCGATTTATTATATCTTTTTTCTATGAATTGATCCAGATCGACAAGTCCCAGGTTCAATGCAGCAGCAAGTTGTTTCCCTACCGTAGTTTTCCCTGCTCCCATATAACCGATCAGAAAGATTCTCTGCATAGATTTTTCGTTTTCTGCAAAATTACGATATTTTTATGTTAATTTTGTTCTTTCATTTTTTTATTTTATTGCTTTCAAAAAAGGGAACTAAAAGTCCCGTTATCTCCTGGAGCGGATAGTTAAAAACCACCTTGGGCTCAATTGAAAGTATGCTGTAAAAGGTTATTATTGTGCATAATAAATAAACAAATAACGCCATCGATAGGTTGATGAAAACAAAACAAAAATATTATACGGTTTGGGAAGGTCGTGAAACCGGAGTGTTTGATGATTGGGAGACTTGCAAACAGCAGGTGCAAGGATATGAACAGGCTAAATATAAGGCGTTTTCATCGAAAGAAGAGGCTCTGAAAGCATTGGGGGAAAGTTATTGGAATTATGTAAATAAAGAACAGAAAATAAAAGGAAAAATTTCTTCGGTTTCCGGTACTTTTATTCCGGAAAGTATTGCCGTAGATGCTGCATGCAGCGGAAATCCCGGAAAAATGGAATACCGAGGTGTATATGTGAGAACGGGGCAGCAACTGTTCCATCAGGGGCCCATGGAACAGGGAACAAATAATATCGGCGAATTCCTGGCTATTGTTCATGCTTTGGCGTTATTGAAACGGGAAAATAGTCCTTTGCCTGTTTATACCGACAGTGTGAATGCCATGTTGTGGGTAAAGAATAAAAAATGCAAGACTAAACTAGAAAAAACATCGATGAATGCGCTAATTTTTGACTTGATCGATCGGGCTGAAAAGTGGTTGCAAAATAATACCTATTCAACGCAGATCATCAAATGGGAAACAAAGGATTGGGGGGAGATCCCGGCAGATTTCGGCCGGAAATAAAACCCGATGACTTTAGATCCTGCAGGTTTCCTCTATTTTTATTATATTTGTCATTTTATTGAAAAAGAAGGCCTTTGGTATATTTATTTCAGGCTGCAAAAACAATAATATCCGATTAAAATAAAAGATATCAATATGGTAATCGCCGGATTAATGGGTGGCTTAGGTAATCAAATGTTTCAGTATGCCTGTGCGCGATGTGTGACGCAGAAGCTTCAAACGGACTTATTACTGGATCACACTCTTTTATCAGACAGAACTCATAGAGAAAATTTTACCTACAGGAATTTTGAGCTGGGTAACTTTAATATTCAGGCTAAAAAAGCTTCTTGGTTGACGTTGAAGACATTTGCTCCCAATTTGTGGACTGCTACAGGATCAGTAAAGAAAAAATATGCTTTCCGTCGTAAATTATTCAATCATCATTTATATGAAGAAAAAACGGAATTTTCGTATGATGAGATGATTTCTCAGGTAAAAAACAATACATACCTGCATGGATATTTTCAAACGGAAAAATATTTTTGGGAAATCAGAGACCTGTTACTTCAGGAGTTTTCGTTAAACCATCCGTTAGATGCCCCAAACGTCGCCTTGTTGAGGGAAATAGAAAATATGCCCTCGGTGTCTGTCCATATCCGGAGAGGAGATTATGTAAATTCGAACTTTCATCGTTCTCTGACCTTTGATGATTATTATATTCCGGCAATAAAAGAAATAAATAAAAGAGAAAATAACCCTCACTTTTTTATTTTTTCCGATGAACCGGAATTTGTCAAGGCCGGATTTGCATCATCCGATATTAATAAAACCATCGTTGATATCAATCAGGGAAACCGGTCTTATCTGGATCTGACTCTGATGAGCCGTTGCAAACATAATATTATTGCGAATAGTTCATTCAGTTGGTGGGGAGCCTGGCTAAACCCATATGCCAGTAAGATAGTTATTGCCCCCGCACAGTGGTTTGAAGGTAAATCTTCTGATTTCACCGCGGATTTACTTCCTGAAAAATGGATCAGGATTTAATTTGTTTAGAGTAAATATTATTAGAAAAAAAATGAGAATAGGTATTTTATATATTTGCACAGGAAATTATACTGTTTTCTGGGATGGTTTTTATCATTCTTCTGAAAAGAATTTGCTGTCGGAACACGAGAAATATTATTTTGTGTTTACAGACGGACAGATTGAAACTTTTGGAAATCAAAGAGTAAAGGTAATTTATCAGCAAAAATTAGGCTGGCCTCTGGATACTTTATTCCGATTTAAGATTTTTCTCCAAGTAGAAGAAGAATTAAAGAAAATGGATTATTTGTTTTTCTTCAATGCCAATTTGTGCATCAATAAAACAATAGGATCAGAGATATTGCCTGAAAAAGTGGATGAATTGGTTGTAACTCAGCATCCAGGATTCTTTTCTAAAGAACGAAAGGAATTTACTTATGAAACACGAAAAGAATCCAAAGCATATATTTCTCCAGAGGAAGGCGATATATACATTGCCGGTGGTTTGAATGGTGGTGATTCAGCATGTTATTTACAGATGATCAAAGATTTGGAATCGGCTATCGACTCCGATTATCAGAAAAATATCGTTGCCATCTGGCACGATGAATCTCACATAAACCGGTATATTCTTGATAAACCATTTAAATTATTACCTCCAGATTATTTATATCCGGAAGGCTGGGATATTCCTTTTGAAAAAAATATCATTATATTGAATAAGGATAAATTCGGAGGGCATGACCGTATGCGAGGAATTGAACCGATTGAAGATAAATCTCGTTATCAAAAATCAATTTTTAACCGCTTATGGCATCTGTTAAAAAAATAAAGTCATAAAAATCAATTGAATATGAAATTTATGTCTAAATATTATACTTGTCTGAAAGACTTGCTGAGTAAATTCCTAAAAAGAACTGATTACTTAAATATCAATCTTAAGCCATTAAACAGCAGTGATAGTCTGGATATTATCACTATTGCTTTTAACAATACATTTGTATTAAAACATCAGATACAAAAAATTAAAAAAAACATTAAAGACAAAAATTATACACATATTATTGTTGATAATTCCAATAAATGGGATAAAAGGATTGAGATAAGGAATATGTGTGAAGATGAGGGCCTCTCGTATATTGGTCTTCCTGATTTATCGAAAAAAAGCTTCTGCCCATCAACATCACATGCTCAGGCCCTAAACTGGACATATCAGCATGTTATCAAGAAAAGAAAACCTACTTGGTTTGGATTTATTGACCACGATATTTTTCCGATCCAGTCTCAGTCAATTTTTGATATGATAGGTAACCAGCCTTTTTTCGGAAGGAAAGAAACAAGAAAGCAATACTGGTATCTTTGGCCGGGATTTTGTTTTTTCAGGTTCGATTTTTTAAGGGAATTTAGTGTCGATTTTTCTCCGACTAGAATTGTTGATACAAATCTCGATACCGGAGGAGCTTTATGGTGTCCTGTTTATTCAAAACTAAATATGTCTGACTTTATTTTTTGTAACAATTTGCGCATTCCTCTAAATCAATTGGGCTATCCATATGAAGATGAAGTTGAATTCTTGAATAATAACTGGTTTCATAGTCTCAATGCGTCCTTATGGAGAGATGCATCGGATTATAGAGATGCTATAGAAGATATCTTAAAGAAGGAGATCTCTGATAAAGAGATTCAAGGTGTGCATAAGATAGATTTTGAGGATATCCGAATGAGATTTCAGTAATTTAATGATTGTTTATGCCAAAAGTATCAGTAATTGTCCCGGTTTATAATATCTATCCGTATCTGGAGAGGTGCCTGAGTTCCGTTCTCAATCAAACATTTAAAGATTGGGATATGATTGTGATAAACGACGGAAGCACAGATAACTCGGCAGATATTATCTACCGGTTTGCGGATTTGGATTCCAGAATTCGTTTTCAAACCAAAGAAAACGGAGGTTTGGTGAGCGCCCGGCTGGCAGGACTTTCGATGGCATCGTCTCCTTATATTTTTCATTTGGATGGCGATGATTTTCTGGAACCGGAAGCTTTGGAGCTGCTTTACAGCGAGGCAATTGAAAAGCAGGATGATATGGTTTTTTTTGATTTCTGGATTTATGATGATATTTCCGGTACTAAAACATTATATCCTAACAGGTATTGGGAAACTCATTCGCCTGAAGAGCATCTTGAAAAAATGTTATTGTGCGAGAATTCATGGGCTGTTTGGTCACATATTCATAAACGGTCATTGTACGATAAAGTGGATTTGACTATGTTGGAAGGCCTGAGTAACGGGGAAGATGCGGTGTTTACATCCATGCTGGTTTATGCATCCGAACGAATTCATAAACTGAACAAACCTTTTTTGAATTATGTCAGGAGACCAGGTTCTCTTACCCAGGTTAATGGATTTTCCAGTCAAACTTATCAAAGTTACTGGTTGTTCCCTCAGCGTTTGAATGATTATTTCTCGAAAACCGATATTTTTCCCTTTTTGAAAAAGGCTTTGGCTTTTGTATATATAAAGGCATTTGAGGAAACCCTGAAAGGGAGGACTTATAGCAGAGGCCATGAGTTTGCTCAGCGGGCCATGCTTTCGTTGAAGGCATATCCGGAGTTGAAGTCTCTTTTACCCAGGCGGGTATATAAATTGACGAGATTATTTGCTGTTTCCCAGTGGTTAGGTTCTTTATATATGAAAAAGTGTATCAGAAAAAATAAGATATAAATATTGTATGTTGATTTCCGTAATAATTCCTTGCTATAAGCAGGGTAAATATTTAGCAGCGACTCTTGACTCGATCCTGGCGCAAACATTCGCTGAATGGGAGTGTATTGTTGTGAACGACGGGTCTCCTGATAATTCTTTGGAAATTGCGAAAGAATATTGCCGGAAGGACCAGAGGTTTAAATATATAGATAAACCCAATGGAGGTCTTTCTTCTGCCAGAAATTCAGGGATTGAGATTGCCCGGGGCGAGTATATTCAGTTTTTGGATTCGGATGATTTGATCCATCCCCGGAAATTTGAAGTTCAGATACAGGATATTCCTGAAAACACATTATTATTGCTTTCCAGTTATCGTTTCTTTTTTGAGACTGTTGGCGATGCATTTCCAGACAAATGGTGTACTCATCAAATCGGAGATTTACAATCGGATATTTTACTGCACTGGGACAAAGACTTTTCTATTCCGATTCATACGGCATTGTTCCACCGGGATTATTTTTTTAAGCATCATATTCGTTTCAGAGAGGATCTTCAGGCTAAAGAGGATTGGATTTTTTGGGTGGCTTGTACACAGATAAATCCTGAATACAAATATAACCCTCAGGTGCTGGCGTATTATCGTAAACATAATGAGAGTATGGTTGCAGATCCGGCGTTGATGTTTAATAGCAGGTTTAATGCCTACTTAATCATACTGGACATGGTTTCAACCGAAATTCTGAAAGAAAAAATCAGAGAACGGATGAGGCTTGAATATTTCGGTATCCTGAATAAACGGAATAATAGCAGGAAAAAGTATAAAAACCTTTTCAGGGTAATGTGTGCTGTTTGCCTTTTGCTGATAATTTTGCTGATAATATTATCTTTATAAGTTTACATATATGACTGATAAGATACGTACGATAGCCTTTTACCTCCCTCAATTCCACCCGATCCCCGAAAACGATCTGTGGTGGGGTAAAGGTTTTACCGAATGGACCAATGTAGGAAAAGCTAAAAAATTGTTTTACGGGCATGAACAGCCTAAGGTACCGGCCGATCTGGGATATTACGATCTCCGGGTGCCGGAAACACGGCGGGCCCAGGCAGATATGGCAAGAGCATATGGAATTGAAGGTTTTTGTTACTGGCATTATTGGTTCGGGAATGGAAAACGGCTGCTGGAACGTCCCTTTAATGAGGTGCTGGCAAGTGGTGAGCCGGATTTTCCTTTTTGCCTGGCATGGGCCAACGAATCATGGAAGGGTTTTGAACATGGCCTGGTCAACCGGAATATGCTGATTGAACAACTTTATCCGGGAAAGGAAGACTATGCTGCCCATTTTTATGAAGTACTGCCGGCATTCAAAGACAAGCGTTATATTACTGTGAACGGGAAACCCCTGTTTATGATATATAAACCTTTTTTATTCGATGAAATCGTAGATTTCATCCGGCTATGGCAACAGTTAGCCAAGGAAAACGGTTTACCGGGTATTCATTTTGTAGGACATCATTGGGATGTGAAAGAAATCAATAAAGTGTTGGATATGGGATTTGATGCGGTAAGTATCAACCGGGTGGCAAATTACGAAAAGGCGCATCGATCTTTTTTTAACCGTATGAAAAGGGAATACAACCGTTGTTTCCGGGGAGTTAAAAAAATCTTTGAATACCAAAAGGTAGTTCCTTATCTTTCAGGGATAGAAGATGCGGAAAACGTTGTTATTCCTATGCTTCTGCCGAACTGGGACCATACTCCCAGGAGCGGAAAACAAGGAGCGGTTTTTCATCGTTCAACACCTGAATTATTTCGTATCCATGTCCGGGAAGTGTTGAACCGGCTGAAAAATAAGCCGGCAGAGCAAAAAATAGTCTTTTTGAAATCCTGGAACGAATGGGCGGAAGGAAATTATGTAGAACCGGATTTGAAGTGGGGACTACAATATTTAGAGGTAATTCTGCAGGAAATAAAACATCAACAGGGTATTAACAAAAAATAATCATTACATTTGTCGTTATATTTAAAAAATAAATGAGGCTGAGCATCATTATTCCCTGTTATAACCTGGAAGATTATGTTGAAAGATGCATAACCTCGGTTCTTGATCAGGATATTCCTTCTGAGGAGTATGAAATTATCCTGATAGATGATGGATCTAAAGATCGTACACTCGAGATCCTGAATAAGTACGCTTCGGCGCACTCTAACATTCGGGTCATCAGCCAGGAAAACAAAGGGGTGAGTGCTGCCAGAAATGCTGGAATTGAAATTTCCCGGGGATATTATATCTGGTTTGTCGATGGAGATGATTGGGTTACACCCCGGTCATTAGGTCATTTATTGGCCCGGGCCGAATCGGATGATGTGGATATCCTTCGTTTTGATTGGCGACATGTTTCTGAATACCATGCGCCGAAGCCCCTGAAAGTTCAGGCTTATGGTATTGTTACGGCATATAATGCACCGGATTTTTTCCGAAAGAAGATTAAACGAAAATTTTATTTAGTTGCCCAGTTGTTAAAAAGGGAGATTATCATTGAACACCAGATCCGTTTTTTGCCTTTACGGATGTGCGAAGATGTACCTTTCTTAGCGGAATTCGTTACTTATTCTAAAAAAATAACGGCTGTCAATTGGGATATTTATTATTATTTTAACCGGTACAATTCGGCTGTTAATACGATTAGTCCGTTAAGATCCGGTGATACATTCCGAGCCTATGAGCAGTTAAGGAAAATAGTTTTTCCCTATATGAAAGACCGGCGTTTTGCCTATTATATGAAAAAGCTGGTTATGATTCGTATTGCCACCGAATTCAGAACTTACCTGCATAACGGCACTCCCGAAGAACAGCAAATTCTCCTGAAATCGTATAAAGACAGTGGATTGCAGGATTTTTCCATCGTATATCTCAATGTTAGCTTAAGTAAAGTTCTTTGTGCGATTGTATTGAAATTGCATCCGGATACTTTTTTCCAGATTTGGAAAAAACGTAAAAAAAAGGATTAAAAGTCAATGAATTTCTTCCAAAACTTGATAACTCTCTTCTTTGACCATCCATGACATCCGAAAGGAAGTTGTTTTTCGTTCTTTTTATAGCAAATGTGAGGATATTTATCAAATGAGAATTGCAAGGCTTCTTCTACTGACGGATAACGGAAATTTTTGGGTTCGGACGACCAGAATACGTCTTCATTGAATATAGGGGAACGGACTTCCTGGGAGACATAAAAATCGATTCTTTCTTTCAGTTCCAAAGTAGTATCATAGTGGCTTTTTACTTTTCTCAGGGATAAACCTCCATTTCCAACATCACCCACTACACGTGCTCCCAATTTTTCGGAGATCATCGCATAATAATTATTCTGTTTTTCATAGGCTTCTTTTCCGTCTCTGATCTTTCTTTTTGTATTCTGTACCCAGCTTTTCCCTTTTTTCCACAAACGGCCGGCAGCATGTTGATAGATGGGTTTCTGAAACCACGGAGCACCTACATAATCGTACCCTTTCTCACACCATTCTTTCAATTCATCCCGGAAAACATAAGCATCCAACTGATAAATCAATATATAGTCGGAAGTGAGAAAGCGGGAGTAAAAATCAGTCAGCATTAACAACCGGTTGTACCCGATAATATTTTTAAAATATTTATCGTCGAAGCTTTCTACTGCGATATGAGGATATTTTTTCAGAACGTCATCCAAATTCAACGATTCAGGTTTGACAAAACACATGGAGTATGCCGATAAAACGGCACAAGCCTGGTCTAAAGCTCGGGCCTCTAACTTTGACAAAGTTGGCTGATATATCGGAATTACTATTTTGATTTTCATTGTTGAGTCAACATAATTCATACAAAGATATATTTATCTGTGATTTTAATAAAGGATTTTACTATTTTTGTAGATTTAAAGAACAAAGTATGTCAAAAACACTGCTTGTCCGCTATTCCCAAATCGGAGATGTCCTGATTCTTATTCCGGTGATTTATTCTTTGGCGAAACGCTATCCTGACGAAGATTTTACGGTGCTGACAAATGCTAAATTCGAAGGGATATTCAGGCAAATGCCGTCTAATGTTCACCTGTTTCCGATGATTTACCGGAAAAAGAAGGTGCCTTTAAGAGGTTTGTTATATTTGTTTGATCGTTATCTTTTACTGTTAAAAATATTTTTTTTATATCAATACGATAAAGTCGCCATCTTACAAAACGGTACTTTTGAGAAGCAACTGCAATCTATTTTTTCTCTTAAAAAAAGTAAAGTTGCTTCGATTAATCTGAGCGCTTTTCTTTCTCCCGAAAAGTTGATTCATAAAGATTATTTTAATACTCCTTCATTGAATGATCTCTATAGAAGAACAATCGAAGAATTGGGATATGAACAGTTACAGAATGAGTTTAACCGTTCCTATTATCAGGATCGAGCAAGACAGCGGGGATTGTTGGAAGATAATGGTATCCCTACAGATTGTACCTTGATTGGCATTGCTCCTTTTTCCCGCATCCCATTAAAAAGATATCCATTGGAAAAGATGGAAGAAGTGGTTGCTCATTTTCATTCCCGGACAGATGTAAAACTGTTGATTTTCGGTGGAGGAGAGAATGAAAGAGCTATGGCAGAAACCTGGAAAGAGAAGTATCCGGGTATTATTTCCCTGATAGGAAAACTCTCGTTTGATGATGAATTGGTCGTGATAGCATCCTGTCGTTGTATGGTTTCCATGGATTCTGCAAATTTGCATATGGCTGCGCTGACCGGAATTCCGGCTGTTTCGATCTGGGGACCTTCTCACCCGGGGCTGGGATATTATCCCTACAATGAGCCACGGGAATGTGCTGTTCAGCAGGAGCTACCTTGCAGGCCCTGTTCGTTTTGGGGTGAAAAGCCCTGTACAAACCCACAATTCCATCAATGTATGGATATCGATCCGGAAATCATTATTAAAAAAATACTAAGTTTGCCGGATTGATATACTGTTTTATTATTCGTAAAATATAGAAAAGGAATATATGAAGAAGCAAAATGTACCCCGGGTGTCACTAATTCTGTCTACTTATAATAGGCCGGATGCTTTGGATTTATGTCTCCAGAGTATTGCCCGACAAACTGTTTTGCCTGATGAAGTGGTAATAGGTGATGATGGTTCCAGGGAAGAAACTCTCCATTTGATCGAGATTTTTCAGGCTGATTTTCCGGTTCCCCTGATACATGTATGGCAGGAGGATAAGGGTTTTCGCCTGGCAATGAGCCGGAACCGTTCTGTGGCCCGGTGCAGTGGCGATTATATTATTGAAATAGATGGAGACCTGATCCTCCATCCCCGTTTTGTGGAAGATCATTTATATTTCTGCCGGAAGGGATGCTTTCTGAAAGGAGGCCGGGTTAATTTGTCGGAAAAGTTGACCAAAAAGCTGTGCGAGAGCAGAAAACTACCTGTGATTCATTTTTTGACCAATGGTTTGCTGAGACGGATCAATGCCGTCCACTGCCTGCCGTTAAGCCGCTACTTGTCCCGGAGATATAAAAAGAATAAAGTAGTGGGGTTAGGTTGTAACATGTCTTTCTGGAAAGAAGATTACCTTCGGATCAATGGTTATGATGAATTTTTCGAAGGATGGGGAGGCGAAGATTACGATTTTGCCTGGCGGATGACGAATAGTGGTGTCGAACGTCTCTACCTGAAGTTTTCAGGAATTGTATATCACTTGTGGCATAATGACCTGTATATGCAAAATAAAGAAAAAAATTTTGCTTATTACAGGGAGAAACGGGAACAGAAAGCATTGCGTTGTAAAGCAGGCGTTGATCAGTATCTGGATCAGAAAAAATAAAAACAGGAAAACCGGCAATAATGGAACCCACCATAGGAATCATCATATCTACCTATAACAATCCGAAATGGCTTGAAAAAACTTTATGGGGATATCAGAACCAGGCATATCCTTCGTTTGAACTGATTATTGCCGATGATGGTTCCGGTCCGGAAACTTCCGATTTGATCGAAAAATTCAGGATTTCTACTTTCCCTGATATCAAGCATATATGGCATCCGGATACCGGTTTCCAAAAATGTAAAATTCTGAATAAGGCACTTACTGTTGCTACATCCGATTACCTGATTTTTACCGACCAGGATTGTATTCCCCGGAAAGATTTTATAGAAACTCATCTGCGTTTTGCAGAAGAGGGCTATCTCTTGTCGGGAGGATACTTTAAATTGCCGATGGAAATCAGTGAAGCGATCATGCAGGAAGATATTTCTACCCAACGTGCTTTTGATCTGCAATGGTTGAGGCAACAGGGACTGAAAATCAGTTTTAAAAATACCAAACTTATCCGCTCGGAAGATTTTAGTTCCTTTATGAATTTTATCACCCCGGCTAAAGCAACCTGGAATGGAATGAATGCATCCGGCTGGAGAAAAGATATGCTGGCTGTAAATGGTTTTGACGAGCGGATGCAATACGGAGGGGAAGACCGGGAGTTCGGCGAACGGCTATTCAATAAAGGAATCCGGCCAAAACAAATACGTTATTCTGCTATATGCCTGCATCTGGATCATAAGCGTCCGTATAAAAATAAGGAGGTTATGGAGAGGAACAGGGAGATTCGGGAGGAGACGAAGAGGGGAAAGGTGGTTTGGGCTTTGGAGTGGATTGAGAAAATTAGTAGAATTAACTATTAAGAATGAAGAATTAAGAATTAAGAATTAAGAATTAAGAATTAAGAATTAAGAATTAAGAATTAAGAATTTTCTTCGTAGGGTTTGAAGTCGTTGTGGCGGCGGGTATATTTTTTCCAGAATTTGGTATGATATTTTAGTGTTAATTCTTTGCATTTTTCAGGATTAAATTGTCTGTTTTTTGCGTATTCATCGGCAATAAAGCTGATCATTTCGTTGTTTCCCCATAGGCGTTTGAAATTTTTGCATCCGGTTTGCATGTTGACCGGACAAAAGCTCATCCGGTTGATATCTACTATGGAGAAGATATATTCTTCGCCGGATTTTTCATATAGAATGTTGCCTGGGGAAAAATCTTTATGGAGTACATTTTTAGAGTGGATGGAAGCTGCAAATGCAGCAAAGGATCGGAGCATGGATTCTCTTCCTTGTATTTCCCCCTGCCGTAGTTCCCGCATCATCCCCGCAAAGGGTTGGTTGATGCAGATATAATAGGAATCGTATAATAGTCCGCTTTGTTTGTTTTCAATATAGGCGATGGGTTCCGGTGTACGGATTCCTTTAGACAATAGTTTTAATCCGTATTCATAAGATCGTTCTGCTTTGGATAATCGGAAAAAGCTATAAATGATCCGGTTAAAAAAAGAAGGGGCATGGAATGACTTTATGCAAATGGAAATTCCGTTTTCATCGAAAATTTTGATAGTATTCCGTGCCTTGTAAATGGTTTCTCCGCTATATTCAAATGATTCGGGAATCTGCCGGATAAACCCTTCCAGACTTTTATATTTCGGATTAATGATGATTTTCATTACCGGAAAGTATTTTTTCTATAGATTCGATAATTTGCCCGGGAGTGATCCACTCCAGACAGGCGTAATCTTTTCTGAAACAGGGTTTGTTGCCGAATACAGAGCAAGGCCGGCAGGTAAGGTCGGATATTTGTACCGTATATTCCGGATTTTGCCCGTAACCGTAAAAACCTGCAAACGGATGAGTAGCTCCCCAGATGGATATCACCGGCGTATTCACAAGAGATGCCAGATGCATATTCCCGGAGTCCATGGTTAACATTACATCCAGATAACTCATCAGCAAAAGTTCGGATGAAAAAGAAAAGTGTCCGGCTACCGACGTTACATTTTTATAGGTACTTGCCCAGTTTTCCAGGTGAGATTCTTCTTCTTTTCCTCCGAATAAAAAGATTTTTGTATGGGGTCTGGCAGACAGTATCCGGATCACTTCTTCTGTTTTTTCCAATGGAAACAGTTTCCCTTTGTGTTTGGCAAAAGGAGCGATTCCTACCCAGTTGCCCGACTTTTCTCCGGTAACCTGCCGGATCAGATTGAAGTTTCTTCCTCCATAATCAAAAATGGTACGGAAGCGAATATCGAAATCATAACCCAATTGCCTGAAAACATCATGATACCTTTCTATCGAAGTCTTTAGAGGCTTTAATATTTTATGATCTCTCCGGGTAAGCTCTTTTTTTTCTTTTCTCCCTTTATCTATGGTTGCTGTTTTCTTCCTTTTCAACGCGAAATAGCGACGAATCTGTTGGGACCGGAGTACATTGTGAACATCTGCTACTTTGTCGATTTTTGTCGATGTAAGCTGGCGGATTAACTTCCACAAACCGCTCAATCCCTTGTGCTCTCCTTTAGCAAAAACAGGGATGATCGCCACATTATGGGGACGGTGGTTGAAAATAGGGAGTAAGGGACTTTTCGTCAGCAAAACAAACTCTTCTTCCGGATAAGCATCTGCTGCAGAATATAATACGGGAATGAGCATGGCTACATCCCCCAAAGCGGAAAGACGGATGACAAGTACCCGTGCCATTGATTATTTCTTTTCGTAAAGTACCGGATTCAGCGAAGGATCATTATACATTTTCATTTGTTTGTACACTTTCATGTACTTCCGACCGGCTTCAATATCTTCCAGCAATTGATCAATCGCAGTAGAAAGATCTTTTCTTTGTTCGAGCAATACCTGCCATTTTTTCCGGCAGGCTTCCAGATGTATTTCATCCACATCTTTTCTTTCGGTTTCCAGTTGCATATGATATATTTTCAATGCGAGGATCGAAAGGCGGTCTATTGCCCAGGCCGGACTTTCTGTATTGATTGTTGCATCGGATACAATTTTTACTTCTTTATACTGATCCAGGAAATAACTGTCGATCAATTCTACCAGATCGGTACGGTCCTGATTAGACTTGTCTATCCTGCGCTTGATTTTAAGGGCTTCTTCCGGATTGATTTCCGGATCCCGGATAATATCTTCCAAATGCCATTGAACCGTATCTATCCAGTTTTTCAGATATAGATAGTACTCAATGGTTTGAACTTTATAGGGATTGTTAATCGGAGCGTCTACGTGATCCGTTTGGTGGTAATCGCGGATGACTTGCTCAAAAATCGGCAGACAGACAGCTGTAAATTTCATTCAATGCATTTTTATTAGTGCGAACAAAGGTATATAGAATTTCGGTATTTACCAAAAGCTTATAAATGTATGGAAATGAGAGAGACTTGTTGTACTGTATTTTATCGGTTATTAGTAATAGATCCACATCAAGACCGGTTTTTCCTGGTTCTTCAGCTTTTCATCGAGATATTTCATTGTTTTATCTGCAACTACCGGGCACCCGAGGCTCCATCCTAAAGGCAGGTGCAGGGGATAAATTTGGTTTTCCGGCACAGGAGTATGGGAATGGAGGACAACGATTCTTTTGTATGCGTTATTATTTGAAGCTTCCAGGCCATGCATCTTGTAGTGGACTTTAATCCCCCACTGGCTGTACGACCGGATGCCTATTTTGTATTTGCCGAGAGATGTACAGTTACTTCCGGGGACATTGCTGAATTCCGGTTTTTTTTTAGTGCTTTCTCCTCCGGCTCCATGGCAGCACAAACCGGAAAATGTTGTTTCTTTTTTATTAAAGTCCCATACGAAGAGTCGGTTTTTCCCTGAATGGATTCTCATGTCGATCAGGATGCAAAAATCGGTATTCATATTCTTTTTTTTGCAGAAAGCTGCAGCAGAATCGGCTTTGCTTTGCAGGAAATTTCCGGTACGGTTTTCAGAAGCACTGTTGTTCTTGCCTTCTGCCTGGCAGGAACAGAGGAATAAAGCAGTAATAAAGAGAAGAAATCTGTTAAACATATTATATATAGGTATCAGGGTCAGGCAACAAAAATATCGATTATTCCCTATGATTGGGCTCAAATTACAGGAATTAACATGAATTTTGAAAAAAGGTCAATAGTAGGAAAAAGGATGTGTCAAAAGATCTGATGATTATCAAAGTCAACTTTTGATGATCTGCAACTTCATGTTATTGCGAGGAAATGACTAAATTTATTAAATGACTTTTTGTGCGTGTTTTAAAATTAAAGTACCTTTGTACCTCGTATTATGTTATTGTGAAGATGATCCTGTCTGTTGAAAATATATCTAAAAAATACGGAAAACAGCAAGCTGTCAGCCGTCTTTCCTTTTCAGTAGAGAAAGGGGAAATTGTGGGTTTTCTGGGCCCGAACGGAGCTGGAAAATCGACTACGATGAAAATGATTGCCGGTTGCCTGATGCCTGATGGAGGAGAAATTCTGATTGGGGGGAAATCGGTTATCACTTATCCTCTGGAAGCAAAAAAAATGATCGGATATCTTCCGGAAGATAATCCTTTGTACGAAGAAATGTATGTAAGGGAATACCTGGAATATGTTGCAGGTTTGTATGGCTTTTCGCGCGATGCCCGTGAAAAATCGGGAGAAATAATAGACGCTGTGAGTTTATCTCCCGAAGCACATAAGAAAATCGGGCAGCTTTCGAAAGGTTACCGGCAACGGGTAGGACTTGCGCAGGCTTTTATACACAATCCGGAACTGTTGATACTGGATGAACCCATTACTGGCCTCGACCCCAATCAGATCGATGAAATCAGGGATTTTTTAATCCGTCAAAGCCAGGATAAGGCCATCCTGTTTTCTTCCCATACCCTGCCGGAAGTTTCTTCTGTTTGTACACGGGTAATTATTATTTGTGCAGGGAAAATTGTTTTTGACAAACCGATGACAGAAGTAGACGATTTGGCTACTATATTTAAAGACTTAACTTCCAAAGACTGACCGGATGAAATTGATAGCTGACGATAAAATCCCTTTTTTACGCGGAATTCCTGAACGTTTTGCTGAAGTGGAATATCTCCCCGTAAAAGATTTTACTCATAAAAGAATCAAAGATGCGGATATCCTGATGATTCGTACTCCAAATAAATGTACCCGGGCATTACTTGAACACACCAATGTGAAGTTCATTGCCAGTACAACTATCGGGTTTGACCATATCGATACGGAATATTGCAGGGAAGCAGGAATCCAATGGGAGAATTCTCCCGGTTGCAATGCTGTTTCTGTAGGACAATATATGTTGGCGACATTGATGGAACTTTCCCGGATGAAGGGTTTTTCTTTGTATGATAAAACTTTCGGTATTGTTGGAGTGGGGAATATCGGAAAACAAGTAGAGTCTATCTACCAGGCTTTGGGCCTTCATTACCTGAAATGCGATCCTCCCCGTTCGGAAAAAGAAAAGGATGATGCTTTTGTGTGCCTGGAAGAAATCGCTGCACAATGTGATATTATCTCTTTTCATGTGCCTTTAACATTTACAGGAAAATATCCTACTTATCATCTGGCCGGAGAATCTTTTTTCCGCTCCCTCCGGAAGAAACCTTATTATGTTAATGTGGCCAGAGGGCCTGTGCATGATACCCCAGCACTGTTGCAAGCTAAAAGGGAAAGTCTTATAGAAGAACTGATTATAGATTGCTGGGAGAACGAGCCGGATATTTCCCGTGAATTGCTGTCGGAAGCATTGATAGCAACTCCTCATATTGCCGGTTTTTCTGCCGATGGGAAAGCCAACGGAACGAGGATGTGCCTGGAGGCTATTGCAAAAACATACGGATGGAATATTCCTGACCTGATTGAACGTACACAGCCTGAGCCTTCCGGAAATCCGGTAATCGATTTAAATGATTTTTCTTCTGATCGCTTGGGAAATGCAGTTTTGACTACTTATTCTCCTCTGAAAACAGATGCCAGGTTGCGTAAAAATCCGGAATTATTCGAATATTTGAGGACACATTATGATCATCCCCGTGAATTTTCTGCTTATACGATATTGAATGCTGATGAAAGGGAGCGAATGGTTTTGCAGAAGTTAGGATTTCAAATTGGGGGCTGATTGAAATGTTTTTTTTGTGTAAAAACATTTTGAATTAAAAACACTTTCTGTATCTTTTTTTGCTGCGCCAAAAAAAGGTACCCAAAAAAGGCGCTTCGTCAAAACGAACTTGCTCAATCGCTGCGCTCTTTCACTTCAGACAGCGTTTTGACAACAAGGTATTGTCCCCCCTGCCCCCCAACGGGGGATTGACCGGGCTTCGCCCGGGTGTAATTGGCAGGATTTTCCGAATTTCATCATTGCAATCATCCAATGTTATTGGAATTCCCAAACCCCGTCATTGCAAGGAGGAACGACGAAGCAATCTCCTGTCAATTGATCGTCATTGTGAAGGCGAATACTGAAACAATCTCATGATTATCGGTAGATTACTTCGCTCTCGCTCGCAATGATGGTTATTGTCAAACAGAATAATCCTTCTACAAAATGTTTACTGATTAAACGAGTTGCTGATGCGGCTCCGCCTCCGGCCTCGGGCCAGTGGCGTAAAGAAAAATACGCAGTGTAGGCGTTAAAAGAGAAAAGCTGTTTGAGCACCGCAGGTGCGAGTTCTTTTCTCTTAGCCGCAACGCAGTATTTTTTAGCCAATGGGACGCAGCCTTGAAAAGTGCGTTTAAGCGAGAGCAATAAGCATGCTTGCATGGTTA